>NZ_JBSXOF010000017.1:0-163591 GCF_056859315.1 Methylophaga sp. F-2
ATGAAGACTCAGGCGAAGGTGGAAACAGAAAATTGGCAGTAGAGTAGGCTGAAGAGGATCAATCAGATAATCCGCTGAGAAAGATTTTCTTCTTTACATCTTTGGCATTTTATCAACCAGAAATTCCGGATACCCAAATAAAAAAGGGCGAATAGCCCTTTTTTAATGCCAGTAAACAATTAAGTTTTTCTCACCATTTCATTTGTCACAAAAATGTCATACGCTTCATTCATAATCGTAATATTTTGATATAGCCGCTATTTAGTTCTTTTTCGGTCACTTTATGGAGTTGACAATGACAAGCACAGAACAGGTAAGCAGTCCCCGCAAAAAATTACTCGCCCCAGCCCAGGTTAAACGCTGTAAAACGATAGCTGCTTCCACCAATGACTATAGTGCTCGAGCCAATGTTTTACTTGCTCTCCATAGCGGTGCCAGCCAAATGCAGGCAGCAACACAAACTGGACTGACTATCGGTCAGGTACGTTATTGGGCTGCTCGGTTTCGTCAACTCGGTATGGATGCCTTCCCTTCCAGCTCAAATGAAAATCCAGCCCAAAGTGCTCAAACAGCAGATGCCTTAACTGAAGAAAAACCTAAAAAAGTCAAAAGCAAAGATAAGAAAAAATCAAAAGCCGACAAAACCAAAAATAAAGATAAAAAATCTAAAAAAGATAAGTCCGCTAAAAAAGACAAGAAAAAAGCCAAAGATAAAAAGAAAACTAAAAAATAGTCGCATTTTTCAGTACCGTAATTACTACGGAGAAACAAACTCAGTTGGGCGAAATCTTCGACGTCTGTTTTTCAAAGACGCTGACGATCATAGTATTTGGTTTTCATTATTGATATCACTTGAGCTTGAGCATGCAAATATAAATTGACTGTGAGCGATTTATTGTTCAGCCTGATCCGTCTCTAGCTGAAAATGACCTATATTTAAGAGAGAATAGATAATGAAAAAATACCTTGCTTTAATCCCTCTGCTTTTTCTTGCACAACAGGCGTTTGCTGTAGATGCAGAGCATGAAGAAGCCTACAAAAAACACTACAGTGAGCAACTCCGTCCCATGGTGATCAAAAAGCTCGGTATGGACAGACCCGATCTGAGTGCAGCGGCAATTAAAAGAGAAGCCGATGCTTATGTGCAGAAAATGGCAGGATGTCAGCTGGAAGGCTTAGGCATCTTCCCTGAAAAATATCGCGAAAAAGCGATTATGCCTGTTGCGAAAGGCGGTGATGTCGCACAAGCCACACAAGCCCTGAATGAAGAACTTAAAAAAGATATTGATGCTGGCAAAATTTCTAAAGATGAAGTGATGACCATTATCCAGTCAGCACAACAAACTGTGCAGATTTGTGCAAACTCTTAATAAAAATAACGCGATAGAATAAAAAAGGGCCTTTCGGCCCTTTTTTTATTTATGCAGCAATACCAGAATGTCTTAATAAGGCATCTATTTCAGGCTCGCGGCCACGGAATGCAATAAATAATTCCATCGGTTCTTTTGAACCGCCCTGCTCCAGAATATTATTCAAAAATTCCAGCCCCGTTTCGCGATCAAAAATGCCTTTTTCTTCAAACTTAGAAAATGCATCGGCTGATAATACTTCTGCCCACTTATAGCTGTAATAACCAGCGGCATAACCACCAGCAAAGATATGACCAAAGCTATGAGCAAAGCGATTAAATTTTGGTGGCTGTACCACGGCAACCTGATCGCGTACTTCGGCCAGAATTTTATCCACTTGATTTCCACCTTCTGGATCAAATTCCAGATGCAAACGGAAATCAAAAATAGAGAATTCGAGCTGACGCACCATCATCATCGCTGACTGGAAATTACGCGCCGCAATCATTTTTTCATACAGTTCTTCAGGCAGTTTTTCACCGGTTTCATAATGACCAGAAATGAGATCTAAGGCTTCTCTTTCCCAACACCAGTTTTCCATAAACTGACTAGGTAACTCGACCGCATCCCAAGCCACACCATTAATTCCTGACACACCCGCATAATCAATTTTTGTCAGCATATGATGCAGACCATGACCAAATTCATGGAATAAGGTCGTAACTTCATCATGGGTAAATAAGGCTGGTTTATCACCGACAGGCTCAGAGAAATTACAGGTCAGGAAAGCCACTGGCGTTTGCAGCCCCTTGGCCGTTTTCCGACGCACCAGACATTCATCCATCCAAGCGCCACCACGTTTGTGCTGGCGAGCATATAAATCCAGATAAAACTGACCACGTAAGTTGCCGTTTGATTCGCGAATTTCAAAGAAGCGGACATCTTTATGCCAGGTATCAATATCGGTACGTTCACTGATAACCAAACCATATAGGCGGTTGACGACAGCAAATAACCCACTGACGACTTTATCTTCGGGAAAGTATGGCTTTAACTCTTCTTGAGAAATGCTGTAGCGCTGCTGGCGTAATTTCTCAGCAAAGTAAGTGACATCCCAGGCTTGTAATTCATCCATGCCTGCTGTTTCTTTTGCGAAGACTTTCAGTTCTTCAAATTCTTTAACCGCAATCGGTTTACTACGCTCGGCCAGATCAGTCAGAAAGTCCATGACTTGTTCCGGACTTTGTGCCATTTTTGTTGCCAGTGATCGCTCAGCATGGTTAGCAAAGCCAAGTAAGTTAGCTAAACGATGACGAAGTTTGAGAATATCCGCCATGACCTGCGTATTGTCCCACTGTCCGGCATTCGCTCCCTGGTCAGAGGCTTTGGTCGCAAATGCGGTGTACATTTCTTCGCGGAATTCACGATTATCCGCATAAGACATGACCGGCATATAAGACGGGAAATCCAGTGTAAACACCCAGCCATCAACATTATCACGTTTGGCGAATTGCTCTGCCATGGCAATGGTGGATTCGGGTAATCCAGATAACAATTCTTTATCCGTAACATGCTTTTTCCAACCGTGTGTCGCATCCATCAGATTTTCTTCAAACTTAGCACTCAATTCGGTCAGTTTTTGCGTGATATTTTTATATTCATCGCGATCGGCCTGATTTAGCTCAACCCCGGATAAACGGAAATCCCTGACCGCATTATCAATGACTTTTTTCTGAGCCGTATCGAGTGACTGATAAGCCTCACTCTCAGCCAATTGTTTATATGCGCGATACAGGTCTTCATTCTGACCCAGCTCGGTACCGAACTCACTCAGCATAGGCAAACACGCATTGTAGGCTTTTCTTAACTCATCAGAATTCACCACTGAATTCATGTGACTCACCGGCGACCAGACACGATCAATTGATACATCGATATCTTCCATCGGCTCGACAAGGGTTTCCCATGTCGGATGACTGACTTGAGTGAGTAGTTTATCTACTGCTTGCCGAGCCTGACTGATGGCTTGCGTCACCGCAGGCTCAACATGCTCAGGTTTAATCTCAGAGAAAGGCGGTAATACATAATTTTCTAATAATGGATTGCTCATTGGGCGTCTCAATTTTGGCTGTTGTTTAATGATACGACAATTAATTCAATAAGTTATCGTCATCATTCTGCAACATAACATTCATCATGCTGCAATATTTATTCGATAGTGTGCCCTCAAAATACTAAGGAAACGACACATTATGCAAACACAAGTGAGTCATAAAGAGAAGTTAAAAGTTCGCAGCGTCTGGATTTCTGATATCCATCTGGGATTTCGTGGTTGCAGCGCAGACTTTTTACTGGATTTTTTGCATAAGGTCGAATGCGATTATTTATACCTGGTAGGAGATATTGTTGACGTCTGGGAAATGAAAAAACGTATGTTTTGGCCTCAGGCACATAACAACGTTGTTCGTACCTTATTAGGTAAAGCAAAACATAACACCAAAGTCATCTACGTACCTGGCAATCATGATGAGTTATTGCTTGACTTCAATGGCGCGGTATTCGGTAATATCGAAATTCAAAATGAAATGATTCACACCACGGCGGATGGTAAAAAACTGCTCATTCTGCATGGTGATCAATTCGACAGTGTGGTCAAAATTTCTCCCTTACTGGCAAAATTAGGCGGACGACTCTATGACTATCTGCTGAGAGCGAACCGGCTTGTTAATTATGTTCGCCGTAAAATGGGTTTCTCTTATTGGTCACTGGCAGCATTCTTAAAACATAAAGTGAAAAATGCGGTGCAGTACATCAGTAATTTTGAAGAAGCGGTGGCCCATGAAGCAGCCAAACAAGGAGTTGATGGTGTTGTTTGTGGTCATATTCATCGCGCAGAAATCACCCGTATTAATAATGTCGATTACTTCAACTGTGGTGACTGGGTAGAAAGCTGTACAGCTTTAGTTGAGCACCCTAATGGCAAAATGGAAATTTTGTACTGGGCCGACATCATCGAACAACCGCAAGCCATCGCTCAGGCAGCCTAATGAAAATCGTCATCATCACCGATGCCTGGGAACCCCAGGTAAATGGGGTGGTACGCACCCTGAAGCAGACCCGTAAACATTTAATCGAGCTGGGTCACGATGTTCATCTAATTACCCCTGAACAGTTTAAGACTGTCCCCTGCCCGACTTATCCGAGCATTCCATTATCGTTATTTCCAGGCAGAAAGGTTAGTAAATTACTCGATTCCTATCAGGCTAATGCCGTCCATATTGCTACTGAAGGTCCTCTAGGGATGGCAGCAAGAAGATGGTGTATTAAAAACGATGTGCAATTTACCACCTCTTATCATACGCAGTTCCCTGAATATGTCCGTTTGCGCCTTCCCATTCCATTGAGATGGAGTTATGCCTGGTTTCGACGTTTTCATGGCAAAGCCGTGCATACACTGGTTCCAACAGCCTCTCAAAAGCAACGTCTGATTTCTCATGGTTTCAAGAATGTTGAAGTATGGGGACGAGGTGTGGACACAGATATATTCTCACCTGATAATCCAAAACAGCTTGGTTTAACCGGTCCTGTGTTTATGAATATGGGACGCGTAGCTATTGAGAAAAATATTGAAGCCTTTCTGCAGTTAGACATTGACGGTAATAAGGTGGTGGTGGGTGATGGCCCGGATCTCGAACACCTGCAGCAAAAATATCCTGACGTTACCTTTACTGGAGCTAAATTTGGCAGAGAGCTCGCCTCTTATGTCGCTGCAGCAGATGTCTTTGTTTTCCCAAGTAAGACAGATACTTTCGGTCTGGTATTACTGGAAGCGATGGCCTGCGGAGTTCCCATCGCAGCCTACCCTGTCACAGGACCGGCTGACATCGTACAACAGGGGGTGACCGGATTTCTTGATGACGATCTCACAACAGCTGCGAAAAAAGCCTTAACACTGTCTGCTGACGATTGTATTGAGTATGCAAAAAATCATAGCTGGATGGCCTGTACAAGAGTATTTTCAGACTTCATGTTCAATAATCAGCAGAGCAGTAAACTGGAAGATACCGATATCACAAATCACTCATTTTGGTGTCTTTAAAATCCGTCCTGTTGTTTTTTTGCAACTCAGTTCACATTACCATGTCATAAACGCAACAGATGACTTGCATTGCTATAAGTCCGCGTGCGATTATTTCTCGGGTCGATAAGAATAAAATTTAAAGGATCATAATTCGATGTCTACCCTGAGCTCAGTTTTCAAACTCGGTTTTTTGGCAACAGTATTGCTGCTCACTGGCTGTGCCACAAGCAACAATCCCAAAGACCCTCTTGAGGGATATAACCGTGCAATGTACAAGTTTAACGACACAGTGGATAAAGCCATCCTGAAACCTGTAGCTAAGGGATACGACACGGTAATGCCTGCCCCACTTAGCCAAGGCGTGAGCAACTTTTTTAGTAACCTCAACGACATCACTGTGATTATCAACGATTTATTACAGTTCAAATTTAAACAAGCGGCGAACGATACTGGCCGTTTTGTATTGAATACAACGGTTGGTGTCGCCGGTATTTTTGATGTGGCTAGCCTCAGTGGTAACTACAAAAATAATGAAGATTTTGGTCAAACGTTAGGAGCTTGGGGAGTAGAACCAGGTGCTTATATCGTGCTGCCATTTTTCGGACCAAGAACGGTACGTGACTCATTTGGCCTGGTAGGTGATTACTACACTGATCCTGTGACCTATGTTGAGGGTCCTGGTGCTCGTAATGCATTCCGTGGTGTTCGCATAGTTGATAACCGTGCCAATTTATTAAAAGCTGAAAAAGTACTTGATGAAGCAGCAGCTTCAGATGAATACAGCTATGTAAGAGATGCCTATCTTCAGCATCGAGAATATCTTGTCCATGACGGTCATCCTCCAACTAGTGATGATGATTTTGATTTGTTTGACGAATGATCTAACGACAAGTCGCAAGCGAGTCCTTATAATGATTAGCCGGGTATATCCCGGCTTTTTCATATCTAAAATTAACATTTAATCCACATGGAAGCTCATGACAACTATTCTGTTTATATCAGCCATTATCGCTGGATTCGTGATTTTGATTTGGGGAGCAGATCGATTTGTTGATGGAGCCGCAAACATCGCCACCAATTTTGGTGTATCACCGCTAATCGTTGGTCTTACCATTGTTGGTTTTGGCACATCCGCCCCAGAAATGTTGGTTTCAGCACTGGCTGCTATCGACGGTGCTCCGGCTTTGGGTATTGGTAATGCCATTGGCTCTAACATTACCAATATTGGTCTGGTACTGGCTATCACCTTACTTATTGCCCCTTTGACCGTGCATTCTGACACTTTAAAACGTGAATTTCCCGTCTTATTGTTCGTGATGGCATTGTCATTAGTATTATTACTCGATGGTGAATTGAATAGGATGGACGGCATTATCCTATTCAGCGGATTTATTATTACCTTGGCCGGAATGGCTTGGTTAGCTATCAAAGGGAGTAATAAGCAGGATCCGTTGGAAGCAGAGCTTGAAGCAGAATACGGCACCACTAAAATGACCGGGAAACAGGCGACATTTTATTTTGTGATTGGCCTTATCGCGTTGTTAATCGGATCTAAATCCCTGGTATGGGGTGCAACAGGCATTGCTCACCTGCTTGGCGTCAGTGACTTAATCATTGGTCTGACAGTGGTCGCTATTGGTACCAGCTTACCTGAGCTGGCCGCATCTGTTGTGTCGGCATTGAAAAATGAACATGACATCGCCGTCGGTAACATTCTGGGTTCTAATATATTTAATATTCTCGCGGTATTGGCCATGCCTGGATTGATTGCGCCTTCCCACATTGATCCTATGTTACTTTACAGAGATATTCCTTTCATGATTGGATTATCCGTCGGCCTCTACTGCTTCGCCCGTTTCAGCCAGAATGGGCGAATTGGCCGTGTTGCCGGTGTACTGATGTTAGTCGTTTATGTCACATACAATGGCTTGCTTGTTTATCAAAACACACCAGGATTAAGTTAAACGTGATCGATAAAGAAAAACTCAGCACACTTGCCAAAGCTGTGATTGATACGGAAATTGAGGCTATTCAGGCATTACATGAACGTATCAATGAAGACTTCATGCGTGCCTGTGAGTTTATGCTCAACTGCCAGGGACGCGTAGTCGTCATTGGTATGGGCAAATCGGGTCATATTGGCAGCAAATTAGCTGCGACGCTTGCTAGCACCGGCACTCCCGCGTTTTTTGTTCATCCCGGCGAAGCCAGCCATGGTGATTTGGGGATGATTACCGATAAAGACGTCGTCCTTGCTCTATCCAACTCTGGTGAAACCAGTGAAATTCTGACCATCCTGCCATTGATTAAACGGCTGGGCATTCCATTTATCGCCATGACAGGCAGACCTGAATCGACTTTAGCGACCTGTGCGACAGCGCATATAGATGTGAGTGTTGCGCGAGAAGCCTGCCCACTAGGTCTTGCCCCAACCTCAAGCACCACAGCAGCTTTGGTGATGGGAGATGCCCTGGCAGTAGCTTTACTCGAAACCCGTGGTTTTACTGCTGAAGATTTTGCCCGCTCACACCCGGGCGGCTTGTTAGGCCGTCGTTTATTACTTCGCGTTTCTGACATTATGCATACTGGAGATGCTATCCCCGAAATCAATGAACATGCTCTCATCAGTGAAGCATTGATTGAAATGACCAACAAAGGTCTGGGCATGACGGCAGTGGTCGATGAAAAACAACACATTCTGGGCGTATTCACTGATGGCGACTTACGCCGGGTGTTATCTCAGGAAATAAACATTCATACAGAAAAATTGTCAGACTATATGACGCGGCAGTGTAAAACGGGGACGGCTGAGATGCTGGCCGCCGAAGCATTAGAATTAATGCAGCGGTTTAAAATTAATGCCTTACTGATAGTGGATAAACAGCAGCAATTATGTGGTGCCATTAACATGCACGATCTGCTTCGGGCAGGCGTCGTTTAAGAGAAACTCATGCAAGATATTTTAGAAAAAGCAAAAAAGGTAAAACTCGTCGTATTCGATGTGGACGGTGTGTTAACCAATGGTCAAATCATCATTGGTGATAATGGTGAAGAATACAAAGCCTTCCATTCACGCGACGGACATGGGATGAAACTGTTGCAATATACTGGTGTTGAAATTGCCATTATTACTGGCCGCACCTCCCGTACAGTTGAACATCGAATGCAAAGTTTAGGTATAAAATACGTTTATCAGGGCCAACGAGTAAAACTGCCGGTTTTCCAGCAACTGATAAAAGAACTTAAATTATCGCCGGAACAATGTGCCTATGTTGGCGATGATTGGGTAGACTTATCTATCATGAGTCGTGTTGGACTCGCCATAGCGGTTCAAGATGCTGACCCGATTGTAAAAAAACATGCTCACTTTATTACCACCTCAAAAGGGGGGCACGGTGCTGCTCGTGAAGTGTGTGAGTTGATAATGGAAGGACAGGGAAACCTGCAAGACCAAATTGAACGCCATTTTTAATCTACCTCGTTATCTACGCATCTTATTGCCTCTGGTAGCCATCCTGAGCATCTGGCTCTTATTGTCCGGCGAAAACGAACCTGTTGAAGCTGAAAAGAACGATATTCATCGCAGCAGTGATTACGCAATGACTGATTTTACAATGACGATCATGGATATCAATGGCACGCCGGCCAGGGTTATCAAAGGTAAAGAAATGGCTCATTACCCAGCCGATGACAGTACTGAAATCGTTGATCCCATTGCAGAATTCTTAAAACCGGGTAAAGACTCGTGGGTCATCACCTCAGATCATGGTCACACCCAGGGTGATAACAAAACTATCCTGTTAACAGGAAATGTTATTATCACTAATGAGAATGATCCGGCATTTAAAATGCTGACCGATAAGTTAACTTTAGACACACAATACAATACTGCATATACCGACCATGCTGTCACCATCAAAACCCCAAATGGCGATACTGACTCAGTAGGTTTACATGCAGATATGAATGATGAAACCATTAACCTGCATTCCAGGGTCAAAGGACAATATGATGCACCTGCTAACTAAGTTATTAACGGTATGTTTGATGTTACCAGCAATCAGTTGGGCGTTGCCGAGTGACCGTGAAAAGCCGATTAATATCGAAGCCGACCATGCTCAGATGGATGATCAGGAAGGTGTAACCCAATACAAAGGGGATGCTATCCTCACGCAGGGTACATTAAAAATCACTGGTGATATCATCACGTTTTACTACAATGAAAATAAACAGCTGACCAAGGCTGTCGCAGTAGGGAAACTGGCCACCTATCAACAAGTTCACAAGCCAGGCGAATCACCTGTCAAAGCGAAAGCGATTCGTATGGAATATTATGCAGATAAGCAAAAAATTTATCTGATTGGTGAAGGTCACGTCTGGCAAAATGGTGATGAATTCATCGGTAATCGTATAGAGTATGACATCGCTAAAAATGTTGTCAGTGCTAACTCTGCACCTGTGAATGTGGGTGGCGAAACGCATGATTCAGGTCGTATCCACATGATCATCCAACCCATGACGCAGCAGAAAAAAGCTAAGCCAACCACGCCTAAGCCTAAACCGGTTGACACGCCTGAAGTAGACGCGCCTGCTGAAAAAGCACCCGTTCAAGCTGAAGAAGCCACACCGACAACACCCAAACCTGCTGCTGAAGCACCATTGTCAGTTAAGGAATACCCTGAAGTTATTACCACCAGCCGTTTGAATGTCCGCACAGGTCCAGGAACAGGTTATCAACGTCTGGGCACTCTCGACCAAAATCTTCGTGTGATCGTTTTAAGCCGCCAACAAGGCTGGGCGCAAGTCAGAGGTACGCTCAATGGAGAGACCGTGATTGGTTGGGTGAATGATTATTATCTAGAAGCGATTGACAACTAATGAGTATCCTTTCAGCCCATCAGCTTGCTAAGCAATATGGCGATAGGCAAGTCGTTAAAGATATATCACTGGACGTTAATAGTGGTGAAATTGTAGGTTTGTTGGGCCCTAATGGCGCCGGTAAAACAACCAGCTTTTATATGATTGTTGGCTTAGTGCCCGTTGATCACGGTTATATTTATCTCGATCAACAAGAACTTACCCATTATGCCATCCATGATCGAGCTAAACTGGGCATTGGTTATTTGCCTCAGGAAGCCTCGGTTTTTCGTAAGCTCAGTGTGGAAGATAACCTTTATGGCATCATTGAGACCCGCACTGAACTGAATGATCTCTCCAAACAACAACTACTCGAACAGTTACTAAAAGACTTCCATATTGAACATATCCGTCACTCAAAAGGCATGGCTTTATCAGGGGGTGAACGAAGACGTGTAGAGATTGCCCGTGCACTCGCGATGGATCCTCAATTCATTTTATTAGACGAACCTTTTGCTGGCGTGGACCCGATTTCAGTTCTGGATATTCAAGGCATCATTCAAGAATTGGCAGCACGAGGGATTGGTATATTAATCACTGATCATAACGTCCGTGAAACGCTCAAAGTTTGTCAACGAGCTTATATCTTTAACGAAGGTGAAGTAATTGCCCGTGGAACGCCTGAAGACATTCTTAAAGATAAAAATGTGTTAAGTGTCTATCTGGGCCGTGATTTCAGGATGTGACATTACTAGCGGAAGAGTAATCTGTTCAGTTACCATAGAAACAGATCTACTTTGGCTATGTCTATGAATTTAAAATGGCTTTTCATTATTTTTGTATTTTTTTACAGTGGTGCAGCATACACTGAAGAAAATACAAAAAATAACGATCTTAAGCATGTCACGATAAAACTTCACTGGGAACATCAGTTTCAGTTCGCAGGAATCTATGCTGCCAAAGAGAAAGGCTTTTACCGTCAGGCAGGGTTGGATGTAGAGATACTTAGCGGTTATAACCATCCCTACGATGAAGTGGAAAATGGAAATGTCGACTTTGGCATATCCGGCACCGGAATAGTGATGGAATATATGAAAGGCCGTCCCTTTGTCGCATTGGGAGCCACCTTTCAGAGTAGTCCATATGTATGGTTAGTTAAAGCTGACTCTGGTATTTATTCTGCAGCAGATTTTATCGGCAGAACCATCAACCGGCAATCTGAAGCTGATGATTTAACAGCTATTTTTCTGCAGCAGCATGTTGATACGTCTAAGATAAATTTTGTCCCCCCCAGTAAAAACTACCTCAATGATCTGATCAGTGGTCGCATCGATGGTGTCACAGCCTATATTTCCAATGAACCCTTTTACATGCAAGAACAGAATGAACCCTATAGGGTTATTTCACCAAGGGATTATGGCATTAATTTCTACAGTGACATCCTCTTTACAACTGAACAATATATTGATGACAACCCAGATCTGGTAGATGCGTTTCGAAACGCGACCTATCAAGGGTGGACATACACCGCCGAACACACTGATGAAATCATCGATTTGGTTCTGGAGAAATATAATCCTCAACATAAAACACCTGCTCATGTTCACTATGAAGCAGAACAATTATTAAAGCTTAGTCTTTATCCAACGGTCGAGTTTGGTCATATCACGGTCAGTCGCTGGAAACAAATTGCTGACGTTTACGAGAGCTTGGGAATTAACAAGAAACAACGAGATCTGGATGAGTTTATCTACACAGAACCTGACAATGAAGTTCTGATGTTTAAATGGCTGGTGATGATCCTTGGCAGTCTTAGTCTTGTCATCATTATTTTCTATTTGTTCAAACGCCACCATAACCGGATATTAACAGAAGAGATCCAAACCAAAACTGAATCAATAAAACAAGAGTTGGAGAACCGTTCTGCTTTAGAAGCGACCGCGAAACAGGAAAGTCTCAAACTGCAGACATTACTCGACAATACTATTGATAGTGTCATTACTATCGATGGTAATGGCATTATTGTCAGCTTCAATAAAGCATCGGTACAGCTCTATGGTTACGAAGCCGATGAAATTATCGGCCAGAACATAACGGCATTAATGCCTGCCAGTTATCGAGATATGCATAAATTAGGAATGTCACGGTTTTTATCCACAGATGAAAGCCGGATTATTGGCAAACCGATAGAATTAGAAGCCCTTCATAAAAGTGGCACTATTTTTCCGATTGAATTAACCATCAGCCATTTCAAATGGGATGAAAAACATTTTTTTACCGGTATTGCCCGGGATATTTCGAGACAAAAAGCAGAACAAAAGGCATTGGTCCAAGCTAAATTAGAAGCAGAACGTGCCAATAAAGCTAAATCTGAATTTTTATCCGCCATGAGTCATGAACTCAGAACCCCTTTAAACGGTATTTTAGGTTTTTCGCAACTGCTTCTGACAGATAATGATCCGCCACCTTCACAACAACAACGCCATCAAATCAAACAAATCATTGAAAGCGGTGAACACCTGTTAAACCTGATTAATGACGTACTCGAACTCTCTAAAATCGAGTCTGGGAATATTCAATTATCCACTGAGCATATTCCAATCAAACATATTTTTGATGCGTGTTTACCTATGTTGGAAACGATGGCAAAAAAATATGATGTAGAGATCACTTTGCCAGAACAGAATGACACCGTTGTGGTTGCCGATCTGACCAAATTAAAACAAGTCTTTATTAACTTAGTCACTAATGCCATCAAATACAATAAAGCGGGTGGTCAGGTTATTATCACTACGCGATTGGTTCCACAAAATGGTTGTTTGAAAATGACGATTACCGATACGGGTCATGGCATTCCAATCGGTAAACAAGTCCATGTTTTTACTGCATTTGAACGTCTGGGCCAGGAATACGCCAATATTGAAGGCAGTGGCGTCGGACTCAGCATCAGTAAACGTCTGATCGAAGCAATGGGAGGTAAAATTGATTTTGCCAGTACAGAAGGTCAAGGCAGTAGCTTCTGGATTGAGCTTCCTTTATCAACACAACAGCCGGCTTGGCAATCGGAACAACGTCCGGCTTTGGAGGCGCTTAACAAGCAGATTTCAGCAAGACGTAACGATACACAACTGAATACTGAACCACGGCATGTGCTTTATATCGAAGACAATCCAGCCAATATTCGCTTGATAGAAGTCTTCTTCTCACGCTACCCACACGTCACGTTTCATAATTGTGTATCTGCCGAAGATGGACTCGAATTTATCCATCAACAACGGCCTGATCTCATATTGATGGATATTAATTTACCCGGTATGTCAGGTATCGAGGCGACAAGAATACTCAAAAATTCAGATCAATTTAAAGATATTGCTGTTATTGCCCTGACGGCGGCGGCAATGCAGGAAAATAAAGACTCTGCAAAAGGCTTGTTTACAGCCTATGTCACCAAACCGATCGACTTTGCTCAATTAACCCAACTAGTTCGCCCCTATCTCTGAGTTAATTTTTTAATTCAGACTCCGGAGGGAAAAATAAGCGTGGCTCAACACGTTCGTTATTGAGGCTAACACCAAGATGCAAGTGAGGCCCTGTTACCCGGCCAGTGGCACCTACGGCACCGATAATATCGCCCTGTTTAACTGTCTCACCATCTTGCACATCAATACGGCTCAAGTGACAAAACATAGTGATCAACCCTTGGCCGTGATCAATAAATACCGTATTACCATTAAAAAAGTAATTGCCCGTTCCTCTGACAATTCCCGCAGCAGGCGCATGAATTGGTGTTCCGGTTTTAGCAGCGATATCCATTCCACTGTGCGGATTTCTGGGTTCACCATTAAAGACTCGGCGACGACCAAATAAGCCACTTACCCGGCCTTTTATTGGCCAGACAAAGTTGACAGGTTCATTATTGGTCTCAGTCCAGGCAGTTAACGCCTCTTGAATACGGCTGGATTCCTGGTTAATCCGCTTCATATCTAAAGGATTCGGATTTACTTTGCGCTCATCCTTCACCGTAATGTATTGCGTCGGATACTGTTTATCCTTAATCGAAAATAACTGAGTACTTTTCTCTTCGCCACGCTTGACTACAATTCGTAAAGTACCTGCTTTGGCCGATAATGGAATGCCAACTACGGCTTGCCAAAGTCCATCCGCTTTCACGACCATGACCGGCTTATCTTCAAAATACACATCGGGCTTTGTTTGGTGGCTATTCCCTACAGATAAAATCATTACTCCGCCCGGCACGGCAGATTGTTCGGGTAATTTAGCCAAAACGTCCGAGCAGATTAATAATAAAACTGAAAATAACCATGCTCTACTTTTCATCAACTTTCTTCACCTCACAACTCAGTTGGCCTTGGTGTAAACGTATTAACACCTCATCACCGGTGCTGACGGCTGTCGCCGTTGTAATGACTTCGCCGGAATCGCGCTTGCTCGTAATGCTATATCCACGATCCAATGTATTTAATGGACTAACAGCGGCCAATGTTCGCATCTGCTGTGCCAGAAACTGTTTTGCTTGCTGAAGTTGTTGCAGGATCAATCGTTGATTCTGTTTCGCCAACGTTTGCACCAACTTCTGTTGTTCATCTATCCGTGGCAGTGGCACTTGTCTCTGCAATCTGAATTGCAAAGACTGAAATTGCTGGTAGACGCTTTTTTGTTGTGTTCTGAAGGCAGTCTGTAAACGGTGAGACAAACTGTTGAGTACAGATCGCAGTTTATCAATCTGCGCTTTTGGATGTTTTAATCTGACAGATAAATAATCCAGCTTTTGCTGGTAATTCAGCAATTGGTGATGCCAGGCAGAGTCCAACATACGTTTTTGTTGCGTTAGCCATTGCGTTTGTTGACGTAATATCAAATCTGGTCTGGGCAATGCTCTGTGCAAATGTTGTAAATGACGTTGTTCAGAGGTAAGACGATGACGAATAATATGCGTTAATTGCTGCTGATAGCGCTGAAAATTCAACACATATTGTTGCACATCCGGCACGGCTAACTCTGCGGCAGCTGATGGTGTTGGTGCTCTGACATCAGCGACAAAGTCACAAATCGTAAAATCAATCTCATGTCCAACAGCAGAAATAATCGGCAACTCACAAGCAAAAATGGCCCTTGCTAACTTCTCATCATTAAAACTCCAGAGATCTTCCAGTGAGCCACCGCCTCGGCCGATAATAATGACATCACAATCACGTCGCTGATCCGCGAGTTTAACAGCGGCAATTAATTGTCCTGCTGAATTTTCGCCTTGAACGGCGACAGGATATAACACCACATCAACGGCTGGAAAACGGCGTTTCAGCACACTGACAATATCATGCACAGCAGCACCGTCTGGCGATGAAATAATGCCTATGGATTTAGGTAATATTGGTAATGTTTTTTTGTGCGCCTGATCAAACAGACCTTCTTGACCAAGTCGGTGCTTCAGAGCCTCATATGCTCGCTGTAATGCACCACTTCCCGCCTCTTCCATATGCTCAACAATGAGCTGAAACTCACCACGTCCCTCGTATAAGCTAACCCGCACCCGTAACAAAACCTGCATACCGTTTTCAGGGGTAAAGCGTAATTGGTTATTACGATTCCGGAACATGGCACAACGAACTTGCGCGGCTTCGTCTTTTAAAGTGAAGTAAATGTGTCCTGAGGCGGGCATGGCCAAATTTGATATCTCGCCTTCAACCCAAATCAATGGAAATGAGCCTTCCAGCAGCACACGGGCTTCTCTGACTAAACGTGAAACCGGGTACACATCTTTCACTGCGCGATTTGCTAATGCGCTTGTTTGATTAGATGTAGATTGTACTGCCATAACACTAGATATTCCTGATATAATTGCACGATCATATTACAGGTAATTTCAGGAACGTGCCCGATGAGAATTGCTCAAGAAGCCCTGACGTTTGATGACGTATTACTCCTACCTGCGTACTCAAACGTTCTCCCACGTGATGTCAATTTAACCACCAAGTTAACACGTGACATCACTATTAACATCCCCTTGCTCTCTGCAGCTATGGATACCGTCACCGAAAGTCGTTTAGCTATCGCTATGGCTCAGGAAGGTGGTTTGGGGATTCTGCATAAAAACATGACCATCGAACAACAGGCTAATGAAGTCCGTAAGGTCAAAAAATTTGAAAGCGGTGTTGTTCGTGATCCCATCACTGTGTCACCAAACACCACCATTGGTGAAGTGGTTGAACTGACCCGTTCACACAATATCTCTGGTGTACCTGTTGTTGATGGTGATGATCTGGTTGGTATTGTTACAAGTCGTGATCTACGTTTTGAAACGCATTACGACAACCCTGTTTCTGAAATCATGACCAAAAAAGACAAACTGGTCACCGTAAAAGAAGACGCTTCGCGTGAAGAAGTATTAAGTCTTTTACATACCAATCGTATCGAGAAAGTGCTGGTTACCGATGATAACTTCCATCTGACTGGCATGATTACTGTCAAAGATATTCAAAAACAAACAGATAACCCACTGGCCTCTAAAGATGATCAGGAGCGTTTACGTGTAGGTGCTGCTGTCGGTATTGGTGCGGAAAGTAATACACGCGTTGAAGCCCTAGCGGCGGCTGGTGTTGATGTTATCGTTGTCGATACCGCTCACGGCCATTCACAAGGTGTTCTGGATCAGGTCAAATGGGTAAAACAAAATTTCCCTCAGGTTCAGGTCATTGGTGGCAACATTGCTACTGCTGAAGCGGCTTTGGCCTTAGTTGAAGCGGGTGCCGATGCAGTTAAAGTCGGTATTGGTCCTGGCTCAATTTGTACAACACGTATTGTTGCAGGTGTCGGCGTTCCTCAAATCAGCGCCATCAGCAATGTAGCAAAAGCGTTAGAAGGTACAGGTATACCCGTTATCGCTGACGGTGGTATTCGTTTCTCAGGTGATATCGCAAAAGCACTGGTTGCTGGTGCACACACCATCATGATCGGCGGTATGTTTGCCGGTACTGAAGAAGCGCCAGGCGAAGTCGAACTTTATCAAGGTCGTTCATACAAGTCCTACCGCGGTATGGGTTCGATGGGCGCGATGCAGCAAAAACAAGGTTCAAGTGATCGTTACTTCCAGGAATCCAGCGAAGCAGACAAACTGGTTCCAGAAGGTATTGAAGGCCGCGTACCATTCAAAGGCAGCCTGAGCGCCGTAATTCATCAGCTTATCGGTGGCATCCGTGCCAGCATGGGTTACACCGGTTCAGCAACGATTGAAGATATGCGTACCAAACCGCAATTCGTTAAAGTCACTTCTGCCGGAATGAGTGAAAGTCATGTTCATGACGTCACCATCATCAAAGAAGCACCGAACTACCGCGTTAACTAAACCATTCACAACTGCCCCTTTCTGGGGCAGTTGTTATTTAACAGAGTTGAAGATACCTCAATGACCAGCAATATTCACGACCATCGTATTCTTATCCTTGATTTTGGCTCGCAGTACACGCAATTAATCGCGCGTCGTATTCGTGAAGCCGGCGTGTATTGTGAACTTCGTAACCCGGAAATAACCGAAGCCGAGATTCGTGAATTCAATCCTAAAGGCATTATTCTGTCGGGTGGCCCGGACTCAACCATTGGCGAAGCCGCGCCAAGTGCCCCACAAATTGTCTTTGAAATGGGACTGCCGGTATTCGGCATTTGTTATGGCATGCAAACAATGGCCGCCCAACTTGGTGGCGCTGTAGAGTCATCGAATCATCGTGAATTCGGTTATGCACAAATTCGTGCACGTGGTCACTCAGAATTATTACGTGATATCGAAGATCACACCACAGCAGAAGGCTGGGGTATGTTGGATGTCTGGATGAGTCATGGTGATCGCGTTTCTGAATTACCTGAAGGTTTTAAAGTTATCGCCAGCACCGATAGCGCACCTATCGCCGGTATGGCCGATGAAGATCGTCGCTTTTATGGTGTTCAATTCCATCCGGAAGTCACTCATACCACACAAGGTCAACGCATGATTGAGCGTTTCCTTGTCGATATCTGTGGCTGCGAATGTTTATGGACATCCGCCAATATTATCGAAGACAGTATCACGGCTATTCGTGAACAGGTCGGTGATGATGACGTGTTATTAGGCTTATCTGGCGGCGTTGACTCATCGGTTGTTGCTGCTTTGCTGCATAAAGCGATTGGCGACCAGTTAACCTGCGTATTTGTGGATAACGGTCTGCTTCGTGAAAACGAAGGTGATCAAGTGATGGCCATGTTTGCAAAACACATGGGCATTCGTGTCATTCGTGTCGATGCTGAAGACCGCTTCCTGAAAGAATTAGCCGGCGAAGCGGATCCTGAGAAAAAACGTAAAATCATCGGCCGTGTCTTTGTTGAAGTCTTTGATGAAGAATCAGCCAAACTGAAAAATGTGAAATGGCTGGCTCAAGGCACCATCTACCCTGACGTTATCGAGTCAGCAGCAGCAAAAACCGGCAAAGCCCATGTTATTAAAACGCATCATAACGTCGGTGGCCTGCCTGAACATATGAAACTCAAACTGGTTGAACCCTTACGTGAGTTGTTCAAAGATGAAGTACGTAAACTGGGTGTGGAACTTGGTCTGCCTTCAGATATGGTTTACCGTCACCCCTTCCCTGGTCCAGGTCTAGGTGTACGTATTCTTGGTGAAGTGAAAAAAGAATTTGCGGATCTATTACGTAAAGCAGACAACATCTTTATCGAAGAACTACGTAAACATGAGCTCTATGATAAAACCAGTCAGGCGTTTGCTGTATTTCTACCGGTAAAATCTGTTGGGGTTATGGGCGATGGTCGTCGCTATGACTATGTCGTATCACTACGCGCTGTAGAAACGATTGATTTTATGACAGCACGCTGGGCCAATCTGCCTTATGATTTCCTGGATCTGGTTTCACGTCGAATCATCAACGAAACAGCCGGTATTTCTCGTGTTGTTTATGATATCTCAGGCAAACCACCCGCCACGATTGAATGGGAATAAAGCAAAAACATTGTCTAATCAGTGGCCGGGTTCAAGGCGTCAGTTACCGCTACTCGGCCCAGCAACAAGCGCATAAACTTGGTGTAACCGGCTGGGTCAGAAACCTAGCTGATGGCCAGGTAGAATTACTCATTCAAGGTGAAACTCAGCAACTGGAAGATATGCTCAACTGGGCCAATCAAGGCCCGCGGTTTGCTGAGGTCAACTCAATTGAAGTCACAGAACAATCAGCTGACCTGACATTCATTGATTTTGAGATTCGCTGATCTTTACGTTTCACTTTTATATTGCTTAGCTCAGGATTGCTAAACATAAAACAAACGCTATGATGTATTCCCAATCACCAAACGATAAATAAAAAGGAAATCACATGGCTCAACGCTTTAACTTCCAGAGCTTTTTACTTCGTTTTCTATTTGCTTTGCTTTTAGTTTTTGTCAGTTATAACCCAAGCGGCTATAGCTATTATCACTGGGCACAAGACGCTTTCTTTGGTCAGGGTACATTTAAAACACCACCGTTTGCGATGACAACCGTGTTATTGCTGATTGGCTGGACGATTTACCTTAGGGCGACCTTCCGTTCTTTAGGCGGACTTGGCTTGTTACTGGCTTTAGCCTTTTTTGCCATTATCATCTGGTGGCTGGTTGATCTGGGTTTATTAGGTATTAACGATTTCTCGATTCTTAGCTATATCGCCTTATTCCTGATTGCCGCTGTTTTAGCAGTCGGTATGTCTTGGTCACATATTCGTCGTCGTATCTCAGGTCAAATTGATACAGATGACGTCGATGAAGATTAAAACTAACCCTTAAAACAGGAACGCCTCTTAACCGTGTCAAAACAAGAACAAGATTTCACTAAAACGGCTGCACAGCTAGCATGGAATACACTTACCTCTGAGGATGATGGCCGAGCATGCAAAGATATACCAGAACAAGCATGTGATGAGCAGCCCAGAAATTTCTCAACTCATATTATCTCTCTGTCATTAACAAAATCAGCGGATGCCTTTGTTAATCCAAAACTGATTTTGAGTTGGATTCTGACGACGCTAGGTGCACCTGCTTATTTCATCGGTTTATTAGTTCCAATTCGCGAAGCAGGTTCCTTATTACCTCAGTTGTTTATCGCCAATACCATTCGCTCTTTGCCTTTGCGTAAATATGTCTGGGTCTTAGGGAGTTTTATTCAGGGTATGTGTGCAGCAGGCATGGGCATTGCCGTTCTCAGTCTGGAAGGTACCCCGCTCGGTATTACAATTGTGTGTTTATTAGGTCTTTTGGCCCTGTCACGCAGTATGTGTTCAGTCTCTTATAAAGACGTATTGGGTAAAACAGTCAGTAAATCTAAACGTGGCACAGCAACCGGAACGGCTTCTTCTTTGTCAGCCGGACTGGTTATTGCCTATGCCGTACTGATTTCTCTCAACCTCGTTGATAAATTAACGTTGGTCACCATCGGTCTTTTTTTTGCAGCAGGATTTTGGGTCATTGCCAGCGCCTTATTTTCTACATTGGAAGAGCAGAAAGGTGCAACAGAAGGTGGGGGTAGCCTGTTTATTATCGCTAAACAAAATTTTTCTTATCTCTATAAAGACAGGGAGTTAGGACTTTTTATTGTGACACGAGCGTTGCTTATCGCCACAGCATTGGCGCCACCGTTTATGCTGGCATTAAACGCTGAACACTTGAATAACAATATCGGCGGCTTAGGAAGCTTATTACTCGCCTCCTCCCTGGCCAGTCTGGTCAGTGGCTATGTCTGGGGACGTCTTGCTGATATCTCCAGCAGGAAGGTTTTACTCTTGTCAGGTTTCAGCGCTGGTGTGGCCTTGTCACTTACCGTTATTGCAGCCAGTTATCACTTATTAGAAGTTTACTGGGTATTACCGGCCTTATTATTTGCGCTTATGGTCGCTTATGAAGGTGTCCGAATGGGCCGATCAATTCACTTAGTCGATATTGCCGATCAGGATAAACGGGCTATTTATACTGCGCTATCGAATAGCATTATTGGCATTTTTCTATTATTAGGTGGTTTATTCAGTATTGTTTCGCACAGGTATGGTGAACAAGTCGTTTTATTAGTGTTTGCTTTAATGAGTTTTAGCTCAATGATTTCAGCCTATCTAATGGAAGAAGCACAATAAATAGTCATTATCACATGGATATATAGGTTGGATTCCTTAACCGTAATTCCACATATTGTTTATGCTTATAAGTCGTCTTTCTGGCCTTTAGAGCCAACAATAAAATAAAAAGCGAAACCTTATGAGTGAGAGAGATACTGCCTTTTTTGACCGTGCCGATGCGTTTATTCGCATAGCTAATGAACAAATGGAAAAGGGGGCTGCCGCAGGTGAAGTAAGTGCTTCATTTATGTATGGCCTTGCACGCTATACGGCATGGTTCAGTGCTTCAGGTTGGACCCAAAGCAAAGATATGGCAGACGCGAAACAGGAAACTATCGACTTTTTTGTAAAAGAATATCGTCAAATGTTGGAAATGAATATGGATGACTATATTCAAAACTTTGACCAGTATATTCAAGTCTCAGAAGAGCTAAAACAAAAAGGTTAGCTGCAGAATAACCCTCTGCATCAGAACCGGTTTGCGTTGCTGGTAACAAAATTATCGGAAAAACCAGCTGAATTCATATAGCATCTAATCATTAATGATGATTGGATTTGTCTCTATGTCAGCTCGTTTTTTTAAACCCGTTAGCGGGATAATATTTACCTGTCTGCTTCTTGTCTTGAATGGTTGCGCCACCCGATATCTGATGCAATCAGATCGCTATCAAGAGATACCTTCCTCTGAAGCTGGCTCAGCTAAACACGTTGATGCAATCAGTCACTAACCGTCTTTTTCACAAGCAGATGACAGTCGGTCATGTTAGTCTTTAAGCGTGTTTATTACGGAGAAACGTATGTTTATTGACGCTTTAAAGTTGCTTAGTCTTTCTGCATTATTATTTCTGAGTGCGTGTCATCACTACCATCCGCATAAAGTGGTTCCACCAGGCCACGATCCCAATGGTCCGGGTAATAGCGAAAATGCACCAGGTCATAACAAGTAAACAGGAATCAAAATGTTACTTAAATTTCTCGGTATTTTATTAATTGCTGCCGGAACATCGGGGTTAGTCATGGATGATATTCCATTTACTAAAACAACCCATGAAGCGGATCTGGGGGTTATTGAACTTCAGATTGATGAAAAAGATAACTTGCATATTCCAGATTGGCTCGGTGCAAGTAGTATCGGCTTAGGAACACTTCTGCTACTTATTCCAGCAGGAAATCGTCGTCGTTAAACGCTTATCAATAACGCTTCATGGTCTTGTGTCTGAAGCGTTATTGATTACTCCCCACGCTCTTCTTCGTTTTTTACTTGTCTCTCAGTCCCAAGCTTAAACAAATTTACGGAAAGTCAGACAAACATTCTCCCTATTAGCACTGCTAGTATTTAACCGCTACACAATTTTGGATCTCTGCTTCTTAAACAACTTGCAAAAGCATGTTTAAAAAACAGTCATTCTTGTGTGGTGTGTTTTTTTAATGGAGAAAAAACAATGCAGCACCCAATTAAAAATTCGGTAAGCCGATCTCTTCTTTTCGCTCAGGACATAGGATTGATATTAGTTGCCATAGCGACGATGGTAGCTATCGGCATCGAAGTGAAAGTAATGATTGATAACAGCTATGTGTCATTGACAGATTTGCTGTTGATGTTCATCTACCTGGAAGTACTGACCATGGTTGCCGTTTATTATGAGTCAGGCGAGTTGCCAATAAAAATACCGTTATATATTGCGATTGTTGCCTTAGCGCGTTATTTGATTCTGGACATGAAAAACATCGATACGTGGCGCATTCTAGGAATAGCCTCATCGATTTTCTTGCTTGGCGCATCGATTATCGTTATCTACTACTGCAAAAAACTGATGCAGGAGAAGGTTGAAAGCTGATCATAAATAACGCGATGAGCAGCTTGTTTGGCGGAACTGGTAACAGTTCCGCTTTTTTTTTTAACCCCGGTTATCTCTACAATAAATTCATTTCCCAGCTTCTTTTCAGCTTTGATTAAGCTTCTCTGCATAGTCTAACCTGTGTCTGTAGTGTCATCTGGGGAAAACATGCAAAATCTAAAATACATTTTGAGTCACTGGTTAACCATTACCGTGTTATGTTCCAGTATCGTATTATTGCTTAGTCATACCCATACTGAAGCAGAAATAAAGAATGTGCCTGAATGGGATATCAACTTTCATTACGATGTTGGCAAACCCATCAAAATTTCAGGTATTGAAGACAACTTGTCAGGGCTGACCTATCACCCCGAAAGCGATCATCTATTCGCCGTACTCAATCACCCTACCCAGCTTATCGAAATGACCAAACAAGGTGATATTGTTCGACGTATTCATCTTGATGGTTTTGTTGATACAGAAAGTGTGGATTATCTTGGAAAAAACACCTTTGTTGTCTCAGAAGAACGAAGACAGCAACTGGTGTTCTTTTCCATCAATGATGCGACAACAAAAGTCAGTTATGACAAGAGTGAACGCTTACCCATGAATTGGGCAGAACACAGCAATAGGGGTATGGAGGGCGTGGCATGGTCCGCTCAATATGGCTTTTTTGTCTTGCAGGAAGAGCCACCTAGAATTTTGAATCATGTCTTACACCATACTGAGACGAGTATTGATGTCGAAAAACTTAACCACTCATTACCCGATCATGTTGATGATTTGGCTGGCATCAGCCTATTTTACGCAGAACAACAACCTTTTCTTCTTGTGTTAAGCGAAGCATCCAATGCACTGCATATGATCAATTTAAGCGGGGACAAAGTCGCCAGTCTGTCATTAAAAACTGGCCCATTTAATTTTTGGCCGATTATGAAACAACCTGAAGGGGTAGCGGTTGATAACGATGGTCATATTTATATTGTCGGAGAGCCAAATCAGCTGCTCAAATTAAACCGAAAAACAACACTTAAACAATCATTCTGACAGGCATAAAAAAAGCGGTCCGATGACCGCTTTTTTTATTGGTTTAAACGTCATAAGTGGACGCTGAAACATCACCACCTTGCCCTGTCCAGTTCGTATGAAAAAACTCACCCCGAGGTTTATCAATACGCTCATAAGTATGCGCACCAAAATAATCCCGTTGTGCCTGTAATAAATTAGCAGGTAAGCGTTCACTTCTGTAACCATCATAGAAGGAAAGCGCGCTGCTGAATGTTGGTACAGGAACGCCAAGACTAACCGCTGTCGCTACAGCCTTACGCCAGCCCGGCAACGATTCTGTGATAGCGTCGATAAAAAAGTCGTCCAGTAACAGATTATGCAGATCAGGATTGAGATCAAAGGCATCACGAATTTTGCCCAAAAACTGACTTCGAATAATACAGCCACCACGCCACATTAAAGCGATACCACCATAATTCAGCTCCCAGCCATAAATCTTAGCTGCTTCACGCATCAGCATATAACCTTGCGCGTAGGAGATAATTTTTGATGCATATAAAGCATCACGAATCGCGTTGACCATTTCCCCTTTATCACCTTCAAACGATGAGGTAATAGCAGGTAACGCTTTTGAAGCTTTTACCCGTTCATCTTTTAACGATGATAAACATCTTGAGAACACGGCCTCACCAATCAGGGTTAATGGTATACCCAAATCAAGTGCATTCATGCCTGTCCATTTACCCGTGCCTTTCTGTCCGGCAGTATCGAGAATGTGATCGACCAGCAACTCACCATTCTCATCACGTTTGGCCAGAATATCGCGGGTAATTTCAATCAAATATGAGTCAAGCACACCTTCATTCCACTCAGCAAAAACCTGGTGAATCTCATCACCACTCATGCCAAGCCCTTCCCTCATCATCTGATACGCTTCGCATATAAGCTGCATATCACCATACTCAATGCCGTTATGTACCATTTTGACGTAATGTCCAGCACCATCATTACCGACCCAGTCACAACACGGCTCACCATCAACCTGTGCAGCGATAGCCTGAAAAATAGGTTTAATTGCTGACCAGCCTGCATGATTCCCACCCGGCATTAACGAAGGACCATGGCGAGCGCCTTCTTCCCCTCCGGAAACACCACTGCCGATAAATAAAATCCCTTTCTGACGTAATTCTTGTGTTCTTCTATCACTATCATTAAATAAGGAGTTACCACCATCAATGATGATGTCGCCTTTCTCGAGGTATGGCACCAACTGCTCAATGAAAGTATCCACCACGGGACCGGCTTTAACCATTAACATGACCCGCCGCGGTAATTTCAGGCTGTTCACAAAACTTTTCAGATCATGAAATCCAATGATATTGGTATCTTTCGCTGGTCCATTAATAAAGTCATCGACTTTACTCGTTGTGCGGTTAAATACCGATACTTTGAAGCCCTTGTCATTCATATTTAAAACAAGGTTCTGCCCCATCACGGCAAGTCCAACAACACCAATATCTGCTACTGCAGGATTATCTACTTCTCTCATAAGTCTCTACACACCTTTATATATTCACCAATAGCTTCACGGGTTGATCCAACAACTAAACGACGTTGTCCTGATGCCGAATCACACTCTACCGCTCCTGCTACCTCAATGGTCTCTCCCGCTTGTGCCTGACCAACATAGGTATGGGTAAATGAAATGACTTCCGGCGTCATTTCATTATCAATAAGATAGCGGGCGGGAAAATCAAATGCTTGCTGATCATCAATCACCACTGCTTTTAAGGTAGAAATTCCTTGCTTAATATAGTGGTGATGATCAACGACTAACTCTTCCGGCAAACTGACCATACCAATATCAAATTTGGTACCATCAATCGCCGCCTTGTTATATTTACGGGCTTCATGCCAGGCAAACTCTTCAAAATTAAGTTCACCACCGCGTCGTTGGAAATTATCTTTCATGAGTGACAGGTCAAGCGCCGTGAGTTGCTGATCAGCAACAGCTTGTTTAACTGCCTCACGGGTTTGACGAAAAGCCTCGCGCCCATATACCACCAAATCAATATCCGAACCTTTCTTTTGCTGACCAATCAACATTGATCCTGTCAATCCTAGAGAAGCCGTATTCACACCATATTTGGTGAGGATAGCGATTAAACGGTGGCATTTTTCTTCAATTTCATCATTTGGAGAACGAGCAAGAACAGACATTAGATGTTGCTCTGGTTGATGATGAACCTCAACATCCTCGGGTTTTACCGCATGAAACTCAGCATCAAACTGCAGTGATTTAAAAAGATATTTAGGATAATGACGGGCTAATAAACGATTGGCCTGCTCAGTATCAATTTTCTGCCATTGACCTTGATTTTCGATATAACGTAGAAAACAACCAATTTTTTGTTGATGGGGATGATAACTGACCACAGCAAAGATAAGACCTTCAGCCGTCTGAATAAAGTCTTTTGGCAAATACGGGAAATCTGCCTGTCTCATCGTGTATTACGCTCCTTTGTTAAAGGCATCATGACAAGAAATTACCCCAGTCGTCTACCCCACATCCATAATCCAGATAAAGATAAGAAAATAATCAAAACACTCAGTGCATCAATCAACCAAATTCCTATTGGACCGAGAATATGGCCATTATGTATATCAAGAAGAAGTTGCTGAATACTGATACCTTTACCATAAAAAAACTGTTTCAGCTCTGTATTTACCGACTGTGGCAAAGGATGCGGCATACTCCATGAGACGCCTTGTAATGAAATCGGTTCCCATTTATCCAACATAAAATTACTGCGCCACATTGATTGGCGGGTCTGTAAAACCGGCTCACCATGATAAAGACCAATATTTTGGATAGGCGCAGGGATACCGGCTTCTGCCCCCATTTTTTCAATAAATTCACCCTCGCGGGTTAATAGAATTAAGCCATCATCCGTGGTTAGAACAATAATGTCTTCAAGGGCGATCCCGCCTAATAAGGGGCGCTCAATATGTATTAACGGCGTTGCATCAAGAAAAAGTTGATTGCCAAATTGAGAAAAAATTTTGTTATCAATCAAAAATGCAGCGTCGGGCTTAACCTCCCCTATACCGTACTGAGACATAAGCCAGTCCCAACTGACATAACGCTTATCAAGTTTAAGCTGGATGGAGTGGTTGAGCGCTATTCCGGTAATAGCAAACATTAATAAAAAACTGGCTAAGATGGCGCCGATAACACGATGAAAACTGCGCAATTTGCGGTTCATGGATCAACTCTGGCTAATAGATGAATCCAGATATAATGCCAGCCTAACGACATTCGTCATAGCCCTGACGGATAATGTTGCGCCAGTAATGCCATCAATATGTTTGTCTAACCGATTATCCACCAATCCAACATTCTGAAATTGCTGTGTGAATGCCGGGTATTTCACTTCTCCCCCCCGACTCTCACGATAAGCCAGTACTTTGACCTGTTCGACGCGGTCGCCATTGATAACCACACCAAAAGTAATTGGCTCCTCTTTACCGATTTCCTCAAGTATCCAGGCGCTGCGTTGCCCCACTCGCCAATAACGAATTCGAAGACCGGCATAGGGATGACCAAGAATATCCGCAACCGTCTGTCGGACATTACCTTTCATCCAGACAACATCACTTTGCGGAACCGTACCGTTAAACACTTCAGCTAAGAAAGCATCATTGGTTTGGTAAATACCACGAGCATGAGATGTCGTCGTGGTGAGCAGTAAGATTAAACATAACAAAGCTAATTTGAAACCAGAAATGACATTATTCATCTTAATAACCACTCACCACGCCTATATTACTCATCGATTAAAACTGATAACCCACACCAACATTGAAGCCATCAAATTCATCATCTTCATTTTCAGCATCCTGATCCTGATAATCAAATTTGACGACAACTTGTGGGTCTAACCACCAGTTCACACCTAAGTCCCATGAGCGCACTTCTGAATCAACAGAGCTACCCGCCTGGTTATCCCATAAGCTATAACGAGTGAAGATTCCAATCGCATCAGTCAATTTATAAGAAGGTTCCAGATACCAGCCCATTTGCTTATCTGCACCGACTGATTTTGGTCCATCACCTTCTAAATGCCATGATGCATATAAAGCACGGAAACCAAAGTTGCCTTGCTGAATAGCGGTATGGGCTTCCCATAGCACTGCACTACCCGCATCATGGTCATTACCTTGAGTTATATCTTCCTGATATTGCAATGATGTAGCGACTTCAACACCTGGAATTGCGGTCCATTTGAGTCGCCCAGTGTAAGCAAAGTCACTGGCATCGGCTTCAGAGACTTTTTGACGACCACTACGAACTGAGTAATCGTTGCTGGCTGAAGTATTTAAACCAGAGGTCATCGCGGCATCATAAGAAAAACCAGGTGCCAGTTCTCCACTAAACATCACACCACCTTCCCACCAGGTCGTAGGAATAATGTTTTTCTCAACATTATTACGTTCTACCCCATAAAAGGTATTAGGCTCGTGGGTTTCGTTCAATAAACCAACCGGCACCAGGAATAAACCCGCATTAACACGATGTTTGTCATTAATATCGTATTGGATATAAGCCTGTTCCAGCTCAACCTCGCCATTTTGACCATCACCGGAAATAGAGTGTTCTAACTCCAACTCTGAAAAGAGTCGAAGTCGGTCATTGAACTCATGGTTAAAAAATAAGACAAAGCGATGAAAGTCAATTTCATCCTTATCAGCACCACTACCTTGATTTTGTAGATTGTTGTAGTGCAGTTCTCCGTAACCACCGATAGACGTTTTGCTTTCCTGAGCGGCAGAGGCTTTTACTGCTTCTTCTGTTGCCACAGCTAATGCCTCAGCGGTTTCATTTGCCTGTTCGGCTTTAGCTTGTGTGGCAACGACTTGTTGTTTCAGTGTTTGATTTTCTGTTTTCAGTTGTTCGTTCTGTTGCTTAACTTCGTTCAACTGTTGCTTCATTTCTTGCAGAAGCTGCCAGATTTCTTCATTCGTGGGCGAAGCTGCCTGAGCTGAAGACATGGCGACCATCAATGTACTCGCCAGCAGTGTTTTCTTGAATTTGTACATGCTCTCTCATCCTGTTTTCAATAGTAAAAACAAGAGAAAGTATACCTATATTGCGAATCACTATCACTTAGTTTTAGGAATATTTCATATAATTAACGGGAAATAATCATACCTACAACCAGGATCACATCATGACACGGAGACTAGGCTGAGCATATACTGCATTAAATTCGAATAAACCTTTACTCATGTCTTGGGCAAATTGAGTGAAGTGATGCTCACTCATTCTCACAGTAATCGATCCCATTGTGAGATGAATCATTTTACAATCAGGGCAATGTTGAATATCCACAGTATTAGATTCATAAATTGTTTCTGGTTTACATGCTCTACTCGCCATGTGGGCTCCATTAAATAAAGATTAGGAAAAGGAAAATGCTGTGCGTTGTTTGAGGTTTCGATGCCGGCAGTAAACATCCCACCAACCTCTCGCGTACGACTGCCATAATGTTTTGATAGAAACACGGTCGTCTTGGGTGAGTAATAAGCGATAGTTGCGACTTATCTGTAGTGCCAAACAAGCTGATGGGCTAACTTGATAATACGCCACTAACTCTTTGATGGATGCCAGCAAACAATCACGCTGCCAGTCAGGTCGACTCAGTGGCATATTCATGATTTTAACTTCCTTGCTGCTGCAGAAAGCAGCATATTCCAGACCGTTTTTTTAGAACTTTTATTCAGACAGTTAAAGTCAGCCGCGTGCAGCTTACCTTCGTGAATTAAGGTCTCTAGCGTATTTACATCAAATGCCAGATGAATACTATGTCTTCCATGTGTATTAAATTGTGCTGTTTTCATAACTCACCTCGTCCTGACAATGTGGAGATGAGTATAAATTCATTTAAATCTAAATGCAAATCATTCTTATTTAAACAATGTAAAGTTTCGGTAAAAGTCTTTAAGGAGAATAAGACCCTGTACCGTAGTAACCGTAGCCTACAAAGGGCCAGTCATGTTTAGGGTTGTATGGCAGACCTGAAACAGGATTATTTGCCGGCCAACGCTGTTCTTTGCTCTGCTGAATAACCGGTAAGGTAAGCTGCTTTTGATCTACAGTGATATTTTTCTGATCGACAACCTGCCCTAGTACTGTAATAAAACTATCTGTTTTATAAACTTCAGGATCGAGAAAGTCAGCACTACGAATAAAAAAACGACCTTCACTGTCACTACTTTCGTCTGGTCGGCCAACTCGGTTGAGCGGGAACTGAACGACCAAAATTTCTGATTGCTGCTCGCTATTTTCAACAGCAATAATTTTACCGCCCCATCGAACTGTTTTACCTTGATATAAATTAATATTGTCTGCTACCTGCTTAAGTGACAAGTCCCCTTCCGCAGGCGGTTGGATTTTGGGAGACATATAACTGCATGCTGTTAGCACAGCCAAAGCTAATATGAGTATGCTGAAACGAATCATTGGCAAACCTCCTGTCATATACCTTAGTAGTTAATGAGTTTATATAAGTCGTTATTTGTTTTTTCTATTCTTTTTTCGCTCAGCCTTTTTTGCTGCTTTTTCTTCTCGGACAATCAAAACCTGTTGCCATTCTGCTTCTATCATTTGAGGTGTCTCCCAGGTGATCCTTCCCAGCATGCCTGCTCTGCTCTCAGTCAGAATGATCTTAGCAGTACGATCCAAATCTACCTTACCACCAGACCTCAGACAGCCCCGTTTGATTCCAATAGCTTCCATATTCTCCAGCGGATATTCAGTTAAAGTATCCAGACCGAAGCGTTGTTTTAACTGTTCCGGATAGGCCTGCATCAAATACTCGATGGCATATAAGGCAATATCATCATTATCAATTGCTGTTTCTTTGATTGCGCCAGTCACGGCTAGACGATAACCACCATGAGGGTTTTCAAGATTTGGCCATAACACGCCAGGGGTATCATGCAAGACAACACCTTGTTCTAGTCTGATGCGTTGTTGCATTTTGGTAATTGCCGGTTCATTACCTGTTTTGGCTATTTGGCGACCGGCAAGACTGTTAATCAATGTGGACTTTCCAACATTCGGAATGCCCATAATCATCGTGTTAATCGGTCTTCCCGCTTCTGCTTTGGCAGGTACCATTTTTCTACACAGTGTCAGTAAATCAGCGATACCTTCCTGTTGCTGAGCCACCATAGTCAGCGTTTTCGTATGATTTTCCTGCTCAAAATACTGCTGCCAACGCTCTGTGATTGTTACATCAGCCAGATCATATTTATTCAGCAACTTGATACAAGGTTTGTCTTTGCGAATCTCTGCCAGCATAGGATTCTGGCTGCTGAAGGGAATTCGGGCATCCAGCACTTCAATAATCAGATCCACCTGCGGCAAGATCTCTCTCATTTCTTTGCTGGCTTTATGCATATGGCCGGGATACCACTGAATTGCCATTAACGTTCCTTTTTCACTACGATAGATATTGGGTAACATTCTAACGCAAAGCCGTATTAACACCGATTAGCTTTACTCATTGCTAGATGGCAATTGGTTCCGCTAAGGTCTCGGTAACGTATAATGCGGAACTTTCTATGAGAATCGGAACAAGAGTATGCCCAAGGCCAGTGATCTTAAACGTGGAATGGTAGTAGAAGTACATGATGAGCCCTATGTCGTTAAAGATATTGATATTCGTAACCCATCTTCGCGTGGCGCATCGACACTATATAAAGTTCGTTTTAACCATCTTAAAACGAAACAAAAACGTGATGAATCCTTCAAAGGCGAAGACTTTCTTAAAGAGGTCGACTGTGAACGCCAGTTAGTCCAATTTTCCTATCAGGATGGCGACAGCTACATCTTTATGAACAATGAAACCTTTGAGCAATACGCTATCAATGCTGCTGATATTGAAGACGCGCTGGGCTATATCCATGATGGTCTGGATAATATCGTCGCTGTTTTATTACAACAACAACTTGTGGCTATAGAGTTGCCAGCCGCGGTTTCTTTGACTATTGTCGATACATCGCCGGGGATAAAAGGCGCTACGGCAGCGGCTCGCACAAAACCAGCAACCTTATCGACGGGCTTAGAAGTACAAGTCCCAGAATATATCGAAAATGGAGAAGTCATTAGGGTCAACACCGACACAGGTAAATTTATGTCGAGAGCCTAAAACGATCGTATGAAGACACGTATCAAACATCTTGTTTTGATTTGCTTAGGCTGGATGTTTGTCGCCTTGGGCATCATTGGTGTCATCCTGCCGTTGATGCCAACAACGATTTTTCTGATATTAGCCTTGGCGTGTTTTGCCGAAAGCTCTCCCCGGTTTCATCAAATGTTGCTCAATCACAAATGGTTCGGACCTCCACTAAGGCAATGGCAACAAACACATAGCATGCGCCGGGATATTAAAAAGAAAGCCTATTTAATCATCATACTGTCATTTGCTATTTCAATTGCTGCCGTTTGGGGCCGACTTTGGTTACAAGTCATGTTATTTACTATTGGACTCATTCTGTTAGCCTGTTTGTCTCGTGTAAAGGAATCAGACTAAGCAGATGAATACGATTGAAGCCATGCAAAAACGCCATTCTGTGCGTCATTTTTTAGATAAAGAAGTGAGTCAGCAAGATCTAATGACTCTCCTGGAGGCTGCTAGACACAGTCCTTCCGGCTCAAATACACAGCCTTGGCAAGTGGCTGTCGTCAGAGGAAAAGCAAAACAGCGTCTGGCTGATGCGATGGTTTCTGCATTTGAACAAGGTGAAACAACCGCCCCTGCTTATCAGTACTACCCCAACCCAATGCCTTCTCCCTACAATGACAGACGCAAAGCTTGTGGTTTAAAGCTTTATCAGACGCTAAACATTGCCCGTGACGATAAAGCAGGGCAACGCGCGCAATGGGCAGCCAATTACCGTTCCTTTGATGCGCCGGTGATGCTGTTTTTCTGGATGGATGGCATCATGCAAACCGGTTCATATATGGACATGGGTATGTTCATGCAATCAGTGATGCTGGCTGCGGTCGATTGTGGCTTGGCAACCTGCCCTCAGGCAGCATTAGCGCAATATCCCAATGTTGTGAAAGAACACTTATCCTTACCAAAGGATGCCATCATTCTTTCGGGCATGGCGCTGGGTTATGAAGATACTGAAGCCCAGGTGAATCAGTTTAGAACTGAACGTGAGACAGTAGAATATTTCACTCAATTTTACGATGAATAATGGAGATAAAATGGAATTGCAGGCTTTTTTAACGCAATTAAAAACACACCCTGAAAACATAGCGTTTGATGACACTATGTCAGTCATTGAAGCTAATTATGTATTTACTCCTACCGCATTTAAAAACGGTGGTACCACCAATGAAGCCGGCCAAAATAATGGCTCATGCAAAATTCTTGGCTTTGGCAAAATACATGCACTTAGTGTTGACGAAACCCTAGCCTGCTTTGGTCAGTATTATCGGGATGATGTGTTAGCCAATCCACACGGGGACGATCACCAAAATATTCGCCACTTTATGAAAACCGGTTGGGATGGCGTGCAATTTGAGGGTGAACCACTAACAGCACGCTAGTCTTTTGATTCATATATCAAATAAAAAAGGGAGCAGATGCTCCCTTTTTTTACAGTATTTTCTGCGATTAACTTAGAGTAATACGCGTTCAATACCACCTTGTTTAACACTATCGATGAAGTCTTTATGCCAGTTATCCCCTTTCAGGTGTTTGGCAATTTCAACCACAATATAGTCGGTATCAATACCCGTATCTTCACTGTAGCGGCTCAGGCCTTGTTGACAGGCTGGGCATGACGTCAACATTTTCACATTGCCATTTTTCGCCTTATCCTGCCCGGTCAGTTCCTGAATCCCTTTAGTAATTTCCTCTTCCTTACGGAAACGCACCTGCGTCGCGATATCTGGACGCGCCACAGCAAACGAACCGGCTTCACCACAGCAACGATCATTTAATGCTACTTCCTGTCCCATTAAAGTACTGGCCACAGAGGTCGGCTGATATGTTTTCATAGGTGTGTGACATGGGTCATGATACATATACTGAACCCCTTCCACGCCTTCCAGCTTGACACCTTTTTCCATTAGATATTCATGAATATCCAACAGGCGGCAGCCAGGGAAGATCGCCTCAAACTGATACTTCAGCAACTGATCCATACAGGTACCGCATGAGACTATGACGGTTTTGATATCCATGTAATTCAGCGTATTCGCTAAGCGATGGAATAACACCTGATTAGATGTCGAAATCGATGTGGCTTTTTCCTTATCCCCTGTTGATGCTTGCGGGTAACCACAACACAGATAGCCAGGGGGCAGCACAGTTTCAGTGCCCACTTCATACAACATGGCTAAGGTCGCCAAACCTACCTGGCTGAACAAACGCTCAGAACCGCAACCCGGGAAGTAGAAAACGGCATCTGATTCATCATTGACCTTTTTCGGATCACGTAGAATCGGAATCATTTTCTCATCTTCAACACCCAACATGGCACGTGTAGTTTGTGTCGGCAAACCTGTTGGCATTGGCTTTTTCATGAAATGAACGACTTGCTCACGAATCGGCGTTTTACCTGTCGTAGGCAGGGGACGTTTTTTCTTGCTGCCTAATAAGCCTAGTGTTTTAGCAACACCATGCGCCATTTTCTGGGCCTGATACCCCCACTCAATCATGGTTTTACGCATGATTTTCACTGTCAGAGGATCAGTCGCATTCAGATAGGCCATCGATGTCCAGGTGCCAATATTTGGACGACGCTTGCCTTGTTTCTTCAGCACTTCACGTAGTTTGATACTGACATCACCAAAGTCGATATTGACCGGGCAAGGATTCAGACAGCGGTGACATACCGTGCAGTGATCCGCCACATCATTCATCTCTTCAAAGTGACGAACTGAAATGCCACGGCGCGTTTGTTCTTCGTACAAGAAAGCTTCAATAATCAAGCCTGTACCAAGAATTTTATTCCGTGGTGAGTATAGTAAGTTGGCACGAGGCACATGAGTTGTACACTCAGGCTTACACTTACCACATCTCAGACAGTCTTTGATGTCATTGTTGATGTCACCCAGATCACTTTGTTCAAGAATCAACGCTTCCTGCTCTAACAGGCGTAATGACGGTGTATAAGCATTGTCCAGACCAGAACCGGCTAATAACTTACCGGCATTGAAATGACCATTGGGATCCACTTTCTGTTTGTACCCGGCAAAGGCATCAATGGTAGCTTTGTCCAGATATTGCATCTTGGTCAGACCAATACCATGTTCACCGGAAATAACACCACCCAGGCGCCCAGCTAATGCCATCACTTCATCGACAATGCCTTCAGCATCATGCATCATTTCGTAGTCATTAGAATTGACTGGAATGTTCGTGTGAACATTACCATCACCGGCATGCATGTGGGTGGCGACAAACAAACGACCTGAACGGTTTTCTTTATGAATACTGTCCAGCTTATTACGTAATACACTCAGCGCTTGCCCTTGGAATAACTCTTTTAAGGGTTTTTCCATTTCTTCACGATACGAAATACGTAAGTCACGACGCTGTAGTACATTAAATAACGTATCACCGTCGAGGATATTGGCTGTAGCAGTATCAGACAGCAGGTCGGCTAAATCTTTAGCAGGTTTGTCCAGGCTGTCTAAAATTTTCTGCCAGCGTGCCATGACCACATCGACATGACGGCATGCGGCTTCGTTTTTAGAATTGACGATGGCATCGTTTTCAACACTATCACTCAAATCTTTATTGCCACACTCTTTCAGTTCTTTTGGATTAGAACTCAAATAGGTTTTCACTGCTTTCGCTGTTTTTAGCTTATTGCGTGTGGACTGAACAATGTTAATACGTTCAATACCATCGTTATATTCAGATAAACGATCCAGAGGAATAACGACGTCTTCATTAATCTTAAACGCATTGGTATGTCTGGCAATCGCCGCTGTCCGAGAACGATCGGCCCAGAAACGTTTGCGCGCTTCAGGGCTGACGGCCACAAAGCCTTCACCATCACGCGCATTGGCAAGACGAACCACTTCAGAGCAGGCTTCTGCTACCGCGTCCTCATCATCCCCTACCACATCAATAAGCAAGACCATCTTCGGCGCCACTGAACGCGGCGCTTTGGTTGAGTAGTCAACGGCTTTTACATAGCGCTCATCAAGATGTTCCATCCCGGCCAGTAACACGTTTTTGTTATTGTCCAGGTAATCTTTGGTCTCTACGATAGCCGGTACGGCTTTACTTAAGTCATTACCGAAAAACTCAAGACAGACCGTACGGATATAGTCAGGCATACGATGCAGAACAAAAACAGAAGACGTGATCAAACCATCACAGCCTTCTTTTTGTATGCCCGGCAAACCACCGAGGAACTTGTTTGTCACGTCTTTCCCTAAGCCAATCTTACGTAGTTCTTTGGCAGGTATTCTCATGACTTCTGGCTCACCAATAACGGTTTTACCATCAGCTTCAAAGCGCGTTATTTTAAACTCGGCATACTCAATATCATGAATTTTGCTCAGGTTATGGTTTAACCGTTCCACTTCCATCCAGGTGGCATCCGGCGTCACCATTCTCCATGACAGCAGATTATCTAGTGCCGTACCCCACATCACGGCTTTTTTACCACCAGCATTCATCGCCACATTACCACCGATGGTGGAGGCATCTTGTGACGTTGGATCCACAGCAAACACTAAGCCACTGCGATCAGCTAAGTCAGAAACACGGCGTGTAACAACGCCGGCCTCAGCTCGAACGGTAGGCACTTTTTCATCACGACCAGGAATATGGCGATAAATAACTTCCCCCAGGCCTTCCAGTTTTTCAGTGTTAACCACCACACTTTCAGCCGTGAGCGGAATAGCGCCACCGGTATAACCAGTACCACCACCACGAGGAATAACTGTTAATCCCAAGTCGATACAGGCAGCAATAATTTTTGCCATTTCTTCTTCAGAGTCTGGCGTCACAACCGCTAGTGGGTATTCAACACGCCAGTCAGTGGCATCAGTTACATGTGAGACACGGGCCAGACCATCAAACTGGATATTATGTTTTTTTGTCGTTTTGGATAAACGACGCATCACCATCTTTCTACGTTCCGCGGTGCTCAATAAATTACGTTCAAACCGCTCTACTGCTTGACGCGCACTTTTCTCCAATTGCAGAGCAAGGTCATTATTATTCTCTTCTGCGCGGATACGAATTTGATCCAGTCGATGATGCAAAGCATGACGAAGCGAGCCCCAACGCTTTTGGTTTTCGACTAAATCGTCCTGAATAAATGGGTTACGTTGGATAACCCACATATCTCCTAGAACTTCAAACAGCATTTTTGCTGAGCGGCCAGTTTTGCGTTGCTCACGGAGTTGCTGCAAAACCTCCCACATTGGTTCCCCAAGGAAACGAATGACGATTTCACGATCAGAAAATGAGGTATAGTTGTACGGAATCTCGCGAATTCGGTTAGACATGTTGACAGATAAGCCTCTTTCTAAAGTAAGAGTGATGTTTAAGAGCGGCAATTTTAACACGGGCGCGACTATAATATGACCCACATAAATTAAGCCTTTTATTAAATAAGCTTCTGGACGACTGTTTTTGCCATGGATTTGTTACATATTATCGCCTTAGCCTTATTACAAGGCCTGACTGAATTTTTACCTATTTCCAGCTCGGCTCACCTTATTTTATTACCTATTATTGCTGACTGGCAGGATCAAGGATTGGCCTTTGACGTTGCCGTTCACGTCGGAACATTAACTGCCGTTATTATCTATTTCCGTCGGACAATTCGGGCCTTAATAGTGGACTGGTTTAAGTCAGTTGCGCAAAAGCAGACTATCGGTGACAGTAAATTAGCTTGGGCAGTGCTGTTTGGCACTATTCCTGTCGGTTTAGCAGGTTTATTTTTAGGGGACCAGGTAGAAACAAGTTTACGCAGTCCACTTGTCATTGCGACAACCACTATCGTTTTTGGCCTGTTATTGGGCTGGGCAGATTGGCAAGGTAAACGCATTCGTAATGAAAATCGACTAAATTGGTTTGATGTACTTTTTATTGGCATTGCTCAGGCGATTGCGCTGATTCCAGGTACATCACGTTCAGGCATAACAATTACTGCAGGTTTGATGTTGGGTCTAACACGAGAGGCTGCAGCTCGTTTTTCTTTTCTGTTATCCATTCCGGTCATTGTTCTCGCGGGTGGTTTAAAAATTATTGAGCTTATCGAATCACAACTTGTGATAGACTGGTTTGCTTTATGTGCTGGCGCATTATTTTCTGCCGTTAGCGCCTATTTATGCATTTTCTTATTTCTAAAAATGCTTGATCGTATTGGGATGTGGCCATTCGTACTATATCGTTTGGTGCTTGGCGTATTATTGTTTTGGTTGTTTACTTAAATAAGGTTGACAGCTTTTTCCTTAGTGCGTAATATTCTCCCTCTTTATTTAGCCCGCCTGCGTAATTATCAGGAGCAACTCGCGGATGAAAACCATAAGTGCAAAACCAGCAGAAGTTCGTCGTGACTGGTTCGTTATTGATGCTGACGGCAAAACATTAGGCCGTATGGCTACTGAAATCGCACGTCGTTTACGTGGAAAGCATAAAGCTATCTACACACCACATGTCGACACTGGCGATTACATTGTTGTTATCAACGCTGAAAAACTGCGTGTAACTGGTAACAAAATGAAAGATAAAATTTATTATCACCACACAGGTCATATCGGTGGTATCAAGTCTATCTCGCTGGAAAAACAACTCGACAAAGCACCTGAGCGTGTTATCCAGACGGCTGTCAAAGGTATGCTTCCTAAAAACCCGCTGGGTCGCGCGATGTTCGGCAAACTGAAAGTTTACGCTGGCGCAGAACACCCTCATACAGCTCAACAGCCTAAAGTGCTGGAAATCTAATCGGATATTGTCATGGCAGATTCATACTACGCTACAGGTCGCCGCAAAAGCTCAACAGCTCGTGTATTCCTGAAACCAGGCAGCGGCAACATTTCAATTAACACTCGCACACTGGAAGATTATTTCGGTCGTGAAACTTCTCGCATGGTTGTTCGTCAGCCTTTAGAGTTAGTTGACATGCTTGAAAAATTTGACCTGAAAATCACCGTTCGTGGTGGTGGTAATAATGGTCAAGCCGGTGCAATTCGTCACGGTATCAGCCGCGCACTAGTCGAATACGACAACGAATTAAAAGCTGAATTGCGTAAAGCAGGCTTTATCACTCGTGATGCTCGTGCCGTTGAACGTAAGAAAATTGGTCTTCATAAAGCACGTAAACGTCCTCAATTCTCAAAACGTTAATTGTTGGCTGCTTTTGCAGATCGAAAAAAGGCTACCCTTGGGTGGCCTTTTTTTATGGCTGGGATTCTTGCCTCACAAATAATAGGCATGTTATAAAGCCTTTTTATTAAATTCTGGCATGGAACCCAACGATGAATAAACATCTTCGTAACGCCTCAATTGCACTCACCCTCCTTCTCCCTTCTACGGCTTTCGCAGAACAAGAATCACAAATGGCTTTGTCTGTGGGTGCCTTTGAGGTTTTCGATGATAATACTGCTGCTGAGATAGGTGTTGAATATCGATTTTCCCCACAAGCGTCGGCTTTTAATTTGATTCCTACCCTTGGAGCAACGTTGACTTCTGATGGTGGTTATTGGGGCTATGCTGGTGTGAGATATGACATTTATCTCAACAACAACTGGATACTGACACCCAACTTCGCTATTGCGGCTTATGAACAAGGTGGAGGGGTTGATTTAGGTTACGATATTGAGTTCAGAACAGGTGCCGAACTTGCCTATCAGTTTAGTGATAAAAGTCGACTTGGCTTAGGTTTATATCATCTATCCAACGCTAATATCGGTGAGAATAATCCTGGTGCAGAATCATTAATTTTAAGCTATAGCTTTTAATTATCTGACTTTCTTATATAAACGCCCTTTTCCGTCGGGTTGAGTTTTAAAGCGACGATGTAACCAGAAATATTGTTCGGGCATCTGTCGAATTTGAGACTCAATCCAGTCATTTATACGTTGAGCATCGACGATATCATCGCCAGATGGATATGCCTCCCATGCAGGGAAAATTTGAATATGGTAACTACCATCTGAATTACGTTTAGGCACAAATGGCACCACTTCTGCCCCTGTCATTTTTACCATTCTGGCCGTTGCAGGAATGGTGGCCGCAGTCACACCAAAAAATTTGGCAAAGATACTATTTCTTGGGCCAAAGTCTTGATCAGGCGCATACCAGACAACTTTATTCTTACGTAATGCGCGCAACATGGCTCTGACATCATCCCGCATTACAATACCTTCGCTATGGTAAATTCGTGAACGCATCATAACGGCATTAAATAAGGGGTTCTTAAGATGTCTGAACATCACATAAGCCGGGGTTTGTAACATAATTAAGCGACCACCAATCTCCATACTGGTGAAATGCCCTGTTAGCAAAATAACTCCCTTTCCCTTTGCTTTAGCCGCTTCTAAATGCTCTAGCCCTTCATAAGTGACACGTCGGCGAAGTTGCCTATCAGATGCCCACCAGCTTATCGCGGTTTCGATCATCATCATGCCTGTATTTTTAAGGATTTTCTTGACGAGATATTCTCGTTCAGCATCGCTCATCTCTGGAAAACATAACTCCAGATTTCGTCGCACCACTTTTGCTCTTGAACGCATAAAGGGTTGCATCAACTGACCGAGCAGCATACCAATACGATATTGTAATTTGGCTGGCAAATACACTGACAAACGCATAAGTAACAGCCCCAGCCAACTTAACCAAAAGCGGGGATGTAGAAATTGTTTCTGGAAAATGTTCATTCAGGTTCTGTTGCTTTCACAAAGTAGCGCCTATGCTATCATTCCTGCTTACTTTTCGCTGCTTTATGAGTCTGATTTGAGAGTTTTTTATAATATCGTTTTTACTTTAGCTGTACCTTTTATCCTACTGCGTCTGTTGTGGCGAGGCACAAAAGCCAGTGCTTACTTCAAACGTTGGGATGAGCGGTTTGCAATCACCCTGCCGAGCGTCAATAAAAGTAAGTCAGTTATCTGGGTACATGCCGTTTCCATGGGGGAAGTTGAGGCCTGTCGGCCTTTGGTTGCAGCAATCCAATCTACGTACCCTGAGCATCAGATCCTCATTACAACAATGACACCGACAGGTAGCACTCGGGTAAAAGCATTATATGCAGATAACGTTATTCACTGTTATCTACCCTATGACTTGCCGGTCATTATGCGTCGATTTATACAGGCTATCCAGCCTGTATTTGGTGTCATTATGGAAACTGAGTTATGGCCCAATCTTATTCATCATTGCCGTAAGCAAAATATTCCGTTGGTGTTGGCCAATGCAAGGATGTCTGAGCGTTCATTAAAAGGTTATCAGCGCATCCCTTCTCTAACACGAGAAATTCTACAAAGCTTTACCGTGATAGCTGCCCAAGCTCAACAAGATCGTGAACGTTTTATAGAGCTTGGCGCCGATAGAGATAAAGTGCATGCTGTCGGTAATCTCAAATTTGAAGTCAATTTATCTCCTACTATTGTCGAGCAAGCTGAAGCCATTCGATCAATGTGGGGGAACCGCTCAGTTTTTATTGCCGCCAGTACACATGAAGGTGAAGATGAAATTATTCTTAATGCCTCACGCCAAATCCGTGCTCAGGTGCCAGATTTATTGTTAATTATTGTTCCTCGACATCCAGAGCGATTTGATAAAGTAGCGGCTCTCTGCCAACGTGCTGGCTTCAAAATTCTTCGTCGCAGCGAAAATGGTCTCTGTCGGAGTGATATTCAGATCCTTGTCATTGATAGTATGGGTGAACTCCCTATATTTTATGCCTGCTCTGATATCGCATTTGTTGGAGGCAGTCTGGTTCCAACGGGTGGACATAATATCCTTGAACCAGCCGCATTATCTCGTCCGGTGATCGTGGGACCTCATGTCTTTAATTTTGCTGAAATTACACAGCAGTTTATTACTGCTCAGGCAGCTATCCAGGTAGATAATGCAGAAATGCTGGCTACAACGGTGATCGAATTATTAAAAAACCCTTCAAAACGCACCGCTATGGGTGAAGCCGGACAACAGTTAATCAAGCAAAGTCAAGGCGGCAGCCAACGTTTACTCAACTTAATTAAATACAATATTCATGTCTGAAAAAGACCATTATTGGATGCAGAAAGCATTAGCGCTTGCCCGTAATGCCGAAGCTCAAGGTGAAGTCCCTGTCGGTGCGATTATTGTTCTCGATGATCAAATCATCGGCCAAGGTTGGAATCAACCCATTGCCAGCCAGGATGCCACGGCACATGCTGAAATTGTTGCCTTGAGACAGGCCTGCCAGACGATGCAAAATTACCGTTTGCCCGGCTCTGAAATTTACATCACCCTTGAACCTTGCATGATGTGTGCTGGCGCACTTGTTCATGCCCGTATCGCTCGCTGTATCTACGCAACAGCAGAGCCAAAAACAGGCGCTGCCGGTAGCTGCATAGATGCTTTTGCCTTACCTAATCTCAATCACCAGGTCGAATGCACAGCAAATGTTTTAAAAGAAGAAAGTAGTCAGCTCATCAAAAACTTTTTTAAAGCAAGACGTTAAAGATATCGAGCAAGTAATGCTTTCTCAGGGGCATCTCCCTGATAAGGAATATAGACTTTGTGACCACTGCCAGGCGCCAGTTCAATATCATGACGTTCTTTATCTAATAACTTATCCAGTATCAGCGTTTTGTTTCCTTCAGGCATAACCAGCTCTAATTTATCACCGACAGAAAACCGGTTTTTTACATCAATCTCCAGACACTGCTTGTCAGCATCATACGCTAAGACTTCACCAACATATTGTTGCCGCTCATTACTGGAATAACCATGTAAATAATTTTGCTGTTCTTGTGTAGGATGTCGTTGATAAAAGCCATCCGTATAGCCGCGGTTTGAAAGATTATCCAGTTGACCGATAAGCTCAGGATTAAATCGACGCCCAGCCAGCGCATCATCAATCGCCTGGCGGTATATCTGAGCGGTACGGGCAACATAATAGACGGATTTGGTACGGCCTTCTATCTTCAATGAATCAACACCAATATTCACTAGCCTCTCGATATGCTGAATCGCACGGAGATCTTTTGAGTTCATGATATAGGTGCCATGTTCATCTTCAAAAATCGGCATCAACTCACCAGGTCGATTTGTTTCTTCTATCAAATACACTTCATCTGCCAGAGGGTGCCTCTCTTGCCCACCACAATCAGAAAAACTGTGCTGATTCATCGCGTCAAAGGCTTTAAATTCAATTTTCTGTGGCGAATCATCATTATTATCACTGGCATGCGTTTTATAATCCCAACGGCAGGCATTTGTACATGTGCCTTGATTAGGATCTCGATGATTAAAATAACCAGATAATAAACATCGTCCTGAATAAGCAATACATAAGGCACCATGCACAAAGACTTCCAGCTCCATATCAGGACATAGCTGGCGTATTTCTTCAATCTCATCCAACGATAATTCGCGTGAAAGGATCACTCTGGATAAACCCATAGATTGCCAGAATTTCACTGCCTGATAGTTAACGGTATTGGCTTGTACAGATAAATGAACCGGCATTTCTGGCCAGCGTTCACGTACCATCATGATTAAACCTGGATCGGCCATAATTAATGCATCTGGCTGCATTTCAATCACTGGTTCCATATCTGCCATATAGGTTTTAATTTTTGCATTGTGTGGCATCAGATTACTTGCCACAAAAAACTGCTTACCCAAGGCGTGGGCTTCTTCAATACCTTGTTGCAAAACAGGGAGTTTATGGAAATCATTATTTCGTACCCGCAAACTATAACGTGGCTGACCGGCATAAACAGCATCCGCACCATAAGCATAGGCATAGCGCATATGCTGCAAACTTCCTGCAGGCAATAATAATTCCGGCGCATTCATCGCATGATTTCCCATATAAAAAAAGTGGATAATTATAATCTAAATCTACAAAAATCCAATAAAAACAGAAGTCTTGTCACAAATAAACCGAACTGACAGATGCATTGAACTGAATATAAGGTAATAATCGTTCCCTGGTGAAACATTGAGGAAGCTCTTTGAGACGATTGATTATTTCTCTACTTGCTATGGCAATATTAACGGCATGTGGAGAAGCCCCACCCCAACTCGATCAAATAAAAGAGCGAGGCGAGTTGCGTGTGCTAAGCCGATATAGCCTGACCAGTTATTATGTAAAGGGCAACGATGCCCTGGCTGGATTTGAATACGAGCTAGCTGAGCGTTTTGCTGACCACCTCGGTGTCAAGCTCAAAGTCATCGTGCCGGAAAATCTTGGCACTATGCTGCATATGATTGAAGAAGGTCGTGCTGACATCGCTGCCGCCGGTTTAACCGTTACCGAACAGCGTAAGGAGTTATTGCGCTTTGGCCCGGTTTATCATGAAGTCACACAGCAGCTTGTATACAAACATGGCAATAAAAGGCCGAAAGATATTACTGATATCGTCAGCGGCACTTTGGAAGTCGTTGCCGATAGTAGTCATGTAGAGCAATTACAAGCCCTACAACTAGAGATACCTGAGCTCAGCTGGCGCGAAAATAAGGAGTTGGACAGTCGCGGTTTACTCGAACTGGTGCAATTAGAACTGATTGATTACACCATCGTTGACTCAAATGAAATGTCAGCTAATCAGTCACTGTTCCCCGAACTACGTGTTGCATTTGATATATCTGAACCTCAGCCGCTCGCCTGGGCCATGGCGCCAAGCGATGATGAATCCTTATATTTAGAAGTGGTTGATTTTTTTCATGATATCGAAGCATCGGGTGAACTGGATAAGCTGATTGAGAAATATTATGGACACATTCGTCGCTTTGATTATGTCGATACGCGCGCCATTCATCGTCGTATTCAAACGCATCTGCCTCAATATAAAGACTTATTCAAAGCGGCGGCAGATGAATATGGTTTTGATTGGCATCTTCTGGCTGCCATGGCTTATCAGGAGTCGCACTGGAATCCAGAGGCGGTTTCAAGCACCGGCGTAAAAGGTTTGATGATGCTAACGCGTTCTACAGCAAAACAGCTCGGCGTTACCGATCGAGAAGATCCAGAACAAAGCATCTTTGCTGGCGCAGCCTACTTAGCATCGTTATATAGTCGCTTGCCAGAACGTATAAAAGATCCTGACCGGACCTGGTTTGCTTTAGCTGCTTACAACACAGGTCTTGGTCATCTTGAAGATGCCAGAGTGATCACCCAGACTCGAGGCAAGAATCCTGATTCATGGACTGATGTAAGAGAAAATTTGCCATTACTCTCAAAGCAACAATGGTACTCAAAAACAAAACATGGTTATGCACGCGGCAGTGAGCCGGTGAGATATGTACAAAATACACGTCGTTATTTAAATATCATATTACATCATGAAGATATGACCACTCCGGCAGCACCAACCATACCTGATGTAGACGAAAAATTACCAGCAGCCTTATAAAAAAAAGCCCGGTAAAAACCGGGCTTTTTTCTGTTAATTCTCAGATGATTTTTCTATCAGGAAATTCACAACGTTAAATAAGTCAGGTACCCCGCCCGCTGTACTGGCATCTGTACGATATTGTCCATTGACGATAAAGGACGGCACGCCTGTAATACCAGATGTTTGACTCATAACAAGGGCTTTTTTCACTTTCGCTTTGACACTGAAAGAATTCATTGTTTTCTTGAACTCTTCACGGTCAATACCTTGCTCAGCAACAAAATCAAGCAATTGGTCTTCAGAACTTAAACGACGTTTTTCGACATGAATAGCATTGAATAATTTTGAGTGAATTTTATCAAGATTACCCATTGCTTCAGCAGCATAATACACTTTTGCCAACTCTAACCAGCTATCACGGAAAATTGCTGGCACTTTCACAAAATGTACATTTTCTGGCAATGTTTGTTTCCATGCCTCCACTTCAGGCTCTAATTTAAAGCAGTGTGGACAGGTGTAAGAAAACATTTCAACGACTTCAATTTTATTATCTTCTGGTGTCGCTAATTTCTCAGTAGTTGGAAAATAATGGGTGCCTTCAACGAAATTCATCGGCACAGCAGAGACTGCCGTCGAAACCAGGCCTAAAAAAAGTCCTGTCGCAAGGGTTTTCATTAATTTCATCATCGTTGAGTATCCTTTATTTTTCAATTAATTATTACAACGTGCCATACGAATGAAGGCCACTTAAGAACATATTGACACCAAGAAAGGCAAATAAGGTCACGAATAACCCAACGATTGCCCACCACGCCATAGGTTTTCCATTCCAACCTTTCGTTAAACGCATATGTAACCAGGCAGCATAGTTCAGCCAGACAATTAATGCCCAGGTTTCTTTGGGATCCCATGACCAATAACCACCCCAAGCTTCTGCCGCCCACAACGCACCTAAAATGGTTGCTAGAGTGAAGAAAGCAAAACCCAACGCAATGGTCTTATACATTAAGTCATCCATCAGACTTAATTCAGGCATCGCTTTAACCCAACGACTGTCAGGATTAACTTGCTGTCTCCATACCACCAGCAAATAGGCCACACCTATCATCGCTGCCATGGAAAAAGCACCATAGCCAATAAAATTGGCTGGCACATGAATTTTCATCCAGTAGCTTTGTAGTGCAGGCACAAGCGGCTGAATCTCATGAGCATTTCGTTCAATGCTGTACCAAAGTTGGAAAATAACCGCGGCACTGATCACCAGTAAAACGAAACCACCCAAACTACGCGTTTGATAACGACGCTCATAAAACAGGTATAACAAGGCAGTCACAACAGAAAAAAGAATAAAGACTTCATACAAATTACTGACCGGAATATGGCCAATATCGGTCCCATGCAGATAAGACTCACGCCAGCGCACCATAAGACCTATCATGCCCATCGTAACTGCTGCCCAGGTTAGGCCTGTACCAACCTTTTCAGTAAAACTGGAACGAAAAATACTGCCAGCGAAATACGTCACTGTTGCCATCACAAATAAAGCACTCATCCACATAAAGGCAGACTGACTGGCGAGTATGTAGTTGAGCCAGAAGTTAGATTCGCCCGTTTCCAGGTTTTGGCCATACAATGAAACAGCTATCAAGCTAAGTGCTGCGACTGCCAGGCTGTGCCAACGAAACCCCGGCCAATATTGCCCGAGAAATCCCATACTAATGGCTGTCAGTGCAATGATAGTAATTTCATAATAATCAAGAATCTCGTAATAAGTACCTATTAAACCGATACTGACTAATACCATTAACACACGCCAGAACCAGGCTGCCCATGGTGTCTGTTGCGTCGAGTTCATTGTTGAGAGGTGTGCTGTCATATATTGTGCCTCATCCCATAGCAGAAACTAAGAACATCATGCTTAGTCAGAGTTCCGTGACTCTGACTGAAGTTTTGCTTTGATATCCTCAAAATAACTATCAAATTCGCGAGGGTTTCTATTCGTCATCCCCGCCAGATAAATTTGTGATTTACCCTCTTTTTCAGTGACCCAGGCCCAGAAACGTCGCTGCGGTAAATAGAATAATAAAAACACACCCGCGATGAGGAATGCACAGCCCAGATAAACAATACTTTTGCCTGGTGCATGTGCTATTTGTAAGCCTGTAGACTGAATTTGATGGTAATCGGTTAATTGCAAAAACACAGGAGAACCATAGCGAGGTAAGGTGCCTATGGCATCAATTGCATCCTGTAAAAACAAAATCTGAGACTGTTCAACTGTCTCGCCCTGCTGCAAATCTAAACCTGAAAAATAGATACGGCCCAGCATTTCTCTCAACATCGCCAGATAAGCGGGAGCTAATGCGTCACGCTCAGATTCCGGTAAGGTTTTTTCGATAAAGTCACTCACTTCACGAAAACCACCACGGTTAAACATCTCAACCAGGGTTTCCAGTGTTTTTTGTAAACTTTGGGCTAATACATCATCATCCGTGGTTTGCAAGCTGGCAAGCGTAGCTTGTTTCATCTCTTCGGCCGCATTCTTAACTGCATTTTTATCATGTAGTTGTTTAAGGAAGTGATAAAAGCCTTCCAGACCATCATTATCATCAGCAGGTATATATAGGTAAGCAAATTCATCTGCTGGTGAGCTACGCACACCACTCAGATAAAAATATCTGCCATCACGTTCTACTGGGTTCATGTAATTTTGGTATTCAAGCGCTTCCCCGGTAGGTTGACGAAGTTTGAAGCCCACACTGGGCCCAAAGTTACGCACATTCTGCGGATTATCTTCGGTAGGGTCCGGATTGATATTGAAAGGCCTAAAGTCAGTGATTTCAAGCTGCATTTCTTTATCACCCCACAGCATCTGCTGTGTATCAAAGACTTTAGTCTGCAGGCTGACGGGCTCACCTTTTTCTGAAAACAAAGGCCATGCTTTTAATGTCAGCTCCGAGCCACCATCACCGAAGCTGGCTTGGTAGATGGCATAACCTTTATAAATAAGTGGATGGTTGACAGCAATCGTCGCCTCAAGTGGCTTTTTCAAATCAGGATCATGAATGACCAAATCAGACTCAAACGACTTCGGCTGTCCGGTTGGGTAATGTTCTATACGAAACTCTTTTACTTCGATGGTGAAAGGTAAGTTTTGCACTAAATACCCATCACGCATGGCCAGATAAGCGACACTCGCTGCTCTGCCTTCCGGAATACTGACACTGCCTCTGAAGGCTTGTGGACCGACAGGAAGACGACTTTCTTTTGGAATTTGTGGCAAGGGTAAATTACGCGTTTCAACATGAATGCGCCCCTGCCATTCGGCAAGTTTTAATGGTAAGTTGCTATCAAACAGACCGCCTACACAGATAACAATAATCGCCACATGCGTCAGAATGTATCCAAGACGATTCATGCCTCCACGCATTGCAGAGACTAAAAAACTGCCATTCTTATCCGTTATTCGAGTTCTGTAGCCATTGGATGAGAGTGTCGATTGGAGAGATTCAACCGTTTGTGACTGTGCTTGTGGAACTTCCCATTCACTACGATGGTGCATTGACCGTAACGATTTCAGTTGCACATTTGTTCTCAGATTAAACATATCCTTGAACATAGAAGGTGCATGACGAAACACACATACGGACGTCGATATCACCAGTAAAGCCAGGATGGCTAAAAACCAAATCGCACTGTAAACATCATATAAGCCCAGCTTCTCAAACACCTCAAACCAATATGGGCCAAACTTAATAAGATAATCAGGATAAGGTTGGTTTTGCTGCAGAACAGTACCGATGACAGAGGCAACAGCTAAGGTGATCAACAAGGTGATCGCTAATTCCATCGTGCCTAAAAAGTGAAAAACCCGCCAAGCGAAACTGCGATGAGAAACTGATGAATCCTGATTTTGTGACATGGGGTGAGCCTTGAAACGAGTTCCGTTACTCGATTTTTTAATATTCTCTGCATAGCTAACAGACTTAGCTATGCAGAGAAAATGTGACGATTATTTCAAACCAAAGACATAAGCAGAAACCGCTTTAATTTCAGCTTCACTCATTTTGCTAGCCACATCACGCATCATGCCGTTAGGGTCATTGGCTCTTTCCCCTTTAGCAAAAGCATGAAGTTGAGCTTCCACATAGGTGCTGTATTGTGATGATAATTTAGGCCACTTTGCTGCTGGCACACCATTACCATTTGGACCATGACATGCCATACACGCAGGAACGCCAGTTTCTTTATTACCCGCACGGAAGATTTTTTCACCAGCTTCGACTAAATCTTCAGAAACGGCACCAGGCGCCATTTTTTTACTGGCAAAATAGGCCGCTAAATCGGCCATATCTTGCTCTGATAAATTCGCCACCATCGGTGCCATCAATGCGTTTTGACGCTCACCGCTTTTAAAATTAGCTAATTGTTTTTCGAGGTATCCGGCATTTTGTCCGGCTAATTTAGGAAAGGCATCTGACAAACTATTTCCATCTGTACCATGGCAAGCCGCACAAACAGCCGCTTTTTGCTTACCAGCGTTAATATCACCAGCCGCCATTGCCTGAGCACTCATCGTAACTGCCACGCCAAGCATGACCATCTTCAATAATTTTTTCATTATTTTATTACCTGAAAACTAAGCTAAATCATCATCGAGAACTTTGGGTATGCTACTCTTATTAGGATAATTTTTCACCCAAAATGGTTCCATGTCACAACTATATAGAAAAGCTTATTATAACGGCAGTGCCACCGAGCTGTCCCAGCTACCGGAAGATAGTGGGTATGAGGTTGCGTTTGCCGGCAGGTCAAATGCCGGAAAATCCAGTGCAATCAATTGCATAACAGGCATCAGCGCGCTAGCAAGGACAAGTAAAACGCCAGGTCGCACACAAATGATCAACTTCTTCAGCTTTGATGATCAGCGAGCTTTAGTCGATCTTCCCGGCTATGGCTATGCCAAAGTCCCTGAAAAAATGAAGTTAAAATGGCAGCATACTTTGGCTCAATATCTAGAAACACGTCAGTGTTTGCGGGGAATGATGCTAATGATGGATATTCGTCATCCATTGAAGCCATTTGATATACAAATGCTCACCTGGGCTAATCAGGCGGATTTACCGGTTCATATACTGCTGACTAAGTCTGACAAACTCAAAAAAGGTGCCGGTAAACAAAGCTTATTATCTGTAAGAAATGAATTGCAAAAACTGTCATTAAAAGCTTCTGTGCAGCTTTTTTCCTCGCTCAACAAATCTGGTAAAGAGGAAGCTATTCAAAAGCTAGATGACTGGTTTGAAGTCACTGATGATGCGATCCCCCCTACTGTTGACTAGATCTTATTCGCCATGAGCAAACAACGACTTAAAAGCCGACGTCAGTTTCTTCAAGGCACGGCTTTAAGTAGTGTTTTTCTTGGCTTTAGTTTACCCGTTAAAGCGCAGTCATCATTAACTGAACTCCAGCAGATACTGCCTGAGTCGATGCTAAAACCAGGCGCTAACTTTAGTAATTATGGGCAGCCTTCTGTTTACGAAAAAGATATCATTCGCTGGATATCGGCCAACCCCAATGTGCCTGGCAACGGTGTCTCCTGGACACCTTTAGAAGAGTTACAAGGCACCATTACTCCTAACGGCCTGCATTATGAACGTCATCATAATGGTGTGCCTGATATCAATCCATCGACACATGAAATCATGATAGACGGTTTAGTCGATACCCCTTTAACCTTTTCGATTGATGCCTTAAAACGTTATCCACAAACCACAAAAATCTGCTTTATAGAATGTGGCGGTAATAGTAATGCTGGCTGGCGTAGTTCGCCCATCCAATCTGCTGCAGGTTATGTGCACGGACTTGTTTCTAATGCTGAATGGACCGGTGTGCCACTCAAACTTTTATTAAATGAATGTGGTGTCCAACCGAGAGCGAAATGGGCGATAGCAGAAGCCGCCGATGGTGCCGCACTCAATGTCAGCGTTCCTATTGAAAAACTAATGAACGATGCAATATTGGCGCTGTATCAGAATGGCGAACGACTTCGACCAGAAAATGGTTATCCTGTCCGGTTGCTGCTGCCTGGTTGGGAAGGCATCGTCAATGTGAAATGGCTAAGGCAATTAACATTAGTTGAAGAGCCTGCGATGACCCGTGATGAAACGGCTCAGTACACTGACTTATTACCTAGCGGTAAAGCTAGGCAATTCAGTTTTCCCATGCAAGCCAAGTCTCTTATTACCAGCCCTTCAGTTGGTATGACACTGCCGGATAATCCTGGTATTTACCAAGTTACTGGGCTTGCCTGGTCGGGTAATGGCAAAATCAGCAAAGTCGATGTCTCAGCTGATGGTGGTAAAACCTGGGTGGAAGCTGAGCTCCAGGCCCCAATTCTGGATAAAGCCTTCACCCGCTTTAGTCTGCCATGGCAGTGGCAAGGTCAATACGCCGTATTACAAAGCAGGGCAACGGATGAAACAGGTTATCAGCAACCGACTCGTGAAGCGCTTATCACCGAACGTGGAGACAACAGTTTTTTCCACTACAACGCTATTGTCAGTTGGGAAGTTAATGAAGACGGTCAGATTAGCCATATCTATCTTTAATAGATATCTCATCCTTGTTTTACTATTTCCTGCGACACTTGTCGCCGAGCCACTCTTTCAGCCTTTGGGCAAAGAGGCTGAACAAGCATCGCAGCAATCAGCATGGAACCTCACTATTACACCGGATGGAAAAAACTTACCCGCAGGGCATGGTAATGCACAGCAAGGGGAGCAACTTTTTAAACAACACTGTGCAAGCTGTCATGGGTTTGGTGCTATAGGCGCCAGCGCAATGCCTCTGGTCGGAGATGTCGGTTCATTAACCGAGGAGTATCCAGAGAAAACGGTAAACAGTTATTGGCCTTATGCAACAACACTTTACGACTATATTCGTCGTGCGATGCCACCATCAGCCCCTTTTTCTCTAACAAGTAATGAAATCTACGCACTTTGCGCTTATATTTTAAATCAGGATGATATACTCAAGAACGATGTGGAACTCAATGAAGTCACACTACCTCAGGTAAAGATGCCTAATCGGGATGGTTTTTCTCCCGTCTATCCAAACAAACGCTGAAATAATTTAAGGATCTGTCTATGAGCCCACGTTACGCATGTACTGCTAACCCCGCCCCAGAATTATTCACCACCGAAAAGCTAGGGATGAATAGCGATGCTCTTATCAAAGATTTCAAACGTTATTACGGTACACACTTAGCTCAGGATAAAGGTTGTGCTTCGGGTCATTACCTCTACTCATCACTAGCACTGACATTAAGAGACCGGCTGTTCAACCGCATGAAGCATACCAAGCACACCTATGCAGAAAAGCAGTGTAAACATGCTTATTACCTGTCAATGGAATTTCTGATGGGCAGAGCCATGGGTAATGCGGTTCTAAACCTGGGTTTAGAAAAAGAAACCACCAAAGCTCTCAACGAACTGAACTTAAACTTTGAAGACTTAATCGAAATGGAGCATGACGCCGGTCTTGGTAATGGCGGCCTTGGTCGATTAGCGGCGTGTTTTATAGATAGTTGTGCCACCTTACAACTCCCCGTTACAGGCTATGGTCTGCGTTATGAATATGGCATGTTCCAGCAACGTATCGAAAACGGTTTTCAGGTGGAAAAACCTGATCACTGGTTACAAGATGGTAATCCATGGGAACTGGAACGTCCGGAATTTACCCAACGCGTAAAATTTGGCGGTCACACTGAATATCACCCTACCGACAGTGGTGATATGAAAGTCCACTGGGTCAACACAAATGATGTACTGGCTATCCCTTTTGATCTGCCCATTCCCGGTTATCAAAATGGCACAGTTAATGTGCTGCGTTTATGGAAAGCCGGTGCCACCGATGAGTTTAACCTGGAAGACTTCAACTCAGGCTCTTATACCGAAGCGGTTGCTGCCAAAAATGAAGCTGAAAATATCAGCATGGTGCTTTACCCCAATGATGCCAGTGAGAATGGTAAAGAACTTCGTCTGCGCCAACAGTACTTCTTGGCCTCAGCCAGTCTGCAGGACATCCTCGATTACTGGGTCACAACACATGGTGAATCCTTCGATAATTTTGCTGAGAAAAATTGTTTCCAATTAAATGACACCCACCCGACTGTGGCTGTTGCCGAACTGATGCGTCTATTAATGGATGAACATGGATTAGGCTGGGAGAAAGCATGGGAAATTACTTCCAGCACCATGGCCTACACCAACCATACCCTGTTACCAGAAGCATTAGAGCGATGGCCGGTGAATATGTTTGGTCGTCTGTTACCACGCATTCTGGAAATTATTTACGAAATTAATGCACGCTTTCTTCGTGAAGTCGCCACTCGTTGGCCTGGAGACAAAGCGCGCCTTGCACGCATGTCTATCATTGAAGAGGGCGGTGAAAAACAAGTTCGCATGGCGCATCTGGCCATCGTCGGTAGCTTCTCCATCAATGGCGTCGCGGCCTTACACTCAGAGTTACTGAAAAAAGGCTTATTCCACGACTTTTACGAACTCTGGCCACATAAATTCAATAACAAAACCAATGGTGTGACACAACGCCGCTGGCTCGCCTGGTGTAATCCAGACTTAAGTGAACTCATCACAGACACCATTGGTGATAACTGGATTACCCAGCTGACTGAACTGAAAAAACTGGAAGCCTATGCCCATGACAAGGCTTTCCAAAAGAAATGGCATGCCGCTAAACTTGCCAATAAACAACGTTTGGCAAAATTAGTAAATGATAGCTGTGGCGTGGAGTTCAATCCTGAAGCTATGTTTGATATTCAGGTAAAACGCATTCATGAATACAAACGTCAGCTACTTAATATTCTGCATGTTATTCACCTTTATGACCGTATCAAACGCGGCGATACCAAAAATATGACGCCGCGCTGTGTACTGTTTGGTGGCAAAGCAGCACCGGGTTATGTCATGGCAAAACGCATCATCAAACTGATTAATAATGTTGCCAGCACAGTGAATAATGATCCGGATGTGGGCGATCTGTTAAAAGTCGTCTTTTTGCCAAACTATCAAGTTTCAGCCATGGAAGTGATTTGCCCAGCGGCTGATTTATCAGAACAGATCTCTACCGCCGGTAAAGAAGCCTCTGGTACAGGCAATATGAAATTTATGATGAACGGCGCGATGACTATTGGAACACTGGATGGGGCCAATATTGAAATCCGTGATGAAGCCGGCGCTGAAAACTTCTTTCTGTTCGGTCTGACTGAAGACGAAGTCACTGAGCTCAAGCCCACCTACAATCCACGGTTTATTATTGATAATGATGCCGATCTGAAACGCGTCGTCAACTTGTTAGAATCAGGCCACTTCAACCAATGTGAAGAAGGTGCTTTTGATGACATTATTGCTGCTTTCACCAGCCCCAATGACCCATGGATGACGGTTGCAGACTTCCATAGCTATGTGGAAGCCCAGCAACGTGCAGCGGAAGTCTATCAAGACAAAGAACGCTGGATAGCAATGAGTATTATGAACAGTGCTAACAGTGGTATGTTCTCTACCGACAGAACCATGGAAGAGTACAACAACGATATCTGGAAATTAGAAAAAATTAATCCACGCTTTTAATTTTGAGCGGCCAAGAGGGTGTTAACGACTCTCTTGGCCAAACACCTCTTGAGCCGTAGCAGATTGTCAGCAAAGTCCGTATAATCTTCGGCTCAACTTCACGCGCCTGTAGCTCAGTTGGATAGAGTACCAGTTTCCGAAGCTGGGGGTCACAGGTTCGATTCCTGTCAGGCGCGCCACTTTTAAACAAAAAACATTCAAGCACCCTATTCCTCATTATCTGTGGACGTGACAAACGTTCTCATATCAAATGCTGGGAAACTTGCCCGAAAATCTGGGGTAATTATCAGCTGCTCAATATCATCTAAACATTTTTAATACGCTCTCCAACAATAAGGAGAGAGAAATGAATGTTTTGTTATTGGGTGCTGTCGCCATGATTGCAGCCTTGATTTTATCTGCATGGTTAATGACATTTGCTCGCTGGTTCCCTATAAAAGGGATTGATGGCGACTTTTTAGTGGATTATAAAACCATGATAAGAGCGCATGTTGACTATGCGCTTATGGCATTGTTTAGTTTGGGTTTCTACGGTGCAGCTTCAGGCGCCAATATTGAGCTATCAAAGATCGCGTGCCTTTGCATTGCTGTTGGTGGATTTACCAATCCGACGATTTTTGTCATCGCTGCCTTTGATACCGACTTCTGGAATAAAGCTATTTGGAAAATTTTCTCCGCGCTCAGCTTTATTATTACAACAATTGGTTTTGTATGGATTGCCTACAGCTTTCTGATGTTCGCTATTTAGCAACAGATTGTTACGTATAAATCGTTCTAATATTGTAATAGAGCGCCTATATATGGCGCTCTTTTTAATCTAACCTCATATTTTTATATTCATTTTATGAAAAGGTATGCATTCCAGAAAATGAAATATATAAAATGTAGGCTACTAAAATAGCATCTACTTTATTAATTTTATTAAGAATTCAGCGTTAACCCTCTATCTCAATATAAAAATTTCTGGCTAAGTTTGCTTTTGTCATAAATCTTTAACTTAAGGTCGTTACTCTTATCGAGTTAAAGATTTTTATTGCTTAATTAACTAGTCAGGAGTTTCTATGAAACTATTTGCAAAAAATGCAAAGTCAGTCTTTCTTATTACTGCACTTGTTGGTGCTATGTCATCAACTGTCGCCCATGCCGAACTGAAATTAAATGGTTCTGGTGCCAGCTTCCCTGCTCCACTTTATAACAAATGGTTCAAGGACTACAGCAAACAAACTGATGGTGTGCGTATTGACTATCAATCAAAAGGTAGTGGTGCAGGTATCCAAGACTTTATCAATGAAACTGTTGATTTTGCTGCTAGTGACGCAGCGATGAAAGACAGCGAAATCGAACAAGTGAAAAAAGGCGCTATTTTATTGCCAATGACTGCCGGTGAAGTTGTTCTGTCATACAACTTAGACGGCATCAAAGAATTGAAACTGCCTCGTGACGTTTATCCTGAAATCTTCATGGGTAAAATTACAAAATGGAATGATCCAAAAATTCAAGCAGCTAACCCTGGCGTGAAACTGCCTGATGAAAAAATCACTGTCGTCGTTCGTTCTGATTCAAGTGGTACTAGCTTTGTATTTACTAACCACTTATCAGCGATCAACAGTGAATTCAAAGAAGCAGTCGGTGGTTCTAAATCTCCGAACTGGCCAAGTGCAGGCACCATTGTTAAAGCGCCTAAAAATGACGGTGTAACAGCCACAATCAAACAAACTCCAGGTGCAATTGGTTATATCGAATATGGTTTTGCCAAACTAACCAAAATGCCAACCGCTGTTCTTGAAAACCAAAAAGGTAAATTTGTGAGTGCAGGTAGCGAAAGTGGTGCTGCAGCATTAGCGACTACACCTTTCCCATCAACAACTCTGCCAGGTAGCGATGTGCCAGACTTACGCGGATGGGCAACGGATCCAGCAGGTGATGATGCCTACCCAATCGCTACTTTCACTTGGTTACTTGTCTACAAAAATCAAGACGATGATAAAGCAAAAGCCATGCGTGACTTGATTGAATACATGGTAACGAAAGGTCAAGAATCATCTGAATCTATGGGCTATATCCCATTACCAGAAAACGTTGTTGAGAAAGTTCGCAACGCTGCAAAAATGATTCAGTAATCAGGCCGTTGAAGACTCAGATTAAAATGCTGCAAGGACGTTTGACCTTGCAGCATTTTCTCTGTTTTAGAGACAGCATAAAACATGTTTCAAATACGAATGAATAATTGATAGGAACGCACATGGTTTACGATCCATTTAAAGAGGCAAGCAGTGATAAAACACTGTCTGCACCACCATCTACCACTGATTATTTAAAAGACTCTGTATTCCGTTCTTTTGCTTATTTTTGCGCCTTATCCATTATTCTTTTGGTCGCCTATATCATTTTTGAATTAGGCTCACAGGCATTACCTGCCATTAAAACACACGGCCTTGGTTTTATTACCGGCACCACCTGGGATACTAATGAAGGTGTGTTTGGTGTATTGCCAGAAATCTGGGGCACATTATATAGCTCGTTTTTGGCACTACTCCTTGGTGGCTTTTTAGGTGTGGCAATTGCTATTTTCTTAACCCAGAGCTTTGTTCACGCTAAATTCGAAATGATTTTTAGAACGATCATCGAATTATTAGCTGCTATTCCTTCTGTTGTTTACGGTTTGTGGGGTATCTATGTGCTTATCCCATTAATCAGACCCGGCGCGCAGTGGTTACATGAGACATTGGGCTGGTTTCCATTATTTGGTACAGACCTTAGCGGACCAGGTCTCGCACCCGCCGCCCTGGTTTTAGCCATTATGATTCTACCCACCGTGGCAGCTATATCTGCCGATGCTTTCCGTCGCATTCCTTATAAAGTGAAAGAAGCGGCTTATGGCATGGGTGCAACAAAATGGGAAGTGATCTTAAAAGTCATGTTACCTACCGCCTCGTCCGGCATATTGGCTGGTCTGGTACTGGGGTTTGGACGTGCTTTAGGGGAAACGATGGCGCTCGCAATGTTGATTGGTAACGTTAACAACATCAACTTATCGCTGTTTGCCCCGGCAAATACCCTAGCCTCACTTCTTGCATCAACCTTCCCTGAAGCGGGTCAAATTGAAATCCAGGCATTGATGTATGCGGCATTAGTTCTATTACTCATCACATTCATCGTAAATGTCGCGGGCCTTGCCGTGCAGCAATACACCATGCGTAAATTTGAGGGTAAAAAATGAGTCAATTACAAATGGAAGAGCCAGTATTACCTCCCAGAATTGAATTACCAGCGCTGGAAAAAAATCTTTTTGAGGTGAGAGCCTTAAAAAATTACTTCCTGACTTCTATGGTCTGGGTATTGGCGGTACTCGCCAGCATCCCCTTATTTTCAGTGATTTATATGCTGATTGTTCAGGGTGGCGCAAGACTGGATATGGAAGCGATTACCGCCTTACCACCAGCCGGGTTTGAAATGGGCGGTGGTTTTGGTAACGCGATTGTCGGTACTTTAACCATGGTCGGCATTGCCTCAGCCATCAGCATTCCGATTGGTATCATGGCTGCGCTTTATTTATCCATACTGAACCCTTCAAGCAAAATCGCAACATTGTCACGCTTTTTAGCGAAAGTATTGACTGGTTTTCCTTCAATTTTAGCGGGTGTGTTTGTCTACGCTGTAATTGTTATTACCACGGGTACATACTCGGCTTGGGCAGGTGGTGTGGCATTAGCTGTTTTGATGTTACCAACAGTCACATTGGCCGCTGAAGAAGCCATGAAGCAAGTGCCACAAAAAATGAAAGATGCGGCATTTGGCATGGGCTGTACACGTACTCAAGTGATTTTGAAAGTCGTGCTACCGACGGCTTTACCAGGCATTCTGACTGGTGTGATATTGGCTGTAGCAGGTGCTGCAGGTGAATCGGCGCCTTTGCTGTTCACTGCCTTATTTAGTAACTACTACATGGCTGAACTAGCTGAACCTACAGCCTCTTTATCCATACTGATTTACAACTTTTCCGGCATGCCATTTGAAAATCAGCTTGAATTAGCTTGGGCAGCCTCACTGGTACTTGTCTTACTTGTGCTGTTTTTCAATATTCTGGCCCGCGTTGTCGGCAGATCGAAATTTAAAGAATAACGGAAGGAAAATCTATGAACATGCAAACCGATACCGGTGAATTCATTGCTAAAAAGTACGAGCCAAAAGGCCCGGTTGTTTTAGACTGCCATGTAAAAAACATTTACTACGGTGATTTCAGAGCGGTCAGAGACACCACGATTCCTATTGAGAAAAATAAAGTCACTGGCTTTATTGGTCCCTCAGGTTGCGGTAAGAGTACAGTTCTACGCAGCATGAACCGGATGAATGACCTCATCGACTCATTCCGTTTTGAAGGCCACATCCAATATCACAAGCACGATATTTACAGCAAAAAAGTGGATGCTGTAATCGTAAGACGTTATATCGGTATGGTCTTTCAGTTGCCTAATCCCTTCTCGATGAGCATTTATGACAATGTCGCATTTGGTCTGAGATTAAATGGTTATAAAGGTGATGAAGAAGAGATGGTGGTCAAAGCACTTAAACGTGCAGCTATTTGGAATGACGTTAAAGATAAACTGAAAAATAGCGGTTTATCACTATCAGGTGGTCAGCAACAACGTTTGTGTATTGCCAGAGCCATTGCGACAGAACCTGATGTTTTATTAATGGATGAACCTTGTTCTGCACTGGATCCGATTGCTACGCGTCAGATCGAAGAACTGATGGTGGAATTAAAACAGCATTACAGTGTGGCCTTAGTCACGCACAATATGCAGCAAGCAACTCGCGTGGCTGATACAACGGCGTTCTTAGGTGTGGATATTTCACAAGGTGGCCGTACGGGTTATCTGGTGGAAATGGATGAAACTAAGAAGATTTTTGAAGACCCACAGCAGTTGTTAACGAAACAGTATGTGCGAGGTGAGTTTAGTTAAGCTAAACCGTTATTATGGGGTCATCATCATTTAATGCAGTTCACAATGCAACGCACGATCTGACAAGCAATATTGCTCGACTGGATATTGGCTCTGTCAGATCGCGTTTACTGGATACGCAGAATAACTTCGACCAAATTAACAATACACTCACGGTAAAAAGGACCCCGCCGTCAAATGAAGTGATTGAAAACCTGGTCGCAGGCTATGCCAAGATTGATTTTTATCTGGCTAACGGTATAGAACTTTTCGCTATGGGTAACTCACATTTGCTGTTAGAGTTGAATCATATTGTCCTCTACCATACCTCATCAATATCGAAAGAAGAGTCTCAGCATCAATTTGAGGCAACAAAAGCGCACTTCTATGCTGCACGCAATGGTGGTATCGGCCAGCTCATGGACTGGCTAGCCTTACATCAAAATACCAATATATGGAAACGCACAGCTGGCTTGTTTACCAATATATTGAGTCAGCCCCAGCTGTTTCTGGAAGGTAATCACCGCACAGGTTCATTAATCATGAGCTATGTGCTGATGAGAGAAGGATATCAGCCGTTTGTATTGTCTTATGATAATGCCAGACATTTTTTTGAACCTGCAGAGCTGACAAAAAAACGTCGCAAGAAATCATTAGTCGACGATTTTATTTATCTGCCAAAACAAACACGGAAATTTGCCAAACTGCTGAAAGATGAGCAAAAAAGACAATCTTTCCTGCAAACTTGACTAGTGATAGCGTGTGTTAGATTTTTTTTCTTTTAATTCGCCCCGGTTAGCTTCGATAATTTTTTGAAATTTCTCGGGATCTTTGCGAAGAATATCAATGTATTCTGTCACCAACTCGTGCCAGTTATTACCGCCATGGATAGAAAACTTCTCTAAAGCCAGCAACAGAAACTTGGCCGCTACTCTGAGTTGTTTGCTATCTGCCTCACCATACCAATCGAGTAACTCTTCATAGAGCGCCTCAATTTTTTCCAGAGGCGTGAACTCTACAATCATATCTTGAGAATCTTTTTTACTCATATTAGCGGCTTTTATTTCTTGAATGGTTCAAATGGATAGAGGTCGCGTTAGCTGGCTCATTCTGAATTAAGCAGACTGAACACCAGAGAAATCAGCCTTTAGTATATGTATTATATCGAAATATCCGTGACCGAATCTGAATAAAATCAGGCTAAATCATCTCAGCATCACTTTGTCTTTTACAGTTAAACCACTAACTAAACAAACACTTTACGATCATTACCGCTCAACAGATTCAAAGTAGAAAAAACAACGTTGTATAGAAACTGTCCACTTGTCTGAGATTCCAGACAGCATTTATTTATGGAAACAAGTGCAATTAATTCCTTTTTTTGACTGTTAGTCTTTCCCAACCCCTCGGGGATTATCAAACATGATTTTGTGTTTGGTAAATGATGACTTATAGAAAAGCCCTATGTTTTTTTATACGTCAGCGTTTGGTACAGGAGTGGCGACTTCAGCTTCCGCCACTCCTTTATCTTAAGTTTGAAGGGAAAATTTATGAAAAAAACGACAATATCTCTGGCACTAATGTCAGTGGCTCTGCCTATTACAAGTTATGCAGATGAATTGCTTTCTATGCAAAAAAACCCAAATGAATGGGTAATGTCAGCAGGTAACTACGCCAACCACCGTTATAGTGAATTGACAGATATTAATAAAGATAACGTCAAAGATCTGAATATGGCCTGGTCATTTTCTACAGGCGTATTAAGAGGTCATGAAGGTAATTCACTTGTTATTGGCGATACCTTATATATTCATACGCCATTTCCAAACATTGTGTATGCATTAGATTTGAACAATGACGGTGCTATCAAATGGAAATACGAACCAAAACAAAACTACGATGATACCGTGCCGGTTATGTGCTGTGACGTCATCAATCGTGGTTTAGCTTACGGTGACGGCAAAATCTTCCTTAATCAGGCGGATACCACATTGGTAGCACTTGATGCTAAAACGGGTGAAGTCGTTTGGTCTGATAAACGCGATGATCCTAAAGTAGGTGCAACTAACACCGGTGTTGCTCATGTATTTAAAGACAAAATCGTAGTGGGTATCTCTGGTGGTGAGTTTGGTGTTCGTGGTTATGTTCAGACTTATGATTTAAATGGTAAGTCTTTATATAAAGCCTACAGCACAGGTCCTGATGCAGAAATGTTAGTGGATCCAGAGAAAACAACTTCAATGCTGAAACCTATCGGTGAAAACTCATCTTTAAAAACATGGCAAGGTGATCAGTGGAAAATTGGTGGTGGTACCACTTGGGGTTGGTATTCTTATGATCCTGATCTCAATCTGTTCTACTACGGTACGGGTAATCCATCGACATGGAACCCATTACAACGGCCTGGTGATAATAAATGGACCATGTCATTGTTTGCCCGTGATTTAGATACTGGCATGGCTAAATGGGTTTACCAAATGACGCCACATGATGAGTGGGATTACGATGGTGTAAACGAAGTCATTCTGGCCGATCAGAAAGTTAAAGGCAAAATGTACAAAACAGCGGTTCACTTTGACCGTAACGGCTTTGGCTACACCATGGATCGTGCATCAGGTGAGTTATTAGTGGCTAACAAATTTGATCCCTCTGTTAACTGGGCAAATAGCGTTAATCTGAAAACAGGTTTACCTGATCGTAATAAACAGTACTCACCAGAATATAACGGTGAAGACACAAGCACGACGGGAATTTGCCCGGCAGCACATGGTGCTAAGGACCAACAACCTGCCGCATATTCACCAAAAACCGGCTTGTTCTATGTACCTACCAATCATATTTGTATGGATCTGGAACCGTTCCAAGTGGAATATTTAGCCGGTCAACCGTATGTTGGTGCTGAAGTAAATATGTTCGCCGCTGAAAAAGACAATATGGGTAACTTTATTGCCTGGGATGCTCGCGAAGGTAAAATCGTCTGGTCAGATAAAGAAAGATTCTCTGTATGGTCAGGCGCACTGGCGACGGCCGGTGATGTTGTCTTCTACGGTACATTGGAAGGCTACCTAAAAGCAGTAGATGCGCAAACTGGCCGTGAATTATGGCGCTTCAAAACCCCATCAGGCATTGTAGGTAACGTGAACACTTACAAACATGATGGCAAACAGTACATCGCTGTATTGTCAGGTATTGGTGGCTGGGCAGGTATCGGTATGACCAATAACCTGGAAAATGATACTGATGGCTTAGGCGCTGTAGGTGCCTATAAATCTCTATCAAGCTGGACTTCATTAGGCGGCGTTCTGAGCGTCTTCAGCTTATAAAATGCCAGCGTAGTAATACAAAGCTCGACACAGTGCAAAAAACTCCGGTGATAGAAATATCATCGGAGTTTTTTTATGTGTATCTGTTTATTTTGTCTTCGTGCCAAATAAAGATTCTGTTACCGTTCTATTCACTCTCTAATCCCTTTTTAAGTTCATTTTCTTAAGGCAAAAAAAAGCCCTCATCAGAAAACTGAAAGGGCGAAGGGAAAACCAATGAAAGCCGTAAAGCTGGTATCAATAATAGAGAAATAAAGGCTCTCTCAATATAGGAAAAACTCCCTTTATCTCTCAGTAAACTCATTTTAAGGCTTTCAGACAACCGTTCTTATCCTATCCAAGCCCGAACCTTCCCACTCATTTATCGACAACAGCAGACTTATCCACTCACGCAACAAGAACCTCTTTTTGAATATACAAAAACAACAAAGATAAAGAGGAAAATGATTGCCATAGTATCTATATTAAAATGCAATATTTAAGACAAGCATGCTGAAGCTTCTCACGTCAGATAAAAAAAAGGCCCTGCAAGCAGGGCCTTTTCTACATCAATTGATGCTGTCTTGTTTTATTCGTTTACAACGAAGTCAACACGACGGTTTTTCGCTCTTCCAGCTTCTGTATCGTTGGTGGCAACTGGGAATTTTTCGCCCATACCGACTGGAATCAGGTAGCTACCGTTAATACCACGTGAAGTCAGGTAATCAACAACAGACTGTGCACGTTCTTGTGACAGTTTTTGGTTGTAAGCTTCACTACCGATGCTATCAGTGTGGCCTTCAACACGGACTTCAACAACACTGTCAGTATCTTTCAGAACAGCTACCGCTTCTTCAAGAATTTGTTTCGCATCATCAGTCAAAGTTGCTTTATCAAATGCGAAGTTAACACCTTCTAAAGACAATACTTTTTCACCTGCTAATGGGCAACCATCTTGGTCAACGATAACGCCTTTCGGTGTGTTAGGGCACAGATCTTTATAATCAGGCACTGCATCACCATCAGAGTCTAACGCACAACCTACACGGTCAACAGTGACACCAGGAGGAGTTTGTTGGCACATATCAATACCGTCATAAACACCGTCTTTATCAGTGTCATATGCGCAACCATTTTGGTCGACTAAAGCACCTGGAGGTGGTTCTACAGCACAGACAGGTTTTTCAACAGCTGCCACTTCTTGTTCTTCATCACCGTTCGGGCAGAGTAATAGCGCTAACATTGAACCGACAACTGCGCCACCAGCAGAAGCATCAGAGTCACCAACAGCAGCACCAGCAGCACCACCAGCTAAAGCACCACCAACTGCACACATAATGTTTTGGTTAGTTGTTTTCGGGTTACCCGCACAACCAGCCAGCAATGCTATTGCAAAAGCTGCTGACAGGAGTTTTGTTAATTTCATATTGCCTTCCTTTTCCGTAGAAAAATAAACGAACACGTCTTAAAATTGATTTGCTCAATACCGAGTGTGGTACTTTCGCTACATATTAAACCAGTATTTGCCTGACGTCTAATAGATCTTATAAGTCATAGGGTGAACTCTGTGTCAAAAAAACAACAATCACATACGCCCTATCACATCTTCGGGTTCAGCTTGTAATGACAAACTGGAAACTGAACTATCTTTGGCTAATTCGCCGGACTCCATGCCTAGCTTGATCATTAAGCGTACTTCATTGGCTGAATCGGCATTACGTAAAGCTTCTTCGTAGCTAATATCACCTGCTTTATATAAATCATAGACAGCTTGATCGAACGTCTGCATCCCAAGCTCTTTAGAACGTTTCATTACTTCTTTGATTTCATAAATCTTGCCTTTCTCAATCAAATCAGCAATCAGCGGCGTATTAAGAAGTACTTCAACCGCAACAGCCCTGCCCGAGCCATCCTTTTTAGGAATGAGTCTCTGAGCAATAACCGCTTTAAGATTTAATGAAAGATCCAAAAATAATTGTTGATGACGCTCTTCAGGGAAAAAGTTGATAATCCTATCCATTGCCTGATTCGCATTATTAGCGTGTAAGGTGGATAAACAAAGATGGCCGGTTTCTGCAAAGGCCACACCGTAATCCATGGTCTCACGTGTACGTATCTCACCAATCATGATGACATCCGGCGCCTGACGCAGTGAATTGCGTAAAGCAACTTCATACGAATCAGTATCAATCCCCACTTCCCTTTGTGTCACCACACATCCGGCATGCTTATGATCAAACTCAATAGGATCTTCAATCGTTAGAATGTGGCCTGTACTGTTTTGATTGCGATAACCGATCATCGCCGCCAATGTGGTTGACTTACCACTGCCTGTCGCCCCGACAAATATGACTAAGCCACGTTTTGTCATCGATAATTCTTTGATGACCTGAGGCACATGAATTTCTTCAATGGTAGGAATTTCATCTTTGATACGGCGCATGACCATAGCAATTTTATTTCGCTGGTAAAGCGCGCTGATACGAAAGCGACCTGCACCTTTAGTCTCCAGTGCATAATTACACTCTTTTTCACGTTCAAATGTTTTTTTCTGAGCATCTGACATCGTGCTCAGTACTAAATCTCTGGCCTCATCATCCTGCAGTGCTTCCTGAGAGAGCGTTGCCATTCGGCCATTCACTTTCAAGGTAACCGGGCGGCCAGCGGTAATAAATACATCTGAGGCATCATGTTTCACAGCGGCTTTTAGTATCGTGACAATTTCCATATCACACTCCTCTAACGGAATAAGTCTTTATTAACAGCACGTGGTAATGCCTCTTGTTTGGTGACCTTTTGTCGTCTGACTAAATCCTGCAAACACTGATCTAAGGTTTGCATTCCAATAGCGCCGCCCGTCTGAATAGCCGAGTACATCTGCGGTACTTTGTCTTCTCGAATCAGGTTTCTGATAGCCGGAGTACCAATCATAATTTCATGTGCAGCGATGCGTCCGCCTCCCACTTTCTTCATCAATGTCTGGGAAATAACGGCACGCAATGATTCTGACAACATGGAGCGCACCATGTCTTTTTCCGCAGCAGGGAAAACATCAATAATCCGGTCAATAGTTTTGGCTGCCGAAGATGTATGTAAGGTACCAAACACCAAATGTCCGGTTTCTGCGGCTGTCAGCGCCAGTCTGATTGTCTCCAGATCACGTAACTCACCGACCAGGATAATATCCGGATCTTCACGCAGCGCACTTCGAAGTGCTTCACTAAAGCCATGTGTATCACGATGCACTTCACGCTGATTAATCAAACATTTTTTACTTTGATGCACAAATTCGATTGGGTCTTCAATCGTCAGAATATGTTCATTATCTTTTTCATTTCGATAATTAATCATGCCGGCCAACGTAGTGGACTTACCTGAACCTGTAGGCCCGGTGACCAACACGATACCGCGATGATTATCCGCGATGGTTTTAAAAATATCGGGAGCGCCCAGTTCTTCCAGACTGAGTACTTTTGATGGAATCGTTCTGAAAACGGCAGCAGCACCACGGTTCTGATTAAACGCATTAACACGAAAACGTGCCAGCCCCGGTACTTCAAATGAAAAATCAGCTTCAAGAAATTCTTCAAAATCTTTACGCTGTTTATCATTCATAATGTCGTAAATCATCGCGTGGACATCTTTATGTTCCATCGCCGGCAGATTAATGCGCTTGATATCACCATCCACACGAATCATTGGCGGCTCACCTGACGAAACATGTAAATCCGAAGCATTGTTTTTTGCGCTGAACGCAAGCAATTCAGTAATATCCATCAACGATTCCTATGCGGTTTGGTGTAGTCTAGTTAATTCAAAATTTAAGCAATGAGTATAAAGGTATCGCGCCCTTATGAGGCTTGCAACATGACAGATGTAAAAAAACGTTTCCAACAAATTCATCACGAAATAAGCACATCGGTATCAGCGGTAAAACGTGATCCACAATCGGTGCAGTTACTGGCTGTTAGCAAAACATGGCCAGCCGATGCCCTGCGTGAAGTAGCCGCATTAGGCCAACGCCAGTTTGGTGAAAATTACCTGCAGGAAGCCTTAGATAAAATTGACGCTTTAGCCGATCTTGATTTGGAGTGGCATTTCATTGGTCCTATCCAATCAAATAAAACCCGTGATATCGCCGGGCATTTTGACTGGGTTCAGAGTGTCGACAGAGAAAAAATTGCCCGTCGTTTAAATGAGCACAGACCTGACTCACTGGCACCACTCAATGTCTGCATACAAATCAACATTGACGAAGAAGAGACCAAGTCCGGTACCAGCCCAGAAAAGTTACTGACATTAGCTGACTACATTGCAACACTCGATAAGCTCAATCTAAGAGGACTGATGGTGATTCCTTCGCCCAAAAACTCCGTCGCCGATGAAAAAGACAGCTTCTCACGTGCTTATGAACTTTTTCAGCAATTACGTCATAAATACCCGCAGGTAGATACCTTATCTATGGGAATGACAGCAGACATGTCTACAGCCATCGCTTGCGGCAGTACAATGGTACGTATTGGTACGGCATTATTTGGACAACGTAATAAGCGTTAGCTCTTCAATGTGACAAACTCAGATGATACATAGATATAAGGTGAACAAATGAAACAATGCACGATCGCATTTATTGGTGGCGGCAATATGGCGCGTAGCCTGATTGGTGGCCTGATAAGCAACCAGTTTACTGCAGAAAACATTCACGTTTCGGATGCGAATACCGAAGCTTTGGATAATTTATCCTCACGCTACAATGTAAAAACCTTTACTGATAATCTCGCCGCAATTGCCGATGCAGATGTCATCATCCTGGCTGTGAAACCGCAACAGCTGCAATCGGTTATTCGTCAAATAGCACCCGCATGGCAGCAGGATAAATTACTCATCTCCATCGCTGCTGGAATCAGGTTAAATGACATTTCTCGCTGGTTAGACTTTGAAGGTGCTGCTATCGTCAGAGCTATGCCAAATACACCCTCGCTGGTTCAGGCAGGCGCTACCGCACTCTGTGCCAATGACTATGTGACATCTGCACAACATGAGCTGGCTGAATCCATGCTTAGAGCTGTTGGTCTGGCATTATGGATTAGTGATGAAAAACAGATGGATGCCGTAACCGCCTTATCTGGCAGCGGACCAGCCTATTTCTTCTTGGTACTTGAAGCCCTGCAAACAGCAGGAATGGAGTTAGGTCTTCCAGAAGAAACAGCAAGATTATTAGCACTGGAAACCAGTTTCGGTGCCGCTAAAATGGCACTGGAAAGTGATGAATCAGCCTGCGTGCTTCGTCAGCGAGTCACCTCACCAGGTGGCACAACAGAACGTGCCCTAGATGTGTTTGAACAAGGTGATTTGCGAGGCTTGTTTAAACAAGCACTCACGGCGGCAGCGCAGCGGGCTGATGAACTGGCTGAACAATTAGGACAAGACTATGACTAGTAGTTATATCAGTAATCCGCTTATTTTTCTTATCGATACCCTCATCTATTTATACATGGTTGTTGTTGCGCTGCGCTTGATTATGCAGTGGGCCCACTGGGAGTATCACAATCCTATGGTGCAGTTTATTATCAAACTCACCCAGGTACCGGTGAAGTTTCTTCGCCGTTTTATTCCTGCCGCAGGTCGTTGGGATACGGCCACTCTGGTATTACTGATTGTTGTAGCACTGATAAAAATCATTGCCGTTGGCATGCTCGCTGGCGTATTACCCAAAGGTCTTTTCTGGCTGACAATACTCTTTGCAGAACTATTTCAGCTGTTTATCAATATTTTCACCGTCAGCATTATTATCGAAGTGATATTAAGTTGGGTCACCCCCGCAGGAAGTTATAATCCGGTGGCGCCCTTAGTCGGTAAGATGAATGCTCCCTTACTTCGTCCAGTTAGAAGAACCATTCCGCCTGTTGCAGGTGTAGACTTATCTCCACTGTTTGTATTACTGGGATTACAAGTTTTATCGATGTTAGTCATGCCGCTATTAGCAGGTCGCTATATATGATCCAGATTGCGCTGCCACGGCAGTCTGATTAGACTTAACGCTTTTTTACGGGAATCAACCATATATGCCGGAATCTATACCAGCTGACTCTGTTGGTCTGGTGAAACCATCGACAATTCATATCGATACGCCACTTCAGCTTGACTGTGGTAAGACACTACCAAGTTATGACTTAGTCTATGAAACCTATGGCTCATTGAATGAGAATGGCAGCAATGCTGTATTGATTTGTCACGCCCTTTCAGGTGATCACCACGCCGCCGGTTTCCATACGATGGAAGATCGCAAACCCGGTTGGTGGGATACGGCTATCGGTCCCGGCAAGGCGATTGATACCAACCATTTTTATGTGGTGTGTCTGAACAATCTGGGTGGTTGTAAAGGCTCCACCGGTCCAAACACGATTAATCCTGAAACGGGCGAGTTATATGGCCCTGACTTTCCTATCGTTACCGTCCCTGACTGGGTTCGAAGTCAGGCGATGCTTGCTGATCGACTAGGCATTCAGCAATGGGCAGCCGTCATTGGTGGCAGCCTCGGTGGCATGCAAGCTTTACAGTGGTCAATCAGCCTGCCCGAGCGTGTTCGGCATGCTATCGTCATTGCCGCCGCCCCTAAATTATCAGCACAAAATATTGCCTTTAATGAAGTCGCCAGAACCGCGATAAAATCTGATCCTGATTTCCACGATGGTTATTATATAAAACATAACACCTTGCCACGTCAGGGACTTGGGCTCGCACGTATGCTCGGGCATATCACCTATCTTTCAGATGAAGCAATGGGTGAAAAGTTTGGCCGTGAATTACGTAATGGCGCCATTCAATATGGGTATGATGTTGAGTTTCAAATCGAAAGTTATTTACGTTACCAAAGCACCAGCTTCGTTGAACGCTTTGACGCCAATACCTATTTATTAATGACTAAAGCACTGGATTATTTTGATCCTGCCCAGGCGTTTAACGATGATCTTGTCGCTACCGTTGCGAATATTCAGGCTAAGTCGCTTATCATCTCATTTACCAGTGACTGGCGCTTCTCACCTGAACGCTCAAAAGAAATCGTCAACGCCATGCTGGCTGCCGGTAAATCCGTCTGTTATGCCGAAATTGAAGCTCACCAGGGCCATGATGCGTTTTTAATGCCCATACCTCGCTATTTGGAAATCTTTGGCACCTATATGCAACAAATTGCTGCGGAAGGAGTGAAATAATGGCCTTACGTGTCGATCAGCAAATCATCAGTGACTGGATTCCTGATGGCGCCAAAGTGCTGGATTTAGGTTGTGGTAACGGTAGCCTGCTTAAACATCTGCAACAAAGAAACATCACAGGCTATGGCTTAGAAATTGATAACAGTAAATTTGCTGAATGTATCGAAGCTGGGATCAATGTTATCCAGGCAGATTTGGATGAAGGTTTAGCGCAGTTTGCTGATCAGAGTTTTGACTTTGTTATCTTGTCACAAACCTTACAAGCGATTCAGCGCCCTGACTTTTTATTGCAAGAAATCGTTCGTGTTGGCAAAAATGGCATTATCGGTTTCCCTAACTTTGGTCACTGGCAATGCCGTGTGCAATTAGCACTAGGTGGAAAAATGCCGGTCTCCAAAACACTTCCGAATGCTTGGTTTGAAACACCAAATATTCACTTATGCACAATCCAAGATTTTGAGAACCTTTGTGCTGATCATCAACTCAAGGTTCATAACAGAAGCATTGTTAACCACAACAATAAAGACAGCTTAGGAATACGATGTCTGCCTAACTTATTTGGTCAGGTCGCGATTTACCGAGTTCAAAAACAACATGATTAAACAATATCAAAAAGAATTTATCGAGTTTGCCATTGCCACAGGTGTTTTGCGGTTTGGTTCATTTACACTGAAATCTGGTCGTCAAAGCCCCTATTTCTTTAACAGCGGCTTGTTTAATAGCGGTGCCAGTCTGGCAAAACTCGGTCGGTTTTATGCTCAAACCATTGCTGACTCTGGACTTGAGTTTGATGTGTTATTTGGACCAGCCTACAAAGGCATACCACTAGCCTCTACCACCGTGGTCGCCTTAGCCGATCAGCATAATCAAGATATGCCTTATGTCTTCAATCGAAAGGAAATCAAGGATCATGGTGAAGGTGGTCAACTGGTTGGCGCTGAACTGAAAGGCAAAGTCCTTATTATCGATGATGTTATCTCCGCCGGCACCTCAGTCAGAGAGTCTGTTGAGATAATCCGTGCCGCTGGCGCAGAACCCGCCGGTGTTATTATCGCTTTAGACAGACAAGAACGCGGTCAGGGTGAGCTTTCTGCCATACAAGAAGTTCAGGCCGAACATAATATTCCTGTATTGAATATCATTTCTCTGAACGACCTTTTAGGCTACCTTAAAGATAGCCCTGATTTTGGCGAGTATTTACCAGCAGTCAACGCATATCGCGAACAATTTGGTGTAGCCTGAACATCAGCCGTAAATTAATTTCGCGGATATAAACAAAGTCACAATTTCAAAAGCACGTTTAATCCAGCGGTTACCGTGTTTTATTGCCAGATGGGATCCGAGATAACCGCCCAATAAAGAGCCAAGTAGTAATGCGGGAAGCCAGTCCCAACGAATATCCCCCAGCAGTCCTAATGTGATAGCGCCTGCGCCATTCCAAAACAGACCGACCATTATCAGCGTGTAGGCGACTGCACGCTGATAATCCATACCAAACCACCCTACCAGCCATAGTGTCACGAAAAGCCCCGTACCTGAGGTTAGAGAGCCATTTAAGAAGCCTATCAGGAACAAGATCATTCCACCACTAACACAGCCGATCCAGTCTCGATGTACAGGTTCATAGTTTTGCCCTAACTGTGGTTTCAAAATAGAGTAAATTCCCAAGCCACCAGTCAATATTCCCAGCGCTATCTCTGCCATACGATCGGGAATGAGCAAAATAATATTTCCTCCCAAAACTACTCCAGGCAGCCCGGTAAGTAACATTAAAATAACAAACTGTCGTTCCAAACGACTTGTTTTCAAATATCGCAAAACAGCTCCAACACCCAAAGCGACGCTGGCCACTTTATGGGTTGCTAAAGCCACAGAAAAACTTAAACCAAGGAAGATTAAAACGGGAAATTGAATAAGGCCGGCACCACCACCTGAGAAGGCAGAAAAAGTATTGGCTACCAATGAGACCAAAAACAAGATAAATTGATCAAGAAAATTCAATTGTTGACTCCAATCACGCAGACAAGATCATGATACCTAAACTACCCCTGTTGATATTTTGCTCTACATTCAGCCTTTCAGTCAGCGCAGGTCAGTTGTATCGCTTTCCTGATGAGAACGGAGTCATGACTCTCAGCACAACATTACCATCAGCCGCATCGCAAAAAGGCTACGATATTATCGACTCTGAAACCATGCGACTGATTGAACGCGTTCCTGCAGCTTTAACTGAGCAGGAACTACTTGAGCAGGCCGCCAAACAAAAAGTCGAAGAAGAAGCACGTCTACAAGCAGAAGAACAGGCCAAACAGGCAGAAGAAGCTCGACAGGCGCAACAAACTTACGATAAAACCTTACTGATTACTTATCGTTCTGAAGCAGATCTTATTCGCGCTCGTGATAGTGATATTGCTTATAGGCAAGAACAAATTGCTATGCATCAACAAAAACTCCCTGAGCTCAAACAATATCTCTATGAACTACAAAATGAAGCCGCTCAGCGAGAGCTAAGTGGGGCGAAAGTCACCGCCAATATGCAAAAACGCCTAGATGCAGCTAAAGAGGAAATTCAAGTCAGACAACAAGCTATTACCGAACTTAAAGCAGAAATTACAGAATTACAGTCGAAGTATCAGCACGATCTTGAACGTCTTAATTACCTGCTTAAACGTAAACAGTAACTAGACTAAGGTATCTAAAACAGATAATAACTGCTGATTTTCACCCGCTGTACCGATAGAGATTCTTAAAAACTGATTAATTCTCGGCTTAGTGAAGTGTCTGACGATAATGCCTTCTTTTCTGAGCCCGGCAGCAATTTCTACAGCATCTACCTGTTTGTGTGAAGCAAAAACAAAGTTTGCAGCAGATGGCAGGACATCAAATCCCAACTCCTCAAGACCTGCTACCACTTTATTCCGCTCATCGATCACCGCTTGGCAGGTTTCATTGAAATAAGCTTTATCATTCATTGCAGCAACACCAGCTGCAGAAGCCAGGCTGTCAACAGGATAAGAATTAAAACTATCTTTAACTCTGATTAATCCTTCAATAAGATCAGCTTGACCAATCGCATAGCCAACTCTCATTCCAGCCAGCGAGCGTGATTTTGACATGGTCTGCACGATTAACAGGTTGGGATAATCTTTTACCAGACTAACCGCAGACTCACCACCAAAATCAATATAGGCCTCATCTATTACCACAACAGACTCAGTATTCTTCTGTAACAGTCGTTCGATTTCAGACAGTGCTAATAAGCAGCCTGTTGGCGCGTTGGGGTTGGGAAAAATAATCCCGCCATTGATGCGATCATAATCATCAACATTAATACTAAAATCATGACTAAGTGGAACAGTGTCATAGCTTATCTGATAAAGCTGACAATACACCGGGTAGAAGCTGTAGCTGATATCTGGGAATAGAATAGGTGCTTCTTGTCTGAAGAATGCATTAAAAACATGCCCAAGCACTTCATCAGACCCATTTCCGACAAACACATAACTTGCATCAATCTGATAAAAATCAGCAATCGCTTGGCGTAGCTCGGCCGACGTCGGATCCGGATATAGACGTAAACGATCACTGGCCGCCATACGAATGGCCTCAATCACTTTTGGTGAAGGTCCATAAGGATTTTCATTGGTATTGAGTTTAGTCAAATTAGCCAGCTTCGGTTGCTCACCTGGCACATAAGGGTCTAACTCATTAACAAAACCGCTCCAAAAGCGACTCATGATTAATCCTTAAGACGATATTCTGCTGAACGAGCATGGGCTGTAAGACTTTCACCGCGAGCTAAAACCGAGGCGATCTGACCTAAGCTCTGTGCGCCTTGTGCAGACACCTGAATCAAACTGGAACGTTTTTGGAAGTCATAGACACCCAGCGGCGAACTGAATCTTGCTGTTCTTGATGTCGGTAATACGTGGTTAGGTCCCGCACAATAATCACCCAAAGCCTCAGGTGTATAGCGGCCTAAGAAAATAGCACCGGCATGACGGATTTTCTTTGCCATTTCCATCGGTTCATCGACAGATAATTCTAAGTGTTCAGCGGCGATAAAGTTGGCAACCTCAACAGCCACATCCATATCGTCAACGTGAATAAGCGCTGCACGATTTTTGAGTGATGTGGAGATAATCTCTTTACGTTCCATGGTCGGCAAAAGCTTAGCAATTGAAACTTTGACTTTTTCCAGGAAATCGGCATCAGGCGATATCAATATCGATTGTGCATCTTCATCATGTTCTGCCTGTGAAAACAGGTCCATGGCAATCCAGTCAGGATCGGTTTTACCATCACAAATCACCAAAATCTCAGAAGGTCCGGCAATCATATCAATACCAACGGTACCAAAAACCATGCCTTTTGCAGTAGCCACGAAGATGTTACCCGGCCCCACAATCTTATCCACCTGTGGAATAGTTTCTGTACCGTAGGCCAGTGCAGCTACAGCCTGAGCACCACCCACAGCAAAGATACGATCGACGCCTGCAACGGCTGCCGCTGCCAGTACTAACTCGTTGACTTCACCATTCGGTGTCGGCACCACCATAATTAGCTCTTGTACCCCAGCCACTTTTGCCGGAATCGCATTCATTAATACTGAGGATGGATAAGCGGCTTTACCACCTGGTACATAGAGTCCAGCCCGGTCTAACGGTGTCACCTGTTGTCCAAGCAAAGTACCGTCTTCTTCCGTATAGCTCCACGAACTCTGTTTTTGATGGTCATGATATTGACGCACACGCTGTGCTGCTGCTTCAAGCGCTTGTCTTTGTTCTGCCGGAATATTTTCTAATGCTGCTTTTGCTCGCTCCAGAGAAATCTCAAGATCAGACATTTTTTCAGCAGTGACATGATCAAAACGACGGCTATACTCGAGCACGGCTTCATCACCACGTGATTTCACCTCTGCAAGTATTTCCTTAACAATGTCTGTTACTTTGTCATCTGATACACCTTCCCAGGCAAGAATTTCTTCAAGGGAAGACCAGAAATCAGCTTGTGATGCACTGAGCTGTTTTAATTCAATCATTGTTTTGTTCTCTAACCGCGTCTCTAATGTGTTCAATAAAAGATTGCATTCGTTTATGTTTCATTTTCATCGATGCTTTATTGACCACTAATCTAGAACTTATATCCGCAATATGTTCCATCGGAATCAAACCGTTAGCACGTAAGGTGTTACCGGTATCGACTACGTCAACGATTCGGTCTGCCAGACCAACCAACGGAGCCAGCTCCATTGAACCATAGAGCTTGATAATTTCAACTTGCTCGCCTTTTTCAGCATAGAAACGGCGAGTACTCTCAACAAATTTGGTGGCTACACGCAATCTACCAGAGCTCGGCTCAACATCGGGCTTACCCGCAGTCATTAATTTACAGCGCGCGATTTTCAAATCAACAGGTTCATATAGTTCAGCGTGCGGATGTTCCATTAGAACATCTTTACCCGCCACACCAATATCCGCACCGCCGTATTCAACATAAGTAGGCACATCAGAAGCCCTGACAATAATCAATTTTACATCAGGCAGGTTGGTATCAAGAATCAGTTTACGACTGGTTTCAGGATCATCAACGGGCACAATTCCTGCTGCTGCAAGTAAAGGTAAGGTTTCTTTGAAAATGCGTCCTTTTGATAAAGCAAGCGTCAACGTATCAGACATTATCTGACCTCGCAGAGCTCGGAATACGACGAATCTTCGCGCCTAACTGCTGCAACTTCTCTTCAATACATTCGTAGCCACGATCGATGTGGTAAATACGCTCTACTACTGTTTCACCCTCGGCAACCAAAGCAGCAAGAACCAGACAGGCAGATGCACGTAAATCAGTCGCCATTACTGGCGCAGCTGTCAGGTAATCACGCCCCTTACAGACAACAGTGTTACCTTCGATTTGTAAGTTTGCCCCCATTCGTTGCATTTCTTGCACATGCATAAAGCGGTTTTCAAAAACCGTTTCAACAATAGTGGCCTGGCCTTCAGCAATACTATTCAACGCAGTGAACTGAGCCTGCATATCCGTTGGGAAAGCTGGATATGGTGCTGTTCTAATATTCACAGCTTTAGGTCTGTTGCCATGCATGTCGAGAGAAATCCAGTCATCACCGACACTGATGGATGCCCCAGCCTCTTCAAGCTTTAACAAAACAGACTCTAATTGATTGGCATCAGTATCTTTTAACTTGACTCGTCCACGGGTCAATGCGGCTGCAACGAGATAAGTACCTGTTTCAATACGGTCTGGTAATATCTGATATTTGGTACCTGATAATGACTTAACACCCTCGATCACAAGTGTGGCGGTTCCAATGCCAGATATTTTTGCCCCCATTTGATTCAGATAATTGGCTAGATCGACGACTTCCGGCTCTCTCGCTGCATTTTCAATGGTGGTAGTACCTTGCGCTAAAGTGGCCGCCATCATCAGATTCTCAGTACCGGTAACGGTAACCTGATCCATGAAAATATGCGCCCCTTTCAACCCCTTACCACTTGTGGCACGGATATAACCATTTTCAACACGTATGTCTGCACCCATTTGCTGTAAGCCACGCAGATGTAGATCGACCGGACGTGAACCAATAGCGCAGCCACCAGGAAGTGATACGTCTGCTTTGCCATATTTTGCTAATAACGGCCCAAGCACCAGAATAGAAGCTCGCATGGTTTTGACAAGATCATAGGCCGCTTCGGTGTCAGTCAAGGTAGTTGGGTCAATAACAACACCAGACCGTTCATCAACGGTAAGTGTGACCCCCATGCGACCGAGTAACTCAAGTGTAGTGGTAATATCATGCAAATGTGGCACATTACCGATACGCACAGCAGAGTCAGCCAGTAATGCCCCCATTAAAATGGGTAATGCAGCATTCTTAGCACCTGATATACGTATTTCACCGTCTAGTGCTACACCGCCACTAATAATCAATTTGTCCATAACAGTCTTTGTATTGTCTACTGCTAGGCCGCAGAAGTTTTTAATGATAGAGCGTGAATTTCACCACTGGTAAATTTATCTCCCAGCGTTTCTTTCACCATTTTATGTTGTTGTACTAAAGTTTTACCTGCAAAAGATGGACTGACGACGCGAGCATCAAAGTGCTGTCCATCATCACCAAATACCTGTACTTCGGCATCAGGTAATCCGGCTTCAATCATTTGTTTAATATCAGATGCTTTCATGAGTTTATAGCTTTCAAATTTATTTTAGTGGCAGCAATTCATCTAAGCCAGATGCTTTAGCAATAGCGTCCATCTGTTCAGGTAAATGCTTGAATGCGATTGATTTCTTGGCTTTTTTAGCCGCTCTCATCCAATCTACTAGTAAAGCCAAACCTGCGCTGTCAGCCTGAGTGACATGTTGTAAATCAATTTCAATGTCGTTTACCGCATCGAAGACACCTTTTGATTCTGTTAAAGCAATCTTTGCTGACTCAAGTGTCATCTCTCCGGTCACTACAAAACGCTTAGAGTGCTCTTCGTATTTGATAGCAAACAATTCGCTCATGATTTTAATTTTGCATTACGGTCAGCTAAATCACTGATCAGATTATCAACACCTTTGTTACGAATCTGTGTAGCAAAGCTTGAGCGGTAATTTGTGACTAAACTTACGCCATCAATTTTCACGTCATAAACTTTCCATGCATTGTCATCATTTTCATACAACGCCAATGACATAGGAATCGGAGGACCTGCTGGTTGAACGACTTCCATAGGCACAGTCACCCGTTTTCTGGAGACATCATCACGGAAAGGTAACAAGCGGATTTCTTCATTTGTATATTCAAGCATAGCGGTTGAATAGGTTCTGATAAGTAGCAGTCGGAACTCTTCAACGAATTTAACTCGCTGTTCATTATCTAGCTGGCGCCAGTTTTTACCCAAAGCCAGTTTGGACATTTTTTCAAAATCAAAATACGGCATAAGAATTTGTTCGACTAACGAGTAAATCTTATCCGGGTTCTGGTTTAGCTCAGCTTTATTATCTTTCAGTGCTTTTAACATTTCATCGGATGCATTTTTAACCAATGCTTGGGGCACAGGCATACTATCCGCCGAAACCGTTAAACTTGTTGCAAGAAAAAAGCCTGCCATCAGAGACAAAATATATTTGCTTATCATTTTCGTGTTCATTTATTCGTTGCCTTCAGCTTTACTGTATAAAAACTGGCCGATAACTTGTTCAAGAACCAGTGCTGGTTGAGTAAGTGTTATGACATCGCCATTTTTTAAAGATTCATCTTCAGCACCAGCAACCAGACCAATGTATTGCTCACCTAATAATCCAGCAGTGTAGATACTAGCTGATGTATCGAGCGGAATATTATCAAACTGGGGATAAATATTAAGTGTGACTTTGGCATCAAATGTCTTTGGGTCAAGACTGATATCAGCAACACGTCCGACTCTCACTCCTGCCATCGTGACCGGTGAGCGAACTTTTAAACCACCAATATTTCCAAACTCAGCTGTTACCTGGTATCCCTTTTCTTCCGTTAAGTCACCGAGGTTACTCACTTTCATTGCCAGCATAAATAACGCAGCAATACCCGCCGCGACAAACATTCCAACAGTAATTTCAGTACTCTTACTCTGCATCATTCTCTCTAATCTCCAAACATCAACGCAGTCAGTACAAAGTCCAGTCCCAAGATAGCAAAGGCTGAATGTACTACTGTACGAGTTGTCGCTCTACCAACACCTTCTGACGTTGGCACCGCATCATACCCTTCAAATAAGGCAATCCATGTAACAACAAGACCAAATACGACACTTTTGATCACGCCATTAAAAATATCTTCAAATAAGTCTGTTTTGGCCTGCATCTGAGACCAGAAAGCGCCATCATCAACTCCGAGCAAGCCATGACCGACCAAAAAGCCTCCCAACACACCCACAGCACTAAAAATGGCAGCGAGTAAAGGCATCGAGATAACCCCAGCCAAGAAACGGGGAGCAATAATTCGCTTTATTGGGTCAACAGCCATCATTTCCATACCTGACAACTGTTCTGTACTTTTCATCAGGCCTATTTCGGCAGTCAGTGCAGAACCTGCACGACCAGCGAACAATAGAGCACTGACTACAGGTCCGAGCTCTCTTACCAGAGACAGAGAAACCATGACACCAAGTGACTCTTCTGCACCAAAATCGACAAGCGTATTATACCCTTGCAGTCCGAGTACCATACCGACAAATAAACCAGAAACCAGGATCAGCATCACCGAAAGAACACCGATCGAAAATAACTGCTGTATAACAAGCGAAAACCTCAAAAACAGACCAGGTATGCCTGCTAACATCGCCACTAATAATAGGTGGGCACGTCCAAGACGTTCGAATGAGCCGAGTCCCCATCGTCCAAGACTTCGAATATAGTTTATCATGCATTATCCTCAGGATTGAGTAAGTCCTCAGCGAAGTCGGGGCCAGCGTAATGAAATGGAACTGGGCCGTCCGGCAATCCCTGCATGAACTGCTGAACCCATTGTGAGCCCGAACGTTTCAACTGCACAGGAGAACCGTGTTCGATAATTTTACCCCCTGACATAAGGTAAATATAGTCAGCAATTTCAGCTGTTTCAGCCACGTCATGAGAGACAACAATACTGGTTAATTTCATGGCATCGTTAATACGGTGAATCAGATTAACGAGAGTTCCCATAGAGATAGGGTCCTGGCCTGTAAATGGTTCGTCGTACATGATCATCATAGGCTCCAGCGCAACAGCCCGAGCTAACGCTACACGTCTGGCCATACCACCAGATAACTCGTTTGGTGAAAGATGACGGGCATTACGAAGCCCTACGGCCTGTAACTTCATCAACACCAAGTCGCGTATCATCGATTCCGGCAGGTTGGTATGTTCACGTAGCGGAAATGCGACGTTATCAAAAACATTAATATCCGTTAATAGGGCACCGCTTTGAAATAGCATGCCCATACGTTTACGAAGCTCATAGAGCTCAGAGTGAGATAACTTATGAACATCCTGTCCATCGACTTCTATCGTTCCCTTATCTGGGCGTAACTGACCACCAATCAGCTTTAGTAAAGTGGTCTTACCGGTGCCACTTGGTCCCATGATAGCTGTAACCTTACCACGCTGAATGTCGATGTTTACGCCATCAAAAATGACTCGGTCACCACGATAAAAGTGCAAGTCCCTGATTTTTATCAGTGGCACAGGCTTCTCCGCTTGTCTAGTAGAATATAAAGGTCGTTAATTTTCATTAATATGCGTGACTAAGTCAAATATCCTTGTGGAAAATGTTAAATAGTTCCGATACAGTGTGCAGTCCAACTTATGGTGATACGTGTTCGATGACATTTGTTCAGACTGTGTTCAGGATGGCTTTGTTAACGTCACTGTCGGATTTATTGAAAAACGGAGATAGAAATAATGAAAAAAATATTACAGTTTTTTGCCATTACACTTGCTGTATTACCGATGATTGCAAGTGCACATGGTCCAACAAGACAATCTGTTAAAGAATCTGTCTTTATCAATGCTTCACCAGAAAAAGTATGGGCCGTTTTAAGCGACTTTACCGCAATTGATAAATGGCACCCAGCTGTGGCAAGTGTTGAAATGCTAAGTGATAACGAACGTAAATTAACACTGAAAGGTGAAGGTCATCCAACCATCACTGAAAAATTAGAAAAGCTTGATAACGACAAAATGATGATGATCTACAAAATCGAAAAAATGAGCGTTATCAAAACAATTACATATAACAGCAAAGACACACCTTACTACACTCTGCCTGTAAATAACTATAAATCTTGGTTATCAGTCAAAGCGAAAGATGGTGGTTCTGAAGTCACTTGGAAAGGTAAATTCTATCGTTCATTCATGGATAACCCTCCAGTACCTGAAGGTCAAAGTGATGAAGATGCTGTTAATGCCGTTAAAGGTGTTTACACATCAGGTCTGAACAACCTGAAAGCGATGCTGGAAAAATAATTCCATCATGTGGTTTCAAAATGCTCAAAAGGCGACTCTTCTCAGGGTCGCCTTTTTTCTTTCATTCTGCTTCATTCTAACTAGCTGTGCTGATGATAAGCCAGAGTATGCGCTGATTACCAATCAACTATCGAGTAATGTCAGCGTCATCGATCTCAGCACACAGACCGTTATCAAAACCATTCCTGTCGGTGAACACCCAGCTGGTATTAGTGTCAGCCCATATCATGATATGGCTTTTGTCACTAATCCAGACGGACAAACGATTTCTGTGCTTGATTTAAAGTCGCTTACTGAACTCCGTCAGATAAAAGTCGGGCCTGGACCTGTTGGTGTGACATCTTCTAAGGATGGTAAACGCGTCTATGTAGCGGACTGGTACGAAAATAATATTCGAATTATTAATCCTGACTCGGGAGAGTTAATCGATACGATTGCAGTTGGAAAGTCTCCTGCGGGTCTTGTCAGTGATGCAAAGAATCAGCGGCTATATGTGGCTAATCGCGATGATAACAGTGTGTCATTCATTAACCTCAACACTGACGAGGTTACCCATACCATCGATGTTGGTAAGTCACCATTTGGACTGGCCATTTCACCTGATGGCTCTCGTGTTTATAGTGTCAACGTTGAAAGCAGCGATGTCACTGCGATTGATACTAAAACAGCCAAAGTCATCAACACTATTCCTGTCGGAGAATGGCCTTATTGCGCGGTTGTTAGTAAAGATAATAAAAAGCTTTACGTCATCAATCAGGATGAGGCGACCATCTCTGTAGTCGATACCACCTCTTTCAACATTACCAATACTATTGAGATTGAAGATACACCTGAAGGTATAGATATTAGCGCCGATGGTTCACAGCTTTATGCGGTAAACTGGGGAAATAATACCGTTTCTGTAATTGATACTAAAACAGAAAAAGTCATTAATTCCATTGAAACAGGCAAGGGGCCTCGCTCCTTTGGACAGTTTATTACCACCGTTGAATAATGCACTAGATAGTCTCGTGGCAGTGACTTCAGCAGCACTGCCACGAGCAAAACGTCTCGAAACAAAACTTTCTGTGCCTATTAAGGTACTTGATAAGTCATTTGTACAACTATTGGTTGAAGAGCAGCGATTGAGTTTGCAGGTGCCTGATATCGGTAAGCCTGTTTTTATCAATTTCAGCACAGGCAAATATGATCATCGCCGTAGATTCGGTGGTGGTAAAGGACAGCCATTAGCCAAAGCCGTTGGTATGAAACAAGGACATACCCCCAAAATTATTGATGCCACAGCTGGCTTTGCCAGAGATGCTTTTGTATTAGCCTCTTTAGGAAGTACAGTCACGATGCTTGAGCAAAGTCCAGTGATAAGTTTGCTGATTGAGGATGCATTACAACAAGAAGAGATGGAAGATGAGGTGAGACTCATCACTCAGCGAATGACTATCCATCATGCCAATGCCATCGATTTTTTATCGACTGTACAGGAACGTCCTGATGTCATTTATATGGATCCCATGTACCCCAGCCGGGATAAATCGGCCTTAGTGAAAAAAGAGATGCAGGCGCTACACCAGCTTATCGGACCAGATACAAATAGTGAAGAATTACTCTCGGTGGCGAGACAGGTAGCTCTGCGTCGAGTTGTGGTGAAACGTCCCAAAGCCGCTGAGTTTGTTGGCAATCAGAAGCCGAGCGCCAGTATTCAGAGTAAAAATACCCGCTACGATCTCTACGTCAATAGCTAGATTATTTCTGCCGAGCCTGCTTATCCATAGCTCTGAGTCGCTCTAATTTCTCTGCTATTTTTATTTCTAGGCCACGATTAACCGGTTGATAATATTCCCGCTCACGCATTGACTCGGGGAAATAGGTTTCCCCAATAGCATAAGCATCAGGCTCATCATGTGCATAACGATACTCTCTGCCATAGCCCAGCTCTTTCATCAATTTGGTGGGCGCATTACGTAAATGTACCGGTACTTCAGCCGAGCCATGGGTTTTGGCATCATGCATAGCGGCTTTAAAAGCAGTATATACCGCATTACTCTTGGGTGCACAGGCAAGGTAAACAACCGCTTGAGCGATAGCCAATTCACCTTCTGGACTACCCAGCTTGTCAAAACTTTCCCAGGCATCCAGCGCAATGCGTAAGCCTCGGGGATCGGCATTACCAATATCTTCAGCAGCCATTCTGACCACTCTGCGCATCAGGTATACAGGATCACAACCGCCATCCAACATGCGACATAACCAATAGAGAGCCGCATCAGGTGCTGAGCCACGCACGGATTTGTGCAAGGCTGAAATTTGATCGTAAAAAGCTTCACCGCCTTTATCAAAACGTCGAATCGTCCCGGATAAGACTTCAGCAAGGTCATGCTCATCCACCGCTTTTTGACCTTTGCTGTCAGCCAAATCTACGGCTATTTCAAGCAGATTTAACACTCTGCGACCATCACCATCTGCCGTTTGTGCTAACTGATCACGTAATGACTCGCCAACTTCGATGCCTCGGTCAGCAAGCCCTAACTCCTCGTCTGACATCGCTCTATCAATGATCTGGCGTAAATCCTCGGCTTCTAAGGATTTGAGCACGTAGACCCTGGCGCGGGATAACAAAGCGTTATTTAATTCAAAAGAAGGATTTTCTGTGGTGGCACCAATAAAGGTGAACGTACCATCTTCAACATAAGGTAAAAAAGCATCTTGCTGCGATTTATTAAAGCGATGTACCTCGTCCACAAACAACATGGTTCTACGGCCACGCTCCTGCAATAACTGCTGAGCACGAGCAACAGCCGCTCTCACCTCTTTCACCCCGGCTAAGACTGCCGAGATAGTAATAAACTCGGCATCACAATAACCCGCAATCAGTTTAGCTAAGGTGGTTTTCCCCGTTCCGGGCGGGCCCCAGAAAATCATGGAATGAGGATGCCCAGAAGCAATCGCCTGACGCAGCGGCTTACCTGCACCCAGTAAATGCGTCTGTCCAATATACTGGTCAAGCGTCTTTGGACGCATACGATCCGCTAGGGGCCGTCCAGCTAAGTCATCAACTTGATCAAACAAACTCACTGCTGCGCTTCACCCACAATGTCTATGCCTTCGGGCGCACTAAATTTAAAGGTATCTTTTTTAAACTGCGGATTAATCTTCACCTGGCTGAACATCAAGCGCGTTCTTTGATCAAAGCTATCACGCATGATCATTTGCTGTAACTCATCTTTATTAAAGGCGAGCATCACAGACTGAAAGTTACTGCCACTCTGTTTAGGTGTTAATTCTACCCAGGTTAAACCATCATTAGAGGTCAGGTTACGAATATTGTAGCTATCTTCAGGTAGCGCCTGTCCCGATAATAAGGTGGCTGGCGTATCCTCTAAGGCTTCATTTTGGGCTTTAACGGTGACTTGTTCTAAATCAACATCATAGAACCAGACATTCTGGCCATCAGCCACGATATGCTGTGGGTATGGGTCATTGTAATCCCAACGAAATTTACCCGGTCTTGCCAATTGGAATTCGCCCTGAGCCTGTTCAACTAAATTACCATCTGGATCCAGAACGGTTTGCTCAAAATGGGCCTGAAATGTATTCACTTGTTTAACAAAATGATCAAGCTTTTCTGTGCCGCTCATATCTGCCATGGCAACAACAGGAAGCAACAATAGCAAAAAGCCTTGTGCTAAATTTTTTATGGTCATTCAATGACTCCGAAAGATAAATTGCATGTTCTACTGACTCTGGATTGCCAGTCTGGTTCCTGAATTAGTCGCGTGGCGGTGGTGCCAGAACTTCACGACTACCATTACCCTGCATGGCGGATACAACCCCAGCCGCTTCCATCGCCTCGACGATTCGAGCTGCACGGTTATAACCAATTTTCAACCTGCGTTGAATACCTGAAACCGATGCCCGGCGACTTTCCACCACTATCTGCACGGCCTGATCATAGAGAGGATCTGACTCAGCATCACTTGGATCACCAATCGCACTATCGCCGTCATCACTGCTCTGATCCTGAGTGATTTCTTCAAGATAATTGGGTTGTGAGTTTTTCTTTAAATGCTCGACTACGTTATGTACTTCATGATCATCAACAAACGCTCCATGAACACGTTCAGGAAGTCCGCTACCTGGCGGCAAGTAGAGCATATCGCCCTGCCCTAAAAGTTGCTCAGCGCCCATTTGGTCAAGAATCGTACGTGAGTCAATTCGCGATGACACCTGGAATGCCATCCGTGTTGGAATATTGGCTTTAATCAAGCCGGTAATAACATCCACAGAAGGTCTTTGTGTTGCCAGAATAAGGTGAATACCCGAAGCCCGTGCTTTTTGCGCCAAACGTGCAATCAATTCTTCGACTTGTTTACCGACCACCATCATCATGTCAGCAAGCTCATCAATGATCACCACAATAAACGGTAATGGCTCTAAGGTAGGTCCTACCTCACCGGGCTCAACATCAATGGTCGGATCTTTAATCGGTTCACCACGTTCAATCGCATCTCTGACTTTTTTGTTGTAACCAGCAATATTTCGCACACCCAAAGCAGCCATTAATGGGTAACGACGTTCCATTTCAGCCACACACCAACGCAAGGCATTAGCGGCTTCTTTCATATCGGTCACGACAGGCGCTAATAAATGCGGAATATCTTCGTAGATAGATAATTCCAGCATTTTCGGATCGACCATGATCATACGCACATCATCAGGAGTGGCTTTATATAACAAACTCAGAATCATGGCATTTACAGCGACAGATTTCCCTGAACCTGTTGTCCCCGCGACCAGCAAGTGAGGCATTTTTTCTAAGTTAGCGACTACCGGACGGCCGGCAATATCTTTACCCAAGGCCATCATCAGCATTGACTTGCTATTTTCATACTCTTCACAGGACAGAATTTCACGCAGGCGAACAATTTCCCGACTCTCATTAGGGATTTCTAAGCCCACCACTGGTTTGCCTGGAATCACTTCAACAATCCGAACACTACTGATGGAAAGTGCTCTCGCTAAGTCTTTCGCAAGTCCACTGATGCGGCTGACTTTAATACCTGGAGCGGGCTGCAATTCAAAGCGGGTCACCACCGGCCCTGGCTGAACTTCAACAACCTGAACTTCCACGCCAAAGTCTTTCAGTTTTAACTCAACCTGACGTGACATCGCCTGCAATACTTCTTCACTATAGGCCTGCTTACTGGGTTGAGCCATATCCAGTAAAGCCAGTGCCGGCATGCCTGGCGCATCAGGCGTTTCGAATAAAGGCACTTGTTTTTCTTTTTCTTCGCGTTTGCTTGGCTCTTTTTTCTCTATGACAGGCTCAATACGTACTTTTGCCTTATGCTGTAACTTTTCTTTCTGCTGCAAGAAGGTTTCTTCGCGTTTTTGACGAGTGCGCTTAGCATCCAGTTCTTCTCTGATTTCACGTAACCAGCGGGCCACGTGAATAGCGACGACCATCGCCATAGCACCGAGCTTATCAATGACCATCAACCAAGACAGTCCAGTAAAAAGCGTGACCCCTGTCAGTAACACCGCCAGCAATAATAAACTGGTGCCAGAAGCGCCAAACACTGACTCAAATCCATGCCCAACAACTTCACCTAGTACACCACCAGCTCCCAAAGGTAACAACGCGGCATAGTCGGTCAGACTTAAGCTGGAGAGGCCACTAGCGGCAGCTAAAGCCATTAATAAACCCACCATTTTTAATACCCAGAAATGCAACGCATCTTCGGTATCAGCACGTTTACCCCAGCTAAATAATAACCAACCACTGAAGCCAATCATCAGTGGCGATAAATAGGCGGGAAAACCAAAGCCATACAGCAATGCATCGGCTAACCACGCACCAACAATGCCACCACTATTGGCAATAACATCATCGGTTCCGGTAGTTGACCAGCCTGGATCAGTCGGTTGGTAAGACCATAAAGACAACAGTAAGTATGCCGCTATTGCGACTGACAAAATCAGTGCTGCCTCACGCAGACGGAAGCCGACTGCGCCAGAGTTGAGTTCTTGTTTCTGCTTGTCATTTACACGTGTCGACTGTGTCACTGTGATATTTCCAACCCTGCCAATAAATTAACGCTTGATTTTAACACAGCTTTTGAAGTTAGATGCTTGTCCAAAATCATTGCAATGGTTACTCTAACCATAGATATCTTATAACTCTCTTGGAGGCACCTCTTATGGCTGACAGCAAACACTGTCGTTTACTGATTTTAGGCTCTGGTCCTGCGGGCTACACTGCTGCGGTTTATGCAGCCAGAGCAGCATTAGAGCCCGTATTGATTACCGGCATTGAACAAGGTGGACAATTAACCACGACCACCGATGTTGATAACTGGCCGGGAGATGATGAAGGTGTCCAGGGACCAGAACTCATGCAGCGTATGCAACGTCATGCTGAACGTTTCGGTACGGATATCATCTTTGATCATATCCACACGACTGATTTATCTCAGCGTCCATTTCGTTTGATTGGTGACGCGGGTGAATATACAGCCGATGCCTTAATCATCGCGACAGGCGCCTCTGCAAAATACTTAGGTATGGAGTCTGAAGAAGCGTTTAAAGGTCGTGGTGTTTCTGCTTGTGCAACTTGTGATGGTTTCTTCTACAAGGGTCAGCATGTCGCTGTTGTTGGTGGCGGCAATACGGCTGTTGAAGAAGCGTTATATCTATCGAATATTGCCTCAAAAGTGACTGTTATTCACCGTCGTGACTCCTTCCGTTCCGAAAAGATTTTATCGAATAAACTGCTGAAAAAAGCAGAAGAAGGTAATGTCGAAATCTTATGGAACCATACACTTGATGAAGTATTAGGTAACGATTCTGGTGTCACTGGCATCAGGGTGAAAAGTACAGAAGATGGTTCAACTCAGGAAGTCCCGGTTCTCGGTGTGTTTATTGCGATTGGTCACCAACCTAACACCGGGATATTCAAAGGCCAGTTAGAGATGGAACATGACTACATCATTCTCAAAAAAGGCACTCAAACCAGTGTCCCTGGCGTGTTTGCTGCTGGCGATGTATCCGATCCTATTTATCGTCAGGCGATTACATCTGCTGGCGCCGGCTGCATGGCAGCATTAGATGCAGAACGCTTTTTAGATAATGATTAAGTAATACGATTAGGGGGCTTAACCAGCCCCCTTTTTCATGAGGGAATAACATGAAATATCAGCATATTTTGATTGCAACGGACTTTTCAAAACAAAAAGATATGATCTGTGCAAAAGCGCGTGAACTCGCTGAACAGCATCAGGCAAACCTCAGCATCTGCCATATTATTGAAGACTTTCCTCTGACCGACTTTGCTTATGAACCAATGATAAGCGTCGATATCGATATGCGTGATGCGCTATTGGAATCTGGTAAAAAACAACTGGCGACGCTGGCTGAAAGTTTATCGATTCCTGTAAATCAGCAGTGGGTTGAATTAGGCACGCCAGGACATGACATCGTCCGTGTTGCTGACGAAAATAATGTTGATCTGATTATTGTTGGTTCACATGGTCGACATGGCTTTAAGCGCCTTTTGGGCTCAACAGCTAATGCGGTACTTCATCACGCTCACTGTGATGTGCTCGCTGTCAGACTTAAGGACGACTAATCGTTGAAATCATCCAACCTGTTGAGCACGGTAAAATTACCGGGCTTTATGAGCTTTATTGCCGTGGCTTTTATCAATGCGATGGTTGATCTTGGTCATAAGATTATTATTCAAAATACCATTTTCAAAATTTATGATGATCAAACGCAGGTTGCGCTGACTGCCGTTGTTAACGGACTTATTCTTTTACCCTTCATCTTTTTATTTACACCGGCAGGCTTTCTGTCAGATCGCTTTTCCAAACCCTCTATCATGAGAATCTCGGCTTTCTCAGCCATCATCATTACCCTGTTAATAACATTGGCTTACTATCAAGGATGGTTTGTTTTCGCCTTTTTCATGACATTGATACTTGCCATCCAGAGTGCAATTTATTCTCCAGCAAAGTATGGCTATATCCGCCAACTAGGCGGTGATGCTCACTTATCTCCTGCCAATGGTTTTATTCAGGCAACCACGATTGTTGCTATCTTAACCGGGATTATTGTCTTTACCGTATTATTTGAATGGCTTCTGCTCGATCAGACCTATCATAATGAAGCCAGCTTAATCAGACACATTGCTCCTGCCGGTTGGCTTTTGGTGATTTTATCTGTTGTGGAATGGCGATTGGCTTGTCGCTTAGCTGATATCAACATTGCATCTACTTCACATCAATTTCCCTGGAAAGATTACGTAAAAGGTCATTTACTGAAAACCAATGTGAAACAGCTAAAAACAAACCCCATTATTTGGTACTCCGTGCTGGGGTTATCGTTTTTCTGGGGGATTTCGCAAACCTTTCTTGCCGTATTCCCTGCTTTTGCAAAAATCGTCCTGGCTGAAAATAACACGATGATTATTCAAGGACTACTGGCTTGCTCTGGCATCGGCATCGTTGTTGGCTCTATGGTCGCTGGAACCGGAGAAAAAGGCCATATCAAAACATCTTTTATCCCTGTCGGTGCTGTCGGGATGAGTCTCATTCTTTTTATTATTCCTGCATTACATACTGTTTCAGCATTTGCGGCGGCGATTTTTAGCTTTGGGCTTTTTGGTGGCCTGTTTATTATTCCGTTAAATGCGCTTATTCAGTTGCATTCCCCCGAGCAACATTTGGGTACCATACTGGCTGGTAATAATTGGGTACAGAACATTGTCATGACCGCGTGTCTTGTCATTACTTTCATCGCAGCTCAAGCCATGTTGTCCAGTAAATTGATATTAATGGCTTTGCCCATCATCACATCACTGTTGGCTTGTTTCGTGTGGCAACGCAGTAAACAAGCACGATATACTTGATTTAATTAGAGAATTAGTGAATTCTCTTGGACAGTTGCCTATATGGATACCAGCACGTGAGTAAAACATTGTCGTTTCCCCCCGTCTATAAACACGAGTTTCAACAGGCCTCAGAAAACTTACGCCAAAGTCTATTACTGGCGAACCGCCACAAAACCCCCATCACCCCTGTGAACTATGCGGTTTGGTATGAATACGTCTCGGGCGATAATCAGGCTTTGATGAACAGCATTGATACCCGTTTAAAGAAAAATGAAGCAATTACCCCAGAAGTCACGCAATATCTTTATGAAAAATATGTATTAATGGGGATGCCTGAACGGCTTAATAATACCAATAATGGCCTAAAACTCGTTGTTGATAATACTCTGGAAAACCTGAGTAAGGTGGAAGCAACCGCTTCTCAATGCAGCCAGGGTTTAACGCAAAGCCAGGCACAACTCGAAACCTGTAATGATATTGATGAACTCAAAACGCTGGTCAACCAGATCCTGATAAACACACAACAGATTAGCAGCAGCAGTGGCGAACTGAAGAGTGAGTTAACACGCTCAACGGAAGAGATTATGAAACTGCGGCAAGAATTGGAAAGCGTAAAAGAAATGGCGAGAACAGATAGTCTGACCGGACTATTAAATCGTGGCGCCTTTGACAATGAGCTGCAGTATTTATGCAGCAAAGGTTACAGTTTCTCGCTTGTGTTATTTGATATCGATAATTTTAAACGCTTAAATGACAGCTTTGGGCATCTATTGGGTGATAAGGTGCTACAGTTTTTTGCTTCTCTATTAAAAAATCAGTGTAATGATATTCATTTGGCCGCACGTTTCGGAGGGGAAGAACTGGCTATGATATTCATGCATTCCAGTCTCGAAGAGACGTTTATGATTACAGAGAGTATTCGTGAAAAATTTTCTGAAAGCCGCCTGAAGAAAAAAGGCAGTGATGAATCTATTGGTCAGGTAACCGTTTCAGCAGGCATCAGTAGCTTCCAAGACAAGGATAGCCCGATTAGTTTGATTGAACGCGCCGATCAAGCACTTTATCGCTCGAAAACGGGCGGTCGTAATCAGGTAAATTTTATTTAAAATGGTAAAACGTCGAATTTAAATAATCGACTACAGTGCGTTTTTGTTGTTCAGTCCATGTGACATCAGCCGCTTTGACACAATAAGATACCCTTTTCTCAAGTCCCGCCAGAGTTTTCACTGTCTTATCGGTTCGACTGTAGAGCTGATAAGGATCTCCTCCTCCAAGGGAAGCATGACACTGCAAACAAGCAGTATCATGCAACTGTTTACCATCAGCAAACACAATACTGCTTAATAATAGTCCGCTAGCAAAGACAATTATTTTTTGCCACATCTCAGGCAGAATTCGTTTGTAAGTGAGCGATCCGCATTGCTGCAGGAGGATGCGAGTCATAAACAGCAGAAACCAGCGGGTCAGGTGTTAAGGTACTGGCATTTTCTTTATACAAAGCGACTAGTGCAGCAATCAAATCATCCGCACTAGATACTGAGGCGGCATAGGCATCTGCTTCGTACTCATATTTACGAGACAGTGACGTCATCAGCGGATGTAAAAAGAACATAAATACCGGAATAACTAACATGAACAAGGCCAAAGCCATGGCATTTGATTGCTGGCTGACACCTAAGCCTTCATAAAACCATGTCTGATTAGATGCCCAGCCAAGAAGCGCCAGGCCGATCAGACTAATCACAGCCATAACTACCATATTTTTCACCACATGCTTACGACGGAAATGGCCTAATTCATGGGCAAGAACCGCTTCGATCTGATCTTCATTCAGCGTGTTAAGTAAGGTATCAAAAAAGACGATACGTTTATTACTCCCCAACCCTGTGAAGTAAGCATTGCCATGACCACTGCGGCGTGAGCCATCCATCACAAAAATACCCTGGCTTTTAAAACCGCATCGCGCTAATAGATTTTCTACCCGTTGCTGTAAAGCAGCATCATCCAGCGGTGTAAATTTATTAAATAGCGGTGCAATAAAAGCGGGATAAGCCCACATCATAAATAAGGCGAAACCAATCCATGCCGCCCATAGATATAACCACCATAACTCACCGGTGCTTTGCATCATCCACAGTGCCACCCAAATCAGTAAAGCGCCCATGATCAGCGTTAATAGTGTTTGCTTAATAAAATCTGAAAAAAACAATGCGGGTGTATTACGGTTAAAGCCAAATTTATCTTCTAAAACAAAGGTTCTGTAATAAGAAAAAGGTAAATCTAATAACGATCCGATAACAATAAAGCTCAATAAAAACAGAACGCCTGTCAGCATCGATGACAATCCCAGACCATCCCAGGCGTTAGAAAGTAATGCCAGACCACCGCCAAAAGTCCATACCAGGAGAATAATCACGCCATAGATATTTTCTTTACGTCCAAACCGACCTTTCGCCACGGTATAGTCTGCGGCTTTTTGGTGAGCACTCAGACTGATTTGATCCTCAAACGCTTTAGGAACCTTATCGCGATGGGCCTGAACGTGTTTACCTTGCCGCATTGATAACCAGAGTTCCGTTGCCGTCATCAAAAACAAAGCCGCTAAAAATATCCAGCTAAATTCGTTCATAAATTTATGTCCAATTTGAATCTTTATAAAATGTCATGCAGAGTAGCCTTTGATACAATCTGTGGCAAGTTAGTTCAATCAGTCTAAACCCAACTCAACAAAAAGACGGAGATCATGGCCAAAAGTAAAAATAATCTCATCTGGATCGACCTGGAAATGACCGGTCTTGATACCAATAATGACTATATCATTGAAATTGCCACCATTGTGACAGATGCACAACTCAATGTCTTAGCTGAAGGCCCTATTTTAGCCATTCATCAGGATGATGCCATATTAAATGGTATGGATGAATGGAATACTCGCCAACATGGCAAATCTGGTCTGGTTGAACGTGTTCGCAACAGCTCGCTCAACGAGGCTGAAGCCGAACAACAAACCATCGAGTTTCTGAAGAAATACGTTCCTGCCGGTGTCTCACCCATGTGTGGTAACAGTATCTGCCAGGATCGTCGTTTTCTGGCGCGCTGCATGCCAGAACTCGAAGCTTACTTTCACTACCGTAATCTTGATGTGAGCAGCCTGAAAGAACTGGCTCGCCGCTGGGCGCCAAAAGTGGAAAAGAGTTTCAAAAAACGGTCGTCTCACCTGGCAATGGATGATATCAAAGACTCCATTCGTGAACTGGAACACTATCGAGAACATTTCATCAAGCTTCCCGAAGCCGAATAAACACAGTTCACATTGATTTCACAGATAGCGCGACAAGCTATCTGTGAAATTATTTAGTGAACCATTGTGACCCATAATAAAGCCACTCTTCCTCGTAAAATCTGCCCTGTCTGCCAACGTCCTTTTAGCTGGCGTAAGAAATGGCAACGCGACTGGGACAATGTTATTTATTGCTCACAACGCTGTCGTCGTCACCCTCGCTCATCACTATTAGCCTATGACTAAACTGAGCAGTTTCCCCGAACACATGATTCTATTGGACTGTGAGACCACAGGTGGTCGTGCCAGTCACGATCGCATTACAGAAATAGGTTTGATCGAAGTTATTCATGGTGAAGTGAAGGATAAATGGCAAAGCTTAATTAATCCTCAGCGGCCGATTCCTCCCTGGATAAGCAAAATCACCGGAATTGATGATGCGATGGTGATTGATTCACCCACATTTGATGAGATTGCCAGTGAATTGTACGAACGATTACAAGGCACTATTCTGGTCGCCCATAACGCACGTTTTGACTACAGTTTTTTGAAGCAAGAGTTCAAACGTGCTGGTTATGATTATTCTGCCAAAACCTTATGCTCTGTGAAACTGAGCCGGCGGGTCTATCCTCAGCATCAGGGCCATAGTCTGGATAAAATCATCCAGCGTCATCAGATTGATATTACAGACAGACACCGCGCCATGGCAGATACCGATGCCATCCTGTCTTATTTCACAATTATTCAGCAACAAGTTGATGAAACACTGATACAAAAGAGCATCGCCGAGATATTAAAACGCCCCAGTCTGCCCAGTCATTTAGATAATCAGCTCATACAAAAATTGCCAGAAAGTCCAGGGGTATATCAGTTTTATGACGAAACTGGCGCACTCCTCTACGTTGGAAAATCCGTCAATATCAGAGAACGTGTCCTCAGTCACTTTTCCGCCGATCACAGACATCATAAAGAACTGGATATCAGTCAGCAGTTGCATCATATTGACTGGATAGAAACACCCTCCGACTTTGGCGCGCAGTTACTGGAAAATAGTTATATCAAACAAACTTCACCGCGTTATAACCGTCGCCAGACGAAGATAAAAAAACTGTACCAAATCAGCAGAACAATCAACAAACAAGGTTATGCTGAATTAGATGTCATTCTGGCCGATATGACAGCCGCCTCTGATATCACTAGCAAATACGGTTTATTTCGCAGTAAAAAGCAGGCTCAAACAAAATTACTGGCCTTAATTACTCAATATAAATTGTGTCAACGTCTCTGCCATATTGAAAAGAAACCGTCAGGCAGCTGTTTTGCTTATCAACTAAAAAAATGCCTGGGAGCCTGTTGTGCTAAAGAGCCAGCACAGCGCTATAACCTGCGTGTTGATATGGCCTTGAGTCATATCAAAAATCAACAATGGCCTTGGTCAACGCCCATCATCGTTGCAGAACAATCAACATCAACACAGTCTGATGTCACTCACTATCATCTTATCGATCAATGGTGTTATTTGGGGCAAGTGGATAAACAAAGTGAGCCACAAACCTATTTAACGAATCAGCAGGGCCCGATATTCTTTGATATCGATACCTACAAGATTTTATTACGGTTTTTGACTCCCGCTAAAGCCGCTAACTTTCCTTATCTGACAATTCATCCCCTGGAACATCAATCACCTATCATCATGGATGGTTGGGGTTAACGGTCATGAGACTCAATCTTATTCTGGGTGATCAACTTAACTGGGACAGTCTCATCTGGCAGGATATTGATCAGGAAAATGATATTTTCTGGATGGCCGAAATATCGCAAGCCTCACTGCAGCCGCCTTCCAACAAACAACGTAGCGTAGTGTTCCTGTCAGCCATGCGCCACTTTGCCGAAGACATACAGAAAAAACATTTTCAGTTGCTTTATTCGCCGATTAGCGATGGTTTAAGATCGTTCACTGATGCCCTCAAAAAAACCTTTAGTGACCATAAGATAGATCGAGTTCGCTGCGTGCTCCCCGGTGATTTCCTGGTGATGCAGGAAATTGAACACGCGGCTAAGCAACATCAGCTAGAGATAGACTGGTTAGAAGACGTACACTTTATCGCTAAACGCGGAGAATTCAGTCACTGGTTAAAACAACGTAAAAAGCCCACTATGGAATACTGGTATCGGCATTTGCGAGAGTCACGCCAAATCTTGATAGATAATGGCAAACCACTGGGCGGCCAATGGAATTTTGATAAATCAAACCGGCAAAGTTTTTCCAAACAAGGTCCCGATGTCATTAAGGAAAGTCCTAATTACAGCATTGATGAGATCACACAAGATGTCATCAATACGATAAAAAAAGACTTCTCTCAACTGCCCGGCACTATCGATACTTTTAACTGGCCAGTGACCCGTCGCCAGGCCTTGATTCAACTACGGCATTTTATTGATCATTACCTGCCTTTTTTTGGTGATTACCAGGATGCCATGTGGACTGAACAACCTTTTTTGTATCATGCCCGACTCTCCGCCAGCCTGAACCTTAAATTACTACAACCGCAGGAAGTTATTCAGGCCGCTGAACAAGCCTATAAAAATGACAAAGCCCCGCTTAATGCCGTTGAAGGCTTTATTCGACAAATACTGGGTTGGCGTGAATATATCAGGGGGCTGTACTGGGCATATAGAAAAGACTGGCTTCAGTTTAATGCACTCAACGCCGAGCGTGATTTACCCGATTTCTATTGGACAGCAGACACCGATATGCAGTGTTTGCATCAAGCCGTAAAACAAGTGCTTGATCATGGTTATGGTCACCATATTCAAAGGCTAATGGTGACAGGTTTATTTGCCTTGCTTTGGCAAGTTGACCCGAAACACATTCATCACTGGTACCTTGGCATGTATGTGGATGCGGTCAGTTGGGTCGAGGTGCCGAATACGATCGGTATGAGCCAATATGCGGATGGCGGCATCGTTGGCAGTAAGCCTTATATTGCCAGTGGCGCTTATATCAACCGCATGTCGAATTATTGCCAGCATTGTCCGTTTGATCCGAAACAAGCTTCTGGTGATAAAGCCTGTCCTTTTACTACACTGTATTGGTATTTTATTGATCAACATAATGAGCTTATCAGCCATAACCCTCGGCTTGCGATGCAAGCGAAAAACTGGGCAAAAAAATCAAACAGCGAACAACAAGCCATCCGTGAACGTGCCGAATGGCTATTTCAACATCTCGATACAATGAACAAGGAAGCCTAATGTCAGCATCACAATTAGTCTGGTTAAGAAATGATCTGCGTTTAGATGATAATCCAGCTATTGCACAGGCCCAGCAACTTGGCGATATTCAGGTTCTTTTTATTGCCACCGCCAAACAATGGCGACAACATGATGAGTCTGATGCCAAATTAGGGCTAAAAGCGGCCTCGATCAATGATATTTGTCAGAATCTTGCCAAGAAAGGCATAGCGTTCACGTTGATAGAGGTCGATTATTTTGCTGATGTAGCAGACGCTTTACTGGCTTTTTGCCAGCAAAATAAAATTGAGGCGGTGTGGTTTCAGCAAGAAACAGCTTTGGATGAAAGCCGTCGGGATGAAGAGGTCAGTCAGACATTATTAGAAAACCATATCGAATGCCATGCACTAGAATCAGATTTACTGGTGCCGGTGCCGGTGCTTACTCAAAAGGAGGAACCTTATAAGGTATTTACCCCCTATTACCGAAGCTGGCGAACGCTTCTTGAAGACCGAGCCCGTCCACCTTATGACGAACCAGCCAAACAAGGTAAAGCTATTAAGGTAAAAAACATCAATCCTGACTGGGCTGGCAAATACCGTGACGATTTATGGCTCGCTCAAGAAACTGAAATCCTGCAAAAGCTTCAACAGTTTTGTCAGAAAAAACTCAAAGCCTATCCGGACAAACGCGATTATCCGGCGATGCCAGCAACAAGTACTCTGTCACCTTATTTAACGCTGGGACGAATCGGTCCAAGACGTTTATTACATACCATTCAATATTATTGTGCAGAGCAGAACCTGCATTGGCAGGATAATGACTGGTTAAGAGAGCTCGCCTGGCGCGACTTTTACCGGCAATTACTGATCCACTTTCCTGAACTGAATAAAGAAAAACCCTTCAAGCCAGAAACAGACAAACTGAGCTGGAATGATAACAAGTCTGAATTTGAAGCATGGTGTCAGGGCAAAACAGGATTCCCGATTGTGGATGCTGCCATGCGTCAATTAAATCAAACCGGCTGGATGCACAACCGTTTACGAATGATCGTCGCCAGCTTTTTAACCAAACTCTTATTTATTGACTGGCGTCAGGGCGAAAAATATTTTATGCAAACCCTTATTGATGGTGAATTTGCGGCGAATAATGGGGGCTGGCAATGGAGTGCATCCACCGGCTGTGATGCGGCACCGTATTTCAGAGTCTTTAATCCTCAGCGACAATCAGAAAAATTTGATCCTGATGGTGAGTTTATCCGGCGGTTTGTACCGGAGCTAAAATCACTGTCTGCAAAACAGATACATTCGCCAACGTCAGCACAACGAAAAGAGTTTGGTTATCCAGAGCCCGTTGTGGATTACAAAAAAGCCCGACAAGAAGCGATATCAGCGTTTGATGCATTAAAGTAACGGCAAAACAATCACTCTAAGTATTTGATATTCGTTTGATTTAACATATGATTCGCTTATGTTCTATGGTGAATCAGACGGTTATATTGATCCATCTCTGCCGAAGCTGGATCCAAAAGCACTAACCCAATTACAACAACAAGCGGCGAAGGATCTGGCAAAACGTACCATTCCTGGTGGTGTAATTGTATTGCTAGCCTTGCTTATTTCAGCGTATTACTCTCCCATCATTGATGATGCCCCGCTTTTTACCTACGTCTTATTCGCTTTTATGGGTATCGTTTTTTTATGTCGCTTGTATGTCGTGCTTTCATTCTTAAAACAACCGCAAGCACTGGATAAATGGCTAAAACAACTGTTTGCTGTCTTTTTTATTTCCGCGACCACATGGGGTATCTATGTCGCGGTATGCCTTTATCTCTATCAAACCTTGTTTACCAATATGGTGATTCTGATGTTTACCATCGGGATTGGTGCGGGCGCATTAACCAGTTTATTTATATGGAAACGTCTCGCTCAGATGTATTTGTGCATGATATTTCTGCCTATCATTTTGTCCACAGTGCTTAAATGGAACTTAAGCACCATCAGCATATTGTTTGGGCTGGTTTCATATATGATTTTTTTGCTGCTACAGGCAACCCGTGCTAACGCAGAGTACTGGCAGTCACTCTATTTAACCAAAATTCTTCAGCAACAAACTTCTGAGCTTATGATGGCAAAAGAACAGGCTGAAACAGCCAATCGTGCCAAAACAGAGTTTTTATCCAGCATGAGTCATGAGTTAAGGACCCCCCTTAACGCCATATTAGGCTTCACTCAACTACTCGCCACCGATCCTAAAATGCCGCTTCGTTCTCAGCAGGCTGAAAGTCTTGATCATATTATGGTAGCAAGCAAACACTTACTAACATTAGTCAATCAAGTGCTCGATCTGGCAAAAGTCGAAAGTGGCCATCTGGATTTGACGCTCAAGCCGACAAATATTGGTGCCATCGTCGCCGATTGTATCTCGCTCGTAGACACACTGGCTAAGCAGAAGCAGATCAAGTTTGTGATCGCCGACGATCCGGCGGTATTTGTCTATGCTGATCCCATGCGTTTAAAACAAATCCTAATCAATTTACTCAGTAATGCCATCAAATATAATCGTCAGGAAGGCCGTTTAATGCTCGAATACAAAAAGCAGGCGGATTCACTTCGTGTGCTGGTTATTGACACCGGGCCAGGTATTTCCCATGAAAATCAACGATTACTGTTTTCAAGTTTTTCTCGGTTGGGACAAGAAAATTCGACCACTGAAGGCAGTGGTGTAGGCCTGGTCATCACCAAAAAACTCATTGAGGCAATGGGTGGACGAATTGGCTACCAAAGTAAAGAACAGCTTGGCTCGACCTTTTGGTTTGAACTCCCATTAGCAAGCAATGCCGAGTCCTGATCACTGCTTCAGCGCAACAACTAATAATTTCAGTTCTTCACTAATAGTTGTTAAGCCTTTTCCAGACTGACCAATACCCTCAATATGTTGATTCACATCAATGGAGCTTGATTTAATCTGCTCTGCAGCTCTGGCAATATCATCAACAGTCGCAGTTTGCTGTTGGGTGGCCACAGCAATCGATGAATTCATTTGTGTGATGTTATCCATTGCAGAAACAACGGGTGCCATGGCGAGATTTGCTTCGTCAGTCTGTGTCGCGCATCGTTTCGCAGCAGAACTCTGGCGGCCAATAATATTTGTCGCCTCAGCACCTGAACTGGTGAGTTGCTCAATGATGGCTTTGATTTCTTCTGTTGACTCCGTGGTTCTCGATGCTAGCAATCGAACTTCATCTGCCACAACGGCAAAACCTCTGCCATGCTCACCAGCTCTGGCGGCCTCAATAGCGGCATTTAATGCCAATAAATTGGTTTGTTCTGCAACACTCTGAATCACTTCCAGTACAGAGTGAATATTTTGACTGTTTTGTTCCAAGCGATGAATAACCGCTTCTGCATCGAGTAGATCCTTAGCTAACTGTTGCGTTGCGTTTGATGCTTCGCTGAGTTTATGCCGGGCAGAATGTGTTGCCTCGTTTGCTTGCATCACATGCTCTGATGCATCTGTTGCGTTATTGGCGACCTCTTTAAAAGAGTATGACAACTGCATCACGGCAGTAGCCACTTGATCGGTACTATGCTGCTGTTGCTGTGTAAGAGTGGATGTCGCCTTTGATTCTTCTTGCAAAGATCGACTCGCATCAATCAATGTCTGAGCCTGGTGATCTAATTTATCTATCAAGTCGCCAAGATAGTGCTGAAGGTGAAGTGCTGCCTCGACCACTGAGTTGGTTTCAGCAAAAGCGAGTTCAGAGGTCAGACTCTGCTGATAATGGCCATTGAGCATGGCTTTAAAAAAGGTATCGAGTTTAAGCAAAAACCGCATCAGACGACTCTGCATGACAAACTGCAGACAAAGGGCCGGAACAATAAAGAGTCCAGCAAATAAAATCATCCATTGCAAACGCTGAGTGATATCAGCTTTTATCTGACCTATATGCGCTTCATACGTTGCCAGCCTTGCTTGAAACGCTAGCATTTTCTGGTTTAACGCTTCTCTACTGACTGTCACTTGCTGTTGCATAGCCAAAGTATTGTTAAGTTCTTTTTCGTAACGCTGAGTCAGACTTTGCAATGACGAGATACTGAGATCACCTAACTCATCAGGTTCTTCAGGTATTAATGCTTCTTCATCGACTTCTGTGTAGACGCCAAAACGCGGCATCGCTTTTAATTGATTAACGAGGTCAGCAAAATGTTGATTTTCGTCTAATAAGCTTTTCTCAATCGCCTTATCCTGAGTCTCAAAATAACGTTGACGATAAAGTGAAATTTGATTCAGGCTATGCTCAAGCTCTACCAACACTTGAAGAAAATCAGCAATCTGTGATGCAGGGGTGGCTTCTGCTTTTTCCGCATATCGGTTCAAACTCAGCAAGTCACCGTTACGTTCGCGTTCATTATTCATCAATAAAGTTTGTGGATTAGCTGAAAGTTTGCCTGCAGAACGTACCTGCTGCACTTCTGCTTGTAATGCGTCGATGCCTTCTTGAATTGCGCTATTATCTGACTCGCTTAACCAATCAAACGTCTTTGTTTTCATGGTATCGAGCTGATTTTCCGCATCCTGTAATAAATTAGCCTGTCCCGAAGCCAGGTAACGCTCGAGCAAAATCCGTGTATCTATGTCAAAGGCATTACGATACTGCTTGAATTCCTGAGTGATTTGATAAGGTTTATCCAGTTGGTACCATCCCCATACGGCGACAGCAGATGACAGAATGAGAGCAAAAACAATAACAAAGGTAATCAGGCGGGAAACAAACGATAACTTCACTTAATTTCTCAGCAGTTAAAAACGTGCTGAGTTTATAGCCCTTCAATGACAGCTTTATGACACCTGATGCTGCTGTAACGCCCAGTCAATGTGTTCCTGCACCATATCTGACACTTGATTTGAGCGGCTCTGTAATGCCTCAATAACTGACTGGCTCGTTTTCGCATTACCTAAAGCAACCGCAATATTTCGTAACCAGCAATCATAACCAATTCGCCGTACCGGACTCCCTTCCAGTCGGGATAAAAAAGTGTGCTCTGACCACATAAACAGGTCAACAAGCTGAGGCGCATCTAAGCCATCGCGGGGTAAATAGTCTGATTCCGTGGTGGCCTGTGCATATTTGTTCCAGGGACAAATCAATTGGCAGTCATCACAGCCATAAATTCGATTGCCCATTAAAGGTCGAAACTCTTCAGGTATGGCGCCACGTAACTCAATCGTTAAATAAGAAATACAGCGACGCGCATCCAGTTCATATGGGGCAACAATGGCTTGCGTTGGACAGATATCAATACAAGCTGAACAACTGCCACAATGAGCAGAAACAGACTGCGTCGCCGGTAGCGGTAAATCGGTATAAATTTCGCCTAAAAAGAAGTAAGAACCGTGATCACGATTAAGTACATTGGTATGTTTTCCTATCCAGCCGAGTCCTGCCTTTTCGGCAATGGCTTTTTCCATGACCGGCGCGCTATCTGTAAATACCCGATAGCCAAACTCGCCGACCTCTTTTTGAATATGCTCGGCCAGTTTTGCGAGACGTTTTCGCATCAATTTATGATAATCACGGCCAAGGGCATAACGTGATACAAACGCCTTCTCACTGTCATTAATCACCGACCACGGTTCGGCTGCTTGCCCTGGCCAATAATCCATTCTGACGCTGATAACACTGAGTGTTCCCTCAACTAGCTGTGCTGGGTGTGTGCGCTTACTCCCATGCTTTTCCATAAAGGTCATCTCGCCATGAAAACCTTTTTCCAGCCAGTTCTGTAAATGTTTATCGGCTGCAGACAAGTCAAGATCACTGACGCCCAATGCCTGAAAACCAAGCGAGCGCGCCCAACGCTGCATACGCACAATAAAATCTTGCCAGTTGATATCGCTGTTTTGTTTGTCCATGAACCTATTATAAGCTGTCAGCATTGAATGACAGGACTCATCTTATGCACACACTGCCGGACAATTTATATACAGCAGCGCAAACCCGTGAAATTGATCGCAGCATCATTGAAGATCATCACATTAGCGGTAGCGAACTGATGTCGCGTGCGGCAAAAGCCGCTCTGGATATTTTGGTCAAAACCTGGCCTCGGACCAAATACATCATCGTGCTGTGTGGTGCCGGTAATAATGGTGGTGATGGTTACGATCTCGCGCATCAAGCCATTAATCAGGGTTTCAATGTCGATGTTATCGAACTGGGTAATCCCGATAAAATGAGTGAAGAAGCTTTGAAGGCCAGGCAAGGCTTTTTGAGCACGGGCCAACAAGCACAACCATTTAATGGTGACATCAAGGACGCTGACGTCCTCGTTGATGCCTTATTTGGTACAGGCTTGGATCGCCCGGTCACTGGAGAGTATGCAAAAGCGATTGAAGCCGTGAATGCTAAGACCCACACTCCGGTGTTATCTATCGACATCCCTTCCGGTCTGAATGCGGATACTGGAAAGATTATGGGAGTAGCGGTTCAGGCTGATGTTACCGTTAGTTTTTTAGGCTTGAATCAGGGCTTGTTTACTGGGGATGGACCTAATCTATCTGGCTGCATTTATTTTAATGATTTGGATGCACCGGATACGGTATACGAAACAATTCCTACTGCAACCAAACTGGCTCTGTTCGAACATTATCAGTCACTTCTAAGCCCGAGAGCACGCTCAGCCCATAAAGGAGACTTTGGGCATTTACTGGTTGTGGGTGGTAATCAGGGAATGTCAGGTGCAGCCAGGATTTGTGCAGAAGCTGGCGCGCGAACAGGGGCGGGGCTTATTAGCATTGCGACACATCCTGAACATGCCAACTGGTTAAATATTGACCGCCCGGAGTTAATGGTTAAAGCCATTCATTCAGTTGATGACTTAACATCGCCATTAGCGAAAGCATCAGTGATAAGTTTTGGACCGGGACTGGGCCAAAATGCATGGTCTGAAACCTTATTTAACACACTTATCAATACAGATAAGCCGATGGTCATTGATGCTGATGCCTTAAATTTATTAAGTCAGCATCCCCATAACAAGCCCAATTGGATACTCACGCCCCATCCAGGTGAAGCAGCCAGGTTACTCGGCACCAACAGCAGTGAGATAGAAGCCGATCGCTTTCAGGCAGTTAAACAAATTCAACAAAAATATGGCGGTGTGGTCGTGCTTAAAGGCGCCGGCACACTGATTTGTGATGGTCAAACAACGCTAGTCTCAACCGCGGGCAACCCAGGTATGGCAAGTGGTGGTATGGGAGATGCCTTGACCGGCATTATCGGCGGATTACTCGCGCAGAAAATGTCACTCTTTGACGCCGCCAGCCTTGGTGTCATACTTCACGGTATGGCAGCCGACAGAGCGGCTAAAGAACATGGAGAGCGAGGATTACTGGCATTAGACTTATTACCTCACCTCCGCCACCTGTTGAACTCAAAATAAGAAAATAACGTGCATAGATACCTCGACAACGAACAAGCTACGCTTGATTTAGGCAGAGAACTCGCCTTAGTTGCGCCTGCCCAGCTTTTTACTATCCATCTTGAAGGTGAACTCGGCGCCGGGAAAACCACCTTTACCCGCGGCTTTGTGCAGGCTTTAGGTCATCAGGGCAATGTCAAAAGCCCGACCTATACCCTGGTTGAGCATTATCAGCTCAATAACCGTGATATTTATCATTTTGATTTATACCGGCTGAGTGACCCAGGTGAACTCGAGTTTATGGGCATCGATGACTATTTCCACACAAATGCCATTTCACTGATCGAGTGGGCTCAACGGGGTCAGGATTTTTTACCGCCACCCGATCTGATGATTCAATTGACGTATCAATCCAAAGGAAGACAGGTCGATATTCAAGCGATGACAGCTTTGGGTGAAGAAGTCTGTGGAAAACTTCACAAATAGTTCAACTTTCCTTTGTATCTCATTTATTTAGAAAGAAAACTTGATTTTAATTTTAAGCAAAGAGAAAATAACCCCCAAGTGATCATAAGGGTGTTGAGATGGTCCGTCTCCTGCTAAGTTTTTTTCTACTATATGTTTCAGTGCCTGCTTTGGCTGATGCGATTCAAGGTCTTCGTGTATCTGCTGATAACCAGAGTGCCCGTTTAGTCTTTGATCTTGATAATAAAGTCAGCTACAAAGCGTTTACATTAGCTAATCCTGATCGTCTGGTCATCGATTTGAAAGGCTTTCAGCAACGCGACAAATTAACCATACCATCGTTAATTAATACACCGATTAAAGCCGTGCGTTATGCCGCATATGATCAAAACACACTGCGCGTCGTCTTGGATTTAGCACATGAAGTGCAATATCAGGTTCAGTCCTTACCGCCACAAAAAGATTATCCGAACCGTTTAGTCGTCGATTTAAGCTATACAAACGCCCAGCTCAAACAATCCATTGCTGCAGTCAAAGATGAAGCGTTGAATAAGCCTGCTGCCACCGTGACAAATAAAGTTGAACAACAACAAAAAATCATTAAAACCAATAAAATTCTGCCGCGAAGGGACATCATTATTGCCATCGACCCCGGCCATGGCGGCCAGGATTCAGGCGCATTAGGTCCTCATGGCACCAAAGAAAAAGACGTTGTCCTGTCTATTGCCAAAAAGCTTGCCTACCTGGTGGATAAAGAACCGGGAATGCGTTCTTACCTGACACGAGACAGTGATGTATTTATCAGCTTAAGACAACGTATTCGTCGTGCCCGCGAAAATGGCGCCGATATGTTTATTTCTATCCATGCTGACGCCTTCACTAACCGCAATGCCAGAGGTTCTTCGGTTTATGTGCTATCCAGCCGCGGTGCCAGTAGTGAGGCTGCTCAAATCCTTGCTGACCGCGAGAATGCGGCTGACTTAGCAGGTGGGATCAGTCTGGAAGATAAAGACGATTTATTAGCGTCGGTGTTACTCGACCTTTCTCAAACGGCGAGTTTGGAAGGCAGTCTGGAAGTCGCTGAAACCGTATTATCCGGTCTAAAACGCGTAGGGCATGTACACAAAAAGCATGTAGAGTCCGCAGCCTTTGTGGTGCTCAAATCGCCTGATATCCCTTCTATTCTGGTTGAAACAGCGTTTATTTCTAATCCGGAAGAAGAGCAGAAACTGAAAAATGCTAACCATCAAAATAAACTGGCACATGCGATGATGGTCGGCATTCGTAATTATTTTCAAAAAAACCCCCTGCCAGGAACCAGTATGCCGCAGCAACATATTGTGAGCCGTGGTGATACTCTAAGCATGATTGCTCAGCGCTATCAGGTCAAAATGGCAGACATTAAATCAGTCAATAATCTGGCCTCATCCGAAATTCAAATTGGTGATGTGTTAAAAATCCCCTAAACCTCTTTGAATCCATACGTTAAACTCTAGCGTATGAACGAAACCAGAATTCACGCTCTCCCACTTCATTTAGCCAATCAGATTGCGGCTGGTGAAGTCGTTGAGCGTCCCGCTTCCGTACTCAAAGAGCTTGTTGAAAACAGTATTGATGCCGATGCAAGCCAAATTGATATCGTCATTGAAGGCGCGGGAAGCCAACTGATTAAAGTCACCGATAATGGCAGTGGCATTCACCCTGAAGACTTAGCTTTAGCCTTAAGTCGTCATGCCACCAGTAAATTACATAGCAGCGAACAACTCAGCGTGATCGGTAGCTTAGGCTTTCGTGGTGAAGCATTACCCAGTATCGCTTCAGTGACGCGTTTAAGCCTCACATCCAAGCAAGCCGAACAAGACTGTGCCTGGCAAGTGCGTTCAGATCAGTTACAGCCAGAGCCAGCAGCTCATCCAGATGGCACCACCGTTAGTGTCGCGGAACTGTTTTTTAATTTACCGGCACGTCGTCGTTTTCTGCGAAGCAATAAAACCGAGCTTCACCATCTTATTACCACCTTCTATCGACTCGCATTAAGTCGCTTTGATATTGGTTTCAGTGCCCGTTTTGATGAACAGACTTCGATTAAATTACCTGCACTCAAGTCAGCTGATACGTACTCACAAAGACTGGTAAAAATCTGTGGTCAGGCCTTTGTTCGTGATGCCAACTACCTGGAACAGTCTTTTGAAGACATTCATTTATCTGGTTGGGTCAGCAAAGCCTCTGCCCACCGAGCTCAAACCGATGTGCAATATTTCTTCATCAATGGCCGTGTGATCAAGGACCGGGTGATTAATCATGCCATTCGTCAAGCCTATGGCGAATTGCTGCCATCTGGTCGCCAGGCAGCTTATGTTTTATACCTGACCATGCCGTTAGACCGTGTTGATGTCAATGTTCATCCAACCAAGCATGAAGTCCGTTTCAGAGATGCACGTTTAATCCATGGGCTTATCAACAAGGCAATTCAGGAAGCACTACAAGAAACTAAAGAAGAAAATAGTCGTCAGACGGAATTAACGCTGCCAGAAAATATACACATCAATGAGCAGGCGTCGACATATCAGGCAGAAACAACAACGATAGAAAAATCGGCCAGTCTTAAAAATAAGATGACGGTTCGAGCTGACTGGTCAGCCGCATCGATTTTACATAACCGTTTTATTGTTGTTCATGCTCCAGAACCGGCGCTGATTGATCTGCAACAAGCGGACAAACGTATTCGCCAACAACAGTTTAAGCAAGCTATTCACAACAACACTGTGAGCTCCAGGCCGATTCTAGTCCCTCTTTGTTTTCCGCTGTCCGTCTCAGACATCAATAAATTCCAGAATTTTAAAACCCGTTTATCTTCTTATGGCATTGAGTTTGAAGTGGATGACACTTCGCTGACAATTAAACGTATTCCATTTCTTTTATCGCAAGTCGCCTTGCCTGATTTAGTTAGCCGCTTAGCAGCAATACTCGATGACAAAAGCAGCGATAGTGACGCGTTAATCACCGATGAACTGATACGCTTAATACCGGATAATCCGATCCATAACCTTGAACAGGCAAAACCGATTATCGAACAGGTACTCAGTAATAGCATTGAAAAAACACAGTGCTATCGTAAACTTGATCCCAGCTTACTGACTGGCTTATTCTCATCTTCATAATAATGACATAACTTCAGAGAGAACTATTATGGCTAAGTCTGCTCGTTCAGCCCCATCCCTTGTCCCGGCTATTCTTGCCTTAATCGTACTGGTCGGATTGGCGTATTTACTTTTTGCTGACTTACAACCCTCCCGCACCGAGCACACCGTTTCGCCCCCGATTGAAATTGAAGATCCGCAAATAGAAGAAGTCACCATCGAACCTGTTGCACCTCCCGAAGATCAACAAGCGATTACTGAGAAAGAAGCTGAACAATTTGTTGACCACCTGGGTAGTAAAGCTGTCACGCTGGATGGCAAACAGGGTGAGTTCGTCCGTAAAGACGGTACGATTGTGATTCCAAAAGTAGAAAAACGTGACACAACTATCGGTCAGCTACTAGCCGATAAAAGCCTTAGTCCTGACACCCCTGTCACCATCGAATACACCGAGACCGAAAAACAACAGACGACCATACAGGCACTTGATGACAGCACTGAAGATAAAAACACGATTGTCACCATAGAAAAAGCTGACGGCAGCCAGCAACAAAGCCCATTGATAGATTTAATAAACGATAATAATGTCGATAAAAATGCACAAATTACCGTGATTAACAAACAGCCCATTCAGAAAAAAACCACGATTGGTCAATTATCACAATCCGAACTCTCCCCCAAGCAGGCCATTCACGCAGAAATCGATCGCGGCTCTATCGAGTTGTCAGTGAATGATATTGTCAAATCCGGAGGTTTGGATGACAACGCATTGTTTTACCTGCATCGCGTTACCGAAGCCGATCGTCAGGGATTATGGGGCATTATTCAGTCAGGTTTGATTCAGCGTTTTCGCCAGGGCCTAACCCTTGAAGGCATAGGCATTAATAAAGATTTGGTCCGAGTCACCATTCCTGCTGATGCCGATGAACCTTTACCCACCGGCCTAAGCTCATTTCTTGGCAAGATACTGAATAATAAAGTGGAATCCAGCTACATCTATAACTACACCACCAGCACGATGGGGCATAATCCGGATCTTATCTATCCTGGACAGCAACTGATTTTGATTCATTTCTCCAATGATGAGTTAAAACAAATCTATCAATTCTTTGCTGATCAACGAAACAAACAAGCAGAAACGTTTGCTATTCACTGATGATTTTAGAAATCGCCTTTTTTGTCGTTGTGTTGCTGATTATTGGCGTGGCCTTTTTAATCCCATTTGATTAAACAGTGTTTACACCTGACTCGCTTTCCTTGTCAGCGTTAAATCGTCCATAGCGCAACATCACGCTTGGCAGCACTAGTAAATTCAATATCGTCGATGAGATCAAGCCGCCAATGATAATACTGGCCATGGGTCCCATGATTTCACGGCCGGGGCTATCTGAGTTCATTGCAATCGGTAACATCGCCAGCGCCGTCACTAAAGCGGTAATCAGAATCGATGGTAAACGCTCCTGAGCACCACGAATGGCGGTATCCAAATTCCATTCCGCCCCTTCTTCTTTCACCATATATTGATAATGTGACACCAACATAATCGCATTACGCAAGGTAATCCCAAAAAGGGTGACAAAACCGACTAATGAACCGATAGACAAGACGCCGTTCGTTAATACGACGGCCAGCACGCCGCCGACTAAAGAAAACGGTAAGTTGATTAACACCAGCAACATATTACGAAAGCTTTGTAATGCCACAAAAAGTAACAATAACACCGCTACACCCGCCAAGGTGGAATGCACAATTAAATCCTCTCGCGATTGTGCTTGTGCTACCGCTGCGCCCGTAAATTCGGGATAAATATCCGCTGTAAATGCCACTTCCTTATGAACCCGTTGCTTAAGCTCAGTAAAGAAAGAGCTTAAATCACGATCGGTGACATTGGCAGTGACGGTCTGCAAACGTTGCGATCCGCGATGCTGAATCATATGGCGTCCAGAGACCTGTTGAATGGTCGCAATATCCTGCAAGCGCAACATCACCCCATCAGGTGTCTGAATGGGTAAATTTCTTAATTGTTGGGGTTGTCGACGTAGTCTTTCAGGCAGAACCACAACCACATCAAACACCTGATTGCCTTCATAAACCTGACCGACTACGGCGCCATCAAAGCCTGTTTTAACAGCCTGCATCACCTGCGCAGGACGTAAGCCCCAATAGGCCAGTTTGTCTAAATCGAGCCGTACCTCAAGCTGAGGCTCGCCAGGTGGCGCGCGCAACTGTACATCTGCTGCGCCATCAATATCCCTGATAACTTTGGCAACTTCTTGTGCTGTCTGATCTAAAGCATCCAGATCTTTGCCATAAATATTCACCACAATCGGTGAGGTATAACCAGAAATCGTTTCATCAATACGTTCGGTTAAAAACGTATTCACTTCTGAATTCACCCCGGGAAACGCTTCTAATATCTCACGAATTTCATCCAGAACCCGCTGTTGTGATGGACCATCCATCGGTTCTAGATCCACTTCATACTCGCTGTAGTGGGTACCAAAGGTATCCGCACCACGCTCAGCACGCCCCGCCCATTGTGACGTTGAACGAACACCGGGTATTTCCGCCACACGTTGCTCAATACGGCCGCCGATTCGCAAGGATTCTTCAATGGATGTCCCAGGCACACTGGCAGTATGAATAATGTAATGACCTTCTCGTAACTCGGGTAAAAAACTTCCTCCTAAAAAAGGCAGTATTGCTAAGCCCGCTAAACAAAACCCAAGCACACCCAATAATGTCACTCTTGGAAAACGGCTTATCGATGATAAAAGACGGCCATAAACAGGTTTAATCATCCTAACCAACGGTGGTTCATCATGGCTGACATCTCCCGCCCGGGTCAGCAAGATATGGCAAAGCGCCGGGGTTACCGTTAATGCCACCGCTAATGAGGCAAAAATAGCCAGAATATAGGCTTCACCCAACGGCTCAAACATTCGCCCGGCAACCCCACTCAAGGTCAATAAGGGCACAAATACCAGCATCACAATAAAGCTGGCATAGACGACGGAACTCCGTACCTCCATCGACGCTTGATACACCACTTCCATCGCAGGTTTTGGCTTCGCGAGTAGCGCGTTTTGTCGTAAGCGACGAAAGATATTCTCAGTATCAATGATGGCGTCATCCACCACTTCACCCAGCGCAATCGCCAGGCCACCCAACACCATAATATTGATGTTGATGCCAAACTCTAACAGCACAATCATGGCCGTAAATAATGACAGAGGAATGGCGGTCATCGAAATAACAGCGGTACGGATATTAAATAAAAACAAAATCAGCACCAGCATGACCAGCCCACCACCGACCATCAGATGCTCTTGAATATTATGCAAGGAGGTCTGGATGTAATTTGCAGGCCGGAATAAGTCATCATGCAAGACCACACCTTCCGCAGCAAAGCCATCTTTGAACTCATCTAAAGCCGCTTCAATACCTTCGGTCACCGCCAGCGTATTGGCTTTGTACTGACCAATCACCATCAGCACAACAGCTGGTTTACCACCAATAGCTGCACCACCGATTGTGGGCGCTGGCGCTTCTTTCACTACTGCAATATCACCCAGCCGTAAAACAGTATTTCCCTGTTTTCTGACAACAACCTTGGCTAACTGCTTGGCATTAAGTGGTTGTCCGCTGACTTGAATGGTCATCCGCTGATTCTGATTTTCAATAAAGCCCGTGCCCATAATGCCGGTGGCTTGTTGCGCCACAGTCATCACTTCATCGAGCGAAATACCATATTTCGCTAATTTGCTGGGGTCGATTTGAATTTGCAATTGGCGTTCATGGCCACCAAACACATTGATATCTGCCACACCATCAACACTCAACAACCGCGGAGCAAGCGTCCAGTCAACAAGTGAGCGCAGTGTCATTAAGTCTTGTGAGTCCGAGGTCAGACCAATGGTCATAATCGTGCCCGACGAGGACTCTAACGGCACCATTAATGGCGACCCAACACCTGCAGGCAGAGCGTCTTTCAAGCCTAACAAGCGTTCAGACACTAACTGTCTGTCCAGATAAATATCTGTACTGTCGTAAAACGTCAGAATCAGTACCGAAAGGCTGGGAATAGATTGTGAGCGGATAGACTCCATACCCACCAGCCCACCCAGGGCATTTTCTAAAGGCTGGGTCACCAACACTTCGACTTGCTCAGCCGTCAGCCCCTGCGCTTCTGTTTGAATAATGACTTGTTTGGGTGCAAATTCTGGAAAGATATCCAGGCTGGAATTAGATAGCTTATATATGCCATAGATCAATAGCATGGAGGCTAACGCCACGACCACACCCCGAAAGCGCACTGAGAAAGCAACGACTTTAGACAACATACAGCTACACCTCGGTCAGCAGACAATTAGAGAAGACGTGTTTAATCATCATCGTCCTCATCATGAATCTGCCAGCGGAACTCTTCGGATAACAACATTTGTGCGCCTGAAATCACCAGTTGATTTCCTTCTTCAAACTCATCCTGAATAAAAATGCCACCCGCGACCAGCTTGCCATCACTCAAAGGAATGCGTTTATAGCTGGTCTCATCCAGTTGGATATATGCCCACGGTTGCCCTGAATACCAGACGATCGCTTCATCCGGAATGTGGAAACCAGAATCAGGATCACTATTCTCTGGAATCCAGGCATCCAAACGCATCCCAAGACGAAGCTTGCCAGTCGCGATCCGGAAGTAATAGGTTTCACCCTGAATTTGTTTTGCACTGATATAGGCTGGGGAAACGAAATAGGCTTTTCTTGCTGATGCACGATCCCCCGCACGTGAAACCCGAATCACATTCACATCGGCTGGTAAAGACGATTCCATCGGCAGGGTTACCATCAATAATGTGTCGTGACGATTGATTAGTCTCTCCAGCTCTTTGGACGATTTATCCATGACCCAGTTAGCTATGGATTCGCCCCAACTTTGAATAAGCTCTGTTTTAGCATCTTCCAGCTGAAACTCCGCAGACTCAAGATTGGCTTTTGCCTCGCGCCAACTGGTTTCTGCATAAATCACATTTTTACTGGCTACACTTCCAGTGCCCTTAGCCAACTTTTTCAACCTTTCCCACTCGAGTCGATCTGCATTTTCCGTCACCTTTGCGATGGTGACAGCCGAACGAAGCTGATTGAGTCGTGAGCGCCATTGAATCAGCTCACGAATATCCACCACTTCTGCATAGGCTTTAAATTCAGGGAACAATAAGCTCTTAGTCAGCTTAAGCGTTTGGATACCAGTATAAGGGGCTGTTTCCTCATCTAGTTTGACAATCAAAGGCCGATTTACATCATCGTCTTGTTCAATCTCGTCATCGTCGTCATCACTATCCGCCTGGTGCTGACTGGAAATAAACGTTTTAAATCGCTCAGTCCAGGATGTATCCGATAAAAACCCCACTACAATAAACGTAAGAGCAGCCAGAATTATCAACGACCAGAACCACTTTTTACTTGATGCCGACATTCAGTTATCCATTGAATAATCAATAAAAATAGCTGGTCATTAGAGCATGCCCCTCTTCACCGGACAAGTCCGGAATAGAATTAATGATGATTTCCCCTTGACATCATTACTGCCAGAGGGTTTAATACGCACCCTTATCGGCTCGATAGCTCAGTTGGTAGAGCAAGGGATTGAAAATCCCTGTGTCCCTGGTTCGATTCCAGGTCGAGCCACCATGAATTCTAAAGAACCCAGATTTCTGAAAAGAAGCTGGGTTTTTTATTGCCTGTTATTTCTGTTGTATATTTTCCACAACAAATTATCGTTTTATACCCAGCCCCTCAGACCGCAATGCATCAATACATTCGTTAACAGATATCAGAATATCTGTGGTAAAAAAAACACAGAAATGTGATTTTCTCGTCAAAATAAAAAAAATTGTTGTAAAAGTGTTGCAATAGATTTTTTTATATGCAAAATAGCTAACAACCGAGACAAACTCCGGTTACGAGAGAGACTTAAAGTAATCTGTTAACAATTAGAAGGTGAAACAGAATGAAATTATTAAAAAAATCAACACTGGCTACATTAGTCGGTGCAGCAGCATTAACAGCTGCTGGTGCAGCTAACGCGACAATCGTTGTCGGTGGTGAAAACGGCTACGAATTCAGCGTTGACGGTAACATCAACCAATTCTTTATCGCTAGCGACCAAGACAGCGCTGGTGGTGCATTTGACCAAGATAACCAACAAGTAGCTAACGGTCTGTTACCTACATTCTTTGGTTTTAACGTGGCAATGCCTGAAATCAATGGCCTTAAAGTGGCAGCACGTGTTTCAATCTCGCCATCAACTAACAATGGCAGCTATCCAGACGGTGCTTTGGAAGGTGACGGCTCGATGGAGCAACGTGAAGCGTTCGCCACTGTTGATGGTTCTTTCGGTCAAGTCATGTTAGGTAAAGGCTTAGGTCTTTACGCTGCGAATAACATCCTGTTAGACCAAACTTTATACGGTGTTGGTGCAACCGGTGTTACTGCAGCTGGTAATCAAAACACTGGACAAACGTCATTAGGTCGTATCGGTTGGGGTTATGACTATGCCAACTGGCGTTCACAAATTCGTTATACCACGCCAGATATGAACGGCTTTAAAGTAGCTGTAGCTGTAGCTGATGGTGATGATTTATTACAACCAGCTGATTATGACAGCACTGCTTATGAAAAAAAGGCTCGTTATGAAGCATCTTTAAGTTATGCAACAGCATTTGATGGCGGTTCTATGAAACTGTGGTTAGATGGCATGACTCAAAAAGTTAAAGTGAATGGTGTGTCCGACCGTGACACAGATGCCTACACTGTTGGTGGTCAATTAATCTTGGGTGGTTTTGAAGCAGTAGCTTCATACTACGACAATGAAGGCCAAGGTATTGGTGGTCTTGGTTTGGGTGCATTTAGTGCTGATAATGTCGAACGTGATGGTGATGGTTACTATGCACAGTTAGGTTACCGTTTCGGTGGTCAAACTTTTGTTGCAGCATCATACGGTGAATCAACACTTGATAGAGACAGCTCTAACACAGATTTCGGTACAGTAGCTGACCTTGATAAAAACAAAATGACAACTGTTGGTATTTATCATGATGTAACAGCTAACCTGAAACTGGTTGCTGAATACTCAAAAATGGAAACTGAATACCACGTTCAGTCTTCTGATGATGAAGTTGATGTATTATCTCTGGGTGGTTTCATCAGCTGGTAAGCTAATCTGAAACAATTCAATTGAATTGATTCAAAGCTTAATAAAAGAGCCTCAACCTTCGGGTTGGGGCTTTTTTTATATCTGTCTTTTTTATTTACACTATCTATTTTATTAGGTCGCCCCCCCTAAAACGCTTTACTCAATTCTGCTGTTTTAAAATTCAGTGCGCACTTTTGGGGCTTTTTAAAAATAAACGGTGCTTTTTAGTACAGTGCTATCAACTCTCATCATTTCGACATAATCGATATCACAACACTTTTTTATTTCCACCACCTAACTCTAAGTCATTGAAACTACAGGAAAGGCTGACTATCACTGCTTTCAATTAAGTATTTCACATTATTTTTCACCAACCTTTCTCCAGAAAATCACTAATCCCCTCCTCTACTGGCACATATACTGCAGACACCAGTATTACCAAATTGGTAAATCGTAATACTAACTGGGGTATCTAAAAATGAAAAAAAGATTATTTCTATCTGTTTTCGCAGGATTATTACTCGCTGGTAATGCCAGTGCTGAACCACTTAAGATCGGCTACAGCGACTGGCCAGGCTGGGTTGCCTGGGAAATTGCTATCGAAAAGCACATGTTTGAGAAAGTGGGTGTGGATGTGCAATTTGAATGGTTTGATTACGTTGCCAGTATGGATGCCTTTGCTGCCGGTCAGTTAGATGCGGTTACTATGACTAATGGTGATGCATTGGTAACAGGAGCGACAGGCGCACAAAACGTGATGATCCTGATTAATGACTACAGTAATGGTAACGATATGATTGTAGGCGCTCCAGGCATCAATTCCATCACTGTTCTGAAAGGTAAAAAAGTCGGTGTTGAACTGGGCTTTGTTGATCATTTATTGCTTCTAAATGGCTTGGAAAAAGCCGGTATGACAGAAAGTGATGTTCAGTTGGTCAATGTCCCGACCAATGAAACACCACAAGTCTTGGCATCAGGCCAAGTTGATGCCATCGGTGCTTGGCAACCAAACTCAGGTCAGGCTTTGCAACTGGTTCCAGGTTCTAAACCTATCTACACCAGTGCTGATGAACCAGGCCTGATCTATGATGTGCTCGCGGTATCACCATCAAGCTTAGCGGCTCACAAAGATGAGTGGAAAAAAGTCATTGATGCCTGGTATATGGCGGTTGACTACTTAAATGATCCAAAAACACGTGATGACGCGATCAGCATTATGGCCGCACGGGTTGGTGTTGAACCAGAAGTTTATAAAGCCTTTATTGATGGTACAAAGATTTTGACCAAAGAAGAGGCGCAGGGCTTTATGAAAAAAGCGGATGGTTTCGGCTCTTTGTATGGTTCAACTGAAATTGCAGACCAGTTTAATGTTGACAATAAAGTCTATGCCGATAAACAGACTGTCGATGATTACATCGATCCCTCTCTTTTACTAGGCGAATAAGAGACTAGCTGGCACCGGTCATCCACCGGTGCCTCCCCTCATCCTGAAATTTTATGTCATGACCAGGCAGGGGATCGTGTTGTCTGAAAATAGCAAAGGTACTGTTTATGTCACTCTTTTCAGTTAATAAACCACTCGAGCCACGTAGTCGGCAATTGGTCACTATTAGTAGCTTTATTTTACCTATCCTTACCTGGTGTCTAGTGAGCTACGTCCCATTTATCTGGCATCCAGAAATGGAAGTCACTTCACCCGGCTCAGTGAGTTACTTTCGTGAAGGCATGTTGGTCGATAAAACTGTTTTTAATGCTGAGCTAGACAAAGCTACTAATGCAGGCAAGGCCATACCAGAGGGTATACCGGCCAATCCGATTTATTTACCTGCACCACATGAAGTAGTCACTGCTTTCTATACGTCATTTACTACCGAGCCCAAACGCAGCAGTGAGCTTTGGTTACATGAAAGTCTTTGGAGCAGTATTCAGGTTATTTTTTATGGATTCCTTTTGTCCTCCATCATAGGCATTCCCCTTGGCGTCTTGGCTGGGACCTATGACTTTTTCTCTCGATTATTTGAGCCCTTTATCGAATTCTTTCGCTATTTACCTGCACCTGCTTTTGGTGCCCTAGCGGTGGCGATTCTGGGAATTTATCAGGCCCCCAAAATAGCGATTATTTTTATCGGTACCTTTTTTCAACAAGTACTCATCGTAGCAAATACCACCCGAAAGCTGGACCCGGCTTTACTTGAAGCAGGCCAAACCTTGGGAGCCAACAATCGCTCGATGCTGTTTCGCATTGTGCTACCAGGCATTTTGCCGGATCTGTATCGGGATACTCGCATTCTGCTCGGCTGGGCCTGGACTTACCTGATTGTGGCCGAGTTGATCGGTACCAGCTCAGGCATCACCTGGTTTATCACTCAGCAAGCTCGTTACAAAAACTTCGACAATGTGTTTGCCGCCATCATGATGATCGGCATTTTAGGTCTCACCATTGACTTATTACTCGCCTGGTTTGGCCGTCGTCTTTTCCCATGGCAAAAAGCAAATTAGGAGCCCGATATGAGTGAATCAAACTTACCCGATTATCGCGTTCAGTCAGAGGCTGTCCGGGATCGTTTCGCCCGCATCAAAAAGCGTCCAATGACGATGGAAGTTGCGGGATTAAGCAAAACATTCCAAAGCCGACATGGCACTGTTACCGCCCTGAAAGACATTAACCTGACTATCCATAAACGTGAATTTGTCTGCGTCATTGGACCATCAGGCTGTGGTAAATCGACTTTAATTCGAATTCTGGCGGGCCTTGAACAAGCTACGGAAGGCGAAGTAAGACTGGATGGAAAAGTGGTTGATAAACCCGGTCCAGAGCGAGGCATGGTATTCCAGGGTTACACCTTGTTCCCATGGCTAACCGTCAAGAAAAATATCATGTTTGGTCTGATTGAGTCTGGCTATGACAAAGGCACGGCAGAAGCGGAAGCCAGACAGTGGATCGAGTTAATTGGCTTGTCACGCTTTGAGAACAGCTATCCACATCAACTCTCTGGCGGTATGAAACAACGGGTGGCGATTGCCAGAGCATTAGCCAATAAACCCAAAGTGCTGTTGATGGATGAGCCCTTTGGTGCACTTGATGCACAAACACGCAGCAAAATGCAGGCTTACCTGATGGAGATATGGAAAAACATCGATGTCACGGTGTTTTTTATCACCCATGATTTAGATGAAGCCATTTACTTGGCTGATCGCATTCTGGTGCTGAAAGCGAATCCAGGCGAAGTACAAGAAGTCATTGAAGTCGCCGTTCCACAACCGAGGCATCCGGAACAATTTTTATCCCCTGAATTTATCGCTACCAAAAAACGTTTGGAGGAACTGATTCATCCTCCCAAACAGGAGGATGATGACGATCATCTGAATCTTGTTCGCATGGTGCCGGTAAATGATGAAGTTGGGAGTGTTTTCTAATGTATGAATTAGCACAAATGACCTGGGAAGAAGTCGCAGAAGCTGTCAAAAGTGGCGTGGATACGGCTTTACTTCCAGTTGGCGCAACTGAACAGCATGGACCACATATGGGTTGCGGTATGGACTCAGCCATTGCTGACACCTTGTGTAAAGAAGTCGCAAAACAAACACCTGTCATTTTATTACCGACACAACCCTATGGTTGCTCAATCGGCCACTCAAAACGCTGGCCCGGCACCATGGCGCTTAATCCTAAAACACTGATTGATGTTATTTCAGATATCGGTGATTGGGTGGCGTCTTCAGGTATTAAACGGTTGTTACTTATCAATGGCCATGTGACAAATGCTGCACCGCTTCGCTGTGCGCTGGAAATGCTCAGAGCACGTCATGACGACTTAATGATCGGCCTTGTGCATACTGCTCAAATTTCAGAACGAGTTCGACAAGCCCATCATGACGATGCGGAAGACTGGCATGCCAATCAGGCTGAAACAGCCTTGATGATGGCTTTACATCCCGAGTTAGTGCGTGAGGATAAATTACTCGACGCTGACGATCCGGACCGAACCGATGGCTGCGTGTTCAGCCACCCTGTCAATCGCACCAGCTTAAATGGTGTGACAGGCAAACCATCCACAGCAACCAAAGCGGATGGTGAAGCACTTTTTTCATGGATGTGTGAAGACTTATCTCAACTGGTGATGAGAGCAATTAAGGAACAACCGCCGCTTGATCAAAGCTACCACCAGTCTCTCTTATAAACCGTTAACCAAAGAAGGGTAATCTCATGATTAACATCAAAACTGATGATGAAATCAAAAAAATACAAGAAGAGTTAAAAAGTAAAGGCGTGAAATACTGCATGGGCACCTATGTGGATATCCACGGTGTTCCTAAAGGTAAAGTCGTGCCGCTCTCTCATTTACATCATATGGCGCATGGCTCAGAACTTTACACTGGTTATGCCGTGGATGGCTTGGGCCAACAACCTAATGACGATGAAATCGCTTCTGTGCCGGATCTTGATCACATCATACAAATGCCATGGCAGCCTGAAATAGCCTGGATGCCAGCCGATAATACGCTTTACAAAAAGCCGTATATGCTGAGTACTCGTGTGTTACTTAAGTCGGTACTCGAGCAAGCAAAAGAGCTGGGTTATGGCATGAATCTGGGTATTGAAGCAGAAGTTTATCTGGTGAAGAAAAATGCCGACGGGACTTTATCCGTTCCCGATCCTGATGATAAATTGAAAAAGCCATGTTACGACACTCGTGCTTTTTTAAGTAATTTCAGTTGGTTAGATAAAATGGCCACCAGCATTGATGATCTCGGTTGGGGACTTTATTCCTTCGATCATGAAGATGCCAACGCTCAGTTCGAGTTCGATTTTAACTATGCTGATGCCATTACCAGTTGTGACCGCTTTACTTTCTTGAAGATGATGGCAAAAGAATATGCTAAACAGGAAGATCTGTTAGCCACATTCATGCCTAAACCTTTCTCGAACAAAACAGGCACGGGCGCCCACTTCAATATGTCGCTTTATGATCTGGAAACAGGAGCCAATCTGTTCCAGTGCAAACCTGAAGAAGATGAGCACGGCTTAGGTTTAACCAAGTTAGGTTATCAATTCATCGCCGGTGTTTTAAAACATGGCCCTGCTTTGTGTGCAGTGTTTGCCCCCACAGTGAATTCATACAAACGTTTGGTTCGCCAAGGTGATATGCCTTACTTCACCTGGGCACCGGTCTTTAACTCATTTGGTTCAAATAACCGCACTAATTCGGTTCGCGTTCCTATGGGTGGTGGCCGTTGTGAATCTCGTAATGCGGATGGCGCTGTCAATCCATACCTTGCAGCTGCCTTAGTTTTAGCTGCTGGCCTGGAAGGCATCAAAGAAGGGCTTGATCCTGGCAAACCTCAGGAACGTAATTTGTATGAATTAACCGAAGCGGAGCGTGAAGAATTAGGTATTCAGTTCTTACCAAGAACGCTTGACGAAGCGATTCAGGCATTCGCTGCCGATCCCTTTGTAGAAGAAGTATTGGGTAGTGAGTTGAGAAACGAGTTTATTCGCTATAAACAAGCCGAGTGGAATGAATATCACACGGTGGTTAGCGCATGGGAAGTTGAACGCTACAGTCATTTATTTTAGACAGAGAAAGGTATCACCCCAGCCAAAAGCTGGGGTGATAGCCTTATATCACTAAACAATAATGATGACATACGCCAGGAGTTCGTATGAGCAAAGAAAAAGTCAGCCGTATCAGCATATCCTTACCAGAAAGTCTCTTAGAAGGTTTGGATGAGATGGTCAGCAAGCGTGGTTTTGAAAGTCGCTCTCAAGCCATTTGTGACATGATCAATTTACAAATTAATGAGCACCGTGCTCAACAAGGCGATACCGTGATGACGGGTACGGTTAATCTGGTTTATAACCATTCAGTCCCAGGCTTGCAAAAGCGTCTCCATGATCTCCAATACGAATATATTGATGAAGTGATTAGCAACCTCAATGTCAATTTAACCCATACCAACACACTGTCGGTCATTCTGGTACAAGGTCCAGCTAATCGCCTGAACATGATCGCTGACAAAATGATTACGCTACGTGGTGTTGTCTACGGCCGACTATTATTGAACGCCGATATTATTCCCCCGATCCACCCTCTACCGCCCAAACAAACTTAAAGCTATTGTTACTCTCGTTGTCAGTTGACCGAATGCTATGGATTCAGTAGTTTTATATTTTGCAATAAAATCACTGGCCAAAACATGACTGATACAAGCTTTCTCCCACCGCTCATCGCAGCGATTCAATCTGAAATTATTAACAATGAAGCAGAAATCTCCGCACTGGATCGTGCAATAGGTGATGGTGACCATGTCACCAATCTGTTACGTGGACTTGAAGCTGTTGCTAAACTGAATGATGAACTGGTTCAGCTTGATTGGTCAGCCGCCTTGATGAAAATTGGCATGACACTCATGTCCACCATGGGCGGAGCCTCAGGCTCTTTACTCGGCTCAATGTTTGTGAGTATGGGAAAAGCGACCAAAGAGCAGGAACTGGACCTAAATGGAATGACAGCTATTTATTCGGCGGGTGTTGAATCCATAAAAGCCCGAGGCAAGGCCGATATCGGTGAAAAAACCATGCTGGATACCCTGATTCCAGTCATGCAATCATTGCAAAGTGATGCCAAACAAAATGCAGATAAAACGACTGTTTTAAGCAATATTAAAACTGCCGCTACACAAGGCATGCAATCGACCAAAGATATGCTGGCAACCAAGGGAAGAGCATCATTTTTGGGTGAGCGCGCCCGCGGCCACATCGACGCAGGCGCCAGAACTTCTCAGTTAATTCTCTGTGTTATTGCTGACGAACTCAGCAAAACCTAAATCCCCCAACGTAATGCTGCAGTATGAACAGGGGCATCCCAATATTGCAGCATTTCATCGTCCATCAACGTTAAGGTAATTGAGCAACCCGCCATATCCAGAGACGTAGTGTAATTTCCCACCAGTGATCGAACAATTTTTATACCACGCTCTTCAAAAAACTGTGCCGCCAAATCATAAACCAGATAAAGCTCCATTAATGGTGTCGCCCCAAAGCCATTCACATGTAGTAACACGCGCTGTCCTTTCGCTGGCTGCAAATCCTCATCAATCGCTTTAGCCAGTATCTGAACTAACTCATCAGCAGTCGTTAAGTTCATGATTTCACGACCGCGCTCACCATGAATCCCAACCCCCATTTCGACTTCATTATCCGAGATATCAAATGTAGGCTGTCCTAACGCTGGCACGGTACAACTGGTCAAAGCCACTCCCATAGAGGCAGTAGAATTGACGACTTTGTCACCCAGCTGTTTACAGGCAGCTAAATCGGCGCCGGCTTCTGCTGCAGCGCCCACGATTTTTTCAACAATTAACGTGCCAGCCACTCCTCGGCGTCCAGTACTATGATTCTTAGGTAAAGACACATCATCATTCACCAAAACCGTTTCGTGTAGACAATCCAACATTTCAGCGGCAATCTCAAAGTTCATCACATCGCCAGCATAATTTTTAACGATAAATAAAACACCCGCGCCATTTTCCACTTCTTGTGCCGCCATCAGCATTTGGTCGGGTGTTGGAGAGGTAAATACTTGCCCAGGACAAGCAGCATCTAACATACCTTTTCCTACCACCCCAGTATGCAATGGTTCATGACCAGCGCCACCGCCAGAGATTAAAGCCACTTTGTTTTCAGGCTTATTTTTTCGAGTGACATAATGGGGCTGATGATTGAATTGAATAATATTGTTATGCGCTCTGGCAAAACCATTCAAACTTTCTTCAAGAACACTTTCCACACCATTAATCAATTTTTTCATCTCTCGCTTCCTTTTTTGTTTTCTTTAATTTTCCAGGGCTTTTGTTAATGCTGCCAAATCATCCAAAATCCATGTTGGCTCATAATCAACCTGCTTAACATCCTCAGCCGAAGACACGCCGGTTAAAACCAGCACGCTACGGATTCCCGCATTAACGGCTCCCAGAATATCGGTATTAAGACGGTCACCAATGGCAATGGTGGTGTCTTTTGTCGTGCCTAAAATTTTTAATGCCTGTTCATACAAGATAGGTTCAGGCTTACCAATAGATATCGGTTTCACGCCGGTGACTGACTCCAGCGCTGCTAACACGCCACCATTACCCATCACTTCACCAAGCTCGGTAGGCAAAGTGGAGTCCGAATTTGTCGCATAAAAAGCAGCGCCTGCATTAATATTTAATGTCGCTGTTGCCAACTTATCCCACGTTAATGTGCGATCAAGTCCGGATACAACAATATCCGCTGTTCGACCCGTGATTCCTTTTTCAGGCTGGTCTACTTCATACAAATCGGTCAGTACAAAATCATTTTCCAATAAGGGTTGTTTTAACCCGTCTTCACCAATAACAAATACACGTTTTTTATCAGCGGGTAAGTGTTCGCATAAATAACTTACCGTGGCCATACTGGAAGTCAGAATTTCCTTAGCCTCGACCTCAATATTCATTGAGGATAATTTTTCGATATATTGCTGCTGAGTCAAACTGGCATTGTTCGTCGCTAATACAAAAGGTAGCTTCTTTTTCCTCAGTAACTGAAAAAAGTCCCCTAATCCGGGCATCGCTTTATTACCATGCCATAGCACCCCATCCATATCGATAATTAGACCAGCCACGTTATCTAAATAGACCGCAGATTCTGTATTCAAAATATATCCTCGCAACTATACAATCTGGTCACAGAGAGTCGCATACTGCAAATCATTGTGTCTAGTGATAAAAATGATGATAAATGTCGAGATTGAGTCAAAAATTGACAGCATCTGTTGATCTGCTTTATAGTCTGCGAGCGTATTTTCAACGTAATAACTCATAAATTAAATTAATTAGGAGCATGTCAGCATGGCAAAAGCACTTATTCAAATGGCACTGGATTCTCTGGATTTCGATCAAACAATCGCGCTTGCAGAGCAAGTTGCTCCTTACGTCGATATCTTAGAAATTGGTACACCATGCATCAAGTACAACGGTCTTGAACTGGTTACTGCACTGAAAAGCAAATTCCCTAACAACCTGATCCTGGTTGACCTGAAAACAATGGACGCTGGTGAATACGAAGCAACTCCATTCTACGAAGCAGGTGCTGACATCTGTACAGTATTAGGTGTTTCTGACAAAGCGACAATGGGCGGCGTAATCAAAGCAGCTAACGCTAACAACGCTGAAGCTCAAATCGACTTAATCAGTGTTAAAGACAAAAAAGCAGTTGCAACTGAAGCAGCTCGTAACGGTGCTCAAATCATCGGTGTTCACACTGGTCTTGACGCTCAAGCAGCAGGTCAAACACCTTTCGCTGATCTGAAAGACATCGCTAGCTTAAACTTAGGTGTTCGCATTTCAGTTGCTGGTGGTTTGAACAAAAACACTATTCAAGACACTGTTCGCGCTGGCGCGACAATTGTTGTTGTTGGTGCAGCAATCTACGGTGCGGATTCTCCAGCTGAAGCAGCTAAAGAATTACGTGCTTTAGTTGACGCAGCATAAGCACTAGCATTGCGTTAAGCAGAAAATGAAACGAGTGGTCGTTGACCACTCGTTTTTTTTCATGCTCACCTGATTAATTTATTAATTTAAATAATCAGGTAAGATAGTGGTTATTGGTCATTGATAATAATTATGATTTTAATTGGCCAATCTCAAATTCAAACGGATTAATCGTATTGCATGTCGACTTCTGGCATTTTTGCTTGAGTTTTTCCGACTTGCCACGATTAATCTAAAATAGTAATTTACCCGTTGCACCAACCTCGTTATGTTGGGCAGATGGGGTTAAAATGTAACAGGGGTATAATATTATGAGTGATAAAGGTTTCTTTGCATCAGTTTGTGGATTTTTTAAAAGCCTGTTTTCATCAAGTCCTAGTCCTGCTCCAACCAGCAGCGCTAAGCAAAGCCCAGCAGCAAAAACAGCAAATGATGGTTTGACAGGTGTTGAACGCTATATCAGAAACCAAGCAAATAGCGGTTCAAAACTGACTGGTGTTGAAAAATATATTAGAAATAAAACCACATCTGTAAAAGTGTTAACAGGTGTTGAGCAATATATTCGTAATAAAGCACAAGCAAAACCAATGACAGGTGTTGAACGTTATATTCAAAACAAAGGTTAAACCTGACCTTACACACTAAAGATTTATGGCAAAGCCGGGCAACATCCCGGCTTTGCCGACATAATAATCAATAAAATCAACCATACAGTCAGCGTTAGATGCGATGGCTGTTAATTTTTAACTTAAAAATTAAAGGTACGAAACATGGCTACTTTACTTGATCAGCTTAAGGAAATGACCGTTGTTGTCGCCGATACTGGTGATATTCAAGCTATCGAAAAATTTACACCTCGTGATGCTACAACTAACCCTTCACTGATTACTGCTGCAGCTCAAATGCCACAATACCAAGGTATTGTTGATGACACATTGAAAGCAGCTCGTGAAACATTAGGTGCTGACGCGCCTGCATCAGAAGTGGTTTCACTCGCATTTGATCGTTTAGCAGTTTCATTTGGTCTGAAAATTCTGGATATCGTTCCAGGTCGTGTATCTACAGAAGTTGATGCTCGTCTGTCTTTTGACACCGAAGCGACCATTGCTAAAGGCCGTGACCTGATTGCTCAATACGAAGCAGCTGGTGTTTCACGTGAGCGTATCCTGATCAAAATCGCAGCAACCTGGGAAGGTGTTATGGCTGCTAAAGTACTGGAAGAGGAAGGTATTCACACTAACCTGACTCTGGTATTTGGTCTGCACCAAGCTGTTGCTTGTGGTGAAAATGGTATCCAACTGATTTCACCTTTCGTAGGTCGTATTCTTGACTGGTACAAAAAAGACACTGGTCGTGATTCTTATGAACCTGCAGAAGATCCAGGTGTTGTTTCTGTTACTCACATCTACAACTACTTCAAGAAATTTGGTTTAGAAACTGAAGTAATGGGTGCGAGCTTCCGTAACGTTGGTGAAATCACTGAATTAGCAGGTGTTGATCTTCTGACTATTTCTCCTGCTTTACTGGACGAATTACACTCAACTGAAGGTGACTTACCACGTAAGTTAAATGTTGAAGATGCCAAAGCATCAGATGTTGAACGCATCGATATGACTGAAGAAACATTCAAAGCTATGCACGCAGCAGATCGCATGGCAACTGAAAAGTTACAAGAAGGTATTGATGGTTTTGCTAAAGCACTTGAAACTCTTGAAGAGTTGCTGGCTAACCGTCTTGCAGAACTGGAAAGCTAATTCATCAGAATTAAATTTCCCCGTATTCAGCCCACTCCATTTGTGAGTGGGCCCGAATGCAGCAGGGTCAGTGAAATTGACTTGTCACTGATTTCTGCATATAGTCCCGCTTCACCTAAGCAAGCGTGATAACAATAATTTTTACTATAAATTAGGAGTATGTAACATGGCTGAAATCCAAATGGCTCTTGACTCATTGGACTTTGACGCAACAATGGCTCTGGCTGAACAAGTAGCGCCATATGTCGATATCCTTGAAATCGGTACACCTTGTATTAAATACAACGGTTTGAAACTGGTTAAAGCATTGAAAGCAGCTCACCCAGACAAAAAAATTCTGGTTGACCTGAAAACAATGGACGCTGGTGAATACGAAGCAACTCCTTTCTTTGAAGCTGGTGGTGACATCACTACAGTTTTAGGTGCTTCTGACATGGCTACAATGAAAGGCGTTATCAAAGCAGCTAACGCTAACAACGCTGAAGCTCAAATCGATTTAATCGGTGTTGAAGATAAAGCTGCTGTAGCTAAAGAAGCTGCTGCTAACGGTGCACACATCATCGGTGTTCACACTGGTCTTGACGCACAAGCTGCAGGTCAAACACCTTTTGAAGATCTTAAAACTATCGCTGGTTTAGGTCTGAACGTTAAAGTTTCTGTTGCTGGTGGTATCAACAAAGATACAATCCAAAGCACAGTTCAAGCTGGTGCTGACATCGTTGTTGTTGGTGCGGCTATCTACGGCGCTCCATCTCCAGCTGAATCTGCAAAAGAACTGCGTGCATTAGTTGACGCAGCATAAGGATTAGAAAAATGACAATGCATCGTGATCTAGTTGTAAACAAAATCACTGATATTTTAGGGGCTACTGACAGTTCTCTTGAAGCTGAATTCGTTGCTATGTGTGATGATGCTAAACGCATCTTCATTACAGGTGCCGGACGTTCACGTCTTGTTGGTAACTTCCTGGGTATGAGGTTGATGCATAGTGGTTACACCGTATACGTTCAAGGTGAAATCAGCACACCTAGCATCCGTGAAGGCGATTTATTAATCGTTATCTCAGGTTCAGGTGAAACAACTCAGTTGGTTTCATTCGCGAACAAAGCTAAATCAGAGAACGCTAAAGTAGTATTAATCTGCTCAAAAGCAAGTTCAACGATTGGTGATATAGCGGACAAAACAATTCAAATTGGTAACGACGATAGCTTTGCTCCTACTAAGGGCATGCCTATGGGTACTATGTTTGAATTATCGACATTGATTTTCTTGGAAGCCATCGTTTCTCATCTTATCCATGAGAAAGGTATTCCTGAAGAAGAAATGCGATACAGACACGCTAATATGGAATAATCACTTTTCCTTAGCAGTAAAAAAAGAAACGGGTAACTTTCGGGTTACCCGTTTTTTTTTATGTCTACAGTTCAGATAGAGCTTACATCTCTGACGCTGTATAATGCCTGGATACTTATAACTCACTAATCGGTTTTAATAGAGATATGTCAGCAAAAACACTTTACGATAAGCTTTGGGATCAACATGTCGTTCGCTCTGAGTCAGATGGCACTACAGCTTTACTGTATATCGATCGCCATCTTGTTCATGAAGTGACATCACCGCAAGCCTTTGAAGGCCTGCGTTTAGCTGACCGTAAACCCTATCGCCTAAACTCTATTTTAGCGACACCGGATCATAATGTTCCTACTTCACATCGCGAGCAAGGTATTGCTGATCCTATTTCACGTTTGCAAGTAGATACGCTCGATAGCAACTGTGTCGAATTTGGTATCACTGAATTTGGATTAAATGATTTACGACAAGGTATTGTGCATGTTGTTGGCCCCGAGCAAGGCGCAACACTGCCTGGTATGACGGTAGTTTGTGGTGACTCTCACACTTCAACACACGGTGCTTTTGGTGCTTTAGCTTTTGGTATTGGTACTTCCGAAGTTGAGCACGTTATGGCCACCCAATGTCTGATTCAACGTAAGTCCAAAAATATGCAAGTGCGCGTTGAAGGTCAGGTTAAAGCCGGCATCACAGCCAAAGACATTGTCCTTGCTATCATTGGAGAGATTGGCACTGCAGGTGGAACAGGCTATGCCATCGAATTTGCCGGTGAAGCGATTCAGGCCTTAAGTATGGAAGGTCGCATGACCGTCTGTAATATGACCATTGAAGCTGGCGCCCGCGCAGGTATGATTGCGGTTGACGATACCACCATCAACTACCTGAAAGATCGTCCTTTCTCGCCATCTGGTGAAAACTGGGAGAAAGCGGTTAACGCATGGCGTGAATTACACTCTGATGATGGCGCCCATTTTGATAAAGTCGTCGTACTGAAAGCAGAAGATATCAAACCTCAAGTCACATGGGGCACGTCGCCGGAAATGGTTGTATCGGTTGATTCGGCTATTCCTGATCCCGTCAAGGAATCAGATGCAGTGAAACGCAACGGCATGGAAAAAGCGCTTAAATATATGGGCCTGCAAGCCAACCAAGCGATTACGGACATTTATCTGGACCGTGTGTTTATTGGTTCTTGCACAAATTCACGTATCGAAGACTTACGTGAGGCAGCTGAGGCCATCCAAGGTGGAAAGGTCGCTGCCAGCGTTAAACAAGCCATGGTTGTTCCAGGCTCAGGTTTAGTCAAACAACAAGCTGAGCAAGAAGGTTTAGATAAAATCTTTATCGAAGCGGGGTTTGAATGGCGTGATCCTGGCTGTTCAATGTGCCTGGCCATGAATGCGGATCGTCTTGAAGCTGGTGAACATTGTGCCTCGACATCTAACCGTAATTTTGAAGGACGTCAGGGTCAAGGTGGCAGAACGCATCTGGTCAGTCCAGCAATGGCTGCGGCAGCTGCAATCGCAGGTCACTTTGTTGATATCACACAAAACCTATGATTGATTATTTGGCTGTTCAATCTGAATTAAACACTTTTCGTGATTTTTTACGATGGTCAACATCCCGCTTCAATGAAGCGGGATTATTTTTTGGCCATGGTAATGAAGACGCTTTTAATGAGGCATCGCAGCTCATACTGAGTGTTTTACACTTGCCTGTAGACGCCTTACCTGAAGTCTTTTTAGATGCCAGACTGACCCAAGATGAAAAGCGTGCATTGCTTATTGCCATTGAAAAACGCGTTGAAAAGCGTATTCCCTTACCTTACCTGACAAATGAAGCCTGGTTTGCTGGCCTACCATTCTTTGTCGATGAGCGAGTTCTTATCCCCCGCTCGCCTTTTGCAGAGTTGATAGAAGCGCAATTCCAACCATGGCTTAGTGAGCCTGACTCGGTATTCACTATTTTGGATATGTGTACAGGAAGTGCTTGTATTGCTATTGCGTTAGCTATGGCTTTTGAACAAGCGGAAGTGACAGCGAGTGATATCAGCACAGATGCCCTTGCTGTAGCAGAAATAAACCGCAAGAAACATGGATTAGAGGACCACTTACACCTTATTCAATCAGATCTCTGGCAAGCTTTTCCAGCTGACGCAAAATACGATTTGATTGTGAGCAATCCCCCTTACGTCGGGGCTGATGAAATGACCTCTATTCCAGAAGAGTACCGGCATGAACCGGTCTCAGCTCTCGAAGCCGAGGATAATGGACTGGCCTTAGTAGAAAAAATCCTGCTTGGGGCCGCAGATCACATGACCGACCAAGGTTTATTATTCGTCGAAGTGGGCAATACCGATTTGGCGGTCGATGATAAATGGCCTGATATCGCGTTTACATGGCTGGAATTAGAAAACGGTGGTCATGGCATATTTATGCTGGATAAAGCCGCATGTGAACTATTTAAGCAGCGTTACGGCTAATCATTATCACTTAATTCAGGCACGACCTCAGACTCAACATAAACTCTGACACAATTTCGACCCGCCATTTTAGCCTGATACATGGCTTTATCTGCTAACTCGAATAAGCTATTAAGATTATCATTGTCTGCCTGCCTTAATTAGGCAATGCCAATACTTACCGTTACTTCCAAATTGGCAGGTTTTAACTTATTGAGGCGCTGTACCATTCGTTCCATCATATTTTTTGCCGATACCAGATCACACTCCGGCAATAAAAGCACCAACTCATCTCCTGCCCATCTGGCAACCAGATCCACGTCACGTACATGGCGTTTCATCCACGAACCCAGCTCAGATAACATCTGGTCTCCCCGCTCAAATCCATGACGCTCATTAATATCTTTCAGATGATCAATATCAATGACAGCAAGAGATAAGCAACGATTAAACCGATAAGCTTCACTGAAATATTTACTCGCGAACTCTCTCAAAGCGTGCCGATTAAACAATCCCGTCGTTTCATCCAGCATGGCAAGACTATGCAAAGACTTTTGTTGTGTACGAAGCTCCTGCGTTGTTTGATAACTGGTTATATGATTGAAAACGCGCTGTCTCAATTCTTCTCGCACAATCGGTTTCGACACATAATCATTAACACCGAGATGGAATAATTCGATCTTACGGGACATATTATCGAAACCTGATGTCGCGATAATCGGCACATTGCTATATTCACTCTGCATACGCCGGATTTTACGCACTAAGGTGATACCACTCATACTGCCTTCAAGCATAATGTCAGTGATAACCAAATCGTAGTCCCCACCTTTAAACGCTTCCCATGCACTCTCAGCATAGTTATAAGCGTCTACATCAAGTCCCATATCTGTTAATAAGTCGATGATAATGGTTTGCAAAACCCGGGAATCTTCAATAAATAACACCCGACCACTTAATTGTCGCGACTCTCGCTGGCTCAGACGAGATAGATAAGTATCCATTTCAGCCATATCATTTTTGCTGAAAATATCGGTAGCACCAGCCAATAAGGCTTGTTTGAGGATTTTAGAATTGTCATGTTCTGTTAAGACCAGCAAGGTGGCAAAATCATAACCACTTAGTGCTCTTAGCTGACTACAGAATTCACTGCTGGCATAGTCGGGTAAGTTATCAGAGCAACAAACTAAACGATACCTCGCTTGAGCAGCCTTGCCTAAGCCATCAGCTCCATTCTCTGCTGTCTCAACATTAAAACCAGCAGACTCTAATAAATCGATCATATGCTCACAAAACATTGGTGAGCTATCTATAACTAACGCGTTTAGCATATTTCTCTAATTTCCCGAGTAATACAAATTAATCCATTAATTTTTTATGCAACGTTACCATCAAATGCACGCCTTCGCGAGTAAGCGCTTAGTAAAAGTTGTTCTCAGATAAAACCCTCTTGGATTCATCAAAATAGTTTCACCTGAAATATCGGAGCTTTTTGCCAAGATACGACTATGAGCCGCTTTCGGTCTAACCTGTAAATACTGGCCCTCCCTTGCAGTTAGCTCTGACTGTTCACCTAGCGCTAACCGGTCCATTAACTCTTCCCAGTCAGCCTTTAAAATTTCTTCTTCAATCTGATCTGGCTGCCATAACCAACCCGCGCCGATATAGCGTTCAGCAAGTGGAATGGACGACTCCGCCTCAACCGGAAGCCAAAGCACATGAGATAGCTTTCGTTTGACCCAGCTTTCCTGCCATGTCAGCGCTTCGTATTCACTCAATGACACTGTACAAACATACGTTGACTCTTTAGGTTCACCATGCGCGTTTAATGGTAATGTTTTCAGCTCAATACCTAGTGAAATAAAGTCTGGCTCTGCCTGATTGCCCGCATCAGCACCAAGATAGGACTCTAATAGCTGACCAACCCAGCCTTTATTTCTCAACAAATCTGCAGGCACCCGGCACCCCACCTCTTGAGCAATCTGTCCTAGGCTTTTTCCAGCTATGTGATGACAACGTTGCATCAGGTCATCGATTGATTGTGGAGCAGAATTTCTAACCATCGTTTTACCAAATTTTCATCTTGCTGCAGGCATGATAACCTAGCCACCTTTATCACGCTTGAGAGAGACAGTGAAAGCATTATCTATCAAGAATCTAAGTAAAACGTATCGTAACGGATTGCATGCATTAAAGAACATTAATCTCGATGTAGAACAGGGTGATTTTTTTGCATTACTCGGTCCCAACGGTGCGGGCAAGTCAACCACTATTGGCGTGGTTACTTCGCTAGTCACAAAAACCAGTGGCTCCATTCAAGTCTTTGACACCGATTTGGATATCGATGCTGAGCAAGCCAAAAGTTATATAGGACTTGTGCCGCAAGAATTCAATTTCAATGGCTTTGAGCAGGTAAAGCATATTCTGGTTGCGCAGGCAGGTTATTATGGGATGCCCGCCAGCGAGGCAGAACCCAGAGCGGATGAACTACTCAAACAACTTGGACTATGGGAAAAGAGACACACGCCATCTCGATCACTGTCTGGCGGTATGAAACGTCGCCTGATGATAGCCCGTGCTCTGGTTCACAATCCACGTCTGTTGATTCTGGATGAACCGACCGCAGGTGTTGATATTGAACTGCGTCGCTCCATGTGGACATTTCTCAGAAAGATTAATGCCGAAGGCACCACCATCATTCTGACCACGCACTATCTGGAAGAAGCCGAAAGCTTATGCCGTAATATTGCGATCATTGATAAAGGCCAGATAATCGAAAATACCGATATGAAGTCTCTATTAAATCGGCTGGATAAAGAAACCTTTGTTTTGGATCTCAAACACTCGCTTCAACACCCCTTTGAGCTTGATGGCTTTGATTATCATCAGATTGATAACACCACGCTGGAAATCGAAATCCACCGAGGTGAATCACTGAACACGGTTTTTGAGCAACTGACTCAAAAAGGTATCGAAGTCACCAGTATGAAAAATAAAGTGAACCGTCTGGAAGAATTATTTCTCAACCTTGTTGAGAAGTCGGAGTAAAACCTATGACACCAACTCGTCACCAAAGACACTGGGTCGCGTTTTCAACCTTGCTATTTCGTGAAATCCGCCGCTTCTTCAGAATCTGGCCGCAAACGATTCTGCCACCGGCCATCACCATGACCCTGTATTTCATCATTTTCGGCAATCTGATTGGGAGTCGAATTGGGGAAATGGGTGGCTTTAGCTATATGGAATATATCGTACCGGGTATCATCATGATGGCCGTTATCAATAATGCCTATTCAAATGTGGCCTCTTCATTCTTCAGTGCTAAATTCCAAAATCATATTGAAGAGCTGATTGTCGCCCCTATCCCAAATTATTTAATTCTCGCTGGTTATGTAGCCGGTGGTACAGCACGGGGCTTATGTGTGGGGATGATAGTCACGCTAGTATCGCTTTTCTTTACGCATCTACCGGTAGAGCATATTTTTATTACCATCAGCATGGTATTTCTGAGTGCGGTTTTATTTGCGCTGGGCGGTTTTATCAATGCCGTTTATGCACGCAGTTTTGATGAAATTGCCATCATCCCAACATTCATTCTGACCCCATTAACCTATTTGGGCGGGGTATTTTATTCGATTGATTTATTACCCGACTTTTGGCAAAACGTGTCACTGCTAAATCCTATTTTGTACATGGTGAATGCTTTCCGCTACGGCATGTTAGGTATTTCAGATATCCCTATCATGGCGGCATTTAGCATTATTATGTTGTTTATAGTGGCCTTAAGCGCATATGCCTTATATCTGTTGAAAAAAGGCACCGGGCTTAGAAACTAGACCTTATCGACCAGGCTTAGCGCTTGTTGAAGTGTATGAATGCCCGCATCGGGCAAATGGGCATTCTCACTTAAGTGCCGCCGCCAACGACGGGCTCCAGGCTGGCCCTGAAATAAACCCAATAAATGTCGGGTGATGGATTTCAGTGGTCGGCCCTGTTTCATTCTTTGCTCGATATACGGCAACATCGCCTCAATCACTTCATGTCTGCTCAATATATAGTCAGAACGCTGGTTAAAAATAACGTTATCCACGTCAGCTAGCAGATAGGGATCATGGTAAATCGCCCGTCCAACCATTGTGCCATCGACATGTTTCAGATGTTCCTGAACCTCCACCAAACTATGAATACCACCATTGATATCAATATGTAGCTCGGGGTAGTCCTTTTTGATTTGATAAACGCGCTCATAATCCAGTGGCGGCACATCACGATTTTCTTTTGGACTTAATCCTTTGAGCCATGCCTTGCGCGCATGCAGAATGAAAGTTTCACAACCGGCTGCTGACACAGCATCAATAAAATCGGTCAGAAATTGATAACTATCCTGTTCATCAATCCCGAGTCGGGTTTTAACAGTGACAGGAATATTCACGGCGTTTTTCATCGCTGCCACACCCTCCGCCACTAATTGAGGTTCAGCCATTAAACACGCGCCAAAACTGCCTGACTGGACACGGTCGCTTGGGCAACCAACATTCAGATTAATTTCACTATAACCCGCATCCTCTCCCATTTTTGCACACTCAGCTAAAGCAGCAGGATCAGAACCACCAAGTTGCAAAGCGAGAGGATATTCCGTTGCATCATGAGCTAAAAATCGTTGTCTATCCCCATGAATCAACGCCCCGGTAGTCACCATTTCCGTATAAAGCAAGGTATGTTTCGAAATGAGCCGTAACAGATAACGAAAATCACGGTCGGTCCAATCCAGCATCGGCGCAACAGATAATTTTCTAGATTCTATAAAAGATAATGATGATGACATGATTCAATTAACGTAGATTAATGGGACATTTTCTCAAATCAGCACGCAAAAATCTGCTTATAACGATTATTTATGACACACACACATCCTGATGGCTTTCATTACACCATTATTCGCAGTTCACGCCGAAAGAGTATGGCGCTTGTTATCAAGCAAGGTGAGGTCATTGTGCGGATACCAGCGAAACTTGCAGTCAGCACCGCACAGCATTTTGTAGACAAAAAAAGTTACTGGATAAAACAAAAGCTTCAGCAACGGCCAGTAATACAAGAAAAAGTTTATGCCAATGGCGAGTCTTTTTTGTTTTTAGGCGAAACCTATGAATTAAAAATTCATAACTCCAGCGCTGAAAATACAATTAAGCAAGAAGACAATCTGATACAACTCTATACAAAGAAAAAAGATATGACAGCAGATGGCATTAAACGCCAGCTGGAAAAGTGGTACCGACAGCAAGCCAATACAATCCTGACATCACGATTTTTTCAATTGGCTGAAGCTCATCAATTCTCGCCTAAAAGTCTTATCGTCAAAACATACAAAGCCCGCTGGGGGAGCTGCTGCCGTTCGGGTGAGATTCAGCTCAATTGGAAGCTCGTCATGGCGCCTGAGAAAGTGATCGAGTACGTCATCCTGCATGAGCTTTGTCACCTTCATCATCACAATCATTCAGCGTCTTTTTGGCAGTTGGTGGCTGATGTTTGTCCCACATTTAGAGAGCACAAGCTGTGGCTGAGACAAAATGGAGACAGATTAACCCTCTAGGCCGCGCGCTGTGACGATTTTGTGAAGATAAATAAGCTTGAAAAATTCTCTATATAGATTAATATGTCCTTTCGAATAAGGAACGCTGCAACAGGTCATTCACCTGCTAGGCTTATTCAATACTTAATTATTTAAACTGCGTTCATTATTAACAGGTAACTGATAGTAATGAGCGAGATTTATTCCCCCTCAAATAGCACAACTATCATTACCACAATCTCATTGTAATGAGGAAGTTGACTATGAGTAGCAATTATCTTTTCACTTCTGAATCTGTATCGGAAGGGCATCCAGACAAAGTTGCCGATCAAATTTCAGATGCTATCCTGGATGAAATTCTTCGTCAGGATCCCCATGCTCGCGTTGCTTGCGAAACCTTAGTAAAAACTGGCACCGCCATTGTTGCAGGTGAAATCAGTACATCGGCATGGGTCGATCTGGAAGATGTCGTTCGTAAAACGATCACAGATATCGGTTATAACAGCTCAGATGTTGGTTTTGATGGTCAAACCTGTGCAGTTATGTCATTGATTGGTAAACAATCCTCTGACATCGCGATGGGTGTAGACAGAGATACCGAAGAAAATCAGGGTGCAGGCGATCAGGGCCTGATGTTTGGTTATGCCAGTAACGAAACCGACGTCCTAATGCCCGCTCCTATTACCTATGCACATCGTTTGGTCAAACGCCAATCTGAAGTTCGCAAAAATGGCGAATTGAGCTGGTTACGTCCGGATGCGAAAAGTCAGGTCACATTTGTTTACCAAGATGGTAAGCCAGTCGGTATTGATGCTGTTGTCTTATCAACACAGCATAGTCCGGATATTTCACAAGCGGATCTGCATGAAGCCGTCATGGAAAGCATTATCAAACCGACGCTGCCTGCTGAATGGTTGTCTGCCAATACAAAAATCCATATCAATCCTACCGGCCAATTCATTATCGGTGGTCCTGTCGGTGACTGTGGTCTGACAGGAAGAAAAATCATTGTCGATACCTACGGCGGCATGGCTCGTCATGGTGGTGGGGCTTTCTCTGGTAAAGATCCATCAAAAGTCGATCGTAGTGCCGCTTATGCAGGCCGTTATGTGGCGAAAAATATCGTTGCCGCCGGTTTAGCAGATCGCTGTGAGATTCAGGTGTCTTATGCAATTGGTGTTGCCGACCCAACATCAATTAGTGTTGAGACATTCGGTACTGGAAAAATTTCTCAAGAGAAGCTGGTCGCGCTGGTACGTGAACACTTTGATTTACGTCCGGTTGGCTTAATTAAGATGCTTGATTTGATCAAACCGATCTATCAACCAACAGCAGCATACGGTCACTTTGGTCGTGAAGATGTTGATTTTAGTTGGGAAAGAACGGATATGGCAGAAGTATTACGCGATGCTGCCGGTTTATAAAAGAATTTGAGGAAATGAACGATGGAATCACCAATAGAAAACTTAACACCTGACTACAAAGTTGCAGACATCAGCCTGGCTAAATGGGGTCATCAAGAAATTAAAATTGCTGAAAGCGAAATGCCAGGATTAATGGCATTACGTGAAGAATATGCAGGCCAAGCACCACTGAAAGGTGCACGTATTGCTGGTTGCTTACACATGACAATCCAGACCGCTGTGTTAATTGAAACACTGGTCGAACTCGGCGCTGAGGTTCGCTGGTCATCGTGCAATATTTTCTCCACACAGGATCATGCTGCAGCGGCTATTGCTGATCAGGGTATTCCGGTATTTGCCTGGAAAGGTGAAACAGAAGAAGAAGCCATCTGGTGTATCGAACAAACGATTATGGGTCCAGACAACTGGCGTCCTAACCTGATTCTGGATGATGGTGGTGACTTAACCCAAATCATGCATGATAAATATCCAGAATTATTAAAAGACGTTAAAGGTCTGTCGGAAGAAACCACTACAGGTGTTCACCGTCTGTATGAAATGATGAAAGCCGGTACATTAAAAGTGCCAGCCATCAATGTGAACGACTCAGTGACCAAATCTAAATTTGATAATTTATACGGCTGTCGTGAGTCATTACTGGACGGTATTAAACGTGCTACTGACGTGATGATCGCCGGTAAAATCTGTGTTGTTTTAGGTTACGGTGATGTGGGTAAAGGCTGTGCTCAAGCGTTCCGTGGAATGGGTGCGACCGTTTTTGTCACTGAAATTGATCCCATCTGTGCGCTTCAAGCCAGCATGGAAGGCTACCGTATAGTCTCTATGGATGATGTCGCTGCTATGGGTGATATCTTTGTCACCACTACCGGTAATATCGACGTTATCAATCACGGTCATATGCTGAAGATGAAAAACGAAGCGATCGTTTGTAACATCGGTCACTTTGATTCTGAAATTGATGTCGCTTCATTACGTAAATACGAATGGGAAAATATTAAACCTCAGGTAGACCACGTCATTTTCCCTGACGGCAAACGTATTATTCTGCTTGCTGAAGGTCGTCTGGTTAACCTCGGTTGTGCAACGGGTCATCCAAGTTTTGTGATGTCAGCTTCATTCACCAATCAGGTCATGGCACAAATTGAACTCTGGCAGAACGCTGACAATTATGAAAATAAAGTCTACGTTTTACCGAAGAAACTGGATGAAAAAGTCGCACAACTGCACTTAGGTCGAATTGGTGCCAACCTCACCACTCTGACTGATGCACAAGCGAAATATCTGGGACTGGAAAAAACAGGTCCGTTCAAGCCTGAACATTACAGATATTAATCTTTAATCAATGTAAAACTGGGCTGGTTTATCAGCCCAGTTTTCTAATTTAAGTTACTAATATGGCAAAAAATCTCACACTGAGTTGCGAATTCTTCCCACCCAAAACTGAAAAAGGCATTGCCAATTTAAGCGCTGTCAGAGAAAAGCTTGTGCCACTGAAGCCTGAGTTTTTTTCCGTCACCTTTGGTGCTGGCGGCTCAACACAAGACAACACCATGGATGCGGTAATAGACATTCAAAAACAGCATGCAGTGACTAATATCGATGCAGCTCCTCATCTTTCTTGTGTAGGCTCTTCCGCTGAACGTATCCGCGCACTCCTCGAGACCTATCGCAATAATGATATCCATCGTATCGTCGCACTTCGAGGTGATTTGCCTTCAGGTATGCAAGCACCCGGCGACTTTCGTTATGCCAATGAGCTGGTTGAGTTTATCCGTGTAGAGACGGGAGACTTTTTCACCATTGAAGTAGCTGCCTATCCTGAAGTTCATCCGCAAGCTCAATCTGCAGAGGATGACCTGATTAATTTCAAGCGAAAAGTCGATGCAGGCGCAAATAGTGCTATCACACAGTATTTTTACAATATTGATGCTTACCGCTATTTTGTTGATAACTGTCAGAAACATGGCATAGACATCCCGATTATTCCCGGCATTATGCCCATTAATAATTTCACTCAACTTGCTCGATTTTCAGCGAATTGTGGTGCAGAAATCCCTCGCTGGTTACGTAAAAAACTTGAAGCATTTTATGATGATAGCGCATCCATGAACGCTTTCACTGTTGATTTTTTGACTGACTTTACTCAGCAGCTAATCGATCTCGGTGTACCCGGCATTCATTTTTACACGATGAATAAAGTTGACCCGACTCTCACTATTTGTGATCGTTTAGGGCTGATTAAATAAATCTTGAGTTAAGATTTTTTATGTACATGTAGGCAATGGCACAAGACTTGCGGTAACATATTTACATGGTCGCAAAAACACATAAAGAACTCTCGTGAAACCCTCATTACAGCTGCGTGTAGGCCAGAGTCTATCGATGACTCCGCAATTACAGCAAGCCATTCGTTTGCTGCAATTGTCGTCGCTTGAGTTACAGACAGAAATTCAGGAAGCGCTGGAGAGCAATCCTCTGCTCGAAGTAGAAGAAGACTTCGACTTCGATGAAAACGCACGTAAATCAAGCACTGAAGACCAAACAAGTCGTGAAATCAGTGAGCTTGAGAATCAAAATATTCCTGAAGATCTGCCCGTCGATAGTCAATGGGAAGATACCTACGATTACCAACCTATCAGCACCAATAACAGCAATGTTATCCATGATGGTGATATGGAAAGGGAGAATCAGGACGAAAGTACCGATTCATTACAGCAACATTTGCTCTGGCAAATGCGGCTGACTCACTTCACAGAAATTGAAGAAGCTATCGCGACAACGATCATTGATTCGATTGAAGATGATGGGTATCTCAAAACATCATTGGAAGAGATTCAAGCGAGTTTAGGTGAAGAGTTTGCTGAAATAGAACTGGATGAAATCGAAACGGTGCTGCATCGTATTCAGCACTTTGATCCCGTCGGAGTGGCAGCCCGTGATTTACGCGAGTGTTTGCTAATACAACTTCGCGTTTATGAAGAATCAGGTTTACCTCATATTGATCTGATGAAAGAGCTTATCGATAAACATCTCGATACTTTGGCTAAACGTGACTACGCCCAAATCAAACGTGCTCTGAAAGTCTCAGATGATGAACTCACCGAATTGGTTCGTTCCATTCAGCTGTTAAACCCTCGTCCTGGCAGTCAAATTCAAACAGATACCACGGAATATATTGTTCCAGATGTCTATGCAAGAAAGCTTAAGGGCCAATGGGTGCTCTCACTCAATCCCGATAATGCACCGCGTTTACAAATTGCCGAACATTATGCGCAACTCATTAATCGAGCCGATAACAGCGCAGAAAATACCTACCTGAAAAATAATCTGCAGGAAGCACGCTGGTTTCTAAAAAGCTTACAAAGTCGCAATGAAACCCTATTAAAAGTGACCGAAGCGATCATCGAAAGACAGAAAGATTTTCTCGACTTTGGTGAAGAAGCCATGAAACCGCTAGTTTTAGCTGATATTGCTGAAACTGTAGAAATGCATGAATCCACAATTTCCCGTGTAACAACCCGCAAATACCTCCATACACCGAGAGGAATTTTTGAACTGAAATACTTTTTCTCCAGTCATGTCAGCACAGATGCCGGCGGAGAATGTTCAGCTACAGCCATTCGCGCTATCATCAAGAAACTGGTTGCCGCAGAAAATCCACGGAAACCATTGAGCGACAGTAAAATTGCCGATATCCTCGGAGAACAAGGCATTAATGTCGCCAGACGGACAATTGCAAAATATCGTGAAACGTTGGCAATAGCGCCATCGAATGAGCGAAAACGACTGGTGTAAACCAGTTATCATCACTCAATAAGGAGTCCATCATTATGCAGTTAAATTTAAGCGGACAACATATCGAAATCACTGACAGCTTACGCGATCACGTCAACAAAAAATTCGAAAAATTGACTCGCCATTTTGATCACATGACCAATGTTCATGTTGTGTTATCAGTAGAAAAACAACGTCAGAAAGCAGAAGCCACTGTTCATGTAAGTGGTGCTGATTTGTTCGCCTCAGATGAAAATGAAAACATGTACTCTGCTATTGAGAATTTGGTGGCTAAACTTGATCGCCAAATCATCAAGCATAAAGATAAAATCACCGATCATCATCAATCTGTCGGTGCCGATATGAAGCACAACGTCAACTAAACGAGATTTTTTTATGCTAATTGCCGCATTATTGGTTAATGCTGACAGTATCAGCTTTCATGACAATGCCACGAGCAAAAAGAAAGTACTGGAAAACTTAAGTCAAAAGTTAGCCAGTAATACTAACGCGACAACAGCAGAAAAAATATTCCAGGTCTTATTGGAACGTGAACGGCTCGGAAGTACGGGCCTCGGTAAGGGCGTGGCTATCCCCCACGCCCGGGTTCCGGGCTTAACACATACCATTGCTGCTATGCTGACACTGGAAACGCCAGTGCCGTTTGAGTCTGTCGATAATCAACCCATCGATATTGCTTTTGGTTTACTCGTACCAGAAGAAGATACAGATCATCACCTACAGCATTTATCACGTCTTGTTACTCTATTTCGTGATCCTGATATCTGTCAGAAGTTGCGTAACGCAACAAGCGCCGAACAAATTTTCGAACTACTCCTTTCTATCGACGAAGATTAACCATGGTCCAAGCAATACAAACCAACTCACTCTATGGAGTAATGGTTTGTGTCAATGGCTCAGGCGTACTGATTAGCGGTTCCCCCGGCATAGGGAAAAGTAGTCTGGCTTTGCAGTTAATCATTGAAGGTCATCAATTAGTCGCTGATGATGTGATTGACCTTACTATTGAAAAAAATCAACTTATTGGTCGTTCTCCCTCACTATTAAAAAGCCTGCTTAACACACGTGAACTTGGCACCATTAATATCGAACACCAGTTTGGTCCAGCACATGTCACTGATTATGCTTCACTTCACTATCAGCTGATCCTGCATGAAAAATTAACACTGGATAGTCAGCTGGAAGGCAACCAAAGCAATCAAACTATTCTTGGTATTAATATTCCGACACTACATTTGTCGATATCCAATCCGGTACCCGTGCTCATTCGCCTGTTAACTTGGTTAAACATGCAACAGTCAACAAATGATGCCAATGAACAGTTAAAATATCGCCAACAACAGCAAATTCAGCAGTGATGATTTCACATTAACTTGATGACATGCGGTATATCCATTACATTCATTACCGTTACAAGACAGAGGCTGAGCCGATTTGTCTATATACAGCTTTGGCTGTTTTTTTAGAGAGCTAATATGACCGTAGGCATTTTACTTGTTTCGCACAATAACATCGGGACAGAGCTGATTAACACTGCACGCCAGATGTTATCTTGTTGCCCGCTTCCCACCAAAGTGATTTCAATCCAGACCAAAGACAATCCTGAAGCAATCCGTTTGGAAATGGATGAAGATTTAAAAAAACTTGATCAAGGTCACGGTATTCTCATACTGACTGACATGTTCGGCTCAACGCCAAGTAATATAGCCTGTGCAGTATCTGACAGAACAGATATCCGTGTTGTTTCAGGCTTAAACCTACCCATGTTGATACGCGTTTTAAACTACCCAGCCCTAAACTTAGAAGAACTTGAAATCAAAGCCTTGAGTGGCGGTCAAGAAGGTGTAGTTCGCTGTCATCACACAGGCTACTCAAGAAAATGATGACAAAAACATTCACAATTATTAATAAACTCGGCTTACATGCACGAGCAGCAGCTAAATTTGTCACTACTGCTTCTGCTTATGATGCTGAGATTACCGTTACCAGAGAAAACAGAACAGTCAATGGTAAAAGCATCATGGGTGTGATGATGCTGGCTGCGGCAAAAGGATCACAAATCACTGTGACCGCTGAAGGTGATGATGCTGAACAGGCTTTGCAAGCGCTAGATACCCTTATTAATGATTTTTTTGGAGAAGGTGAATGACGCTTGAGCTACAAGGAATTGGCGTCTCTCGCGGCATTGCTATGGGCCGAGCCCATATTCTTTTTCACAATCAGCCTGATGTCCGTGAATATTTAATCCCCGCCTTTGCAATAGAGCAAGAAGTCGACCGTTTTCTCGATGCCATTGATCAGGCAAGACAACAGTTAAAATCCATTCGTAATCATATTCCGGCCAATGCGCCTGCTGACGTGACATCCTTCATTGATACCCATTTATTGATGTTGAATGACTCATCACTAAATAAGATTCCAGTAGATATGATCCGTCAGCGCCGCTGTAATGCCGAATGGGCCTTACAGTTGCAACGTGATGCGTTGATTAACGTTTTTAATGAGATGGATGATCCTTATCTGCGTACACGTCGAGATGACGTTGATCATGTGGTCAATCGAATTCACCGTATTCTGGCTGATCAGGAAGTCGCGGATCATGAAATTCCAGATGGTCGGCTAAAAGGCCATATTATTATCGCTGAAGACCTGACGCCAGCGGACACTGTGCTTATGCAGCACCAAGGTATTGTTGCCTTCGTGACAGAGCATGGTGGTGCGACTTCTCACACCACCATTCTGGCAAGAAGTCTGGGCATCCCGGCTATCGTTGGTGTCGAGTCTGTTCGTCGTTATGTTCAGGATAATGAACCGCTGATTGTTGACGGTGAGACTGGCGTTATGTTGCTGGGGGCAGATGAACGCACACAGTATGAATATGAAGGCCGTTTAATTGCTTTTCGTGAGCATATCTCATCGCTGAGTCGTTATAAGTCTCAACCCACAAAAACACGAGATGGTAAATCAGTCACATTGTTAGCCAATGCTGAGTTACCGGAAGATGTAACCACAATCAGCAGCGCCGGTGCGCAAGGTATTGGACTGTATCGTACCGAGTTTTTGTACATGAACCGCCTGTCACCACCAGAGGAAGAAGAACAGTTATCGGCCTATCGCGATGTGGTTGAAGGCATGAATAATCAACCGGTGACAATTCGAACTTTCGATTTGGGGGCAGACAAAACCGTTGATGGTGGGCGTAACCTCAATCAAACTGTAGTGACTAACCCAGCTTTAGGTATGCGCGCCATTCGATTATGCCTAAGCCAACCAGCCATGTTCCGCACCCAACTGCGCGCAATTCTTCGTGCTTCTGCTTTTGGCAAAATCAAAATCATGTTCCCGATGATTTCCACCATGAATGAACTGCTCCAAGCGAAGAACCTGCTTGAGCAATGTAAGCAGGAACTGGATAAAGAGCATCTTGAATACGATCATCATATTGAAGTGGGCGCCATGATTGAGATTCCGGCAAGTGCGGTTTGCGCAGAAATATTTGCGCAACAGGTAGACTTTCTCTCTATTGGTACCAATGACTTAATCCAGTACACACTGGCCATTGACCGTATTGATGATCATGTTAACTATCTTTATGACCCATTGCATCCAGCTGTATTACGTCTGATATATATGACGCTGCAGGCGGGAAAACTGCATAATGTGGATGTGTCCATGTGTGGTGAAATGGCGGGTGACCCTCGTTATACAAGACTTCTACTGGCCATGGGATTGGAAAACTTCAGTATGCATCCCAATGCCATACTCGAAGTAAAACAGGTAATCAATGAAACTAACTTGAATGAACTCCCCGTTAACACATTGGATATTATGAATACCAGTGACCAACTAGAGCTGGATTTATTGCTTGAAAAAATTAACGGCCCGTCTCACTAAATAATGAACCTGTGCTGACACCAAATCGTATATTATGGGTGTCAGCACTCACCTTATAAAACCTCTGAATCTCCTTAGTTTCTTTGCTCACGAAGCATTTCACGCTATTCAGCAAGTGGCAAGCAAGCTAGAATAAGCACTAATCACAATCCTAAAAACCTCCGTTGTTGAGAACTGGATATGTCTGAGCTGGACCATGATCACGCCCTGAATCAATCTATTAATGCTTTATCTGATGCCCTGCAAAGTGGACGTTTTGTCAGAATGCGTAGGTTATTAGCAGGACTACATCCAGCCGAAACAGCGCATCTTCTTGAATCTTTACCGCCTAACGAGCGGAAAATCTGCTGGCCATTAATTAATCCTGACTTACGTGGTGAAGTCTTGTCATATATCGGTGAGGAAGTCCGTACCGATCTGATGACAGATATGGATACCGCGGATCTGATTAATGCCACCGAAGATCTTGATGCCGATGATATCGCCGATATTCTGCAAGATCTCCCGGATCATGTCGTCCATGAAGTCTTGCGTGCGATGGATATTCAACACCGGCGTCGTGTTGAGGCTGTTTTAGCCTACGATGAAGAAAGTGCCGGTGGTTTGATGAATACAGACGTCACCACGGTACGCACAGATATCACGCTTGAGGTTGTCCTACGATATCTGCGCATGCTGGGAGAACTGCCAGAAAATACCGATAGTTTGTATGTGGTGGATCATAATGATCATTACCTGGGCACATTACGTTTATCACAAGTGGTGAGCCGAAACCGTTCACTTCTGGTAAGTGAAGTTATGTCGCACCAGGTCGATCCGATTCCAGCGAATATGACGGATCGGGATGTCGCCAGACGATTTGAAAAACATGATTTGATTTCCGCGCCTGTTGTCGATAAAGATAACCGCCTACTTGGTCGTATCACCATTGATGATGTCGTTGACGTTATCCGTGATGACGCAGAACATTCGATGCTGAGCATGGCAGGTTTGGGTGAAGATGAAGATACCTTTGCCACCGTCAAACGCAGTGTTCATCGCCGCTCGGTGTGGCTTGCCGTAAACTTACTGACAGCATTTCTCGCGTCATGGGTTATTGGTTTATTTGAAACTACAATACAAAAACAAGTGGCCCTTGCAGTCCTAATGCCCATTGTTGCCAGTATGGGTGGCATAGCCGGAAGCCAGACCTTAACATTGGTTATTCGCTCTATGGCATTGGGTCAACTGAATAGTAACAATGAACGCTGGTTATTGCGCAAAGAGATGCTGGTTGGTGCGACAAATGGCTTGATATGGGCCACAGCTATCGCGATAGTCACCGTGATCTGGTTTAATAGCGTGTCTTTAGGACTACTTATTGGTACTGCCATCATTATTAATTTAGTGGCAGCAGCCCTTGCTGGCGTAACTATACCGTTGGGGTTGAAGCGAATAGGTATTGATCCAGCCTTATCAGGCAGCGTACTACTCACCACTGTCACGGATGTGGTCGGGTTTATGGCCTTTTTAGGCTTCGCCAAATTATTTATTGTTTAATCTTCACTCGAAAGCGGAACGAGATATGTCAGGTAATACCTTTGGAAAACTCTTCACTGTTACCACCTTTGGCGAGAGTCATGGCCCAGCTTTAGGCTGCATCGTTGATGGCTGCCCTCCCGGACTAGAATTAACTGAAGCAGATTTACAAAGCGATCTTGATCGTCGCCGTCCAGGTAAAACTCGTCATGAAACGCAACGCCGCGAACCCGATCAGGTCAAAATTCTGTCTGGGGTTTTTGAAGGTAAGACAACTGGCACCCCCATTGGTATGTTGATTGAAAATGTTGATCAACGCTCCAAAGATTACGGCAACATCATGCATCAGTTCAGACCTGCTCATGCTGATTACACCTATCACCAAAAATACGGTGTGCGTGATTATCGTGGCGGTGGTCGCTCTTCTGCCAGAGAGACGGCCATGCGTGTCGCCGCTGGTGGTATTGCAAAGAAATATCTTCGTCAGCGTTATGGTATTGAAATAAATGCTTATTTATCGCAACTCGGTCCTATAAAAACAGAAAAACTAGATTGGTCACACATAGAGAAAAGTGCCTTTTTCTCACCGGATCCAGACAAAGAAACTGAACTCGAGGCCTATATGGATGCCTTACGTAAAGAAGGCAACTCGGTAGGCGCCAGAATTAATATTGTTGCTCGCCATGTACCGGTTGGACTTGGAGAGCCGATTTTTGACCGTATTGATGCGGATATCGCTCACGCTATGATGAGCATTAATGCCGTCAAAGGTGTTGAGATTGGTGCCGGCTTTGATTCGGTCACGCAAAAAGGCACTGAACATCGTGATGAAATTACCACTGATGGTTTTCTCAGTAATCATGCAGGCGGCACGCTCGGTGGTATTACCAGTGGTCAGGATTTACTTGTCAGCATCGCGCTGAAACCCACTTCCAGTCTGCGATTACCAGGCCGAAGTGTTGACACACAAGGTAATGCCATTGAAGTTGTGACGAAAGGTCGCCATGATCCGTGTGTCGGTATTCGAGCGACACCTATAGCAGAAGCTATGCTGGCATTAGTTTTAATGGATCATGTGTTGAGACATCGTGCTCAAAATATGGACGTCACTACTGATACCCCGATCATTCCTGCTCAGGCTTAACTCATTCAGGTGCCTTTATCTCAATTGCCATACTGGCGCCTGTCTGGCTTTTATTTTTTTTATTTTGCTTGTCTCGGCATATTAGTACCTTACTGGAGCCTTTACCTGAAATGGGAAGGCTTTAGCCCAAGCCAGATTGGTGAACTAACCGCCATTCTGATGGCCTCCAGAATTATCACGCCCAATATCTGGGGTTGGTTAGCAGATTATTATAGCCGTCGCATGAGAATTGTAAGACTCGCCAGTTTTGCCACCATCATTGTCTTTGCAGCAATTTTCATTGATCAATCTTATCTCAGTGTCGCACTGGTTCTGATGTTATTTAGCTTCTTTTGGAACGCATCACTACCCCAAGTTGAAGTCACCACACTGCAACATCTCGGTGAACACAGTCATCACTACAGCAAGATTCGTTTATGGGGTTCGATCGGCTTTATTGTCATCGTCATGGTGTTGGGTAATTTACTTGAGCAGTTTGAGCCAAAGATTATTCCCATCGCATTATTAATCAGCATTACTGGTATATGGCTATTCAGTCTCAGCGTGCCTGAATCATCAAACACGTCAGAGCACAGCACCATCTCATTAAAAACCATACTGAAGCGGCCCAGTGTGATTGCTTTTTTACTGATCTGCTTGTTAATGCAGGCTAGTCATGGCCCTTACTACACGTTTTATTCCATCTATCTAGAGCAGCATGATTACAGCAGTAGTGTTATAGGCCAACTTTGGGCACTGGGTGTTATGTCCGAAGTCATTATTTTTCTTGTAATGCATCGCTGGCTGCCCAAGTTTGGACTGCGTAATGTATTTATGGTCAGTCTATTATTAACATCACTTCGCTGGCTCTTGATAGCAGCCTTTCCGCAAAACCTGCCTGCACTGATTATGGCTCAGTTTTTACATGCAGCCAGCTACGGCAGTTTTCATGCCTCAGCTATTGCCTGGGTTCATCGTCATTTTATTGGCAACACACAAGGCAGAGGACAAGCGCTGTATAGCAGCGCAAGTTTTGGAATTGGCGGGGTTATAGGTAGCTTATTCAGCGGCTATTTATGGGATAGTCCTGGCGCGGCCTGGACATTCATCATTGCCAGCGTACTCAGCTTTTTAGGCTTTATTGTTGCTTATAGATGGCTAAAAGAAACGGATAGCATCCTGAGATAAGTAGGATTTGAGCTAATATTTATCTGGATTTGTTCTTTCTTTCATTGAAAACAATACTTATACTTACAGACTGGGAATTTAACGTAACACAGATAGCAGGTACGTCCGTTGTCTCCTGACCAGGTGAAGTATGCATTTCTCGATTAAGAAAGGGCTAGATTTGCCCATTTCGGGGAAACCCGAACAAACTATCTACGATGGCAACAAAGTCAATTCGGTAGCCATATTGGGCAATGAATATGTAGGTATGAGGCCTACGATGATGGTTGAAGAAGGCCAGAAGGTCAAACTCGGACAACCATTATTTACTGATAAGAAAAACCCTGGCGTGCAGTTCACCTCTCCAGGCGCAGGAACAGTGAAAGCCATTAACCGCGGTGCCAAGCGCGCATTACAATCCGTCGTCATTGAGTTGGAAGGTGACGATGAGATCACATTCGAGCAATACGATTTAAACAAGCTCGACAATCTGAAAAGATCAGATATCACCAAAAATTTAATTGACTCCGGTTTATGGTTAGCATTCCGCACCCGCCCGTATAGTCGCTCTCCAGCTGTTGATGCCGTACCACATGCCATTTTTGTCACAGCCATTGATACCAATCCTCTTGCTGCTGACCCAAGCATTATCATCAATGAACACGCTGAAGATTTTAAACACGGTCTAACCATCCTCAGTCAACTGACAGAAGGCAAAGTCTATGTCTGTCAGGCCCCTGATACAGCCCTGCCGGTTAACCAGAAAAGTAATATCGAAGTTCATACTTTCTCAGGTCCACACCCTGCTGGTTTAGCTGGAACACATATTCATCTGCTTGATCCTGTCAACGCCAGTAAATCAGTATGGACGGTCGGTTATCAGGATGTAATAGCTATTGGAAAACTGTTTACAACAGGTCGTCTTTGGGTTGAGCGCATTATTGCTTTTGCTGGGCCTTTAGTGAATAAACCACGATTGATACGTACACGTTTAGGCGCAAGTACCCAGGATCTTGTATTGGGTGAAGTACAAAATATTCCATCACGTATTGTTTCTGGTTCGGTTTTGCATGGCCATACAGCCAATAACTGGGCAGCCTACTTAAGCAGATTTCATAATCAAATTTCTGTGATCGCAGAAGGTATTGAACGAGAATTATTAGGTTGGATTCGTCCAGGCGGTAAAGGTAAATTTTCTTCACTCAATGTTTTCTTTTCCAGCATTTTCCGTCAAAAAGAAGTGGCCTTGACTACATCACAAAATGGTAGCCCCAGGGCGATGGTGCCTGTCGGTGTATTTGAACGCGTTATGCCACTGGATATTTTACCAACACAGTTACTCCGTTCATTGCTGGTCAAAGATACCGATACAGCACAAGCGCTTGGTTGTTTAGAGCTTGATGAAGAAGATTTGTCATTATGCTCCTTTGTCTGTTCAGGCAAATATGATTATGGCCCTGCACTCAGATCAAACTTGACACAAATTGAGATAGAAGGATAGTTGATGGCACGCTTAAGACGTTTTCTTGATCGTATCGAGCCACAATTTCAAAAAGGCGGCCCATACGAAAAGTATTTCGCGTTATATGAGATGGTGGATACCTTTATATATTCACCCGCTGATGTAACACGAGGTTCTCCACATGTGCGGGACGCCATCGATCTAAAACGGGTAATGAGTTATGTCGTAGTAGCGACATTCCCCGTCTTATTATTGATGCTTTGGAATACGGGTTTTCAGGCGAATAATGCGATCAGCCAAATGGGTATGACAAGCCTGGATGGTTGGCGTAACTGGATAATGAGTACGCTGGGTATCGCATATGACCCTAACAGTTTATTCGCCAATATGTTTCATGGCTTACTTTACTTTTTACCCATGTATATAACGACATTGGTCGCTGGCGGTATTTTTGAAGTCATCTTTGCCGCTGTAAGAAACCATGAGGTTAATGAAGGTTTCTTAGTCAGCTCGATGCTTTACACCCTGACCTTGCCACCATCAACACCGCTGTGGATGGTCGCACTTGGTATCATTTTCGGTGTTGTTCTGGGTAAAGAAGTCTTCGGTGGTACAGGTAAAAACTTCTTGAACCCTGCCCTGACTGGGCGTGCGTTTCTTTATTTTGCGTATCCGGCAGCAATGTCTGGAGACGCGGTGTGGACTGCAGTTGATGGCTACACTGGAGCGACGCCTCTTGCTCTGGCCGCATCAGGTGGTATCGAGGCGGTGAAAGAAGCTGGTTACAGCTGGTCACAAACCTTCTTTGGAATGATGCCAGGCTCGCTGGGTGAGACATCCACATTAGCGATACTCATCGGTGCAGCATTTCTAATTTATACCCGAGTGGCTAACTTCAGAATCATTCTGGGTGTATTCCTTGGTATGGTTGCTACCTCATTATTATTCAACCTGATTGGCAGTGATACTAATCCGATGTTCAGTGTTCCATGGTACTGGCATTTAACCATGGGCGGCCTCGCCTTCGGTATGGTCTTTATGGCAACAGATCCGGTCTCTGCGGCGATGACAAATAAAGGGCGCTGGATATATGGTGCATTGATTGGTTTTATGGCGGTGATGATCCGTGTTGTGAACCCCGCCTTCCCAGAAGGTATTATGCTAGCCATATTATTTGGCAATATTTTCGCGCCCCTGATCGACTATTTTGTTGTTCAGGCCAACATCAAACGCAGAATGAAGCGAACTTAATATCATGGCTGAAACTAATACAAAAAAAGGATTGTTAGGTGGATTACTCAACTTACCTAATGATGATCCGAAAAAAACTCTTTTTATTGCTATTCTGTTGTGTCTGATTTGTTCAGTGATGGTTTCGACAGCGGCTGTTTATTTACGTCCCATACAGGACGACAATAAAAAAGACGATATAAAGAAGAATATTCTTGCTGTCACAGGAATGAGTAATCAAGCTGGTACTGTTGATGAAATTTTTAGTCAGTTTGAAGTTAAGCTGGTCGACTTGAGTACAGGTAATTATGCTGACAATAACATCGACCCTGTCAGTTATGACCAGCGTGCGGCATCAGCTGATCCACAAATGAGTATCAACATAGACGACAAAGATGATATTGCCAGCATCGGTCGACGCGCCAACTATGCACCTGTGTATATATTGAAAGAAGGCGACGCGATTAAACAAGTCGTACTGCCCGTTCATGGCTATGGTCTATGGTCCACGTTATATGGATTTTTAGCATTGGAAGGTGACTTCAATACGGTTCGTGGTTTACGTTTTTACGAACAGGCGGAAACACCGGGACTTGGTGGTGAAGTTGATAACCCTAAATGGCGTGCTCAGTGGGCTGGCAAGAAAATTTTTGATGCTGATGGTAATGTCGAAATTCGTGTGATTCGTGGTCATGTTGAGCCAAATACGGCTAACGCCGAATACAAGGTAGATGGCTTATCAGGAGCGACCTTAACTAGTAATGGTGTCACCAACCTTCTACAGTTCTGGTTAGGCGATCAGGGGTTTGGGCCTTACCTGAAAAAAATGCATTCTGAATTGGGGAAATAACTTATGGCAAGCCAAGCAAAAAATAATGTTATCGATCCTCTCATTGATAACAATCCAATTACACTACAAGTTCTTGGTATTTGTTCTGCATTAGCAGTCACTACCAATATGATGTCCGCACTTATCATGTCATTGGCTTTGACCACGGTTACAGCCTTCTCGAGTGCCTGTATCAGTGCTATCCGTAAACATATTCCGAGTAGTATTCGGATTATTGTGCAAATGACGATCATTGCTTCACTGGTCATTATTGTTGACCAGATTCTCAAAGCCTATGCATTTGAGGCCAGCAAACAATTGTCGGTGTTCGTCGGCTTGATTATCACCAACTGTATCGTATTAGGCCGTGCTGAAGCTTACGCAATGAAAAACCCGCCCATGCTGAGTTTCCTGGATGGGATTGGTAATGGCTTGGGTTATAGTCTCATTCTTATGTTGGTTGCTTTCTGTCGTGAACTCTTAGGTGCAGGAAAATTATTTGGCTACCAAGTGATTCCTGTCGCCAATGATGGTGGATGGTATATACCAAACGGATTAATGCTCTTACCACCAAGTGCTTTCTTTGTCATTGGTCTGCTCATCTGGGCTGTGCGTAGCTGGAAAAAAGAACAAGTCGAAGCGCCGGACTATCAAATTCACCAAGTTCATCGTACGGAGGTATTGTAGATGGAACATTATCTAAGCCTGTTCGTACGCTCAATTTTTATTGAGAACCTGGCTTTATCATTCTTTTTAGGCATGTGTACCTTCCTTGCTGTGTCGAAAAAAATTGAAACAGCCCTTGGTCTTGGTATTGCCGTCATCATGGTTCAAGCCATTACAGTCCCAGCAAATAACTTAATCTACCAATACCTACTTAAGGATGGTGCGCTTGCGTGGGCAGGTTTACCTGATGTTGATTTAAGCTTTCTTGGTCTTATCAGCTACATTGGTGTTATTGCTGCGATGGTACAGATTCTTGAAATGGCCATGGATAAATATGCTCCAGCCTTGTACAACGCATTGGGTATATTCCTGCCATTAATCACGGTGAACTGTGCCATTCTGGGCGGAACCTTGTTCATGGTTGAACGTGACTACAACCTATCTGAAAGTGCTGTTTATGGTGTTGGTAGTGGTCTTGGCTGGGCAATGGCGATTACCGCTATCGCTGGCATACGTGAAAAACTCAAATATTCAGATGTACCTGATGGGCTGCAAGGATTAGGGATTACCTTTATCACTGCAGGTCTCATGGCACTTGGTTTTATGGCATTTTCTGGGATTCAATTGTGATGGAAATCGTACTCGGCATCGTACTATTTACCCTTATCATCATGGCCTTGGTATTTTTAATACTTGGGGCACGTTCAAGATTAGTCTCAACTGGTGATATTGAAATTGTCATCAATGAGGAAAAAACCATCAAAACTAAAGCTGGCAGTAAACTGTTAGGGGCTCTTGCTGATGCAGATCTATTTGTGTCATCAGCTTGCGGCGGCGGCGGTACTTGTGGGCAGTGTAAAGTTAAAATCTTTGAGGGTGGTGGCTCAATCCTGCCCACAGAAGAGTCACATATCACCAAACGTGAAGCAGCAGAAGGTGACCGATTATCCTGTCAGGTTGCCGTTAAACAGAACATGAAAATTGAAGTCCCCGAAGAAGTTTTCGGTGTCAAAAAATGGGATTGTACTGTTCGCTCTAACCACAATGTTGCTACGTTTATTAAAGAATTAGTACTGGAATTACCTGTTGGTGAAAATGTAAATTTCCGTGCCGGTGGTTTTATTCAGATAGAGTGCCCACCTCATACGGTTGAATACAAAAGTTTTGATGTAGAAGATGAATATAGAAGCGACTGGGACCGCTTTGATATGTGGCGTTATAAATCCGTAGTAAAAGAGGATGTTATCCGCGCATATTCTATGGCGAACTATCCTGAAGAAGAAGGCATTATTATGCTGAATGTGCGGATCGCTTCCCCGCCACCAGACAACGATGATATTCCACCAGGTCAAATGTCATCATATATATTCAACTTAAAACCAGGTGATAAAGTCACTATCTCAGGACCTTTTGGTGAATTCTTTGCCAAAGATACTGATAAAGAAATGGTCTTTATCGGTGGTGGTGCAGGTATGGCACCGATGCGTTCACATATTTTCGATCAGCTTCGTAGAATTAAAACCGACCGTAAGATCAGTTTCTGGTATGGCGCCCGTAGCTTGCGTGAAATGTTCTACACTGAAGATTTTGATGAGCTGGCTGCCGAAAATGAGAACTTTACCTGGAATGTGGCTCTATCGGATCCATTGCCAGAAGATAACTGGCAGGGTTACACTGGCTTCATTCATAATGTACTGTATGAAAACTATCTTAAAGATCATCCCGCTCCAGAAGACTGTGAATTCTATATGTGTGGACCGCCAATGATGAACGCTGCAGTAATTAGAATGCTGGAAGATCTTGGTGTTGAACGTGAAAACATATTCCTGGATGACTTTGGGGGTTAGATGACAACTTTTATCGCCGCATTTGTTGTATTACTTGTCGTTGTCGCAGCAATGGCGATAGGCGTGTTGTTTGGTCGCTCAGCCATCAAAGGTAGTTGTGGTGGTCTCAATCAAGTTGGCTTAAGTGGAAGTTGTGGTGGCGCTTGTTCAGCCCAGGAAAGGGATGAATGTGCGAAACGGAAAGCCCAACAACAATAACGCATATTAAGGAGAGCTAAATATGTTAGCGCCGTTAAAAGTCAAAGATCATATGAATGGTACTAAAATTACCTTCACACCGGATATGGATATTCTGCGGGCGATCAATCAATTGGTAGAGTTCAAGTTATCTGGTGCTCCTGTCATCGATCATCATGGCAACCTGATTGGCTTTTTATCTGAAAAAGATTGTATGAAAGTAGCTTTAAATGCGGCTTATCAAGGGGAAGCTGCAGGACAAGTTGGCGAGTTTATGAACACAACATGTGCAACAGTTGATGTTGATGACTCTATTATCGATGTTGCTCAGACATTTCTCAGTACTGCATATAAGTGTTTACCTGTCATCAAAGATAATCGTTTAGTTGGTTCAATTACCAGACAAAATATTCTACGTGCATTGCAAACCTCCTCAAATATCGAGAGCAGCAAGAAACCTGCAAAGCAATCAACTAAACAACAGATTCACGTTACTACAAAATAAACACGACGCAGCGAATTTTGCTAGCTAAAGCCTCAACAGCATTGGAGAAACATATGCAATTGATGTTTCGTGCTAATAATATTTTAGAAGCTCATATTGTAGCTGGCTTGTTGAAAAGCCATGACATTGACTGTCACGTTGGTGGCCACTATTTACAAGGCGCTGTCGGCGATCTTCCAGCCACTGATTTCGCTCATGTGTTCGTTGAGCAAAGTAAAGTGAATCTTGCACAGTCAATTATTAACGATTACGAAAATAACATTCTCTAGCTTACGACACGCCTCTGATTGATAGATTTCATGTAAGCTTTTTGATCAGCATAAAGAAGCGAAAACATATTATGATTTACAACAGCATTCTCGATACCATCGGCAACACACCAGTAGTCAAACTCAACAACATAGCTCCAGCCCACGTTGATATGTATGTGAAAGTTGAGTCGTTTAACCCGATGGGTTCCGTCAAAGATCGCTTGGCATATGCTGTTATTAATGATGCAGAAAAACGTGGGGTTCTGAAACCGGGTCAAACAGTCGTTGAAGCCACTTCAGGCAATACCGGTATTGCTCTCGCGATGGTGTGTGCGGCGAAAGGCTATCCCTTTGTTGCGACCATGGTTGAAACCTTCTCCGTGGAACGTCGTAAGATTATGCGGGCCCTTGGAGCTAAGGTCATTTTGACCCCAGCAGCTGAAAGTGGCAAAGGCATGGTCAAAAAAGCAGAAGAACTTGCTGAAAAGTATGGTTGGTTTCTAGCCAGACAATTTGAGAACCCAGCGAACCCGGCCTATCACCGAAATACTACAGGACCAGAAATTCTGTCTGATTTTGCAGGTAAACCTCTTGACTACTGGGTATCGGGTTGGGGAACCGGCGGTACCTTAACAGGTGCAGGTGAAATCATTAAAGCTGCACGCCCAGAAACAAAAATTATCGCAACTGAACCTGCCGCTGCTTCCATGCTGGCAGGTAATGCATGGGCCCCACATAAAATCCAAGGTTGGACACCAGATTTTATTCCTGATGTATTAAATCGTGACATCTATGATGAACTCTATCCTGTGACAGATGAAGAAGCCAAAAATTGGGCACAACGCCTTGCTCGAGAAGAAGGTATTTTCGTTGGTTTATCATGCGGTGGCACCCTAGCGGCGGCCATGAAGGTCGCGGAAAAAGCTACGCCTGGAAGTGCTATTTTGGCCATGTTACCTGATACGGGAGAACGTTATCTTTCCACATACCTTTTTGAGGGGATGAACGAAGGCTCAGATGATGATTGGCTGGCTAGCTTGGGTTAAGCATCTGCGTCAATCTAAGACATCTGCAAGTGCCATTGACCAGCAACAAAGATGGTCAGCACCAGAAATAATATAGCTTTTCACATTATCCAGTTTTTGCATGTGAGCTAAATAAGAGCTTAGTACAGAGCCAGGCACCACATTGTCACGCTCACCAATAAGGTGAATTTGTTTCACACCCTCAAGAGAGCCGCTGAAATCTACCGGGTTTAATGAGCCGATTAAAGGGGCAATCTCATTAAACTCAGTCCAACGCTTGTGATCAAGATTGCCAGCGACGGTAACAAGCAAGTCAATATCATCACGTTGTGCAGCAATAATCGTTGCAATAGCTCCGCCACCTGAAAATCCGATAAGCCGCACTCGACTCGCTTGATAACGAATTTTCATTGCTGTAATGGCTCTACTGATAGAGTCAATCACAGCCCGCGAATAGCGGTGTGATGTCAATAAAGCTTTGTCACAATTGGTGAATTGTTGACGCGAAAAATACTGGCAAGGTCTGGCGATATAAACGCTATTACCACCAATGAATTCAGCTAACTCTAATGCTGTACCAGGCGCGCCATCACCTTCGAGAAAGATATTGAGTGTGTCCGCAGCTCTGAGTTCCGGTGGGGCTAAGCCCAATAGTGTATATGCACCGCCAGATAAAATAATACGGTTCCATGATGCCGAGGTATCACTAACCGCCATTTTAGAGCTGAGTAGAAGCAAAACTATCATTAACAGTTTCATAGAGGCCTCCCTATGACATATGTCGGATAATGTCTTGCATAACAGATGCCAGCTTATAAGTCAGTGACCGAAAGCCTGATATAGACTAGAGTCGAGAGATGTAAGCCATTAAATCAATTGGTTACTATTTATCTTATGCGCTACATTTTAGTGCATAGACCTTAACCACTCTCATTTATAGGGCGTAATATCACCATTTTCATATCGAGATTATCGGCAACTCGTAAAGTAAATTGTTCATAGAAACACTCAATACCATGTCGGAAAAAACCTCTTTTTCCACCCTCTCTAGGTAATACATGCTGCTTGCTCCAGGCTGTTTTAAAGTCTTCAGATAATGCAGTGAGTTCATCTACCAGTGCCAAATGCACCTTATCGTAATGCCAGTCAACACTATCTGCCCGGTACTCAGCCACTAAGCGCTCTGCACGTTGTTGCCAATCACTAATTAGTGTTTTAGCTACAGGGTCCAAAAATAAAAATCGTAGTAAATTTTTATTTTTGTCGGTATTGAGCCATCCACCAAACAATTTTTTGCATTCATCATTCCAAGCGACCAGATCCCAGTGACGATCCATGACATATGTTGGTGCTGATACTGTTTCAGTTAGCGTTAACAGATGCTGCTTTAGTTGTGGCGATAACTGTGTTATTTCCTCTTTATCTAATTGATTGGCTAATTTAAATAAATAATGCCGTTCTGCGTGAGATAGTTTTAATGTTTGTGCCAATCGTGCTAATAACTGGGCTGACACAGAAGTTGTTCTACCCTGCTCTAACCAGGTGTACCAAGTCGTGCTTATATCGCTTAATTGTGCAACTTCTTCTCTTCTAAGTCCTGGCGTTCGTCTTCGTCCTTTCTTTATACCGAATTGCTCAGGTGATGTTCTTTCTCTTGCCGATTTCAAAAATGCACCCAAACTATTATCGCGATTATTGCTCATCGCTCCACCCGTTAATTTAAATCATTAGCTATCAGTTTTTATAATAGGATAAACACCTATCTAGTAACACTACAATGAGACTTATATGCTTTGCTTTCTACAAAATGGAGACAGAAAATGACTACACATTACCAAAGCGTAGGAAAGCAATTCGATTCTCAAGCGAATGAATATTTAACAAGCCCAGTGCATAGTCAAGGACCTGATTTATCTTTTGCAAAATTACTTATCGAACATCATCGCACAGACATAAAATCAGCCGTTGATATTGGCTGTGGTGCAGGCCATCTTAGTTACATGCTTGCGCCATTAGTAGATAATGTCACTGCAACAGACTCATCATCTGCAATGCTAAAAATCGTCAAGGAACAGGCTCACTCAAAACAATTTATTAATCTTGAAGCAAAACAATGTCGAGCCGAAGAACTAGCACACCATTTCTCTGATATTGATCTGGTGTGTAGCCGTTACAGTGCCCATCACTGGTCAGATTTTAATTCTGCGATTGAGCACATAGGAAATATAGTCAGAAAAGGTGGCTATTTGCTTATTATCGATATTGAGGGCGACATAAATAAAATTGTCGACACGCACTTACAAACTATCGAGTATCTACGTGATCCATCACATGTACGAAACCGCGATCATACTGAATGGCGGGAAGTAATTGAAAATGCCGGCTTCACCATTGAAAAATATAAAAGCTGGTCAACCAGGCTACAATTTGACTCATGGGTAAGCAGGATGAACACACCAGCAGATAAAGTGGGCATACTCAAGCAATTACAGTTAGATGCTAACCAAGAAGTAAAGCAAGCATTATCAATAGAGAAAGATGCTAGCTTTACCTCTCAAACTGGACTTTACTGGGCAAAAAAACAATAAACCATCAAATAACGGTTATAAAATAAGATGATCAATAAACCAACAATCCAGCACTATGATCCTGATAAAGAGTATTTCTTTATTGAGGGGTGTTATATAAATGAGTTATCTAATCATACATCAGATCCGGATGTGTCTATTGCTCGAGCCAGAGTGGGGCCTGGAGTAACGACACAGTGGCATCATTTAAACCAAACAACTGAGCGTTATGTAATTCTCGCAGGTCAGGGTATCGTTGAAATAGGCGAAGAGCTATCACAAGTTGTATCCACTGGTGATGTAGTTATTATTCCCCCTTTAACACGCCAGCGTATAAGTAATAATGGTGAAGCCGATCTGATATTTTTAGCTATCTGCTCACCACGGTTTACTGAATCAAACTACACTGAGCTGAGCTAGGAAGAGATTATCCATTTTTTCGTCGAGAATAGGCCAACACATCTCTAATGAATCGTTTATCACTACTTGTAAGGCGTTTACTCTGACGATAATAGAGCAAAAAACGTAAACGCTGTGTTCTGGATAAATAAAGTGATGCATGTTTATCCAGACTAGCAATATCCTTAACTTTACGTTTTGAAAGAAAAGTGCCGAACCAAAAACAACCAGATGGGCAATCAATAAGAAACAGCTTTGGCTGGTCACTATTATTCTGCTGTATTAGCAAATTTCGTAAGAATAAATCGTTATGACAAAACCGATGTTCATGGAGAATACGCGCCATCTCAGCAACCTGCTTTATCACTTGACTCAGCCAAGCCTTATTTTTAAATAACTCAGGTGAATTACGGGAAATATCTTCAAGATTAGAACTGTTGTTCACAGCTAAAGTAACTAATGCACCCTTAAGCGTATGTGTAAAGCGATAGCGCTCACCATAGGCAATCACAGCTGCAGCATTGAGTCCCCATCTTAAGAATCGCTGTTGATTACGAATTTCCATCCGCAAACGTGAATAACCTAAGTGACTTCTAAGACCCTTGGTTCTAGAGTAGCGTTTAATATAAAAGCCTGTATCCTCTATATTAAATCGCATTACTTCACTTTGTGTTCCCTTAGAAATGATTGTCGCTTGATAGTCGAATATACTTTCTAATGTTGGGAAATAATCTAAGAACTTTGTCGCGATTTCAGTATTACTCGCAGACCAGACTTCTTTAATCAATGCTCGCCAATCCTCTACTCTTTAAATCAACACGTTATTCTGCTGATTTATAGTGGTTATAGGTAAAGGCATTAATGAGCTTTACGTACAGACAGAATTTGTTGTTATTTTACCTCAGATAGAGACCTTTTTTTATTTATTTGTGATAAATACAACAGATTACGATGATTTAAAGTGATTTTCCTTATTTAATGGCTGACAAAGCGCTGACAATCCTTTGTAACATCATCTATCAAAGGCTGGATTTGCTTAATTACCTCCTGCTTTTCATCGGCATTGACACTTTGGTCATCACGAGTGAAGACGGTATAGTGAAAATAATCTGTTGAGGTAAAAGGAAAGGTAATTTTGTGGCTGTTATCTATAACAGAAAGATAATTATAGTTACCAACAACTAGATACGGCAGTATGGAGTTTAAATCGTCTGCAAGCGCATATTTATCAGCATTTGTTGTCACACCCAGTTTCTCCATCAGCGTGGCAGGAATCTGGATATGAGAGGTTGTATGTCGTATATGTTCTGGCTTGGTACCTGGAATAGATAATATAAGTGGGACATGGATTTGTTGCTCAGGAAACATTTCATTGTGCCCATGGCCCCAATGTCCATTTTCCATGAATTCTTCACCATGATCGCCAGTGAATAAAATAATCGTATTATCTAATAGCTTGTTTTCTTCTAAATAATTCAGCAAACGCCCTACTTCAGCATCGATGGTGTGCGCAGCATTGATATACCGATTGTGGATTTGCTCAATATTATCCCTGAGATTGAGATCAGCATAGTTCATATCTTTAAGATAATCTTTCCTGATAGCCATTGATTCAGGAAATGCATAAGGGGCATGTGTGGACTCAAAAAACATAAAGCTATAAAAAGGCTTATTTTTCACACGTGTATCGATATTACTGATGACATGACTGATATTCTGATGATCGCGTGCCCATGGTTCTCCATCTTTTAATTCTTCCATCACAGATTCAGGCATATTATGAAAAACCGTATCGCGTAATTCTGGGTAATCAAAACTCTGGCTTGTGTGCAAATCAAACTGATAACCTTTATCACGCAAAACATTCAGCAGCACAGGCGAAATCTTCTGTTGCTGAAAACCATACCAGTATGGTGCATCAATGCCATAAAACATCGATAGCAATCCCATCCTTGTCCGATTACCACCGCTGTAATGATTATCGAATGTGAGTGATTTTTGAGACAATTTCCATAGATTAGGTGTTATTTCCGGATCCAGTAAATCCCAACGAAATGACTCTGCAACAAGCATAATGATGTTCGGATATGTTGCTAACTGTTCTGTTGCAATCGTCTCCAATGGATAATGTATCTTTCCATGAGCTAGTCTCAGCTTTTTAAGCCCACCTTGTTCAATACCCATGTTTTTGAAAAAGCTATGGGCACTCGATTTGAGATGGAAGGGAATAACACTAGAGACTTGGATAAAGTCGTCTTTGCCCGTATAAATACTGTAGGCGTAAACACTTTCTTCTAATGGGGCCAGCAGTAATAAGATCGCTAAAGCGCTTATGTAAACACGTCGTGAAACTGTAAAATGGGTTCGATATGCCAATTTACCAGATAGCCACTTCAATAAATACGTAAATACAATAATAGCGATAACCTCAGTAGCTATAGTCACTTTGGTCGATATCGTAGCGCCTAGGGCATCAATACCACCTGGGGTTATTATCAGATTCCACACAAATCCGTTAAAGTGATATTCATAAAGCGTATAGATTTCATAGTCTGCGTATAATGCTAGAAATATTACTGATGTCAGTATCCAGGCAACCTGCCTACTCACCAGCAACCACTTTTTCTCATAACGATTGTTAAAAAATGCCACGAGATCAATCAGTTTTGTAATCACTAATGCTGGCAATAAATACAAGAAGGCATAGATTGCAGATGAGAAAAATAGATAGCTATTTAACCAGTTGCTATCAGTTTTTGCGTATGGCCAAAATAAGCAGGTGATAGAAAATAAAATCAGATAACTTACAACAAAAAATAATCTAAGTTGACGGGCGTGATTCAGCATAGTAACAGTCCATAAATAGTGGTCGTTACGATAATGGACTTTGCTTAACAAGATATTAAGTAGTTTAGATGAGCTGAACAAAGACCTTTTCAGTTATCATCGTCTAAGTACAAATTATCTGAAAGGCTCTATAAAGCTCAATATTGCAGCAGTCTTCGATCAGCTTGGCAGAGTACGAGGCAATAAAAAAGGTCACCATTATTTAGGATGTGCTTTTCTAATATCCAAAAGCCTGTCAGTGATCTACTTTATTGCTTATACCCCTGTAAGCGCCCCTTCAGGTTCGCTTCACTTATTCAAAATGCTTATCGCCAAGGATGGAGTCTATGCAAAGCAATCTCTGGCACATTGCTTATCGCTGCTTTTTGTTAGTCACAAGCAAGTGATGTGAGCCAGCCATGCAGGCACGATTGCTGGTCACAGGGTGTGTTGCCCAGCACAGGCAGGTTAATATAAAACAGTGAGACATAAAAAAAGCCCATCTGTTTGGATGGGCTTCTCTTGTATATAAAGCCTGGCAGTGACCTACTTTATCGCCTACATCCTTGTAGGCGCCCCTTCGGGTTCGCTTCGCTCATTCAAAAACGCTCCCGACGTTTTTGTCACGGCGTTCAAGTAGGTTATGGTCT
>NZ_JBSXOF010000018.1:0-468518 GCF_056859315.1 Methylophaga sp. F-2
CTGTAGTTCTGGTCGACAACTAGACTGGCTGCTTCCAGCTTGAACTCAGGGGTAAAACTTCTTCTTTGTTTTGTCATTGAACACCTCTTTGGAGGTCATATTACCTCCTAAAATGGTGTCCGGGATCAGTTAACCACTACAGGATGACCTTTTCTTACATAAGGCCACTGAGGCACTTGAAATAACTCCAATAACCTCAACAAAGAAACAACTTAAATTTGGTTCAATTGAAGAACTTGGGAGAGCTCTTTTTTTTGACAGCAGGCTGAGTGGAACAAGAGAAGTTTCATGTGCCACATGCCACAGCCGTGACTTAGGTTCAACTGATGGTAATAGCCTCGCTATTGGGATAGGTGGGAATGGGATTGGAAAAGACAGGCAAAACTCAAACCCAGTAAAGGCACTTTTGGTACCAAGGAACACACTTGCACTTGATGATAGATCACAAAAAGAATTTACCAGATTGTTCTGGGATGGAAGAGTTCAGGTTAACCAATACGGAGTTATAGAAAGTCCTCTCGGAGAAAAATTACCAGAGGGCTTTGAAGACCAGCTTGCAGTTGCCGCAGTTCTGCCTATCTCTGAGCAGGATGAAATGTTGGGCAGAGCTGAAGTTACTTCTCACCACCAATATTATCACGGTGGGTTGATTACTACAGAAGCCGATCATAACTATATCGAAAGGACGCTTAATGTCTTTGATAATATCATTCCCAGACTTGTTGGGTCTGAGAATCAAAATAGACAAGCATATCAAGAACAATACCTAGACTTATTTACTGCTGCCTACCCCAACGTATCAGCTAATGATTTCAACATAACACATGTTGGAAACGCTTTAGCTAAATATATAAAATTTGCCTTTGCTTTATCCCCTTCACATTGGGATAAGTACCTTTCGGGTAGATACGACTATATCAGCTCCGAAACAAAGCAAGGAGCAATGATATTTTTAGGTAAAGGTCGCTGTTACGCTTGTCACTCTGGAAAATACTTCACTGACATGGAGTTCCATAGCTTGGCTATTCCACAAGGGAAAGTTGGAAGAAATGGTAATTACTTAGATTATGGTAGAGCAGCAGCTACATCTAAAGCTTCAGATTTGTATCTATTTAGAACACCTCCGCTGAGAAACGTAAGTAAATCATCACCATATGGACATAATGGGGCTTTTAAAGATCTTGACTCAATAATCAAGCATCATTTCAATCCTATACCTTCTCTTTTCAAAGCCCAAGTCGATGAACCGGAGCAGTCTAGTTATGTGAGTTCAATCTTGGTATCACGCTCAGAATTGCTGGGTTCTATAGCACCACTCACAAATAATGAAATCCGAAAATTAGTTCTATTCTTGAAATCACTTGACTCTGAATATTCAGTACCAGATAACATAGCAAAACCTAAAGTACTACCTGGCGACATCAAACTAGATTAGTGTGACTTTATGAGATTTTTGAGATATTGAGGGTTAGAGTAAAAATAGCTTATTTTTCGATTCTGAGGGTAGGTTTTAGTACGGTCACTTTTATCCCTATCAACATTTCAATCTATTGTCTGAACTTATCATTGCCTAAAGCTAATGCAAAACCTGTATTGGCAGCTCTTCTCACTCTGTCAGTTATACTATAGGCAGTAAAGCTTGAAGGCGTATACCTCAACAAACGAAAGCGTCTCTCAGAGATTATATGCAGGTAATCATTTAGTGATGGTTAAACAGAAACAACAGGCATAAAAAAAAGCGCTTAAAAGCGCCTGATGCTGATTTATTTATGCGGGGTTGAAAATGGAGGCTGGGGTCGGAATCGAACCGGCGTACACGGAGTTGCAGTCCGCTGCATGACCACTCTGCCACCCAGCCATTTTTCATTAAGTCTAAGACTAAAAAGCCGCGATAGTGACTTGACTGACCGCGGCTTTTTATATTCTTGGAGCGGGAAACGAGATTCGAACTCGCGACCCCAACCTTGGCAAGGTTGTGCTCTACCAGCTGAGCTATTCCCGCTGAGGAAGTCGTGCATTATAGGCACTTCATTTTTTATGTCAACCCTTATTTCGCATCATTGGCCAGGCAGCTAAAAGATAGTAGTACATTGACTGTATCGTTAACCAGGCTGCCGCGTACAAGAGAGCTACACCAATTTCAAAAACTGGTAATCCAAATAAGGGCTTATAGTAAATCAAGCAGGCAATCGCAAGCATTTGGAAGGTGGTTTTCCATTTTCCCATCTGAGATACTTTAACGGCATTTCTCTGCCCTAATTCGGCCATCCATTCGCGTAATGCGGAAACAATTAATTCACGTGCGATGATTAAAGTGACGGGTATCAGGATGTACCAATCCGGACTTTTAAACAGCACCATGATAAGTGCCATCACGACGATGAGCTTATCGGCTACCGGATCAAGAAATGCACCGAATGCTGAGGTTTGCTCCCACTTCCTGGCTAAATAGCCATCAAGCCAATCGGTAAATGCGGCAATGACAAATATCAACGCTGCCCAGACTGATGCTGATGGCATGGGTAAAAAATAAAACAGGATCAAAACGGGAACTAAGAGAATCCGTAAACAGCTTAAAATATTTGGCAAATTCAACATCTTGTGTCACTTAAAATTAAAATCATGGTTATGGTATCACTATGCAGACCTAATGATCGCCATGAAAAACATCGTAGATTTTTTGGGCCAGCGATTTACTGATACCGTCTACCTTGGCTAAATCTTCCACACCGGCACGTTGTACTTCCTGCAGGCCACCAAATTGTTGTAACAGTTTTTGTCTGCGTTTAGGCCCTAAGCCTTCAATGTGCTCAAGTGTTGAGGTCTTACGCGCTTTAGCACGCCGCTGACGATGTCCGGTAATGGCGAAACGATGGGCCTCATCCCTGACTTGCTGGAGTAGATGTAAGGCAGGTGAATCGGCTGACAGAGTGACTTCCCCTTCTCTACCGACAAGAAATAATGTTTCTTCACCAGGTCGGCGCTCAGGTCCTTTTGCGATACCTAATATAGGTAGGTCAGATAAATTGAGTTCTTCCAGCACTTCCTGTGCTTCTTTAATCTGGCCTTTACCACCGTCAATTAATAAGAGGTCTGGTCTTTTGCCTTCGCCTTTCTGCAAACGCGTGAAACGACGGGTCAAGGCCTGATTCATGGCCGCGTAATCATCACCGCCCGTAATGCCTTCAATATTAAATTTGCGATAGTCAGCTTTGATAGCGCCTTCAAGCCCAAATACGACGCATGATGCGACCGTGCGTTCACCACGGGTATGACTGATATCAAAACATTCGATACGTTTGGGTAACTCATCAAGGCTTAGTGCATCTTGCAGCATTTCGAAACGCTGCAATAAATTGGAGCGGCTACTTAAGCGCTGTGTGAGGCTGATCTCAGCATTGGTTGAGGCCATTTGCATCCAGCGAACACCCTGACCACGTTGCGGCTTTCTTAAACTGACTTTATGTCCGGACTCAGTTTGCAGTACGTCCTGTAGCAGGCTTTGGTCTTCTGGTTCATGGCTGAGCAAAATTTCTGTAGGAATATTTTTGCCAAGATAATATTGCGGCACAAAGGCAGACAATAATTCCTCGGGGCTACTATCCCCCGACCCTTTAGGGAAATAACTTTTACTGCCGAGGTTGCGACCGCCGCGTATAAAACACACTTCGACCACGGCCATGCCATCTCTGACAATGGCGGCCAGCACATCAAACTCACCCTGATCTGAACTAACATATTGACGCTCTTGCACCCGACGTAAGGCAATGACTTTGTCCCGAATAACCGCGGCTTGTTCAAAATCGAGCCGTTGTGATGCAGCATCCATTTCAGCACTTAGATCATCCATCACCTGTTTGTTTTTGCCTTCCAGAAACATGATCGTGTGTTCGACATCTTTCTTATATTCTTCTTCACTTATCAGACCAACACAGGGCGCGGTACAGCGTTTTATCTGATATTGCAGGCAAGGACGGGAGCGATTTTGATAATAACTGTCTTCACACTGTCTCACCGGAAACAGTTTTTGCAGCAAGTTAAGACTATCGCGTACTGCCCCGGCACTGGGGTATGGCCCAAAATAACGACCAGCTTTGCGCTTTGCGCCACGGTGGTAACTTAACCGTGGAAATTTATCGCCTGAAATTAATAAATAAGGATAGCTCTTATCATCACGAAGCAAGATGTTGTAACGTGGCATCAGCTCCTTGATAAGATTATTTTCAAGGATTAAGGCTTCGTTTTCAGTGTGGGTAACGGTGGTTTCGATGGACGCTATTTGAGCGACCATGACACGGGTTTTGGAGGTTAAACCTGTTTTGCGAAAGTAACTGGAAACCCGTTTTTTAAGATTTTTGGCTTTACCGACATAAATCACCGTCCCGGTATCATCAATCATGCGATAGACGCCGGGACGGCTGGTCAGATTTTTCAGGAATGAGGCTGAATCAAATTCGCTCGTTTTTGTTTGCTTAACTGCTTCAGCCATGTTTCATTTCAAGTTTGGTCGTTTTGTCTGGGTGCGTACTGACGTTGATAACATTTATGCGCTTGATAAAAGCTATTTGCTGACAGGCCCAGCAAAATAAAACCACCAATCAAGGCTGGCACATCAGTATAAAAAAAGTAAAACATCGCCAAGGCTGCCAACAACTCGGCACTTCCTATTGTTTTTAACAACACGACATTTTCAATTCGCTTCATTATTATTCTCCCGCACCTTTGCTAGTTTATTCAAGCATATAATCACTTATAAATTATAAGGGATAATGTGCCTTATTCAGGTCTTTGTGACAAGACTTCTTCGTTTTATGTGAAAATAGACGTTTTTGTAACGAATCCAGTCTAGTGAATCATACTCAGCCTAATCTGCTCAATCCCAAGTTACCGTCATCCAATAAAGAAGTCCTGTTTGCTGGCCAACTTTATGGCAGCGCACAAGGCCTGTTATTAGCAAAAGCGGCGCAGCAGCACGACGGCCCGCTATTGGTCATCACCGATGATATGAATAGTGCACATCGGCTGGAATTAGAAGCTAAATTTTTCCTTGGTGAAGATAAGCGGCCAGTTTTACATTTCCCCGATTGGGAAACGCTGCCTTACGATACCTTTTCTCCTCACCAGGATATCGTTTCAGAACGCTTAGAAACACTGCATCAATTACCTGACTTCAAGCAAGGTTTGTTGATGGTGCCCATCGCGACATTAATGCAGCGTATCGCGCCTCGCGCCTTCCTCGAAGGCAACACGCTGATTCTCAAGACGGGTGATCAGTTTGATATTGAAAGCTGGCGTTTAAAGCTGGAAAAAGCCGGCTATCGTAATGTTTCACAGGTGATGGAACATGGTGAGTTTACTGTTCGTGGGGCGATTATTGATTTGTACCCAATGGGTAGCAAACTCCCCTATCGTATTGATCTGTTTGATGATGAAATCGATACTTTAAGAACATTTGATCCAGAAACTCAGCGTTCAATAGATACCATTGATAGCATTCAGCTATTGCCTGCCCGTGAATTTCCGATGACCGAAGACGGCATTCAGTTATTCCGGCAACAATTCCGTCGCCATTTTGAGGGTGACCCACAGCGAAGCTTTATTTACCGTGAAGTGAGTGACGGTAATGTTCCTGGCGGTATTGAGTTTTATCTGCCCTTATTCTTTGAAGAAACCAATAGTCTGCTCGACTATTTGCCGGATAACACTTTGATTGTCAGTGTGGCTGATCCACATGTTGGTGCTGAACGCTACTGGCAGGAAATCAGTGACCGCTATCGTAATCATCGTGTGAATCCAGAACGGCCTTTGCTCGAACCTCAGCATGTTTTCATTCCTGTTGAAGAGTTATTTAGTCGTTTCAAATCCTATCAACGTCTGCAACTGCAGAGCTTTGAACATCAGGATAAAGCCGGTCATATCAACTATGGCTCTGGCATGCCACCACAATTAACGATGAATGTGCGTAAGGACAAACCCTGCGAAGCCTTACAGCAATTTATCGATCAGTTCAAAGGACGAATCTTATTTGCAGCCGAGAGTGCCGGACGCCGGGAAACATTACTGGATATGCTGCGTCAGCACGATATCAAATGTCAGCCGGTCAGTAACTGGGATGCCTTTATTCAAAGTAATGACGCTTTAACGATTACGGTTGCGCCACTTGAACAAGGTTTATTGCTGGGTAATGAAAATCTGGCCGTTATTGCTGAAACGCAGTTGTTCGGCCAACAGGTCATGCAACGCCGTCGTCGCAGTCGTAAAAAGCGTGATACCGATGCCATTATCCGTAATCTTGCTGAACTCTCCGTCGGTGATGCTGTTGTCCATGAAGATCATGGTGTCGGACGTTATCTTGGTTTACAAACGCTGGATATCGGCGATGTCACTGCGGAATATGTCACGCTGGAATATGCCAAGGGCGATAAGCTCTATGTGCCTGTCGCGTCTCTCGATTTAATCAGTCGCTACTCTGGCGCGGCGCCTGAATTGGCTCCATTACATAAGCTGGGCACAGGGCAATGGGAAAAAGCCCGTAAACGTGCAGCTGAAAAAGCACGCGATGTGGCGGCAGAATTATTAGATATCTATGCTCGTCGGGCAGCCAATAAAAAACAACCGATGGGCATGCCTGATGAAGACTATGCGGCTTTCGCCGCGGCCTTCCCTTTTGAACCGACACCCGATCAGCAAGATGCGATTGACGCTGTTATTAAAGACATGTTGTCTGAACAGCCGATGGACAGACTGGTCTGTGGTGATGTGGGTTTTGGTAAAACCGAAGTGGCTATGCGTGCGGCATTTATGGCGGTGCATTCTGGTAAACAAGTGATGGTGTTGGTGCCGACCACCTTACTCGCTCAACAACATTATGAGAATTTCAAAGATCGCTTTGCTGACTGGCCAGTAAAAGTCGAAGTGTTATCGCGTTTCCAATCTAAAAAAGCCCTGGATAAAGTCAAAACAGGGATTAGTGAAGGCAACGCCGACATCATTATCGGCACACACAAATTATTGCAGCAAGATATTGATCCTAAACGTCTTGGCCTGTTTATTCTGGATGAAGAACATCGGTTTGGTGTCACTCAGAAAGAACAGATAAAAAAATACCGGGCACATATTGATGTACTAACGCTGACGGCGACGCCTATTCCACGCACATTGAATATGTCGATTTCCGGTATTCGTGATTTGTCGATTATCGCCACCGCACCAGCACGTCGATTAGCCATTAAAACCTTTGTTTTACAATGGGATGCTGAGAAAGTCCGTGAAGGTATGCTGCGTGAAATCAAACGTGGCGGCCAGGTTTATTTCTTACATAATAAAGTAGAAGATATTGATCGGGTTGCCAGGGAAATAGAAGCGATTCTGCCAGAAGCCAAGGTCGCTGTGGCGCATGGACAAATGCGTGAGCGGGAATTGGAACAAGTCATGCTCGACTTCTATCACCAGCGTTTTAATGTGTTGGTTTGTACCACCATTATTGAAACCGGTATTGATGTTCCGACCGCCAATACTATCTTTATCGATCGTGCGGATAAATTGGGGCTTGCTCAGTTGTATCAAATCCGTGGTCGCGTGGGTCGTTCTCATCATCGGGCCTATGCTTACCTCATCACGCCACCGCAAAAAGCCATGACCAAAGACGCGGTGAAACGTCTGGAAGCCATTGAGTCTATCGAAGACTTAGGCGCAGGCTTTACCTTAGCCACACACGATATGGAAATTCGTGGCGCGGGCGAGTTATTAGGTGATGAGCAAAGTGGCCAGATGCAGGAGATTGGTTTTAATCTGTATAACGAATTACTGGAACGCGCCGTCAGAGCATTGAAATCAGGTAAAGAACCAAGTCTGAATCAATCAGACCGTCACTTTGTCGAAATTGATTTGCACGTCCCCGCCCTGATTCCATCAGACTACTTACCTGATGTGCATACACGTTTGGTTTTGTATAAACGTATCTCTGCGGCGGCTGACAACGAAGCCTTACATGAATTACAAGTGGAAATGATCGACCGGTTTGGTTTATTACCCGATCAGGTCAAAACCTTGTTTGCTATTCACGAACTTCGCTTTAAGGCCAAACAAATCGGTATTCGTAAAATCGATGTCTACGATCAAGGTGGTCGTTTGTTATTTGAAGAATCACCCAATGTTGATCCGATGACCATTATCAATCTCATTCAAAAACAACCGAAGAAGTTCAAATTGGATGGTCAGGACAAATTACGCTTTGTCGAAGACATGCCTGAAGCAGAGGATCGTATCGTGGCACTTGATAACTTGTTAGATGCCTTACTGAACAAAAGCGTATGACCATCAAACACGATCGTAATTTTGATGATTTATTCGACAGGTTCGATAGCAAAATCTACGACACGGTCAAAGGTGAGTGGCGACTACGATTGTTAAAAGAAGATCTGGCACAGTTTGTCAGCGCATCCCCGCTTGATGTGTGGGATGCAGGCTGTGGCCAGGGACAAATCAGCCTCTGGCTGGCAGAACAAGGTCATCAGCTGACGCTGTGTGATCTGTCTGAAAAAATGCTTAATACCGCTAAAGTCAATTTTGAACAGGCCAATATTACGGCCAACTTTTATCAACAATTAGCACAGTCACTCGCCACAGAGCTTCCTCAATTTGATTTGGTGATCTGTCATGCTGTTCTCGAGTGGTTAAGTGAACCGATATCGTCTTTGCAGATGATTATAGATAAGGTTAAGCCCAACGGCTATTTGTCATTACTGTTCTACAACAGAAATGCTATGGTTTACAGCAATGTACTAAAGGGCGGCTGGCGCCTGCCACCTATTCTTAATGATAGTTATATTGGCAAAGGCAATAAGTTAACACCGCCGAATCCACAATTCCCGCATGAGATTATTGATGTTATTCATCATGCTGGATTTACTGTGGAGACGCACACGGGCGTGCGCATTTTCAACGACTATATGAGCCAACAAGCTAGAGACAATAGTGACCAGGCTGTGTTATTCGAACTTGAGCATAAGTATTGTCGTATGCCGGTCTATCGGGATATGGGACGTTACATCCATTTGCTGTTAAAACGCCAAATATAATCTTAAGATTTATTAATAGTCTGCTTATCAAAGCCACTGTGTCTGCTACAATAGCCGCTATTTTTTAGTGAATCTAATCAATTATCCTTACAAGGTTATTATGTCTAGACTATTCGTTCTGATTGCAACTTCAACTGTTTTTTTAAGCGCTTGTATTCAACAAGGTCCACAAACGCCACCCGTTTCTGCTACTGAGTTAGCCGACTCTCTACAACAAACTGAATCTCGCCTGACTCAACAAATCCAGCAACAATGTGACGTGCTGAGTAAACAAGAAAAATCTCAGGCAGATGAGCTACAAAAAATCAGCAAAACACAACGTCAGTTTGAAGGCCGCATGGATGTCATTGAAGGTAAGATTGACACGGTTATCGTCAAACAACACAAAGGTGATGCTGCTCCCCCGCTGTGTCCTAAGCCTGCAGCAGCTGTCAGTACTAACAATATTGGTAATAAGCTGGTTGTCGGTAAAACAGAATGGTTATGGATCGAAGCCGTTAACCGCGTTTATGAAGCCCGTGTTGATACCGGTGCCACCACATCTTCTATCAGCGCTATAGATATCACCCCCTTTGAAAAAGATGGTAAAAACTGGGTGCGTTTCCGCTTAGCACCAGATGATGGTGATGACAGCTTTATCGTAGAAGCCCCTCTGGTTCGTTACGTGAAAATTCGCCAGGCTTCAGCCGATACATTGGACAAAAGACCAGTTGCTTCGCTGACTGTGCGTCTGGGCAAAATGACGGAAGTAGCAGAGTTCACATTAAATGATCGTACCCAAATGACTTACCCGATTCTTTTAGGTCGTGAATTCTTAAGAGATGTAGCTGTAGTTGATGTAGCGAAAGACAATGTTCAGCCAAAACCTGAGATTGTTCAAAACCAACCTCAAGCGCCATCTGTCAGCAAAACGAAGAAAAAATAAGGAATCCAGGCCGTGACATCTCGTAAAGCATTTTATCTGTTAGTGGGCTTGCTGATTGTCTCAGGCCTGGGATTAACCTTACATAGACACTACACTTTTGACATCCCCTGGCTTCCAGGGGAGCAGCGCCAAACCTGGTCGATTGAGGCCAAAGTCGAGTTTGATGCGCAAGATAAAGAAGTGCTGGCATCACTTGCCATCCCCGGCACACAACCGGGTTTCACCCAGCTGAGTCAGCAAACCGCCAGTCCTGGTTATGGTCTTGCTTATACGAAACGAGATAATGGTGGCCACCGTGCTGAATGGTCAATCCGTCATGCGAATGGTGAACAAGCCTTATATTACAAGGTTGATATGCTGCTGGATCCTTATGCTGTGCCACCTGAACCCAGTCAGCCACCCGCCTTAAAAGTCAGCATTGAAAAAGAACCTTATGCAACGTCTGCCAACCAGCTGCTTGATCGTGCACAGGAACGCTCTTCCACCCCTTACACGCTGGCCAGAGAGTTAATTCAGGAATTCAAAAACCAATCACAAAACGCCGAACTACTGGCGCAATTGAAAACACAAACTCAATGGATAGTTCAGTTATTACAACAAGCTGGTGTTCCGGCGCGCCAAGTTCACGCTCTGTTCCTTGAAGATGGTCGTAGAAGACAGGAATTAGTCACCTATATTCAAGTATTTGATGGTAACGACTATCAATTATTTAATCCTGAAACGGGTGAACAAGGCCGGCCAGATAATTTATTACTGTGGGAATACCATTCAGGTCCGGTTCTTGAACTGATTGGTGGTACTAACTCACATGTGACTTTCTCCATGATTCAACAAGAGCTGCCTTTTGGTGTGGCTCTAAACCAAAAATTTGCTGATGAGACCTTAATAAACTTCTCGCTTTATACCTTACCACTCGAAGAACAAGCCTTGTTTAAAGGTATTTTGTTGATACCGGTCGGTGTGCTCGTCGTTGTATTGATGCGTATTTTGGTCGGTCTGAAAACATCTGGTACCTTTATGCCAGTATTGATTGCCCTGGCCTTTATTCAGACCAGCCTCGTGACCGGCCTTGTTGGTTTCTTACTGATTGTTGGTACTGGTTTATTAATTCGCTCATACCTGTCCTATCTCAACCTACTCCTTGTTGCCCGAATATCCGCGGTCATCATTATGGTTATAGGCATCATCGCGATATTCTCTATTCTTGCCTACAAGCTTGGTTTAACTGAGGGTATGAAAATTACCTTCTTCCCGATGATTATTCTGGCATGGACCATTGAACGAATGTCGGTTTTATGGGAAGAAGAAGGTCCACATCAAGTAGTGATTCAAGGTGGTGGTTCGCTGTTAGTGGCTGTGCTGGCTTACCTAGCCATGAATAACGAATTAATTCGTCATTTAACGTTCAACTTCCTAGGCATCCAGCTTATTTTGATGGGATTAGTATTAATGGCAGGTAATTACACCGGCTATCGCTTGCTGGAATTGAAGCGCTTTAAACCCTTAACTGAGGATCACCTATGAGTCTGAATGTGCTGAATTGGCTGAAAGACGTCAAATCTCGGTACGTTCACCCAAACAAGCTTGCCAAGATTGGTGTGCTTGGAATGAACGAACGGAATATTGCTTACATTAGCCGCTATAATCCAAGACGACTCTATCCTCTGGTTGATGATAAGTTACAGACAAAAGAAATTGTGCTGGAAGCTGGCGTTAATGCGCCCGATCTTATTGGTACCATTACTGAACAACACCAGGTAGATGATCTGCTCGAGATTATCAAAAATACAGCGGGTTTTTGCATCAAACCCGCTCATGGTTCTGGTGGCAAAGGGATTTTAGTTGTCACAGGTTCTGATGATTTTGGTTATCACAAAGCGAATGGACAAATTTTAAAACTGGCCGATCTACAGCGTCATGTCTCTAACATTCTGGCCGGCTTATTTTCATTGGGCGGTCGAACTGATGTTGCCATTGTTGAAGCATTAATCCAATTTGATGATTGTTTCAATGGTTATACGTTTGAAGGTGTGCCTGATACACGCGTTATCGTTTTCAAGGGATTTCCTGTGATGGCGATGATGCGCTTATCAACCGCTGACTCTAACGGTAAAGCCAATCTTCACCAAGGTGCTGTTGGGGTGGGACTGGATATTGGCAATGGTAGTGCGGTACGCGCTGTACAGTTTGATCGCCCGGTTATGTTACATCCTGATACAGGAAGAAACCTGCTCGATCTTCAAGTACCGCATTGGGATCAGTTACTGCATTTGTCTGCTTCCTGTTATGAAATGTCAGGCTTAGGCTATTTAGGTACAGATATTGTCCTGGATAGGACAAAAGGCCCCATGCTGCTTGAGCTCAATGCCCGTCCAGGACTGAGTATTCAAGTCGCAAATGGTTCAGGTTTATTACCCAGGCTGAAAAAAGTTGAAGCATTGACCAATACAAAGAAAATGACTATTGAACAGCGAATCGCATTTTCAAAAGAGCATTTTTCTCGTCGATCATAAGCAACTTTTGATTTACACTGCTGGTAAACATTTCCTTTTTTGAGGGGCTTCTTATGTCATCGGTAAATAAAACCAGCAGTCTGATTCTTGGAATTGCTTTAGTTCTTGGTTTGAGCAGTTTAGGCTGGTTTCTCTCAAATGCCGCCATCAAATACAAAGAATATGAGCGAACCGTGACAGTGAAAGGCCTGGCTGAAAGAGAGTTCACTGCAGATGTGGTGATATGGCCTATCCAATTCACGCTCGCAAGTAATAATTTGCAAGCCTTATACAATGATGTTGATGCCAATACCAATACCATCATCTCCTTCCTGACTAAACTTGGAATCAAACGTGCTGATGTCACTATCAGTGCACCTGCCATTACAGATAAATCTGCCCAGCAATATGGGGGTAATGAGCGTGCTGAATTTCGTTATACGGCGGTTCAAACCGTCACGGTTTATTCGGATGCCATTGATACCGTCCGACAAGTGATGGGGCAACTTTCTGAACTGGGTAAGCAAGGTATCGTTTTAACAGGCAATAACTACGCTGCCCAACCTGAATATCTGTTTACTCGTCTTAATGAAGTCAAACCGCAAATGATTGAAGAAGCAACCAGAAAAGCACGTGAAGTTGCTGAAAAATTTGCGCAGGATTCAGATAGTACACTCGGCAAGATCCGTAAAGCTAGCCAAGGCCAGTTCAGCATTAGTGCACGCGATAATAATAATCCACAGATCAAAAACGTTCGTGTTGTGTCAACGATAGAGTATTACTTGTCTGACTAATGTCAGAAAACGCAAAAATACAAAAAGGCCGGGGAACGCTTAATAATATCGATGGCCGTTTCAATAAGTTTCAACGCACTGAAATTGATGATGGCTGGTTTCATGATGGACCAGCCAACAACTTAACAGAAGTGAGTGTAGAATCCCCTCGTAGTATTATTAGTAGAAACCAATCACCTGACCTTCCCTTTCAGCAATCAATTAATCCATATCGTGGCTGCGAGCATGGCTGTATTTACTGCTACGCCCGTCCTTCACATGCTTATCTGGGACTCTCACCAGGGATCGATTTTGAAACAAAGTTAACCATCAAACCCAATGCCGCAAAATTACTGCGAGATGAGTTGATGGCAAAAAACTATCGCTGTTCAACATTATCATTAGGCGCCAACACCGATCCCTATCAACCCATCGAACGCCACTACAACCTTACTCGGGAACTACTTCAGGTGATGATTGAGTTCAGTCATCCAGTTAATATTGTGACTAAATCTTCATTGATAGAACGTGATGTTGATTTACTCAAACAGCTCGCTGAGAAGCAATTGGTAAATGTTCATCTATCCATTACAACACTGGATAAAACACTTGCCAGGAAACTCGAACCTCGCGCCAGCAGTCCACAACGTCGACTGCAAACAGTTGAGACATTGAAGGCAAATGGAATTCCTGTATCTGTGCTTATTGCCCCAGTCATTCCTGTTCTGACTGATACAGAACTAGAAAATATTATTGATGCTTCGGCACAAGCAGGGGCTGAAAATATAGACTATATTTTCGTTAGATTACCAAGAGAGGTCAGCCCCCTCTTTAATGATTGGCTACATACTCATTATCCTGACAAGGCAGAGCATGTCATAAATCGTATTAAAGACTCCAGAAATGGCAAAACAAATGATCCAAGGTTTGGTTACAGGCTTGAAGGTCAGGGGCTATATGCAGAAATGATCAAAAAACGATTCGAAGTTGCGGTCAAGAAATACCCATTAAACAAGTCTCCAGCGGTTCTGAGAACCGACTTATTTCATAAACCAACAAAGCAAATGAGCTTGTTTTAAAAAGAAAATATTTAGTAGCCATAAAAAAGGGGAACCGAAGTTCCCCTTTCAATCTAACTAACAATTGTTAACTTGATTTTTTACTTCAAGTTTTATGCAGCTACTGCTGTTTTTCTACGCAGACCCAAGAAACCTAATAGGGCTGGTGCGAATAAAAACAATGCAGCAGGTACTGGTACAGCTGACACAGAAACATCATATTTAAATACATTTCTAGTTGCATCAATGATGTCAACCCATGCTGTGTACCCTTGGTAAATCATTGCTGTAAAACTAAAGTCACCGGTAATGTTAAACAACTGAATACCATCAACACCGTTGTTAAATCTTAATGTGGCCCCTGCTAATGAACTAGTAGGATTAAACGACCACTCAACTTTAACAGCTGTATCAGCGTCTGTACTAACATCAAACTGTGAGAACCATGTACCAGGTCCTTCACTTACTGTGCCACCACCTAAAACTACACTACCGTTTGATACATCGACATCCTGGTCAAAAGAAGAACCAGCAGTAGACATAGACAACGTAGCGGCATTAACACTGACCGAAAACAAAAGAGCTACAACAAATAGCATCGCTTTTTTCATAATAAATTCCTATTTAATATATGAAGCAATGCAACCCAGCCATCTCCAATCAAACCAGAGACCCGTGGCTTTCCGACCCCGCCTCACGACGAGTTTGGCTTTAAAAAATCACATTATTAAGACTTTTAATGATGTGTTCGTCTGAACCATTTCAGACGAGTCGATAGTACAAATCACAGTAGGAGACTACCAGCTCTATTAGTTAAATCTGGGACGTAACTCACAGCATTTGTCTGATCGCGTGAACATTATCACAATAAAACTGTGAACTGGTTGTGAATTTTAAGTCTGTCCAATTTAGTTGATATTTTTTACCGCTAAAGCCAGCGAACGAAAACATAGTAGTAACTGTGAATTCCAGATGAAAGTTCTACAAACTCATTCGTCTTGATTCAAATCGCTTACACAATAAAAAAGCCGTAGTATCAACCACGGCTTTTTGCTGACATTCGACATCTAAATTAGATATCGAAATGTCTTCCATCAGATGGTTCAGACCTTCCACACTAAAGTGCGCTTTTTCTACGAAGGCCAATAAAGCCTAATAAGGCCGGTGCTAGAAGAAAAAATGCAGCAGGAACAGGCACTTCAGAAACGGACTGAAGTGAGACATCATATTTGAATACATTTCTATTGCCGTTGAGTAGGTCAATAGAGGCAACTGTTCCAGCATAGAGTAAACCTGTGAACCTGAAATCGCCTGAAATATCAAATATTTGGACAGGGTCAACACCATTATCAAACGAGAGAGTAGCTTGAGTGAGTGCCGCTACTGGGTTAAATGACCACTCAATAACGGTAGATGTATCATCCGTTGTAGTAACGTCGTAGGTAGAACTCCATGGTTCGTCACCACTAGTAACTGTACCACTACCCAATACCGTGGTTCCCGTATCTACAGACGTTGTCTGAGTGGCATTAGTTGAGCCTGTAGGCTGAATAGTTAGTGTAGCTGCGTTAATTGATGTTGTAGCAAATAAAGCTATTGTGAATAGCATCGCTTGTTTCATATCTGGTACTCCTTGATTGTTACAAAGCAATGCAGCTCAGCCATCTTTGTAAAGATTAAAGATCTGTAACTTTCCGTCCTTGCCTCACGACAAGTTTGGCTATAACAACCCATCACGAATGTGTTGAGTCGAGATAACTGTTGAATTGATTGTACGAAAGTACATAGACAACAAGTTATATATAACAACAAACATTGTTGTTAATTTACCCTACCATTAATTAGGCCTTAATTAAAAGTGCATGTACAAATGTTCGTTTATGTTTGAAAATTTTTACTATTCAACTAAATGGTGCTGTGAGGGATTTGCAATTTACTTCATAGACTCAATCAATGTAGATTTTTTTTGACTGTCGAACGGAGGCAATGGCAGCACAAATTGCGGCACAATTATATCTGGCATCAGCTAATGACAGTTTGGGGGCTTTCCCTTCTAAGATGCAACCAGAGAAGTGTTCTATTTCCAGGTTAAAATGATTAGCCTTTGGTATTAATACGGTTTGTTCTTCTTCATCATTCCACCAGCTAATCGTGGCTTCTTCAGTTTCAGGTTGCCAAACGGTGTGACATTTAATGCCACCCTTGGTACCAATAATTTCATATTCACTTCGTCTGGCATGTTCAAAGCTCATTTCAAAGTGAGCAAACTTACCATCATCAAAATCAAACACCCCGCTTAAGCTAACATCAGCACCACTGTCATTAAGCTTAGCCATTGCCATGGCAGCGACAGGCTCATTATCAAACCACAATCTTGCCGTATGAATGGCATAAGGACCAATATCCCACATAGCACCGCCACCATCATTGATATCACGATCAATACGATACATTCGCGCTGGTTTCATCGGGAATGCAAACGCCGTTTTTACCGTACGCACGTCACCGACCTTGCCGTCATTAATTAACTGTCTTACATACTCATGCTGAGGATGGAAGATATACATAAAGCCTTCCATGACTGTTACATTATTTGCTTTTGCAGCGGCTTCAATGGCGTCAATATCGGCTACTGTCAGCGCCATCGGTTTTTCGATCAACACATGTTTACCATGATTGATGGCTTTGAGTGCCCACTCGGCATGTTCTTCATTCGACATCGGTAGATAGATGGCATCAATATTTGGATGAGAAAGTAATGCTTCCGGATCATCCAGCGTTTCTACCGACGTTTGTTGTGGTGCCAGTTTTTGCAACACTTCTGCCGCCGCCCCAGGACGACGACTGGCAATAGCTACCAGCTCCGCATTAGCTGCTTCAACAATAGCGGGCAGTAGTTTTTCGTTAACACGAGCAGCACCTAAAATTCCCCAGCGTAATTGTTTTTCAGCCATGTGTTTATATCCCTTTAATTCAATTTAGTGATCACCATGATATCGACTCGACAGCACAATTCCAAACTCATAAAACCGCATGTTTCATAGTGTTTTTATCTGTCAGCGATTGCCTTATGCTAGACACCCTGTAAATAAAAATAACGGATTAAGGAGCAATTATGACAATCGAAGTTGGACAGAAAATTCCCGCAGCGACACTTTCTGAGTGTGTTGATTTTTCGGCGAGCAGTGGCTGCCCTGTCAACCCTCAACCACAGAATGTTCAATCATTGACTGAAGGAAAAACCATTGTTCTTTTCGGTGTTCCGGGTGCATTCACCCCACTCTGCTCTGAAGAACACTTACCTGGCTTTATCCGATTAGCAGATGAGATCAAAGCGGCTGGCGCCGATGAAATCTGGTGCATGGCTGTTAACGATGCTTTTGTCATGGGCGCCTGGGGCCGACAAGTAAATAATGAAGGCAAGGTCAGAATGATGGCTGATGGTAGTGCCGAGCTGACCAAAGCCATGGGCTTAGATAGAGACTTAACTGCCGGAGGAATGGGTGTACGTTGTTATCGCTTTGCCTGCATCCTGAAAGATGGTGTGGTGACTTATATCGGCGTTGAAGGCTCAGGCGAGTTTGGTAAATCTAAAGCAGAAACCATTTTGGATGAACTAAAAAAATCCTAAGCAACATCACAAATATTTGAGTTGGGGGAGTTTCACTCCCCTTTCTCATTCACTGATGGCTAACGTTATCGCCAGTGTTCTTCCACCTCAAATTCACCACCAATAAAAATGGCTGATGCGGTGTCACTGAAAATCCCATGCTCGACTATGCCGGGAATGGTATCCAGAATCATGGTTAGCTCTAAGCTATCCATTTGTTTAAATTGCATATCAAGCACCAGACTACCACTTGCTGTAACAGCAACATTATCCCCCGAGGCATTTAGTCGAAGCTGGCCTTGACCACCTTGTTGTTTAAGCTGGGTCAGAACCAAACGCCATGCCTGAGGCATGACTTCCACCGGAATCGGAAAGTTTTGTCCGATATGCTCGACCAGTTTTGACTCATCAACTAAAACAAAAAATTGATCCGCTGCTGAAGCTAACAATTTTTCATTCACTAAATCCTGACCGCGTCCTTTCAATAAAGTAAGATCCGGTGTGACCTCATCGGCACCATCCACATACATATCCAGCGCATCAAGTTCTGCAATAGACAGCACGGGCAATCCCGCTTCACGCGCTTTAATCTCACTAATCGCAGAACTACTCACGGTATGAATAGTTAGTTTTTCAGTCTTACAGCGTTTTGCCAGAGCTTCAATAAAGAAATTGGCGGTGGAACCAGTGCCCAATCCCACTATCATATTCTGCTCAACTAAATTGGCTGCATGCAGTGCTACTCGTTGTTTTGGATTCATAGCCATAGACAAACTCCTTATGCCATCCGTAAATACTGTTCAGCTTACATAGCAATGACAGATAAAAAAACGGACAATCCATATGGTTGATGGTTCTTTCATCGTGTTCTGCACGCACTATTCACATTTTCATAACGTATGCTCAACCATGTAAAACTTGATGCCTCAGTGCTTAGCTCATATCCTTAGCTATAGCAGCTAACTCTTTTTTCAAATCTGGTAAGGAAAAATAATGGCACAGCTCGACTCCATTGTTGAACATATTGAATCGACCACCAATCAGAGTCTTCAGCCATATCAACTGAACAGTATCGGTGGTGGTTGTATTAATAGCGCCTTTCAACTAAAAACAGAACAGCAAGCTTATTTTATAAAGGTGAATCAGCCTTCTTTATCGCTAATGTTTGAAGCCGAAGCACTTGGCTTGCAAGAGATGTCAGCGACTAAAAGCATTCGGGTTCCAGAGGTCATCTGCCAAGGAACAAATCATCAACACAGTTATTTGGTCTTGGAATACATTCCACTTAGAAGTTTACGCGGCGATGGCAATATCACACTGGGTGAACAGCTGGCCCACATGCACAAAGTAAAACAGCCCTTTTTTGGCTGGCAAATGGATAATACGATTGGCAGCACACCACAAATCAATGATCAAAATCACCATTGGTTAGGGTTCTGGCGCGAACATCGTTTAGGGCAACAGCTGAAGTTTGCAGCTCAAAATGGTTACACAGGTCGTCTACAATCTCATGGTGAAAAACTCCTTGATAACCTGGACAAACTGCTTGAGAACCACCACCCGCAACCATCACTGTTGCATGGTGATTTATGGGGTGGAAATGCGGCAGCTGATGATCTTGGACAACCCGTTATTTTCGACCCGGCCTGCTATTATGGCGACCGTGAAACTGACTTGGCGATGACAGAATTATTTGGTGGCTTTGGCCGGGATTTTTTTGCTGCATACAATGCTATCTATCCTGTCGACTCAGGCTATGCAACACGTAAAACCTTGTATAACCTCTACCATATTCTGAATCACCTCAATTTATTTGGCGGTGGTTATATGGGTCAGGCTGAGTCAATGATAGACCAGCTTCTTTCTGAAATTTAAATCGATAATTGATTGATTTCATTAATCCTAAATCTGAATTTTTTCACTAGTTAAGCAAAAGAAATAAACAATGAATCAAATAAAAGTACTTTTTGTCTGCATGGGTAATATTTGTCGTTCACCAACCGCTGAAGGGGTATTCACAAAATTAACGGAGGATTTGGGTACGCGCGACCGTTTTCTGATTGACTCGGCGGGTACCCATGCTTATCACGTCGGTGAAGAACCTGACAGCCGGGCTCAACAAACAGCAAAACAACGTGGAATCGATCTGTCATACATCCGTGCCCGAAAATTTAATCAGGCAGATTTTGAAGAGTTTGATTACATCTTAGCTATGGATAGTAGTAATTATCAGATTTTGATAAATGCCTGTCCTGATGCTTACAAACACAAAGTCAAAATGTTTTTAGACTATGCGCCGCAACGTGAAGAATCTGATGTGCCCGATCCCTACTACGGTGGTCAAAATGGCTTTAATCATGTTTTTGATCTGGTGGCAGATGCCTCTAAAGGATTTCACGATAGCGTCGTTAACTAATAAACATTTGTTCACGTTGTTTTCGGGCGTATTATTGCCGAGTCTCGTCATTCATAAGGATTTTAGTCGTGAAATCATTTCTCCAAGGACGCTCATGGCTCCTGCTTAGTTTTGCCACTTTTTTAATATTACCCCACTCTGCTTTTGCTGCAGAAAATGCCAAGCTGCTGGATCTGACCTCTCATTGGGTGGGTTATGTGTCTATCTTCTTATTTGTAGTTGCGTATGCTTTGGTCATCGTTGAAGAAGAAATTCATATGCGAAAATCCAAGCCTGTGATGGTGGCAGCGGGTGTCATATGGGGATTGATTGCACTTATTTACGCTCAACAACCCGACTCAGAATATCACCACACAGCAGGCTTAATGATTCGCCATAACCTGGAAGAATATGGCGAGTTATTATTGTTCTTGTTGGCAGCGATGACCTATATCAACACCATGGGAGAACGCGGCGTATTTAACAGTCTCCGCGCCTGGTTAATCAATAAAGGTTTTTCTTTACGAAGTATCTTTTGGATCACCGGACTATTTGCCTTCTTTATATCGCCAGTTGCAGATAACCTGACCACCGCCTTATTAATGGCGACGGTTGTTATGGCCGTAGGTGGTACCAATATCAAATTTGTGTCTGTCGCCTGTATCAATATTGTTGTTGCAGCCAATGCGGGCGGTGCTTTTAGTCCATTTGGTGATATCACTACTTTAATGGTCTGGCAAAAAGGTATGGTCGAATTTCAGGAGTTCTTTAAATTATTTATTCCCTCTGTAGTGAATTGGTTTATACCAGCATTTTTAATGTCTTTGGCGATAAAAAACGGACAACCCCAAGCTAATTCAGATGCGGCAGAACTCAAGGAAGGTGCTCTTGTTGTTATTGGCTTGTTTTTAGTCACCATCACAATGGCCGTCTGTGCACATAATTTCCTTCATTTACCGCCAGTTATTGGCATGATGACAGGACTAGGTTTATTGAAACTCTATGGTTACACTCTAAAAATGCGTGACAGACGCACCTTTATCAATACGACATCAGATGCAGAAGGCTCAGCAGGTGTCAAAGTGGAAGGTTTAGATCGACGCAAACCATTTAATATTTTCCAACAGGTTGAACGAGCAGAATGGGACACGTTGATGTTTTTTTACGGCATCATTCTATGTGTCGGTGGCTTAGGAACAATTGGTTACCTAAACCTTGGTTCACAGCTGATGTATGGGGATTTAGGTCCAACTACCGCGAATATTTTAGTCGGTATTGTCTCAGCGATTGTTGATAACATTCCGGTGATGTTCGCCGTACTGTCAATGAATCCTGATATGAGTCAGGGACAATGGCTCTTAGTAACACTCACAGCTGGTGTCGGTGGCTCTCTGTTATCAATTGGCTCTGCAGCAGGTGTCGCTGTGATGGGTCAAGCCAGAGGCATTTACACATTCTTCTCCCATATCAAGTGGATATGGGCTATTGCTCTGGGTTATGCCGCTAGTATTTATGTTCATCTCTGGCTGAATAGTGCAATGTTCTGATCGAAATTACAGATCAGTAAAATAAAAAGGCGGTGATTGAAAACCGCCTTTTTTGTTATTCATATAAGCGTAATAACATTTCTGCTATACAGGCTGGTCGCTTACTATTTTCCACTTCAATTGTGACTTCACGCACTAATTCCAAACCACGCCTAAGCGGTGTTACAGCAATAATACGAGTTCGAGCCCGTATGCGCTTGCCAGCTCTGACTGGTGAAGGGAAAACTACTTTATTCATCCCATAATTGACCAGCATTCTGGCTTCAGGGTAGTCATTTTTTTCTGGGTTAACGGTATCGGTCAATTTCGGAATCAAGGATAGTGTCAAAAAGCCATGGGCAATAGTTGATTTAAAAGGTGATTCATTTTTCGCTTTTTGTGGATCGGTGTGAATCCATTGATGATCGCCGGTGGCCTGTGCAAACTGGTCGATACAAGGTTGATCAACCAGAAACCACTCTCCGATGTAATTTTCAACACCCAGATTCGACTCAATGCGTCTGTGTAAATCGGTAAACTTCTCACTTAACTTAGGAGCCGTTTCGATATCATTGATAACAGGCTCTTCACTATCATGAAAGAAATGGAAGTATTGTGTCCATGGCAGGGAGAAGTTTCGGATATCAGAGACTTTTTTATTAATGGTTTCCGGCCAGCTTTTTAGTGTTGTTTCTACTCGATTCTTTATTTCTGAATTGATTGACTCAAGCTTTTCTTGACCCTGCTTAAATGACTCTACCAGCCGCATAGTTGATCCTTTCTTCCAAACCTTAACGCCATATATTTGACTTATTCCGTAGTCATAAGTTTTTCTGCATATAGTGTGCCACAGGTTCCGAACCCACGTTTGAAGGATCTCATCATTATTTGTTACATGCTTGAGATAGCACAAAACGCCTTCAGCGGTTACAATTCTGTGTTTATTTCATCGATACCATAGATACCATGCTCTACAGCACAGACGATCTGCGAATCACTGGCATTCAAGAAGTGATCCCACCGGCTCAACTTCATGAGGAATTACCCATTACCGATCAGGCATCGGAAACAGTTTTCCATGCTCGTAAAGCGACACAGGATATTTTGCACAAACGCGATGATCGCTTAACAGTCATCGTTGGTCCTTGCTCTATACACGATCCTCTTGCTGCTCGTGAGTATGCCACAAGACTCCAACCTTTAATCGAAGAACTTAAAGATGACTTACAAATCATCATGCGAGTTTATTTTGAAAAACCGCGCTCAGTCGTTGGTTGGAAAGGTTTGATCAACGATCCGTATCTTGATGGCAGCTTCAAAATCAACGATGGACTTCACATCGCCCGCAAGTTACTTCTGGATCTTGCTGAGATGGGAGTACCCTCAGCCACAGAATATCTTGACTTAATCAGCCCACAATATATCGCTGATCTAGTCTCCTGGGGAGCCATTGGCGCCAGAACCACTGAAAGTCAGGCTCATCGTGAACTTGCATCCGGTCTTTCCTGCCCTGTTGGCTTTAAAAATGCGACCGATGGTGGAGTGCAAATTGCTGTCGATGCCTGTCTTTCGGCTTCAAAACCTCATCATTTCATGTCGTTGACTAAAGCAGGTCGTTCCGCCATTTTCTCCACTACTGGCAACCCTGACTGTCACATTATTTTACGTGGTGGCCGTGAACCTAATTTTGACAACGACAGTGTTAATGCTGCCGCCGAAGTCATTACTCGTTCAGGTCAAGATGTCAGAATCATGATCGACTGTAGTCATGCCAATAGTGGCAAAAATCATATTCAACAAGAAACCGTGTGCCGTGAAGTCGCCATCCAGATTGCCGCTGGAGAGAAACGAATCATCGGACTAATGTTAGAAAGTAACTTGGTCGCTGGCCGACAAAATGCCGAGACAGGTAAAGAGTTAGTCTATGGACAAAGTATTACAGATGCTTGTATGGCTTGGGACAACACAGAAGATCTTCTCAGAGAGCTGGCTCAGGCAGTTCGGCAACGTCGAGAACAGTAAACCATATTGATGCGTAACATCATTGTTGATTTGTCTGATAAGTTGCTCACAGATAACGCATTAATATCGTTGCTATAGCTTCGATATTCATGCTTTTTAAGCTATAATTACTGATTACCGTTTACAGCCGAAATAAATCCGTGCTGAAATGACAACTAATTCCTGAGAAAATCAGTAGGTTATTAAATGGCAGATTATGCCCTCATACTCATAAGTACGATACTGGTCAATAATATTGTCCTCGTCAAATTCCTGGGACTATGCCCTTTCATGGGGGTTTCACGTAAGCTTGAAACAGCTATGGGAATGGCGCTTGCCACAACCTTTGTGTTGACACTGTCATCGATCAGTAGCTATCTGATTAATGAATATTTACTTGCTCCATTTGGTATTGAATTCCTGCGTACCATCAGTTTTATTTTCGTTATTGCTGTAGTTGTTCAGTTCACTGAGATGGTCGTTCACAAAACCAGTCCTCTGCTTTATCAGGTACTAGGTATTTTCTTACCATTGATTACAACTAACTGTGCCGTACTGGGTGTTGCTTTGCTGAATGTCCAAGAAAAACATGGATTTATTGAATCAGCGCTGTATGGTTTTGGGGCGGCTTTAGGTTTTTCAATGGTGTTGATAATTTTCGCGGGTATGCGTGAACGTCTTGCTGCAGCCGATGTGCCTGTTCCTTTCCAAGGTGCTGCTATCGGGCTTATTACCGCAGGCCTGATGTCTATGGCCTTTATGGGTTTTACCGGACTGGTGAAAGGATAAGCCCATGTTGACTGCAGTAATTGCTTTAACGCTTCTGGCGTTGATTCTCGGTTTGCTATTAGGCTTTGCATCGGTCAAATTCAAAGTTGAAGGCGATCCAATTGTCGACCAGATCGATAAAATTCTTCCTCAAACTCAATGTGGTCAATGTAGTTTTGCTGGTTGCCGGCCTTATGCTGAAGCCATTGCTGCCGGTGAAGTGGATATTAACCGTTGCCCGCCTGGTGGCGAATCCACCATTCAAGCGCTTGCCGATCTATTGGATGTTGAACCAAAACCACTTGATGAAGAATGTGGCGTCGAAAAACCCAAAATGCTTGCGGTGATTGATGAACAACGTTGTATTGGCTGTACTTTATGTATTCAAGCCTGCCCTGTCGATGCGATTTTGGGTGCAGCAAAACATATGCACACGGTTATCGCCGATGAGTGTACGGGTTGTGAACTATGCTTAGAGCCTTGTCCGGTGGATTGTATTGATATGGTTGAAATGACACCTAATCCCAATACCTGGCGCTGGCCAGATCCTTCTCACGTCCAACTGGAGCGTGGAGAAAGAATATGACAAAAACCTTAGGTTCTTTTCCAGGTGGCTTGAAATTACCCGGTCATAAAAAGCGGTCAACGCAAACACCTATCCGTAAAACACCTTTAGCTAAAAGGCTGACCTTACCGCTGCAACAGCATATTGGTAGTGCCGCCATTCCTATTGTCGAAGTGGGTGACAAGGTGCTTAAAGGTCAGCAAATTGCTCGCGCCGATGGTCATGTTTCGGTCTGTTTACATGCGCCAAGTTCAGGCACCATTATCGCTATTGAAGATCAGCCTATTCCGCATCCATCAGGTCTGACAGCACCCTGCATCACCATCGAAACAGATGGGGAAGATTGCTGGGTAGAACGTCATCCGGTAAAAGACTACCGCTCACTTTCTGCCCATGAGATTCGTCAAATTGTACGCGATGCTGGCATTGTGGGACTTGGCGGCGCGGGCTTCCCTAGCTTTATCAAGCTCAACCCCGGCGTGCACCATACCGTCGAAACACTTCTACTGAATGGGGCAGAATGTGAGCCTTATATCAGCTGCGATGACATGCTGATGCGTGAACGGGCTGACGGCATTATAGATGGCGTCGAAATCATGCAATATGCACTTCGGGCTCGCGAAGTCATCCTGGCGATAGAAGATAATAAACCGCAAGCCATTTCAGCGATGGAACTGGCTTTAGCATCTCGACCACATTTGCAAAATACCCGGCTCGTTGTTGTTCCAACACGCTATCCAACCGGTGGTGAAAAGCAGCTTATTCAAGTGGTAACGGGTAAAGAAGTCCCCAGCAATGGTTTGCCTATCGATTTAGGTATTGTTAGCCACAATATGGGAACGGCTTATGCGGTGGGTCGTGCTATTCACCACGGCGAACCTTTAATTTCAAGAATCGTGACGGTCACCGGTAAAGATGTGACCCATGCCGGTAACTTTGAAACCCTGTTCGGTACCCCTATCTCAGAAGTTTTAGCTTACGCCGAAACGAAACGGGAACCGGATGAAGCCTTTATTCTTGGTGGGCCGATGATGGGCTTTAGCTTGTCAGGTGATAACCTGCCAGTGACAAAAACAGCAAACTGTATTCTTGCTGGTGTAGATGATGCTGCTCCGGCACAAGAACCCTTGCCATGCATTCGTTGTGGAGATTGTGCAAGTGCTTGCCCTGCCAGCTTACTGCCTCAGCAACTCTATTGGCATTCACGCGCAAAAGATTTTGACCAGACCCGCGATTACAATTTATTCGATTGTATTGAGTGTGGCTGCTGTGATTATGTCTGCCCAAGTAAAATTCCGCTTGTTTCTTATTTCCGCTTTGCCAAAACTGAGATTATGAATCAGGAGCGTGAACGCAAAAAATCAGATCTTGCCCGAGATCGTTTTGAAACGCGTCAGGCACGGTTAGAACGTGAACAACGCGAAAAAGAAGAACGTCAACGTCAGCGTAAAGCCGCTCTAGCAGCCTCAAAAGCCAAAAAAGAACAGGAAAAGACTGCAGAAACCGCTGACGCGGATAATAAGGAGACAGAGTAAAAATGGCGATATTCCGAATGAGCCCGCCATTTTTGGCAGGCACTAACCGCGTCACCATCCAAATGCTGCAAGTCATCTTTGCGATGATTCCAGCGATAGCCGCTATGGTCTATTTCTTTGGCCCAGCGGTTTTAATCAATATCAGTCTGGCGCTGACGGTCGCTTTATTAGCGGAAGCCATTTTATTAAAGCTTCGCAAACGTCCTGTTAAACCGTTTATTACAGATGGTAGTGCTGCCGTTACCGCCATACTGCTGGCCGTGGCTATCCCGCCACTGTCGCCATGGTGGCTGACCGTCACTGGCGTTTTGTTTGCGATCGTGTTTGCCAAACACCTATATGGCGGCCTGGGATATAACCCGTTTAATCCGGCGATGATAGGTTATGTATTGTTACTGGTTTCCTTCCCCCTTGAAATGACAACCTGGTTACCTGTTAAATCACTGACAGATAACCCCCTTGACTTACATTCCGCCTTTCAATTGATTTTTTATGGTCAGACCAATGCCGGTTGGGTTGCTGATACCGTGTCCGGTGCCACGCCACTAGATACCATGAAAACCCAGATAGGCCAATCGATTGCACCCGCTTATATTGTGAATCAGAACCTGTTTGGCAGCTTAGGTGGACTTGGCTGGGAATGGATCAATATCTGGTTTGCCGTTGGTGGGCTCTATCTTCTATATCGTCGCGTTATCAGCTGGCATGTGCCTGTTGCCATGATTGGGACGATGTTTGTGTTGAGCGGCGTTACCTATTTATTCGCACCAGAAATAACGGGGTCACCCCTATTTCATTTGATGAGCGGTGGCACCATGATTGGCGCTTTCTTTATTGCCACTGATCCTGTCTCCGGTTCCACCACAGTTAAAGGTCGATTAGTATTCGGCGCTGGGGTTGGCGCGTTGACCTACATTATTCGTGTCTGGGGTGGTTATCCTGATGGTGTTGCTTTTGCTGTTTTATTAATGAATATGCTGGCACCCTTGATCGATTATTACACACAACCCAAAGTCTACGGGGCCACGAAATAATGGCTGATTTCAAAAAACATGTATTAAGAGTAGGCGCCGTTCTTGGTCTTTTTGCTATCGTGGCAACCACCATGGTGGCTTTTACAGAGCAAAATACTCGTCAGCAAATCAAGGAAAATGAACGCCAGGCATTATTGGATGCGATAAACACCTTAATACCGCATGAGCAATACGATAATGCTATTTTGCAAGACACTCTAGCACTGCCTAAAACCGAAGAGCTCGGTACGGAAGAAACTACACAAGTGTACCGTGCCCGTAAACAGAACCAACCGGTGGCGGTTGTGCTGACCGTTGTTGCTCCTAATGGTTACTCGGGTCGAATTAAAATGTTAGTGGGGATTTATAACGATGGTACTCTGGCTGGTGTCCGTGTTATTAATCACAAAGAAACACCGGGACTGGGTGATAAAATTGATGCCAGTCGTTCAAACTGGATTAAGCAGTTTGAAGGTTTGTCATTAGAAAATCCTTCATCAGCGAAATGGAAAGTCAAAAAAGATGGCGGGGCTTTTGATCAATTCACCGGGGCCACCATTACACCAAGGGCCGTAGTCAAAGCTGTTAAAGCCTCACTAGAATATTTTAAAAATCATCGTGAAGCATTATTTGCCCAAAATGAGGAAAAATCATGAATCCTTATTACCAAATAGTTAAAGAAGGCTTGTGGAAGAATAATCCAGCGCTGGTACAGTTGCTGGGCTTATGTCCCCTTCTTGCCGTCACCAATACTGTCATCAACGGTTTAGGATTAGGCTTAGCGACGATATTAACCTTGGTTGCCTCCAACGGTTTTATCTCTTTATTGAGAAATCAGATTCCTGATGAAGCGCGACTCCCCGTGTTTGTGATGATCATTGCCTCGATTGTGACCATTATCGAATTATCAATGAATGCTTGGTTTCATGATCTGTACCTAATCCTGGGCATTTTTATTCCGTTAATCGTGACGAATTGTTCGATTATTGGTCGGGCTGAAGCCTTCGCTGCCAGAAACTCTGTGGGTCCCGCCCTGCTTGATGGCTTAATGATGGGCTTAGGATTCACTGCAGTATTAGTTGTATTAGGTGGCATGCGTGAACTTATCGGCCAGGGCACACTTTTCTCTCAGGCAGAGTTGATGTTTGGTGATGTAGCGAAAAATTTCAGCATCACAGTGATTGATGATTACCGCGGTTTTTTACTGGCCTTGTTACCACCTGGTGCATTTATTGGTCTGGGATTAATCGTCGCATTAAAAAATGTCATTGATGCCAGACTCAGTAAACAACAAACAGCCCAAGTAGAAGCTACGGCTGAAGTGGCTACGAGCAGCTAAAATGAATCAGGCTCAACGGCGTGACTTTTTTGCCACGCTAAAAGCACACAATCCGGCGCCTACCACTGAACTCAATTATTCTTCGCCTTTTGAGTTATTGATTGCGGTTATTTTGTCTGCTCAGGCCACCGATGTGGGTGTCAATAAGGCGACCGACAAACTCTACCCCGTCGCCAATACCCCCGAAAAAATTCTGGCCCTCGGCGTAGACGGTTTAAAGCAGTACATAAAAACCATTGGTTTATTCAATAGCAAAGCCGAAAATGTCATTAAAACCTGCAAAATACTGATTGAGCAGCATAACAGCCAGGTACCGGAAAACAGAGAAGCACTTGAAGCGTTACCAGGGGTTGGCCGTAAAACAGCAAACGTCATTCTGAATACCGTTTTTAAACACCCGGTTATTGCCGTTGATACACATATCTTTCGACTCTCCAACAGAACAGGTCTGGCTAAAGGTAAAACCGTTAAAGCCGTTGAAGATAAGCTGATGAAAGTCGTCCCCAAAGAATATCTGTTAGATGCGCATCACTGGCTGATTCTGCATGGTCGCTATGTTTGCCTGGCACGTAAACCGAAATGTGACACATGTTGTGTTACTCAATACTGTGACTACTACCGCGATCAGCAACGTCGTCAGTCACTCTCAGTGTCATGATGTTTGGACAAAACAGACAAGAAATCAGACAAGTCTATTTTGATGTCTGGGCAAAAAGTCACTCAGGCCAGCCTTTATCTGAGCTTGAGAAATACATCGCTCATATCATAGAACTACACCCAGAATATCACCCCCTATTTAACCAGCCAGAAAACATCCATCAGGACTATTTTGTGGAAGCAGGTGATACCAATCCATTTTTGCATATGGGATTACATCTGGCATTGCATGAGCAAATCCAAACGGACAGACCCTCTGGTATTCGTGAAATTTATCGGCAATTACTGGTTATCAAACAGGATCAGCACCACTGTGACCATCTGATGATGGACTGTCTGGCTGAATCCATATGGCAAGCACAACGAGATGGTATTCCACCATCAGAAGAAACCTATCTAAACACGCTTAAACAATTATTGTCATAAACTCAGATCAACTTAATTCACTCTATCAATTCATCAATGTCTTAATGCATCACGGAGAATAGCGATATGAAAGCCTACGGATTTTTCCAAGCCAATGGACAAGCACAATTCATCAAACGGGAAACACCAACAGCAAAAGGCCGCGATCTGTTGATTAAAATTGATGCGATTGCCGTCAACCCGGTTGATACAAAAATAAAAGCCAGTCTGGGTGATGGGGTTGGGCAAGCCAGAATCATTGGCTGGGATGCATGTGGCACCGTTATCGATACAGGCAGTGAGTGCGACTTATTCAAAACCGGTGATAAAGTCTTCTACTCGGGTGATGTGACCCGCGACGGCTGTTATGCTTCTCACCAGTTAGTGGATGAACGTATTGTTGGTAAAGCGCCCAAAAACTTAAGTGCTGAACAATCAGCAGCAATGCCTCTCACCAGTATTACCGCCTGGGAGGCATTATTCTCAAGAATGCGAATTCGAGCGGAGCTGGATAAAGGCAAAACGATCCTAATTGTTGGCGGTGCCGGTGGTGTGGGTTCAATTGCTATTCAACTTGCTAAACAGGTGGGCCAGCTGAATGTGGTTGCTACAGCTTCACGTCAGGAATCCATCGACTGGTGTTATGAACTGGGTGCGGATCATGTGATTAATCACCAGCAATTAAGTGAACATTATTCAACATTAAATATTCCGGCGCCTGATTATATTTTATGTCTGGCTGATACTGATCCATATTACGAAGAGTTAACTGACCTAATAGCCCCTCAAGGTCTGATTTGTTTTGTTGTCACCAGCCAGCAGCATCACAATATTGATAAATTAAAAAATAAAAGTGCAGGCATCGTCTGGGAGTTTATGTTTGCCAGACCGATGTACCAGACAGCCGATATGATCGAGCAACACCATCTCCTCAATAAAGTCTCCGAAATGCTTGAGAATAAAATACTCAAATGTACTCACAAACAAACATTGGGGCCGATTTCTGCCAGTAATATTGAGCAAGCTCATCAGTTATTATTGACGGCTAGAACGATAGGGAAAATAAGCCTTTCTGCTATAGAGGACTAATCCTTTCTGCCGCTTTTCGTAGCGCAGCGTGTTCGTTAACCGTATAATCATCGCCATTATTTAAAATCAGCAGAGGTTAGTAATGAATAAGAAATCTGGTCAATTTTTTATCGGTAGTATCGTCACCATATTGGCACTTTACGGTTTAGTGTTAATCATCCTGAATAACTCCCTCGAATTAGGAAAAGACGCTACAGCCCCTGCCAGTATGGAAGAAGATGCTGTTGCTGAACGCATCAAACCTGTTGCTGAAGTTAACATCGGTGAACCGCCTGCAGTACAAGCCCCAGCCGCTGAAGAAGAATCTGACACTGCGGGTGGACCCGGTCAACAAATCGTGACACAGGTTTGTGCTGCATGTCACGGTGCTGGATTAATGGGCTCGCCAAAAATCGGTAATGCTGCAGACTGGGCGCCACGTATTGAAAAAGGTATGGATACTTTGCACAAACATGCTATTGAAGGTTTCAATATGATGCCGGCAAAAGGCGGTCGTGCTGACCTGAGTGACGAGGCTGTCATGGCAGCTGTTGATTATATGGTGTCACAATCAAAATAACGTTTGGCCATTAATGAATAAAAAAGCACTGTCGAGCACTGCTCGACAGTGCTTTTTCATGTATAAATACAGTATACGAGCATCCGTTAGATAACAGGAAAATCAATGAATTTATTGACGTTCAACTTACCTTTAGTTGCTCTGATACCTTTTCTAGGCGCACCGATTGCCGCATGGGCTGCTAGATTCAATCGTGTCGCCTCAGCTTGGGTCGCGGGTGCTGTCACCTTTTTATCCCTGCTGACATTAATGCCAGCGGTGCATATTCCTTTTAACAATGAAACCTTAATTCAAAGCTGGTCATGGCTACCTACGCTCGGATTAGATTTTGCATTCCGTCTTGATGGCCTCTCTCTGCTGTTTAGCTTTTTGATCTTACTGATTGGCCTACTGGTCATCTTGTATGCACGCTATTATTTATCGGCTCAGGACTGCATGGGCCGTTTTTTTGCCTATTTACTTATGTTTATGGGCTCAATGTTAGGCATTGTGCTGTCAGAAAATTTAATTCAGCTGGTCATTTTCTGGGAATTAACTTCGCTTACTTCGTTTTTATTGATTAGCTACTGGCAATACAGCCAGGACGCACGTGATGGCGCCCGAATGGCGCTGACGATCACTGGTGCCGGTGGTTTGGCTATGCTGGCTGGTGTGTTAATGATTGGCAATATGGTCGGTAGTTTTAATCTGACCGATGTCTTAGCCTCGGGCGACCTGATTCGTCAAAATGAACATTACCTGACAGCCTTGGTTTTGATTCTGTTAGGCGTCTTTACCAAATCAGCACAGTTCCCATTTCATTTCTGGCTGCCACATGCCATGGCAGCCCCCACACCTGTATCAGCCTATTTACACTCAGCCACCATGGTCAAAGCCGGTATTTTTATTCTGGCAAGACTGTTTCCAGTACTGTCAGGTACTGAAGCGTGGGGTTGGCTGGTAGGTGGTGCCGGTATGATCACTATGGTATTAGGTGCGTACACGGCCCTTTTCAAACATGATCTAAAAGGCCTTTTAGCTTATTCAACCATAAGTCACCTGGGCTTGATTACCCTGTTATTTGGCTTTAGTACCAAACTGGCTGCTGTCGCCGCGATTTTTCATATTATTAATCACGCCACCTTTAAAGCGTCATTATTCATGGTGGCAGGTATTATTGATCATGAGTGTGGCACCCGCGATATGCGTAAAGTAAATGGCTTATTGAAATATATGCCGCATACTGCCGTACTGGCGATGATTGCAGCCTCCGCCATGGCCGGTGTACCACTGCTGAACGGCTTTCTAAGTAAAGAAATGTTTTTCCAACAGGCGCTGACGGCTACGGATCACCATACATTAAGCTGGGCAATCCCTATTATCGTAACCTTTGGTGCTGTGTTCTCAGTCGCTTACTCACTGCGTTTTATCCACGACGTCTTCTTTAATGGTGAACCTCAGGGATTAACTAAAACACCGCATGAACCCCCACGCTTTATGAGAATACCCGTCGATATTCTGGTATTGCTATGTCTGGGTGTCGGTATGGTACCCATGTTGATTGTAGCCCCTATTTTGAGTGTGGCTGTGGCGGCCAGTCTGCAAGGTGTACCGCCGGACTATAGTCTGGCCATCTGGCATGGCTTTAATATTCCTTTATTGATGAGTTTTATTGCTTTGGTTTTCGGCGCCATTGTTTATTTCTACCGTGAAAAATTATTCCGTTGGCATGATACAAATCTACCCCGTCTGGATGCGAAAACACTATTCAACCGGGTCACACATGGTTTATTAGTATCGAGCGGTAAAATCAGTCGTCTATTCGATCGTGGTTCCTTACAAAATGCCATCAGCTGGGTATTGTTATCCGGTGTCGCTGCGACCTTATATGGCTTTTTACAATTTGATAGTCCACTGTTTGGTGACAGAAACTTACTGGATGCTAACCTACTTACCATGATCCAAGTTGGTATTCTGGTTGTGGCGAGCATTCTAACGGCTGTGATGCACCATAACCGACTGGTAGCACTCATTATTATCGGTGTTATTGGTTTGATCGTATCTTTGGGTTTTGTGAAATTCTCAGCACCTGATTTAGCCTTAACTCAGTTATCAGTCGAAGTTGTCACCATTGTGCTTCTTTTATTGGCTCTGTTTTTCTTGCCTCAGCACAGTCCTCAGGAAAGAAGTCATAAACGCCTGACCCGTGATTTGGTTTTATCTGTTTCTGCCGGTGTCACGGTGATGTTATTAGCTATGGCGGTAATGACGCGTGACTACAGCACCATTTCAGGTTTCTTCCTTGAGAACAGTAAACCGGGAGGCGGTGGTACGAATGTGGTCAATGTCATTCTGGTCGATTTCCGTGGCTTTGATACATTAGGTGAAATCGTGGTACTGGCGCTTGCTGGCCTGGGTATTTTTGCTTTACTGGAAAACCTGAAACTCCCAGCACCACTGCGTGATATAGACGGTCGTGGATGGAGCCATGATCCCCATCCTCCAATTATGCAAACACTGACCCGATTGCTGTTCCCATTAATGTTAATGGTGGCGGTGTTTATTTTCCTGCGTGGTCATAATTTGCCAGGGGGTGGCTTTATCGCAGGCTTAATTGCTGCTGTGGCTTTGATTTCACAATATCTTGCTAACGGTATTGCCTGGACCAATGCCAGAATTAAAGTGGATATGCATAAGGTGATTGCTCTCGGTTTAACCGCTGCCTTTGTCACTGGTTTGGCCGCTATGTTCTTGTCTTACCCATTCCTGACCACCACCTTCACATATTTGAAGTGGCCGATTGTCGGTAAATTTGAAATCGCCAGCGCCATGATCTTTGACTTGGGGGTATTCCTCGTTGTGGTCGGCGCCACTGTCCTCATTCTGGTCGAACTGGGTAAGCTCAGTCATGCATCACACAGTTTAGCTCAACAGGAGAAAAAATAGATGGAGTGGTTAGTCGCCATCGCGATAGGTGTCATGACATCATGTGGTGTCTACCTTGTGCTTCGCGCCCGTACCTTTCCTCTGGTACTCGGGTTAACACTGATTTCCTATGCCGTTAATGTATTTTTATTCGTCATGGGCCGTTTACAGATTGGCGAAGCCGCCATTATTTCTGTTGAAACAACAAAATATACCGATCCACTACCTCAGGCACTGGTATTAACCGCGATTGTGATTGCCTTTGGTATGACGGCATTTCTTATTGTTCTGGCTTTAAAGGCGCGTAGCGAATTGGGTAATGACCATGTCGATGGCATGAGTTATGTGGCTGAGGAACAAGAGAAGAAAACAGCTGGAGGCCAATCAAAATGATGCTGTCTCAGCTTCCTATCCTGCTCATTCTTTTACCCTTATTAGGCGGTATATTGACCCTATTTGCCCGCCCTAAAGGAATAGCCTTACAACGCCTACTCAGTCTGTTTTTTACAGTTGCCCTACTCTTACTGAGTATTTATACGGTCTCCATTGCTAATAGTGGTGGCTATTCTGTTTATTTACTGGGTAACTGGACAGCACCGTTTGGCATTGTGATGGTACTGGATAAACTGTCAGCCCTGATGGTATTGCTGACCTCTATTCTGGCCGTTGTTGCCCTCGCTTATGCCATCAGTCAGAATACCGACAAAAATGGGCAACACTTTCATGTCTTATATCAAATACAACTGTTTGGATTAAACGGGGCTTTTCTGACAGGTGATTTATTTAATCTGTTTGTCTTCTTTGAAGTATTGTTATTAGCTTCTTATGGTTTATTGCTGCATGGCGGCGGTCGTCTGCGTACCAAAGGCGGACTGCACTATGTAGTGATTAATCTGGTCGGTTCCAGCTTGTTTTTGTTTGCGGTTGGTACGTTATACGGCATTTTGGGTACACTCAATATTGCCGATATGTCGACACATATCGCTCAATTGGATTCGATGGACCAGGGTATTGTCGCAGCAGCTGGCCTGCTGCTTCTGGTGGTATTTGGCATCAAGGCGGCCATATTCCCACTCTATTTATGGCTGCCCGGAGCCTACGCAAATACGTCAGCTGCGGTAGCTGCTTTATTTGCCATTATGACCAAAGTGGGTTTATACGCCATTATTCGGGTTCACGGCACCTTATTTTCAGAGCAAGCAGGTGACTTAGCTGGGCTGCATGCCGATGTGGTATTAACGCTTGGGCTGGTAACATTGGCTATGGCCGTTTTGGGTGTATATGCCGCTCGTTCATTAAAAGAACAAACAGCTTTTCTGATTCTCGCCTCGGTAGCCACTTTATTAATCGGTATCGGTATTAACACCACGGATGCTATGGCTGCCACTTTGTATTACCTTATTCATTCCACGCTGATTGGTGCTGGCTTATTCCTATTGGCAGACATCATAGCCAGAGCAAGAGGCTCTTATTCAGATAGATTACGGGCAGGCGCCCCTATCAAACAGGCTATTTTCCTGGGTTCTATCTTTTTCATTACCACGATTGCTATTGTCGGCATGCCACCGTTGTCGGGTTTCATTGGCAAAGTTATGATTTTGGAAGCCGCGATGAGCAGTGCTTTCAGTACCTGGATTTATGCCGTTATTCTGGTGGGTAGTTTATTGATGATTATGGCAATGGCGCGATCCGGCTCGATCCTGTTTTATCAGGTAGACAGCTCTCTGGATGACGATGGTGAGAAGTTAAATCTTCGTGCCACGGCTATGGCATTAATTTTAGTGTTCGCCAGTCCTGTGTTAGTCATCGCTGCCGGGCCCATCTCTGAATTTACCCAAAGCGTGGCTTCACAACTCAGCAATCATCAAAGTTATATCAATGCGGTGATGAGCCAGCCAGCCTATCAGGGAGGAAAATAAGATGTGGCGTAAATGCTTTCCTCATCCTTTTCTGACCCTAGCGTTATGGGTCATTTGGTTATTACTGAACAATACCCTTTCTGCTGGTCAGATGATTTTGGGAGGACTTCTCGCAATCTTTATTCCCTGGTTTAGTGCCGGGTTCTGGGAAGAACGCATCAGTGTCCGTCGACCATGGCTAATGGTGAAGTTTTTTGCCTCCGTGCTCTGGCAAATCATTATTGCCAATATTCATGTCGCGCGCTTAATTCTGATGTCTTCAGACAGACTGAGACCCGGCTTTGTTGAAGTCCCGCTGGATTTAACCTCACCGCTAGCTATCAGTATTCTTGCCAATACTATTTCACTGACACCTGGCACGGTCACCTGTGACTTGTCTCAAGATCAGAAAAGCCTGTTGATTCATGCCCTACATATTGATGATGCCCAAAGCACCATTGATGAAATCAAACAGCTCTTTGAAAAACCGTTAAAGGAGATTTTCAACTAATGCTGAATATCGCCATCATTACCGCCTGTGTTATGGTCTGTACAGCTCTTTTATTGAGCCTGTATCGTCTTCTTATCGGTCCTAGCGTGCCAGATAGAATCCTGGCTCTGGATACGCTTTATATCAATTCTATTGCGCTGCTTATCCTGCTGGGCATTTTTCTGCGAAGTAATCTTTATTATGAAGCCGCCTTGCTGATTGCCCTAATGGGCTTTATGGGCACACTCGCGCTCAGTAAATATCTGCTTCGCGGCGACATTATGGAATAAGCCATGTTAGAAATTTTATTATCTATTCTGATTGTTCTGGGTGGTTTTTTCACACTGGTTGGCTCATTAGGTTTGTTTAAGCTACCTGATTTTTATATGCGTTTACATGGGCCCACCAAAGCCAGCACACTCGGCGTTGGTGCAGTGCTGGTCGCTTCGGCTATTCATTTCAGTGTGAAAACAGGTGATATCAGCCTGCATGAAATCCTTGTCACCTTATTCTTATTTATCACAGCCCCGGTCAGTGCACATTTGATGGCAAAGGCAGCACTTCATATCAAAGTCAGACAAGAAAAACGTACACTCAATAAATCTGATCAGGAGCAGTAATGCATATCTGGGTCGATGCAGACGCCTGTCCGGCTGTTATCAAAGAAATCCTGATTCGGGCATCAAGACGCACCTCGCTACCACTTACCTTTATTGCTAACCACGCTATTAAGGTACCGGCAGATAACCAGATCCAGTTTATTCAGGTCGCCTCCGGTTTTGATATGGCCGACAATGAAATTGCCAGCCGTGTTCAGGCGAAAGACTTAGTCATTACGGCTGATATTCCACTTGCCAATGATGTCATCGACCGCGGTGGCATCTGTCTCAGCCCCCGTGGTGAGTTAATGGATAAAAGTAATATTGCCGCCCGTCTCACCATGCGTAATTTTATGGATACCATGCGTTCAAGTGGTGTGGATACTGGCGGTCAAAACGCATTTAATCATCGTGACAGAATGCAATTTGCCAACCAGCTAGACAAAATTATTCAATCGTCTCTTTAACAAAAAAACCGAATAATCGGAACATCCCTATTGATAATTCTGTCCTAGCGATGGTTTTCACAAAGGAGAGAGAAATGATAAATGATTCAATAGACCGTTACGGAAGTATCACCCGTTTTTTCCACTGGTTAGTGGCTGTTCTGGTTTTCCAGCAATTCTTCAAATTTGCTGACCGTATTAACGATGGTAAACATTGGTTGGGGGATACATTCGGTCCCTATCATGTCTCGATAGGTGCAATCATTATGATTCTCGCCATATTGCGTTTGTTATGGAGCATGAAACAAAAAAACCAACGGCCAATTATTGAAGGTGCCAACAGTAAACTGGTAAAAACGGTTCATGGCATCATGTACTTCTGCCTGATTGCCATGCCACCGCTCGGCGCACTCTATATTCACGGTCATGGTTATCCGGTGAAAGTATTTGGTCAGGTACTCATCGAAAAGCCAGCTGATAAAGTACAGTGGGCACATGACATCGGCGAGTTACACTCAATATTAGCTATCGTACTTGCCATTTTGGTGGTTGGTCATATTGGTGCCGCTCTCTATCATCACTTTATTCGAAAAGACGATACCCTGCGTCGTATGGCATAAAATAAAAAGCCCGGTTTGAAACCGGGCTTTTTTTATTTCAGCATCTGACGGATATTCGATAAGTGGGCTTTACCGCGCTCTTTACGTTCTTCCGGATCCGCCTGTGTTTTTTCAGACATCCAGATCAGATCATCAGACGGTAGTTCACGAAGAAAACGACTTTCCTCACACTCCATCTTTTCGCCATAGCGTTTACGCGTATTGGCCATAGTCATGACCAGGCTACGCTGTGCTCGGGTAATGCCGACATAGGTCAGGCGACGTTCTTCTTCAATGGTGCCTTCTTCGATGCTGGTGCGATGAGGCAGAATTTCTTCTTCCATGCCAATCATAAATACATGAGGAAACTCCAGACCTTTTGCTGCATGTAAGGTCATCAAGTGCACGGCATCGGCCTGATTTTCGTCTTCCTGACGATCCAGAATATCCATCAACGTTAGCCTGGCTGCAATATCACCAATACTTTTCTCTTCTGTGTCGTTTTCAATAATACGTTCGATCCAGCTCAGTAACTCGAGCACATTATCCATGCGGCGTTCGGCTTTATTTGGATCACCACTGGTTTCTTCCAACCAGCCGCGATATTCGATTTCTTCCACCATATCGCGAATGGCGCTCATTAAATCACCACGTTTTGCCCGGTCAGCAATATCGACTAGCCAATTAGCAAAATGCGTCAGGTTGATAATGGCTTTTTCAGGCAGCTTTTCTGCCAGGCCCATCTCAAAGCAGGCACCGAACAAGCTGGTCTTACGTTCAGAAGCATAATTACCCAGAGCTTGTAATGTACTTGAACCTATACCACGACGCGGGGTGTTAATGACCCGAAGAAAGGCATTGTCATCATCCTGATTGGCCAGCAGGCGCAGATAGGCCATGATGTCTTTGACTTCAATCCGTGAGAAAAACGACGTTCCGCCCGTTAGAAAATAAGGCACATTATGTTCACGTAATACACGTTCAATCGGTCTGGATTGATGATTACTTCGATAAAGAATCGCGTAATCCTTGAAATTCGCCTGATGTTTCAGCTTGTGATAAAGCAGCTCAGAGACGACTTTTTCCGACTCATGATCATCATCACGACAACCAATAACCCGAATCGGATCGCCCTCTCCTAACGCACTCCATAATTGCTTTTCGAACACATGGGGGTTATTACGAATCAAGGTATTCGCGACACGCAGAATCCGGCTCATGGAACGATAATTCTGTTCCAGTTTAATCAGTTTCAGACGCGGATAATCAGTCTGCAACTGCGCCAGATTTTCTGGCCTTGCACCACGCCATGAATACACCGACTGGTCATCATCCCCCACAACGGTCAGCGCTTCCCGTATACCGACCAGTTGTTTAACCAGCTCATACTGACAGCCATTGGTGTCCTGATACTCATCCACCAACAGATAGTGAATACGTGCCTGCCACTTTTTTAAAACATCATCATGTTCACGGAATAACACCACGGGTTTGAGGATCAGATCATCAAAGTCAACCGCGTTGTATGCCTGCAAAGCAGCGGTATAAAGCGGGTACACTTTCGCCGCAGCCATCTGGGTACCGGCCTCGGCAATTTGCATCGCTTTCTCAGGCAGAATCAGCTGGTTTTTCCACTCTGAAATTTGCCACTGCACTTGTTCTGCATGTTCACTATCAGCAGCAAAATCACGCCCCATCAGATCACGTAAAACCGCCAGACTATCTTGCGCATCAAAAATAGAAAATCCACTGCGATAGCCCAGCGATTTATATTCACGGCGCAGAATATTTAATCCCAAGGTATGAAAAGTCGACACCATCAAACCACGTGCTGCCGCCGAATTTTGGCGACTGGCCATGAGTTCAGAAACCCGGGTTTTCATTTCACGTGCGGCTTTATTGGTGAAAGTCACCGCAGCGATATTTTTTGCAGAAATGCCACATTGCTCAATCAGATAAGCAATTTTCCGGGTAATAACTCGCGTCTTACCACTACCGGCACCGGCTAAAACGAGAAGAGGTCCATCTATATGACGCGCAGCTTCCTGCTGCTGCGGATTAAGATCATTCAGCATCAACGCCTCTGAAAAACAACATGAGCAACCGAGTGTTGCCACTCAGTGATAACGTGAAACATATGGACATTAATAACCTACATCAAGCCGGCGATAGCTGATGGCTTCGCTAAGATGTTCAGTTTGTATTTGACGACTTCCAGCAAGGTCAGCAATCGTTCTGGCGACTTTTAAAATGCGATGATAGGCACGGGCTGATAAGCCCAGACGAATAATCGCTTTTTCTACCAGTTGATAATCTTGTTCAGTCAACAGACAAACTTCCTCTATCTCTTTTTGTTCCAGCAAATTATTCGCTTTACCCTGCCTGTCGAGCTGTCTGTGGCGCGCCTTTTCTACTCGATGGCGAACCTGCTCAGAATGCTCTGCAGTAGCATCAGCCGCTTGATTTCGTAATAAACGTTTATCCACTGCAGGTACCTCGACCAGCATGTCGATTCGGTCCAGTAACGGGCCGGAGACTTTAGCACGATAGCGACGAACTTGCTCTTCTGTACATCGACAACGCGACTCGCCAAGATAGCCGCAAGGGCAAGGGTTCATCGCTGCGACAAGTTGGAAACGCGCTGGAAACTCCGCCTGCTGTGCCGCTCTTGAAACCGAGATTTTGCCAGATTCTATCGGTTCGCGCAGTACTTCCAATACGCGGCGGTCAAACTCGGGCAGTTCATCTAAAAAAAGTACGCCATTATGCGCTAACGAAATCTCTCCCGGTCTGGGTTGACTGCCACCGCCCACCAATGCCACGGCTGATGCAGTGTGATGCGGTGATCGAAATGGCCGCTGACGCCATTGAGCCGGATCAAAACCATTCGAGGCGATAGAATGTATTGCGGCTGTTTCCATAGCTTCAGCTTCTGACATGGAGGTTAATATACCGGGCAGTCGGCTAGCCAGCATCGTTTTGCCGGTTCCTGGTGGCCCACAAAAAAGAAGACTGTGTGAGCCGGCAGCTGCAATTTCTAAAGCACGACGCGCATGTGACTGCCCACGAATATCAATCAAATCCGGATACTCAGGTTCAGTTGATATATCATCCGGTATTTCGGCCAGATTCAGTAATTGCTGTCCGTGCAGATGAGCGCATACGGCCAGCAAGCTATCCGCACCAAAACACTGACATTGTTCAATTAGCGCCGCTTCACTGGCATTGGCTAAGGGTAAAATCAAAACACGTTGAGCTGCAGAAGTAGCCAGCGCTGTTGGCAAAACACCACGTACAGAACGACACTCTCCGGCCAGACCTAATTCACCAATAAACTCTTTGTCAGCAATCGCTTTTAAGGGAATTTGCCCTGATGCCGCCAGTATTCCTAACGCAATAGGCAAATCAAATCGCCCGCCTTCTTTAGGTAAATCAGCGGGTGCTAAATTAATGGTGATGCGTTGCTGAGGAAAATTAAACTGTGAGTTCAAAATAGCAGAACGCACCCTGTCCTTGCTTTCTTTGACTGCGGTTTCAGGCATCCCCACAATCGACAAACTGGGCAAACCATTCGATAAATGCACTTCTATGGTGACTGACTGGGCATGTATACCTGTCACCGCACGGCTATAGACCTTAGCGATACTCATATTCCATCCTTGGTTGAGCGTGTTTGAAAAATAATATTAGCCTATCTTTTTTTTTATTGTCGTGAAACTTGTCGGATAAATAACGGACGAAAAAAGCGTAGATTTTTACGAAAGCGGTTGCTTATGTTAATTTAGTAGCGCACAACCCATCCAATACAAAACTCCGGAGTTTTTATGCACAAGCCTAGCTTGAGGACTATTTTTTTATTAATTTCAAGCACCTTCACCAATATCGCCATCGCTGACCAAGTCGTTCTTGACGATGGCAGTCTGCTGAAAGGGACTGTCAAACAAGTCGCAAATGGTCAGCTAATCATGGATACCGCCTTCGCCAACGAAGTAACCATTGATTATGCTCGGGTGAATCAAATCACTACTGACAAAAAGTTTTTGGTTGAACTGGAAAGTCGTGATCGTATCGTAGGTAAACTCAGTGTGGATAGTAATGGCCAGTCGCAACTGAGCGATACCGCTTTTGGCTCAGTGAATATCGATCCTAAAAATATAAAAAATGTCTGGGCGACGGATGCTACCAAACCACAAATTCTTGCTGTACAGCAGGAATACCAAGATGAAATAAAAACACTGAAAGCGGACAAAGAAAAAGAAGTAGAAGATCTGAAATCCTCCTATGAAACTGCTCTCACAGCTTTAAGAGAAGAACGTAATCGTTTACGTGATCCCTGGAGCGGCAGCATCGCGATGGGTATCACCGGTGCCTCAGGTAACACCAACCGTTTTGGCGCACATGGACGGGGTGAATTAAACCGTGAAACTGATCAAGAGCGTATGAACATCTACATGGAAGTTAACTTCCAGAAAGAGGATGGCGAGCAGACAGCCAATCAAAAACTGGCTGGACTTTCATTGGAACGTGATATCAGCGAAATGTGGTTTGCCAGAGGCTCCGCCGACTTTGAAATTGATGATTTTGAAGAGTTGGATCTTCGTGCCATCGCCGCAGCGAGTTTAGGTCGATTTTTCATTCGTGAAGATGATCTGAAATTCAAAGGTTTTGCTGGTCTCGGTTATCGTTTTGAGAGCTACTCAGACGGCACCAATGAAAAAGACCCAACGGGTGTGCTGGGTTACGATGTGAAATACAAAATGAATAGCAAACTGAGTCTATTCCACGACTTCACTTATTACCCCTCATTTAGCAGCCCAGGTAAAAACTATCTGATCGTGACTAACTTTGGTGGCGAAATGCCGATTACGGAAAAAGAAGACTGGAAAGTACGTGCTAGCCTACGTAGCAAGTACAACAGCCAGCCAGCACAAGATGCTGAAAGCACAGACACCACCTACCAGATGAATCTGGTGTATGACTGGGACTAATTAAAGTAGTCTGAAATAAAAAAGGCGCCCTGAGGCGCCTTTTTTATTATCGCTGATAGCGTATTAATCTAAATAGCTACAGCAGTAATCGACTAACTCTAAGATCTGGATATCAAATGATGAGTTAGCTGGCACATTGAATGACTCACCAGCGCTTACATCAATCCACTGAGCATCGCCTTTCAGACGATAAGTCAATTTACCGGCCAGAATTTCCATCAATTCTGCTTTTTCTGTACCAAAGGTAAATTCACCCGGCATCATAATGCCTAATGTTTTGTAGCTGCCATCAGCAAATGTCACTTTACGGCTGGTCACATTACCATCGAAATAAACGTTTGCTTCACGTGTGACCGTGACATTAGTAAATTCAGACATATTGTTTTCTCTTATTTAGGTGGGTTTTCTAACTCGGCGACACGATGTTCCAGTGCCTCCAACTTTTCACGGGTACGTAACAACACTTGAGCTTGCACATCAAATTCTTCACGCGTGACCAAATCCAGTTTGGTAAATGTCGCGGTGAGGGCTGCACGGATATTCTTTTCAGCATCTTCCTGCATTTGTACTAAACCTGGTGGTAATGCTTTGCTGATGCTTTGTACAACTTCTTCAATTTTTTTGGTATCAATCATCATTTTTCCCCTTATATCTCAATGACTATTCTACGGCATTTAAAAACAGACTCAATTTGTTATTTTTTGCCTAACAAGGATCCTAAAATACCTCTGACAATTCGCCGACCTAATTGACTGCCAATAGCACGCATCGTACTTTTGGCAAAGGCTTCCAGGACAGTCTCACGCCTTCTTGCCGTTGTTTTTGGCACATCCGCTGGCTGACTCTGTTCAGCCTCCTGAGCTTTTAATGCACGCTCTGCCAGCACTTCATACGCCGACTCTCTATCTAATGTCTTGTCATAGACCCCAGCCACCAAAGAAGTCCTTAACAAGGTCTGCCTTTGCTGTTCAGTAACAGGTCCAATCTGACTTTGTGGTGGTTTAATCAGTGTCTGCTGCACGATCTGCGGTCGGCCTTTTTCATCAAGCGTAGACACCAATGCTTCGCCCACTCCTAAACTGGTCAGAGTTTCCCGGGTATCAAATGCCGGATTATCACGGAAAGTCTCTGCTGCTGCCTTTAGGGCTTTTTGATCTTTTACCGTGTAGGCACGCAAGGCGTGTTGAATCCGGTTACCCAATTGTCCAAGCACACTATCCGGGATATCAGTGGGGTTTTGCGTCACGAAATAAACACCGACGCCTTTTGAACGAATCAGTCGAACCACTTGCTCAATTTTATTCAGCAGAACTTTGGGCGCGTCATCAAATAACAAATGGGCTTCATCAAAAAACAGTACCAACTTCGGCTTTTCCGGATCGCCCACTTCCGGTAATTGCTCAAATAACTCCGATAACAGCCATAACAAAAACGCACTATAAAGATTAGGAGACTGCATCAGACTATCAGCCGCCAGCAAATTAATAACACCGCGCCCCTGCTCATCTGTTTGCAACAGATCATCCAGGTTTAACATCGGCTCACCAAATAACTGGGCAGCGCCTTGCTCCTCAAGCCCCAATAAACGCCGTTGAATGGCGCCCACACTGGCGGCAGAAATATTACCGTACAGCGTTCTGAACTCAGCCGCATTCTCAGCAATAAACTGCAGCATGGCTTGCAGATCTTTTAAATCCAGCACTAACCAGCCGTTATCATCTGCCACCCGGAATACCAGATTTAGAATGCCCTGCTGGGTATCATTCAAATTCATCAAGCGAGATAACAGCAGTGGTCCCATATCTGAAATAGTCGCTCTGAGCGGATGCCCCTGTTTTCCATACACATCCCAGCAAGTGACCGGAAACCCAGTGAAACCGAAATCTGACAGCCCCATTATTTCTACACGTTCGCTGATTTTCGGATGCGGTTTCCCTGCTTGGCTCACACCCGATAAGTCACCTTTAATATCTGCCGCAAAAACCGGTACACCGATCTGACTGAAGCTTTCCGCCAGCCCTTGTAAGGTGACGGTTTTTCCCGTTCCTGTCGCACCAGCGATCAAACCATGGCGATTGGCCATATTCGGTAATAAGGTCACTGCAGACGTTGACTGGCCTAAAAAGATAGGTGAAACCATGCTGTATCCTTCCTGTTATGGCGGAGATAAATGATGACGATGACTTATTAAATCATAAAATAAACACGATAAAGAAAACGGTTTGTCATGTGCTCTGCCAGTGGCTAGACTAGACCTTATTCACTATCTACTGGAAATAACTATGACCTCAACGGAAATCTGGGCACTCACTATTGTCATCGCTATTATTGCTGCATTAATCGGCTTTGCTGTGGGACGTCGCCAAGCTCCTGGCAGTGATCATCAAATGAAAGAAATCGCTGAGTCATACGACCGCCAACTGGCCGATAAACAAGCCGAACTCGACGCCTACAAACAAAAAGTGCACGCCCATTACGATAAAACAGCGCAAGCCTTCAAAGATATGGCCGGTTCATATAAAGAATTATTTGATCATCTGTCTCATGGTTATGAAGAACTGGGTAACTTTTCCGACCAGCGCGTTTTACCAGAACGTGCCGGCGCACTTTTAGATGGGCCGGATACCCATACAGCAAAAGAATCGAACTTTATTCATCCAAACCATAAAGGTGATGAAGACGCGTTAACACGATAGAAAGTCTTTATACTCGCATAAAAAAGCCAGCTTAGAGCTGGCTTTTTTGTTTAACGGAAAAACGATGTAATCAGGCTTTGCCTAACCCTTTGGCAATACGTTCACCAATATCACCATCAATATTTTTCCAGTACTCAATCACTCGTGATAATACGGGTTCTTCAACACCATCACTGACGTGACCTACTACGTTGGATACCAAACGATCACGTTGTGCATCATCCATCACTTCACGGACTAAAATGCCGGCCTGACCAAAATCATCATCATCCTCACGTAAGGTATAAGCTTCACGTGTAAATTCACCACTGGCAGCCCAGGTAGTGTCTTCAGGATAGTTTTCAGGATCGGCTTTTGGCCCACCTTTCGAGTTCGGTGCATAAACCGGATCGGTCACATTTTGCACGCGCATCGCACCGTCTTTACTGTAGCTGTTCACAGGACATTTTGGCGAATTCACCGGAATCTGCTTGTAGTTCACACCTAAACGGTGACGATGAGCATCGGCATAAGAAAACATCCGGCCCAACAACATCTTGTCAGGACTGATACCAATACCAGGGACTAAATTACTTGGCTCAAATGCGGCCTGTTCAATCTCAGTGTGAAAATCGGTCGGATTACGATTAAGCGTGAGTTGCCCAACTTCATGCAGTGGATAATCGTCATGAGGCCAGACCTTGGTTAAATCAAACGGATTCAGACGATAGGTTTTAGCCTCTTCAAACGGCATGATCTGCACCTTCATGGTCCAGCTTGGGTTATTCCCCTCTTTAATCGCATTAAATAAATCGCGTCTATGATAATCTCCATCTTTACCCGCGAGCATGTCTGCGTCATCCTGAGTCAGAAAATCAATGCCCTGATTAGTTTTAAAGTGATATTTCACCCAAAACTTTTCCCCCTTATCATTCACCCATAAATAGGTATGACTCGAGTAACCATTCATATTGCGCCATGTTTTGGGAATCCCTCGGTCGCCCATTAACCATGTGACCTGATGAGCTGACTCTGGTGATAAGGTCCAAAAATCCCATTGCATATCATGGTCGCGCATCCCATTATCGGCACGACGCTTTTGTGAGCGAATAAAATGTTGAAACTTCAGTGGGTCACGGATGAAAAACACCGGTGTGTTATTGCCCACCATGTCGTAATTGCCTTCACTCGTGTAAAACTTAATGGAAAAACCACGCGGGTCACGCCAAGTATCAGGGCTTCCACGCTCACCCGCCACGCTGGAAAAACGCATCAAGGTCTCGGTTTCAGTACCAGGCTGAAACACCGCCGCCTTTGTGAACTGGCTGACATCATGTGTCACTTTAAAATGACCAAATGCACCAGAGCCCTTAGCATGCGGTTGTCGTTCTGGAATACGCTCACGATTAAAATTGGCCATTTGCTCAATTAAATATAAATCATGTAGCAAAATTGGCCCATCACGGCCAACGGTTAGCGAATGTTCATCACTGGAAACAGGCATCCCTGAATCAGTCGTTGTGCGATTGTTATCATTCCTGCTCATTTTTTTCTCCTCTCTTAAACCGTATTAAGAACACCTGAAGAACGATGCGGCGGTGCTGAAACAAATCTGATAATTAGAATGGATAGGGTTTAGCCACCTTATACCTAGACTTTCCCCATATCAAAGATAAATAAATATTATTAAAAAACCTTACACCGGCGGCGGTGGACTTTTAAACGAAAGTAATAACTTTTGAGCTAAAGACGGCTGAGCCTGAAACTCATGCCCCGTCAATGGATAATTAAGAATATGGCTATAACCGGTAATGTGATGCTGTAACTCTTCATCCAGATTATTAAAGCCCATTGTCCAGTCATCAAACTCACGTTGCTGGATAAAACCTTCATCCAAGATGAGTATATTTTTATGTCGCTTATCGCGGCAGATTTTCTCAAAGACACGTTTCAATACCATTTCATCGCCTTCCAAAACCTGCATAAACTCCCGGTCTTTATAAAGAAGCTGACCTGTGAGTTTATCCCTAAGATTATTTCTATGACACACCTCAAGCAAAGCTAATAGCTGAGCCTGAGAATAATCCTCTGTGGCTTTACTGACATAAGTAATGGAATACAAAGTGCCTCCTTACAGAAAGGCTTATCACCAGCAATTATTTGTTTGTCAGAAAATCACAGAGATAAGTTCAAAACGATAGTGAGGCAATATAACAACCCAGCAAAATGAATGGATTAATCTAAGTTAAAAATAGCGGTAAAAGTCAGAATGGTTTTATGAAATCGCTATTGGATGAAGCCAATAGCTTTTCTAAGAATAACATGGAGGTCTGAATAGGTGTCTCAATAACTAATAAAATCCGACTTATAGCTTTTTCCTTTTATTCTAAGATGAATAGAAGACAAAACGCTTTGAGCACAACTCCCAATTAACTAGTGAGCAAAGCTGCCACCTGCCCAAAACATGTGCCGTAATTACTAAAGCTGATTCAAAGCAAAACTGCCAAGCGCTGTGAATCCTTCTTCAAAGCTTGTTATCTTACGTGCCAAAGTGACACACATATTGCTTGTTTCACCTTTTAATACCATAATACTCGCGTGACATTTTGACACATTAGGAGATTACATTATGGCTACTACATTGCCTCGCATCACCGCTAGAGTAGATACCGAAACACAAGACTTACTCACAGAAGCTGCCGCGATTGCAGGCATGTCTAGCATTAACTCTTTTGTTTTAAGTGCTGCAATTGAAAAAGCCAAACAAGTGATCGAGCGTGAGCAGTCGCTTAAACTAAGTCAAGCTGACGCTATGTTGTTGATGGAGGCTTTAGACCGTCCGACTAAATCGCACTCAAAACTGAAAGGCGCTTCTGAACGTTACGAGAACAAAACTCAACAATGAAGACGGTACTTCTAGACAAAGCCAAACACGATAGAAACCGATTCAATTGTGGTATCAAAGCTCTTAATAATTACTTAAAAGTAATGGCCAGTCAGCAAGCAAAGAAAGACAACACCAGAACTTTCGTTTTGGAAGATGATAAAGACAACTCGTATATCATCGGTTTTTATACGCTAACAATGACACCAATTGACTTAAAGGCATTGCCCGATAAGTTACAAAAGAAACATCACCCATCTACTTCAGGAGGTCTGATTGCTCGTTTAGCCGTCGACGAGAGATACAAAGGAAAAGGCTTTGGCGAGTGGTTACTGGTCGACGCACTCAGAAAGCTACTAACAGCTAGCGATAGTGTAGCGTTTCCAGTCATTATCGTAGACGCCAAAGACGGAGCAAAACACTTCTATGAACGTTATGGCTTCCAAGCGTTTCAAGATGCTGAGCACAAACTCTTTATCACCATTGCCGATATTAGAGCGAGCTTAAGTGAGTAAAGCTTCAGCCTTGATAAACTCACCAGGATAATACTCTAAATAGTTTTAGTGATAGGAATCAATGGAGCTAAGTTCCTAAACCCATTGATTCCTATCTAATAAACTCTTTTTAGTTAGTCGGTTTTACTTCTTCCCATTGAGCGTTACCACCGCCCCAGTAAGCTCGGCAAGGATACGGAGCGTTTGTGCCGTAACAGTTATTCGCTCTAAAACTACTAAAATCAAACTTATAGCCTTTTTCTTCCATACAAAGGTGAAGAGGAGCAATCTTGCTGTTAGGTAAATCTGCTCCACTCTGCACGTCTTTACCATACCCGCACTCTCTCATGTCTTTTATAGTTGTTTCCTTATCACTGCCTCGTTTATACCAAGCATCCCAGAGAGGGTCTGGAACAACCTGATATAGAGAACAGCCCGTCAAACTAAACATAAAAAGAGTGAAAATAATTCTCGAAAAATAGGTCATCTGATACCTCCATGTATCGTGGTTTTGAAAAATAAATTGCCTTAACAAAGCCAGTAGTCAAATATCACAAAAATATAGCTTTGGATAAAGTTTACACTTTTCTGTATTCAAAATTCGTTCTCGGGATTGAGGCTGACATGCATCTACATAGGCCTTTTTTATGCAGTACTCACTATTAAGTCGTCTTTCCGTTTCTCGTTTAGGTACGGGTAAATCGCATGCTGGAATGGGATTACTCTCACATGGTGAAAAATCACCAAGGAAAGTGAAGCCATCATTCAACATGCAGCGTTTGATTAATAACAGTTTGCCGTTATATTCATCAGGAGTTAACGTCTTCATTAAGGCATAGTTTTTTGACATCCATATATCACTAGAGCCACATTCTAAAAGTGCCTCATCACGTTCTTGACGTGTTAAATCATCTTTTTGCCAATTGCTGGTCTTTATAATGCTTAGTTGATTTTTGTATAACTCCAGTGACGGGATATTGTATTTTCTGACATAGTCCTCATCAATCTTTGGTTCTATAAGAACATATCCACCAGCTCCATTTTGGCATTCATTGTTTCCTTTTTTTTCACAATCTTGTTGTTGATATACAGAGCTACATGCAGTTACAAACATATAGCAGATCAGTATAACTATTAGTTTTTCTGTCATTTATTTAACACTTCCTTGTTATTACTTGCTGGTATTAAGATAAATTTAGCTTTCCCATCGGGACTATCCTGCCAATATTTCTTACTGGCACCATTAGGCTTTCCTTCCCCGTAGCTATTATGCACCGTGACATCAAAAAAGATTGATTTCAGCCCTTCAATAAAGCTGGTACTGCCATCAGGAGTAGTGCCTCCAGTAGCCTCGTTACCACCGATTAAAGTACCAACAAAATCGTCCTTGTGAACTTGGGCATAAACATTACCATTTTGACCAGAATTTTTATTTAATAAATCTGCCATTTTTTGATTATTAAATGCTGAACCAACTGTATATATATCCATGTATTGAAGCATTGAACTATCGTTGGTATTTCTGCTGTCTATTACCTCCAAAGCATTCCCTGTAGTCATCCCACCCCGACTATGTGCATCAATTATTAGTCCTTTATCACCGTATTTAGCCATCACCTTAATATTTTCTTTAACAGCATTGGTGAGTCCAAAACCTTCGCTTTCAAGAAATTTCTGGTAGCCGGCAACCATTAGCTCCGACAAGGCATTATTGGTTAATGGGAAATGAATCAAATAGTCTGATTGATGATTTTGTAGTGCCAGTTTTTTAGCCGCATCGACTGAATTAAACATGCCGTTATTAAAAATATGTACCTTATTATCTTTACCCGGTTTTAAATTTTGCTTTTCCTCATCAGTTAATTTTTTCCATATCGCTTCATTATTTTCATCTTTGATCACTTCACCATTTTCATCGCGCATCACTTGATAAAACTCGATCTTGGTAAGAAACATTTTTCTGAATGCTTCATCGGTAAACGCCGTCGCGGCCTCATAGAGTAATTGTTTAGAAAGTTGATCTGCTTCTGCCTCATCTTTGAGGAGTTCTATATCTGCTAGATTGAGTTTTCGATGGGTATTTTGAGTATTTCTATTGATATCGGAGATCGTTTCTTCTGCTGTTTTACCATACACCGCTAATTGTTCATCAGCATCGGTTATTGTGATCTCAGCAGGGGCGATGGCACTTAATGTTGAACTTGCATCATCCACACTGGCTTCGCCTTTATTACTTAAATTTTGAGACGCAGTTTTTAACAAGCCATATTTTCCCGAGAAGGCATCAGAACTAATATTAAAGCCTTGTTGGCTGACTTCGGCACTCATTGCGTTTTGTTTATCCGACGTATGCAAGGTGGCGGTAGTGATTTGGTTTTTACCCGCTTGTGCCTGGCTATCAATAAGGGCAGCGTTCAGTTCGGTATGCCTGCCTACATTGATATCAAAACCCTCTTGTCCAGCCATAATGCCGGTTTGCTGATTTACACTAAGGTAATCGCTATTTGATTTTTGGACGTTGTGATAAAGATTAAATGACGAGGTAGCTGTACCCACACCAATACCAACGCCACCACCAGAATTGGACTCTTTCCCCGTTAAATAATGACTGTCTTGCAGGCTAGAAAGGGTTAAGTTATTACCGACGTTTACTGAGACTTTATCGCCTTTGGCTTCTGCGCCAATCAAACTGAGATCATTACCTGTCGTCATGGATAAGTCTTTTGCTGCCGTGATATGGCTATTTTGATAAAACACACCCTCACTATTTGTTTTACCTTTTCCTTTACTCATCGCCATATCAAGACTGACGCCTATATTCTCACCGATACCGAAAGACAGGCCTATACTGGCACTACTTGATGCCATTTTGGTATGTTGCTGTTGGGTATTTTGACTGGCTAAGATATCAATATTATTAGCAGCATTAATGCTAATATCGCCATCCGCTAAAATATCGCTACCAGTGACAACCACATCTTTATCTGTTGCTGTTAAACGCACATTTTGACCAGCCCGAATTGTGCTGGCCTGTGAGGTTTGTGATTTGGTCTCTGTCTGAGTTTTACTTTCTGACTTACCAATACTGATGCTTATTTTTAAACCTGAAGAAGATATCGCCTCATCTGCTTTGCCTTCATTAATGAGATTTAGCGTGTTTTCCCCCATCTCAGCGAGTTGCTTAGCTTGGACATAGGCTGTAATACCATTCAGAACACGGTTTTTCTTTTTATCTTCTTCTACACTTCCCAGAGCATGCTGATAAGCCTGAGTGGCAACTGAAATGGCTGGCGCTTTCAAAGATAGTGACAAACCGCTTTGTGAAAATTCGGTTACCTGCTTCGTCTCGCTTTTATCATAAAGGCTCGTAATATTGATATCTTTTGCTTTAACGTCGATATCACCTTTCACTGAAATCAGATCACTGTTTTCCTGTTCAAAGGCTTCTCCGGCGACCACTGAAATATCCCCATTAAGTGCACCTATCGTCGATTTATTGTGAATAAGCTGCTTGATCTCAGTTTGCGTATTCATTGCTCGGGTGCCAATGCTGATACCAACACCGCCTGTACCTGAAAGTCCTGATTTTTTCTCTTTTATATAATAAGACTCAGCAAAAGACTGCTCTGCAGCCGTGATATTAATATCTTTCGTCGCATTTAATTGAATGCTCTCATCTGCCAGAATCTGGCTGCCTTTCACATTAATATCGGTAGCAGAATCAATTGAAATATTTTTGGCTGTTACTGATGATGCCACAGACGTTTGCTGGCTGAACATATCTCTTTGCTCTTTCTTTCGCGAGCTAAATCCGCTTGAACGTTTCGTATAGGTGGCAATATCTGATTGATAAGTCGCTTCACCATTTTCAATATTGATCTGTCTTGCTGTCAGGTCGAGATGACCTTGTTGCGAGTTAATATCGGCAGCTGTTAATTGAAGTGTATTACCAGCCTTCATGCTGACATCACCGTTTGTCTTAATGGATGTGCCGCTGTCTTTTTGCTCATTCATCTTATTGAAATCACGAGCATTCAATATACTCAGGTTTGTTTCAGACTCTTTGACCGTGCCCAGTGTTAAATTTTGTCCAGCAGATATTTGCGTTTGGCTTTGTTCTCCTGACACATTGATATTCACTGCATTGAGTGCAACATTACGCTGGGCATCAACTATTAATTTACCTGTTTCATCAGACACATAGAGATTGGCATATCGCTTAATATTATCGCGCTTGAAGTAACTATTAGCTTGATTCTGCTCGCTATGCGACATTGAGCTGCTTATGTTTATATCGTTATCAGCAGAGAGCGAAAGTGACTTATTGGCGGATAATGTGCCACCCTCTATTGAAATATCTGTCGCATTTAGTGCAATAGATTGACTTTGAATATCACCGCCAAGCTGTTGATAATATTCACTGTTCATCGAAACGGTATTTTTGCCTCTGATACTGGCAGCGTTAAATGTCTGCCCGTCGATCTCAAAGTTCACTTCATTACCAGCAAGTAAGCCTGTTTCTGCTATCAAGTCATCTTTTTCGGGTTTGATATATACCTTTGGAATCAGAGCGGTAATAAGCTCGCCATTATCCAACGTCACCTCTGTATTAACTAACCAAACGATATCAGTCGTTAATTGAGCGATTTGTTCAGCGCTGAGGGCAATACCAGGCGTTAACTGAAGTGTTTCTGCCATACTCACACCCGCATCCATCAATGCCATAAACTGTGTTTGCTGGTCATTGTATTCACTCATATAAAGATGCCCGGTTAACTGGGCAATTTGGTCAGTGACTAATCGTTGCTCAATAAACCCATCCCCTAGTCGTTTCATAACTGTAGTGGAATCAAAAGCGAGTTGTTGCAACATATAGTCAGAACTCAACCAATCGCTGTAATCTAAAAACTGTGGATCAGTTTCAATATAAAAATGAGTCGGATTGTCCACTAGTTTAAACATAGCGCTATTAATGATTGGCAGCGTCATAGTCTGAATGTTAGACAGATTTTGGATATCAGCATGACTATCCTCCAGTAGACTGACGCCTAAATTAAACTCAGTGTTTTTAGCTGCCGGACTGTAAGGTGCTATACCACCAAAATCGAGTTCTTCATCATTGCCATCCCAGTCTCTGAACTGGCGTGTACCGCTATAACTGACGCTTTTTTGTCCAGGTGTAGCTATGTTTTGCAAGCTTCCACCTGTCACAGTCAGCGTTTGTCCTGCCACAATTTGGCTATCGCTATTAAGCACATCACCTGTTATCTGAATATTCCCTGCCGCCATGATTTTTGCCGGGGAAGAACTGACAATATGAGTACTTTGTGTTTTAGCTGTGTAGTCGTAATAGGTATAGTCTTCGAAGTAGCGAATGATATTGCCGTTCTCATCAGTGAAAGGCTGTTTTTCTACGTTATGGTTGTTGATTAAGGGAAAACGACTGACATCATATTTATGTGCCCATCCCTCAGGCTGTACTTCAATGATTCGCTCAACACTATCGGTTACCCATTCCGTGATCATCTCGGCATTAAGATTTTGAAGTTCATCAGCGTATATCGATATATCACCTGAAGCTTCGATCCGGCCGCCTGAATTAATGACCTGCCTAGCTGATGTCAAAGCATCCCCGGAATAGCCTCCAGCAATATCTATATTGCCCTGGCTGAGAATCTCAGCATTCTGATCATTGAATACGGTTTCGGTCGATATCGACAAATTTTCTCTGGCCGCAATAACGGAATAATTATTGAGCGTTGTCGTGTTGAAGGTGGTGTTATCACCATAAATACGGGCACCAGTCTGATTGTTTAATCTCTCCGCATCGATCAGCAGCTGATTGACATTAATTAATCCCTTATTTTCTATCGTTGAATCAGCCAGTATGTGTAAATCATCAGAGACAATTTCACCAGAATCCATATTGTGAAGTTCAAACGTTTCGATAGCACTCGCTGCTTCAGCCCTAATGGTTCCTGTATTAACCAACTGACCATCCGTTGTCAGCGTCAAACTCTGCTTAGCTTTTATCTCCCCAGATTGTTTAACACCGACGCCATCTTCCGTGCCGATTAAACGAATTTTACCTGCATACATGCCGCCAATATCACTGACATCTACACTAAAGCTAGGTTGGTCAGCATCCGTATCCAGTTTAGCTATGATGTCGTTGGTGGCGCTAACACGGTTTTTTCCTGTAGTGACAGTGAGATTGTTTGCCCAGATATCGGCATTGACTGACACGGCTCTTGCTATCAGATCCGTATAGGCTGTGGCGCTATCATCCAAACCTGCCCCATCAATACTGATATTGCCTCTTTCCACCAGAAAACCGCTTAACTGGCCATTATTCATCAGAGCTCGACCGGTGGTTAATGTGCTTCTGTCTGCATTAATAAAACCACAACCATCGCAGCTGATACCAGCAGGATTAGCAATCACAAGCTGTGCTTTGCTTCCTGCAATTTCCATTGGTCCGTTCAGATAACTGGGATGTTGTGAATTCACTTCATTAAGAATAATTCGGGCTGTGCCACCTGCAAGCAGACTGTTTCCTTGGACCCATCCTGCTAATTGTGTCTGTACATTATTGGCACTGTTATTAAGAATCACACCGTTTTTGTCCACATCAAACTGGCTGTATTTATTTCTGGATACCCCAGCCGAACTCGGTGTCTGAATATTCACTTGTGGCAAACCATTCGCTGTTTGCGTAATGATGGCCTGTTGATTAGCCGGCGCAGATGGGTCAACAGCAATGCCAGCAGCTAATAAATTGTCCTGATAAAGTGATGCGCCACAGAGTGCCACCGAAATCAAAATGCTTAAATATTTTCTGTTGAAACGATCTTCCATGATCATATCTCCTGAATCCGTTCAGTATTGATAGGTCAAATTAAATCCAAGATGCCGTCCATCCTCAAAGCCATCGGGTTTTGATAATGATTTCCCCGCAAACACATCATAAAAAAGGCCGTGCCACTGACCTCTTAAGCCAATCACAGCGCCAGCTAAAGTCTGTCCCAATAAATACTTCGCCGATTGACCACTGACATGACCAAAATCTATTCCGGTATAAATTTGTTGTTGGTTTTGCAAAGTGAAACTAATCGTATTGCGGCTAAGCCAACCGTGCTCGGCAGATAAAGACTGTTCACCATCAAATCCCCTGACGGTATATCGCCCACCAATCGAGAATCTGTCCTGAGGAACCAACGGTGTTTTATTCCACTGCGCCCGCCACTCTGACTGCAACTGAATCTGATAGTCAGTGAACTGAACGGGCATGAACCAATTAAAATAAGCATTAAAAATTTTTGGTCTGGAAGTGCCTTCACCAAAGGCTTCCTCTGGTGCAGCGATGGCATCAAATGCACCTGTTCCCCGCTGATATGAAACACCCGCATCTATGGTTGCTTTGCCGATATAACGACGGTAATCAACACCGGCAATCCAGCCAGCACTTTTTCTGCGTTGAACCTCAATTTCGGTATCATCAATAAAGTTATGTGAACGTCGATGATAGCCAGTCAATGAAGTGGTTAATTTCGAAAACTGATCGCGATATAAAACCCGACTCATGGCAAGCTCTTGCCTTTCACTCTTACCCTGATAAACATAGGTCTGGTTGAGTCCGGCCACACGCTGGTCATATTCATATTCACTATTTGTAAATGAGAATAACCAGTAGCCGACAGGAATAGAAATATGGGCCGTTTCCCCATGGCTGCCGCCGACATTCTCCTTACCGCCAAAATCCTTGTTTTTACTCATATAAATAAGGTCATTAAGTCCCAAAATATTATCCAGAGACAAAGTAGCCGAACCTTGATAACGCCCTGTCGACTCATAACCACTATCATCAAATGCCAGAGTCAACCTGAAAGGCTTCGACTGTTGGTAATCCAATAAAAGCTGGCTATCCCCCGGTTGACTGTTTTCCGTATCATCAGGTTTGATATCAATATTGGTATCCACAGTTGGAATACGTTTCATATTTTCCATCGCTTGCTCGAGATCTCTCACATTGAGCAAATCACCTTCACCACTCGGTAAAGCTGACCATAGTGTTAACCTAGACACCGAATTATCAGAATCGACAATGCTAATTCGCCCGGTTATCAGGCTATACCTTAATTCCCCAGAATTTAAATCTTGAGGTTCTATCAGCACGCGAGTCGTAATAAAGCCTTTCTTTATGATGCTGTTTTGAAGCTCAGACTGAATCTGGTTGATAGCATTAATACCAAGACATTGGCCTAGTAAATCAGGATGTTGATGAAGCGTTTCTGAAATAGCGAAATGAAACCTAGCTGATTCATCACCATCTAATGAAATCTGCTCAATGACAAAACATGGCTTTTCATCAAACGGGATAACATTGGCCTGTATTGGCTTGTCACTTTCTAATCTGACGTCCGGCTCATATTCCTGTTGTTTGCGTAGCGCTTCTAATTGCTCTTGTTGACGTTGCTCTTTGAGAGCATCAATTTCAGGCAATGTTTCAGAAACGACGGGAAAACTCAAAAACCACAAACATAACAAAAAGTAGCATATGGCTATATGCCGTAGAGATTTTGATAATAACATCGCGATTAAACGCGATGAATAGCAAATTGAGAATTAAAGGGGAGTTGATTCATTCTGACTGTCCTCCATGACGGTTTAGAAGTGTTTTTTTGGTGTGCATCCATGCACAGCGTGATCAATTTAATCAAATCAAAAAAATGATTTCTACTGCATAAGAGGACAAATATTGCAGTTTTGTGACACCACTCACAAGGATGGTTCTTTCCAATAGTATTTTTGATCAGATCGAAATAGCTTACTTTCGCTATTCGACCACTGTTTGGTAAAGCTACTCTTATAAGTTTTGCACCTGACCCAAAACATATTAATTTACCAACATCGTGGGCTATAAGCGTTATCTCAGTTCGAGATCCATTAAAGTCCCATCATCTGGTTTGGTTGTAACACCAGCACGCACTCCAGGTGCATTATTAACAGCTTTAAATTTGAATACCTTGATAAAGGCACCGACGACTAGACCCACTTCTAACTGACCAAGAAATTGACCAGGGCATACACGAGCTCCTAAACCAAATCCAAAATGGGTTAAATTTTTACGCGTTATGCCTCGACGCGTAAGTTCATCCCAGCGTAAAGGTGAAAAAGTGTCTGCCGGATATCCAGAAATCTCCTTGCCCCAAAAAGCTTCGTTGCGGTTTGCATTCCAAATATCCAGTCGGATGGTGGTATTTTTGGGAATCATTATTTTTCTTGTATCATCTAATTTAAGCCAAGTATCGGCTGTGGCTTTCCGGGGAAAGAAATAAAGTGAAGGGGTTAAACGTAAGGTTTCATTCAAACACTGATTAAGCAATTTTGCTTCGGTTAAGCTTTCAGGATCGTAAACATCAATGTCTTTTACTTCGCTATATATCTGCTCTTGCAACTCAGGTTGTCGTGACAAATGAGATAATGTCCAAGTCGCAAACGAGGAGGTCGCTTCTAAAGCCCCGGCTAAAAATACTCTGATATTGCTCCGCAATGCTTCTTCATCTTCAACGTTATCAATGAAGTTTTTCCAATGTCCTGACTTTTCACCTCTGCCAGAAAGTGCAATATCAGTTAAGTCCTCAAGGGCCTCCCGCCAACGCTTTACATCAGCTCCTTTACCGGTAATAAATTGATGAATAACCGACAGGTTAGGTGCCACGGTATTGGTAATCATGTAATCAATTAACGAAAGTAACGCAGGGACATAACGTTCGCGTAACTCCTTATACTCAACCGAACCACCAAAGAAATTATTCACTAACATTTCCAGCATAATAGGTTGAATTTCCCGCTCAATTTCGACACGAGAAATGTTTTTCTTACTCATCTTCTGCGCATCACGTAAAACGAGTAATCGTTTCTCTATCGTTTTACGAAAGGTTTTCTCAAACTCATGAAACTCTTCAGGTTGGAACAGAGAGCCTTTTCCAAAAGGCCCCGCTGACATCTGTTTTTGTTTTCGCCATACTTTGCCGTTTGCATACAATAGAGAATTAACCCCGGTTACACGGGCAATTCCAGTCATTGGTGTCGTATCACGATCAAATTGCCCAGGCTTATCGCCTGTAGCAAGTAGAATAGCTCTAATGACGGCTGGATCACGGGTAATGAAAACCGGCGGCATACCCATCACATATAAATAGCGGTTATCACGCTCAAATAAATCAGATGATTTAGCGTTTGTATAAAAAGCATCGAAGAGTGACAAAGGCGTTTTATAGTTTAAAAGATGAGGAAAAGGGAGACATGGCCGCCCTCTCTCAAATAGATATACACGTGAAGGTAAAACATCACCTTTAAATGGATTAATATCCATGACTTGCTGCCAGATATTTTTTAATAAACGCATTTAATTACCTTGATGAAAATGCAATGGGGTCTACTCAGAATTGCAATGTTAGTATGGAAAAATTTAAGAACCAATACGATCAGCGTGTTTGATTTTTATAGGATAAATTTTTACTTCAAACCGCTCGGAGAAATCTTTGAACTTAACTAAATAGGCTGTGTAATGTTCATCAGAAAAGAAAACAGCTTGACGGTTATTGCCGCGTTGAATGAGATGTTGAGAACAATCTTTTATGAATAATCTTGGTAATCTGGCCATGAGCAATCCTTGCTTAAATGACTATTAAAATTAATTTAATCTATCTCTATAAAATAAAACGATATAACGCTATTGATTCCTTGTCTCCGTTGATTCTAATGGATTAAGACTTTTTCTTTAAACTCTCTCTTAGCATACACAACACACTTAACTCTTCTTCCGACAAATTTTGATTGTCTTTTATTAAGTGTTTCACTTGATCTAAGAAATAATGTGCTGTTTTACCCTCAATGTAATTATCAATGACTCTGGGATCAATATAAGCACTTTTTGCAACAGCTGGAGTATTGCCCAGCTGCTCTGAAACACTGACGACCACGGATTTAATATTCTTATCAAGCGATGCTTGGTCTTCTTTGCTGACTGTGCCGAGCTCATCAAAAGCCAATGCAGCGATCATAGTGCCTGCCCATGTCCTGAAATCTTTCGCTGAAAATTCCTCGCCCATACACTCATGAATGAAATCGTTTAGCTCACTGGCTTCAACTTCTTTTTTATTGTTATTTTCATCATAGTATTTAAACAGACGATAACCGGGAATATCATCTAAGTTTTTAATAGCATTGGCTAACTTTTTATCTTCGACATGACGCTCCTGTTCCTGACCAGACTTACCCAGATACGAAAATATAATTTCGTCGTCATTAATTTCTACATGCTTTTTTCGTAGCGTGGTTAAACCATACGTATTGTTTTCTTCAGTATATCTAGGGCTACCAGGTCGAAAATACGCTTGGTCCATTAGACGTAGCATAGTCGATAATACTTTTTCTCTCGACATCTTACGTTGTCGTAAATGTTGGCCTGTGACACGCCGCATATGCTCTAATTGCTCAGCAAAACGAATGATACGGTCGAATTTTTCTTGGTTATGTTTTTCTTGAATATCAGGATTGTAAATATATTGTTTTCTATTTTTAGCATCCCTTCCAGTCGCTAAGATATCGGCTTTTTTATCCTCTGATATTTCAACATCAGTCCAGGCAGGCGGTATGATCAAGCTGGTGAACCACTCTCTTATGGATTTATCTTTTACCGTTTTATTCTGTTCATCAATGTAGGTAAAACCCGTGCCATGTTTTCTTCTGTAGTACATATCCGTTATTTTCAATCAAATAGTCAGGGGATAACCGTCTTTCACAAAGTCAATAAATGCCATCAATTCAAACGCATTTTTTCGACTTCAGGTATTTAGGTCAGTGTAAGAATAGCTCACTCTTCGCTATTCAGCCTCGTTTAGAAAGTTTCATCTTAATAGTTTTTAACCTGACCCCACATAACCTTGAGCAATCCTGGCTTAAATAACTTTTTAATTTAATCTATAGGGGTAAAATCAAACGATCTGACCCTATTGATTTTGACCCTATTGATTTCTAAAAATAAAGCCTAGGACAACACCTATAAAAACCAAAATTGGAGTCGCCCAGGAAATGAAAAAATAGAACTGACCTGATTCGGCAGCAATGGCCGGCCCAACATATGGATCTGTAAGCTCTGACAGATGGGCAAAGAAAAAAAAGCCAATCACCGGCAAAAGGGCTAATAAAAGAATCGGCTTTAAACGTGCCGATAAAAAACGAGAATTGCACTCACAATACCCCAAAGCAAAACAGTTATTAGGGAAAACTCCTTATCCATAACTTCTGCGTAAGCAATTGCAGGTAGCATGAAAAAGAAAGTTGCTAATGTTGTTCTCATTAATCACCTAACGCTTTATTCAGCCGACGCGTTAGCGTTCGTCTGCAGTGACTTGTTATGTTCGTGCGATTGACTCACTAACAAACACCCATCAATTTCCCAACACACCATGGAAATACAAGAAGGTTTCCAGAAATAAAGAGTATCCTTCCAGCACGACTGCTGTCTGGATAATTTTCTTTCATTATTTTGTAGAACGGCCAAAACTGAAACCATCCATTGAACCTACCATGCTTTAATTCAGAATAGTGAAGTACATGCATAGTAAGCAGTAACCATGCAATTCCGATAATTAACGCTGTGCCTGCCAACGTGTTTAATACATTTCCTAAATCAAACATAACGCTTCATTCAGCCGACGCGGTAGCAGTCGGCTGCAGTAACTTGTTAGGAGTAACGACTACCAAACCTGTTCACTCCATGGCCTCTCAGTTAATTTTTGGTATTTACTTTGGGATAAACCAAAAACAAAAATTAACCAACTGAGAAAAAATGCTATCCAACAAAGAACAAAAATTATGATACCAACGCTTTTGATAAAGTTGATTTGAAGGTAAGTCCCAATAAACATGATTGGACCGGCCAAAAGCACTGCAATTAAGGCAGCCAAAACTCCAGTGTCCCATGACCGTGGCTTATCTTTGGGAATAAATGGTTTATTCTTGTTTTCTTTCATGCTCATCTAACGCCGAGTGCTGCGGCAGACTTTTGCGTAGGAGGAACGACGCAGCAAAAGGCTGTCCGGCGCCGAAGGCGCGTACAGACACGACTTGTTATATGCTTTCACCTTGAACCTCTTGAAACAATGCTAATGGAACACCGGCCTTTTGATATTTTAAGGCTGTAAGCTTGTTTATGTTTGGCTTGAAACTGACAGGACCAATTGTGTAAAAATTGTTGGCTAGTCTCTGAATGAGCATATCGCATAGCTCGGCCCATTCTTTGTTGTATTCATTTTTTCCTACTTCACCCGAAAAATAACTCATGCCCTCTGCAAGCCAAAACAAGGTAAGCGCCGTACCGAGATCGCAATGGTCATTGTTTGCAATTTCGTACGGTAAAGCCATGCCATCATCCCAGTTGTAATTGATTGCATATTGTTGAAGAAAGACTGGATTGCTTGATTCCTTTGCAATACGAATAATCTTTTTAAGATCTTCTTCGTATTGAATTTGATCAATTTGCTTTTGCTCGATATCTGTAATCATGGTTGCATATAACAGTGTCTTTTATGAAGCCACTGGCTTCATAATAAATATTAAAGAAGTCGCTTCATAGTTCGGGGTTATATTTTCCAAGCATCTGTTTATTAAGAAAAACGTGATTAATTTTTTTGGAAAATAGAGCCAAATTTTTTGCATTCATGAAATCTTCCATTTTTTCTGAACTTGATTTAACTCTGACCTATTTTTTTTGTGGCAATCATTTAGCGGCTACTTTTTCAGATACCGCGCCACATCCACTTCATCAATCTGCTCTGGTGCCAGGAATTTTTCGGCATAGACTCTGTAAGTTTCGGTGGTCAGGAATAAAGCGAATACGTCTGCATCGATATGTTCGTCTGCTACCATTTTGGCCATAATATCAATGGCTTCACTGACTGTTTTGGCTTTTTTGTACGGTCTGTCTGCGGCAGTGAGTGCTTCAAAAATATCGGCCAGTACCATGATGCGTTCTGGTATAGAAAGTTGGTCTTTTGTGAGTTTTCTGGGGTAACCTGTGCCATCCATTTTTTCATGATGGGTGGAGGCATAACGTGGTACACGGGCTAGTTCTTTGGGGAAAGGTAACGCATCGAGCATACGAATGGTGCTGATGATATGTTCGTTAATTTTAAAACGATCTTCGGCGGTTAGCGTGCCCCGCTCGACCTTGAGGTTATAGAGCTCACCTTGATTGTACAGATACTCAGGGACCGTCATTTTTATGCCCAGATGTGGCTCATAACTTGTCCCACTCTTACGGGAAATAATATGTTCTGGCTTGTCTGACAATAGCTGTTCTTCACAAGGCAGACTTTCTTCTTCTGATGATATCCGCTCCTGATCGGCAGGTGATAAGCCGAGTCGGTTACTGAAATGCCGAAGCCACGTGGTTTGGGCAATAAAGTCGAGCCGTATTTTTTTGTCTTCACTCAGTACTTCACCACCGACATTCATTTCGGCAACAAAGGCAAAGTCTTCCTTAAGCTGCCGATGGGTTTGTTCAAGCTCGGCCTGATGTTGCACTTCGTTTTCAGGTGATTGTGTCATTTTCTGCCAATAGATGATTTCAGCATCACGCCATAAGACTTCAAAACGGGTACGTATTTCATGAATACGGTTGTAGATGGTTTCGAGTTTGCTGCCTTTATCAACAATGTGTTCGGGTGTGGTTATTTTGCCGCAATCATGTAGCCAGGCAGCGACTTTGAATTCACGCCATTCTTCCTTAGAGTGGAAACGAAATTCACGGAAAGCTGGTGCCAGAGAGGTTTCAGCCTGCTCTGCCAACATGAAAGCTAATTCAGGAACACGTTCACAATGGCTGGCCGTGTAATGTGACTTGTCATCGATGGCTTGAGCAATTAACTGAATAAAGGAATCCATCAACCGATCCTGATTTGCTTCATGCTGACGAATGGCTGCCAACATATCTTCCATAGAATGCCCCAGCTCATCGATTTCACGAATAAAGCTATCTGGAATATCCAGTTTATCGAATTGGCGTTCACGGATTTTCTGATTTTCTTCTGCTAACTTTTTAATCGGTGCCACAATCGGTGAGGCAAATAACCAGGGTGCAGGTAATAACAGCAACAGCACACCAATCGACATCCATAAAGACCATGTCACTTTTTCTTGTGCACCGCTCAATACAGCTTTAACTGGAATCACGATCCCAAGGTAGTCTTTTCTGGCGCCATAACTGCCAAATGGCGAGACATACACATAAAAATCCTGACCGTTTAGAGTGGTTTGTTTTAACTGACGTTGATCGCTTTGTTGGCCTGCATAATCCAATAAAGGTGAGTAAGGTACGCTTAATAAACCCTGCTGTTTACTGAGAAACCATTTATGTGCTAACGCTATTTTTTGCTCATCTGACACATGAGCTATGGCTTTATTAAAAATACTTAATAAGCCCTGATTTTTATCTGAAACCAATATTTTTAATGCACCGGGGAAAGGTGTCGGCGAGAAATCAATATCATCATGGTATTGCACGTCATTATAGAAAAACCGTTCTCCCACATAATGTAGAATCTCAGCTACATCAAGGCCAGCAAAGGCTTCGCCATCACTTACTGCTTCAAACACCGCCCGGGTTGATGGGACTTTTTTAATCGTTATTTCAGGGAAAGCCTGTTTGACGACCTGAATGATTGACCAGCCCTCAGGTATAGCAACGGTTTTACCATTTAGTTGTTGAATATGGGTAATGGGCGCATTGCCACTTTTTGTCACCAATGAATAAGGTAAATTTACAAAAGGATCGGTAAAGCGACCAGAATAGAGTGACTGACCGGTATCAAATACCGACTGCAAAATATCAATCTGACCAGCTTCATACTGTGCAACCAGCTCACTCCATGAATAGCCATTGATATAGTCAAACTTTAATCCTGTCATATCAGCGATGATGGAAAGATAATCAATGCTGTAACCTTTTGGTTGCCCAGAGCTGGAGAAATCAATGGGGGCCCAGTCTCGTTCATTCGAAACGGTTAAACGTTTCGATTCAGCAATCAGCGCTTTTTCTTCTTCTGTTAAATCAAGCGGTGTACGTGTTTCTGGAATCAAAATGGCTTCATTACTGGGCAAGTTAGAAGCTAATAACTCGCCCGTTGAACGGTATAAAAATACCTGACCATAATCACTGAGTTCATGCTGACTTAGATAATCAGACATGGAACTCAAAGCAATATCAACCGCTATCACTGCACCACTTTCAAGCTGCTTGGAATACGTCTGGCCGGGTGCTTGGATATTGTGGAATAAATACGGGTCTGTTTTTCTTATCGTTTCTTTATCGGCGTTCACGAACCAGGGTCGGATGGTAGATAAATAATTACTCGGTTCGCTACGTTTAAACCTGAGCTGAAAGTCGCTGGAATAATATTCAAACGTTCGGCTACGCTGAGCTTCGTCACCACGTATTGTCACCACCACCCAACGATCTTCAGGATCTGCATTGAGCTGCTTACGAACATCATCACCACTGTTCAGGTTAATGACTTCATAAAAATCACCATTCGGTAAACCAACATAAATCGCATACAACATATCGCGATTCAGCATCAGGGAGGAAAAAATGCCTCTGGCATCCTTAGTAACGTTATTGCCATTCACCAAGCCAGGATAACTGGCAAGAATTCGTGTGGTTTCGACTGCCTGGCTGTCAATCGTGTTGAGTAATTGGCTGGTCTTATCTGCCAGATTATTGAACCGTTCTGTGGCATTTTCCGTGGCCATCTGCTGCATGAAAAAATATTGTAAAAGCAAAGCCGCAGAGGCTGTGAGCACGGTAGCAATGATAAAGGTCATCACCACGGTGATGCGTATCGTCAGTTTAAACCGACGGGGGTGTTGTCTGTGTTCTGCCATTCGCAGTGTCCGTATCGCTAAATGCTACATCACATCAAATTACCCGCACTTGTTGTCATGCGGGTAGGTCCAGGATTTGACTATACACCTTAAGTTATCGGTTAAAACACAGATTCATGAGAAATATGTGATGAGCACCATATTCCCTTAGCAAAATTTATTTGCCTAAATAGGTTTTCATCCATATTTTTTGTTAAAACAAACAAGTGTTCAGGACTGGTTAAGCTCACACCATTCACTATACTAAGTCCCTGTTGACCTCATAGCAGATAGAAAAATAAAAAGGACACCGCATGAAATGGGCTAAGTTAGGCTTACTGAGTATCTGCCTTATAGGGATTATTGTTGGACTTGGCCTGTGGTGGCAGCACCAAAAAACCTATCCTTCTACCGACGATGCCTATGTCGAAGCGAATATATTAACCGTATCATCACAAGAGTCTGGTCGGATAACTGAGCTTAATGCTACTGAAAATGCTTATGTTAAAGCCGGAGATGTGCTTCTTAAAATTGATGACAGTGATTTACAAAGTGCTGTTGATGAGGCCACCTCAGAGCTGGAAAAAACGATTCAAAAACACATGATGGCCGGTTCAGATGTCAGCGAAGCTATCGCCAATCTCAATGCTGTACAGGCCACATTACGCGATGCAGAACTCGAATTTGAACGTCAGCAGACCTTGTATGAACGCCGGATTATTTCTAAATCCACCTTAGATAAAACTCAAGCTAATCTCGATAAAATCAAAGCCGACAGAGACAGTGCCAGAGCAGCGTTAAATACTGCTCAGACTCAACTAGGTGGGAAAACCGATGAAGACCCGGCGGTGCGTGCTGCTCGTGCCACATTAAAACGTGCACAGATTGCACTCAGTCATGCCGTCATCTATGCCCCGGCTGACGGCTGGATTGCTAACCTGACTCTGCGCCCGGGAGATGTCATTACAGCAGGTCAGTCACTATTTTCCCTTGTTGAAAAAAATGATTGGTGGGTCACTGCCAATTTTAAAGAAACCGCCCTCTCTCGTATTCAGCCAGGTCAGCCCGCCAGCATTGAAGTTGATATGTACCCTGATCTGAAATTAAGCGGCAAAGTCGCCAGTTTGGGCATGGGCTCAGGGGCTATTTTTTCTTTGCTTCCTCCTGAAAATGCGACCGGTAACTGGGTGCATGTAACTCAGCGCTTTCCAGTACGGATTCATTTAGACTATCAGCCTTCGCCAGACCAGCAACAACGTTTGCGAGCCGGCGCCAGTGTCACGGCTACAGTGGATACCACGAATTTAGATACAGCCAATGACTGAGGCAGAAAAACAGCCTGTTCAATGGTTAATCGTATTTGCGGTGGTGCTCACAGCCGTACTTGAAGTATTGGATACCACCATCGTCAATGTGGCTTTACCTCACATCAAAGCCGCATTTGGTATTACCAGCGATCAAACGGTCTGGATTGTCACCAGTTACATTGTCGCTTCCATTGCTGTCATGCCTCTGACGGGCTTGCTCTCACGTAAATTTGGTCGCCGTCGTTTAATTATCACCGCCATTGTTGGCTTTGCATTTTTCTCAGCATTGGGAGGCATGGCTCAAAACTTCGAAATGCTGGTATTTTTTCGCTTAGGCCAGGGCTTTTTTGGGGCTTTTTTGATCCCGCTTTCTCAAGCAATTCTGTTTACCAGCTTTCCAAGAGAAAAGCGTGGACAAGCTATGGCCATTTTTGGGTTGGGGGTCATCGTAGCACCTGTACTCGGCCCCACCATTGGTGCGATTTTAACTGAGCACTTTTCTTGGCGTGCGGTGTTTTACGTCAATATGCCAATCGCCTTTATCGCTTTGCTAATGGTCAGTGGCGAACTTGAAAAAGAAGAGACGCAGCATGTCGATATCGACTGGGTGGGGCTATTACTCATGGTTACCGCTATTGGTGCGTTACAAATGACGCTGGATTTAGGGGAAAGTCATGACTGGTTTGATTCTCACCTGATTCAAATCACAGCGATCACCTCAGCCGTTACCGGACTTATTTTCTTCACTCGTGGCATAGGCCGTAAGCTCAATATCATCGACTTTTCCTTACTGAAGGACAGAAGCTTTGCGGCGGGTAATGTCGCCATTGTCGGCTTTGGTGTGTCGATGTTTGGCGCGATAGCTATTTTGCCGTTATTTGTACAAGGCTTGTTAGATTATCCGGTATTGGAATCAGGTGAGCTGTTTATTCCACGAGGCATCGCTGCTGGTTTTTCCATGGTGGTGACCGGCTCATTTCTGGTGAATCGCTTTGATCCACGCATGTTATTAGCCATTGGATTAATTCTCACAGGCAGTGGTAACTTCATGCTAGCCAATCTGAATCTGGAGGTCAGTTTCTGGCAACTATCATGGCCAGGAGTGGTATCAGGTTTAGGCATGGGACTGTTTTTTGTACCCATGTCGACACTGGCTTTCCAGAATATTTCTAGAGAAAAACAAGATGAAGCCTCCGGTATCTACAGTGTGATGCGGTCACTGGGCTCATCCGTCGGTATTGCCATTATTGGCTGGCAATTGGCGCGAAGAACGAATCTTCACTACGCCATTCTCACTGAACAAATTACGCCTTTCAATCCTGCGGTTAGCGCCTACTTAGCGCCTCTGGGGCTCTCCCCGATGTCTGGACAAGGGGCAAAAGTATTAGCCAATGAAGTGTTAGCTCAAGCGTCGATGTTAGCGTTTCAGGATGCATTTTTGTTGTCTGGACTTGCGGCCTTTGCGATGCTGCCGATGGTGTTATTAATTCAAAAACCACAGAAATCAGACATCAAAGCGCCTGCCAGCGTACATTAATCTCAGCACAAAAGTCTTGTTATAAAAAATCCCGGGCCAGCATGCTGACCCGGGATTCATTAAACCTGAGTAATAGCGAAAGTTATTTATGAAATGAATAAAGACTTGGCATTCACAAATTCTTTCATACCAAAGCCACCGTGCTCACGGCCATAGCCACTTTCTTTAACTCCACCGAAAGGCATATTGGCTTGAGGACCGGCGTAACCATTAATGTTAACCATGCCCGTGTCGAGTTCTTCCCGAGCAATTCGAGTAGCACGTTTCTCATCCTTAGAGAATATGCCACCGCCAAGACCATATCGATGCGAATTGGCAAGCTCAATGGCTTCAGCTTCATCCGCCACTTTGAATAATGAAGCCACCGGACCAAATAACTCGTCCTCATAAGCTGGCGTACCGGGCTGGATGTTTTCCAACACTGTGGCGGGGTAATAGGCCCCTTTCTGCTCTGGTATTTCACCACCACATAAACAGCTGGCCCCTTTCATTACAGATTCCTGAACCTGCTGATGCAGTTTGTCACGGAGATCGACACGAGCCAGAGGGCCCATATCATTCTGACTGTCGGTGGGATCACCGAAAGTCACCTGCTTCATCGCAGCAACATATTTATCTCTAAATTCATCATAGACAGGCGCTTCAATAATAAAACGTTTAGCCGCAATACAGGTTTGACCACTATTCATCACCCGCCCCTGCACACAGGTTTTCACCGCCAGATCGATATCGGCATCGCGAAGAACGAGATAGGCATCACTACCACCCAATTCGAGTACATTTTTCTTCAGATGTTCGGCTGAAATTTTAGCAATCAATCGACCAATGCTGGCACTACCGGTAAACGTCACCCCACGGATATGTTGGTGAGCAATCAGTTCATCCGCTGTTTCACCATCGACAAATAAACAGCTAAATACGCCTTTAGGCAAACCGGCTTCTTCATAAATCTTTTGAATAGCCTCTGCTGTTTCAAAGCAAGACTCATCATGCTTAAAGACCGTTGTGTTGCCTGACATAATCACAGCGATGCTGTAGCGGATGCATTGATAAAGTGGGAAATTCCAGGGCTGCATACCCAAAATCACACCTTCAGGCTGATAAGTAATAATGCCTTTTTTACCGCCTGAAATTTCACGCTCTTCATCGGCTAATGCATCAATGCCATGCTCAGCCGTATATTCACAAATAGCAGCACACTGCTCGGCTTCACCTTCACCTAAAGCTAAGGGTTTACCCATTTGTTTTGCCATCATTTGAGCTAAATTGGCTTTGTCTCGACGCAGTAATTCAGCAATTTTTTTGATGATGGTGGCACGTTCTTGCAGTGAGGTTTTTCTCCAACTTTGAAAAGCTTGGTGAGAATGTTCAATTAAGGCTTCTGCTTCCTGCTTTGTGTGCAGGTAGTAAGTTTTATACACCTCTTCTGTAGCGGGGTTATAGGTATCAATCGTCTGACGAGAAATAGTGGTAGTTTTCAATTCTGCTTGTGTCATGTTTTATCCTCTTTGATAGTAAGAAAAATAACGCTTTTTGCAGATTGAAAATTAACGAGCATCCTCCATGAAGGGATAATCGGTGTATCCCTCAGCGCCACCGCCATAAAAGGTATTTTGATCGGGTGTATTAAGTGCTGCACCGGCTTTGAGGCGTTCCATTAGATCCGGATTGGCAATGTATTGACGGCCAAAGGCTACCGCGTCAGCACGTTGGCTTTTCACTGCATCGTGTGCTGTCAGAAGATTGTAGTCGCCATTGGCAATGTAAAATCCCTGCCATTGCTGGATAAGTTGCTCAACGATGTGTAGATCTTTATTGCTGACATCAATGCCTGGAAAGCGTTCAACGATATGAACATAGGCCAGTTTGTGTTGGTTGAGGTGATTGATAAGTGCGGAGTAGGTTGTCAGCGGATCGCTATCACTAACATCATTAAAGGTACCGGTTGGAGATAGTCGTATGCCTACCCGGCCAGCGTCCATCACCTCAAGCACGGCTTCGACCACTTCATTCACCAGGCGGATACGATTTTCAACTGAACCACCGTAATTATCAGTGCGATGATTACTGCCATCACAAATGAACTGGTTTAATAAATAACCATTGGCAGAGTGAATTTCGACACCATCAAAACCGGCTTTGTCGGCATTACGTGCAGCTGTTTTGTATTCTTCAATCAGATTGTTAATGTCATCTTTTGTCATCGCGCGTGGCTCTGACACATCGACCATTTGGCCGTCTACAAAGGTTTGTGCTTCAGCACGAATCGCTGAAGGAGCAAGCGGCTTCTCACCTTCTGGCAGAACAGAGTGATAACTGATTCGACCAACATGCCAGAGTTGCAGGAAAATCTTTCCACCTTTGCTATGCACTGCATCGGTGATTTCTTTCCATTTCGCCACTTGTTCATCAGAGTAAATACCAGGGGTTTTGATATAACCTTTGCCCATTTTGCTGATCTGAGTACCTTCAGCAATAATAAGACCGGCACTGGCACGTTGTGAGTAGTATTCGATGGCGAGATCGGTGGGCACATCCGTATCATCGTGAGCTCGGTTTCGTGTGAGTGGTGCCATAAAAATACGATTTTTGAGTTCCACTGAGCCCATCTTCACAGGGCTGAATAAATCATTCATACACTTCCTCCTTTGTTGTCCAGATAACTGGTTTGATGCACATACCAGTAAATAGTTCGTTGGCTAACTATAAGGTGTATTCCGTCTTTTCTCTGTGAAGAGACATACCTATGCGGCTTGTTAAGCTCTTTTATCTTTAATGTCAGCTAGATATAACTATTCATTGACTTCAAGTTAGACGAAGTCAATGCAAGCTATGCCGTTATTTTTTACAAACCTTTACAAAGATCGAGGCGCCCAGCTGCACGCGGCTAACGCCTAACTCTGAGCTGATCTATCTCTATCTCATGTTGAATTCAGAAACAAAGCCGCTTTACTGAAGTCGCTATTTCATAAGGGAATGACTTTTTAAGCTAAGAATTCAAATAACGCCAATCACATAAATAGTCATTTCACACGACAAAGACACGTGCTTTGTTAGCTTTATCCATATTTGAATTTATAACTGTCAAGGAGATAACAGATGAGTAACGATATTCGAAAAACCATGTGGGAAGCGATGAGTGACAGCCCATTTCTAATGATTGGGCTGGATAACACGCTCCAGCATAGTGAGCCCATGACAGCACAGTTAGATGAAAACGCTGATAGTGAATTCTGGTTTTACACTACAAAAACCAACCGTATAGCGAAAGGCGGCCCGGCCAAAGCCAATTTTGTCAGTAAAGATCATAAAGTCTTTGCTTCTATTCGAGGCACATTAAAACCAGAAACGGATGAGGCTGTGATCGATAAATACTGGTCAAAAATGGCGGCATCCTGGTATGAACAAGGTCGTGAAGATCCTTCATTACTAATGATGCGTTTTGAGCTGGATGATGCGGAGGTATGGATCTCCGATCCGAGTATTAAAGGTTTATTTAAACTGTTCACCGATGGCAAAGTTGAGCCGGAGATGATGGGTGAACACAAAAAGCTTGGCCTATAAAGTCGGCACTGTGCCGTTGAAAATATGCAAAACCAGCCCTGTTCATACCTCTGAGCAGGGCTTTTTTATTGACCCCAATTATTGCCTAGTCGAAATAAACAAAAGGTTCTTGTTCATGTGCAGGTAAGTCATGAATATAGTGTTTATCTGCATAATCCGTACATTTGAGATCAGCCAGCACCTGTTTATCTTTCACGACATAAATCCCGGCAAATTCACGTTTTTCTCTGACACCGGCCTCTACATCAATCCATTCTCCATTGCTGATGCCGGAATAAACGATATAGTCATAACGCCCGTTTGAGAACCGCAGGCGTCCTTCTCCACCGCCACTGTATGCTGTCGAACTGAATTGCACAGGAGCGTGGAGTTCCAGCTCAATCTGTTCCGGTTTACCAAAGCGATAGATTAACGTGTCCTGTGCACTGACACAGACTGACACTGCTTTAGACTGGATATGACAACTAAAGGAAATCGTTTCCTGTTTGTGACATACATTTTCAGCGTAAAGACTGCTTGATAAAAACAGCAGTGATAAAACCCCAAGAAGTTTACTCTGCCCGTAAAGTCTAAGATGTTTCATCAGCTCGCTACATTAAACAATGATACTGCCAAGGCCAGACTCAACACGGCCACAACCAGATTAGCCAGCACGCCCCAGCGCGCTTTATAACCTTTCGGAATTTCAGCTTCGCTTAATTGCTTGAGTACCACGCCATACTGATAGGACGAGATAAGCGCACATACCGCACCAAGCAGGATAAAAGCGAGACCAAGTATAAAAGTTGAAGATGTTGTATGAGGTGCCTGATGCCCTTGCATGACTGCGATTAACAGACCGGCCCGCTCAACAACAAAGCCAAAGGCAATCATGGCAAGACTGGTGCGGTTCCAGGCTAATAATGTGCGTTCCGCAGCAAACAATACTCTCGGATCATCTAAATAAGACATATCAAATCGCTCTTCCACTCAAGATTTACAGTGAGGTTAAACCATAACGTCAAATGACCAAGATAACCACCAAGAAATTGAAAACATACCTCTACTTCACTTCAAACTGATTGCGGACAGTTTTTATGACTGCACGCTTAGCATCATCGCACATTGATAAAAACCTATTTTCACAAAACTATCGGTTGTAAAAATAGGTAAAACAACCAGGCATCGACTTGACTCAAACAGGCTATCGCGTTTCACTGAAAGTCCAGCCAATTAAATAGGAGGTTGAAATGATTTCAACTGAAATTAAGGAAGCTCGGTCAATTCAAGATGTTGTTCAATTAATCGATCATGGTGGAACAAACAGTGACTCGCCAGAAGAAGTCGCGGGCACGTATGCGTATCTGGCGGTGATAGATTCAGACCACGTCAACAAAGAACATGCTAAATCCCAATTAGATGAACTTATCGAAGCAGGCGCGAAATTTGATTATGACCTTGCTTTGGAATATGCAGAATCGCATCTTATCGAATCACAACATTAATACTTAAAAACAAGCCCTATGCACGTCTGTGAAAAGTGTCATAGGGCTTTTTTTTACCTATACGGTTTGTATTTCTACTCTATGATTGATGTATCACAAGACCCCTGACAAAAAAACAAACATCATGACTACATCACTGAATTAAAATAAGAAACTTGCAGTTATCGATAATTACTATATTCTGGCTAACTCTCGTTTTGTCATTTATCCCATATAACTGGCTCAGCTCCCATTGCTTTATCAGGATAAATGATGACCAAGCCCGTTCGTGTTCGTTACCAGACAATTGAAGTCGGTGACATGGATATTCACCTTTGTACTCTTCGTGACAAACAGCAATTTAGTGATCCCGAGGGTGAAGCGGATGATATGGGTATCTCTTCAGCTACCTGGCCCCTGTTTGGTGTTGTCTGGCCTTCCAGCATTGTGCTCGCCAATCATATGTTGGATTACGATATTAGGAATAAACGTATCCTTGAAATTGGCTGTGGCATGGCCTTATCCAGCTTATTACTCAATGAACGCATGGCCGATATCACCGCGACTGACTACCACCCTGAAGTGAATCATTTTCTTGATCGAAACACCGATCTCAACAGTGGGAAAAATATTGCTTTCGAACAAGTGGACTGGGCCAATGATGAAAGTGATTTAGGCAAGTTTGATTTAATTATCGGTAGTGATCTGCTTTATGAAGATGAGCACGTCCTGTTGCTGGCCAACTTCATCAATAACCATGCGAATCAGCACTGTGACATTATTCTGGTCGATCCCGACAGGGGCCGAAAAAACAAACTGGATCGGGAAATGATCGCATTTGGCTTTACCAGTAGTTACATAAAACCTGAACACACCGACTACTTAAAAGAGAGCTATAAAGGTTCTATCCTAAGATTCTCACGCTAAAACTATCTTTTTATTGCGGCGTAATACCGGCTACTTTCAACTTTCCTCGCCGCACTTTGGTCATCGCGATCGTCGACGAAATCAGTAATGGTGTCACCACCAAGAGAGTCGGTACGATGGCAATGCGTGTGAAGGCGATCATCATGATGGAACGTAATTGCGGATCTTTTTGAAACGATATCATCAGAGTACTGAGCAGCTCTATCGAAATCGAGATAGAGTAAGCAATTAAAACTATACGACATCGTTTCCAGACAATATGCCAGTGTGCATTGATTAGCGGGGTTTGATGTACATGTTTTGCCCGATACCAAATATAAAAAATCACTGATAATGAGCAAACGATGGCGATTGGTAACAGTAATATTTCCAACCCCATCAATAGAGAACCGATCGGCAATAACAGATTAAACACCAGCAGATTAAATACCAATAATTGGTGGGGGATTACAGCCCTGGCTTGCTCGTTAAGCATATCAACACCTCCATTGTATTCCGCACAAAACATAGACTTATTGCTGATGACCAACAGTGATAAGTGTAGCGCTATCAAATTAAAATTTGTTGACGATTACAAGCCAGTGAATTTCGCTAACCGCATTACATCATAAAAGCACTTCACTTCTTTTGCGGTCAATGCATTAAGGGTTGTCAACAAACCACTGTAAGTAGTTGGTACGTTGCTGCATTTTCTCCAGAAGACAAGCGGTATAGATGCTACCAAAGCCAGTACCCGTCCTGGACTCATAGGTTTCAAAATCACAGCTTGTCTGACGATATTGATGCCAGGCATCCTGTGCTTTAGCGAGATAGTCGGCCTGTGATGGATTATCCATCAGCTCGGATGCATCCTCTTTATAACGCGTTTCCAGTCTGTCATAGACATCACTCAACTTGGCTTCTGCTTGTTTAAGTTCTTGCTGCAAACAGTCGTACATGCTTTTTTCATCACTGGCAGATTGACATGGATGAGTCTCATATTCAGCATGGGCTATAGATGAAATCAGTCCCATCCCCATCATAACTAATATCGTCTTTCGCATCCTCTTCAATTCATTTTATCCTTATCAAACTAAACTGCTCGTAACAAATGCATCGGTGGCACACTCGACACTTTTCTACTGGCGAACAAAATATTTAGGGTCCGTGTAAAAATAGCTTACTCTCTGTTGCTAGGCCAGGTTGTCGTATGGCTACTATTAATATTTTATAACCTCACCCCAAATATCCTCTGTGCTTCACGTTGTGTTCGTCGCGCTTTTTTTTATTTGGAGAATATCCCAAGACAAGGCTACTTTTTAAGCTGATTAGCTTGTTAGGTTTGATTCAACAGAGCCTGATCATGCTGAGACTTGTTGGCATAAACCAGCATCTGCGTAGAATGACATACAATTGTTCACTGAATCACTGAAAGACTTACGATGAAACGGTACTATTGCAATGATCTAATATATTATTTGGCACTAATGGTACTGGAGTCATAATTTGCTGTTACAAAATCAACAAACAAACCAAGCTAAAAGGTCTCTGACCTTTAGTCTCTTAGTAGTCTGTTTTTTCACACTTTTCTCCGGTTCCGCTTTTTCAGATACGCTCAGAATCGCCACCGATGAATGGTGCCCTTACGACTGTGTCGCCAGTCAAAATCAAGGCAAAGTGGGTTACCTAGGTGATTTGCTGGTTGAAACCTTAGGAGCCAGAGGGCATACGGTAGAGTTTGTGGAAGTGTCTTACTCTCGTGGTCTGCAATTGGTCAGAGAAGGCAAGCTCGACGGTACAATGGCTTGCTTTCGTGAAGACGCGCCCGACTTTGTGTTTCCAGACTTTGCTCTAGGCAAAAGCAATAGCACATTCTTTAGTCATAAAGACTCAAACTGGCGCTACACTGGTAAAGAGTCCCTTGAACAGGCCAAGATGATTGGCATGATCAAAGGATACGACTACGTTGATCCAACAGTAATGGATTATTTCAATCAAAATCCAGACAACGTGATTGCGATTACTGGCGAGAAGCCTCTAGAAAGATTACTTGAAATGTTGATCAATGGACGCCTAACCGCTGTGATTGAAGACAAAAGCGTATTGGAATACAAAGCCCAGCAAATAGGTAAAGCCGACCAACTGAAGGTATCAGGCACCACCGATGTGGTAATCGATGTTTACAGCAGTTTTTCACCTAAAAATCCAAAATCCGCTGAGTACGCCAATATAATGTCAGAAGAAACGCTGAAAATGCGTGAAGACGGGCGTTTGGCAAAACTATTAGAACGTTATGGCATTCAAGATTGGCAAGTCCAGTAAACGTTGCCCCTAAACAGCGAAGGGCTTTCACATGCAATCCTTGTTAAACCACTACCGTCGCTCCATTGCCCTGCACCTGCTACTTGTGATCTTTGGTGTGTATTTTTTGGTAGCGGTACTGGTGACAGTAGTACAGCTTTACAAAGAGTACGACAACACCAAAAAAGAGTTTTATAACGAGATTCAAACCTTGCCCGCTACGTTCGGCAAGGGAATATCCGATTCGGTTTGGACCTATAATCAAGAACTGCTGCAATCCATTCTACAAGGTATGTACAACCTGCCCATCCTGGTCGGTATCAAAGTACAGTCACTGGATGACAAAATGGACTTTAAAATCGGTGCTGTGTTCAATGAGCAAAATCAGGTTGAGTACTACAACTCAAAGGGCCAACCGACGGAACAAGCACTCACGGGGCTAGGCTCAAATGCCCTTTTCGAACACGAGTTTCCGATCTCTTACCAAGGTCCTGCATTTGACCAGAATATTCCCTTAGGTACGGTGACTCTCTACTCAAATGACCAACTGGTTTTCGAACGATTGAAATATGGCTTCATTCTTATTTTGGTCAACTCCATTATCAAAACCTTTATGCTGTGGTTTATTATTTATTTCTTTATTAATAAATACCTTGGCAAGCCTCTAAAAGAGTTCACCTTCAAGATACACCAACAAGACTCTCAATCCCCTAAAACGATTGACCTAGACATTAATTGGACAGATAAAAACGAATTGATCATCTTAAAAGACAGTTACAATCAGATGATTGAGAGTGTGAATAAGCACCAGCGCGAACTGCTAGAACTCAACCAAGAGCTAGATGAGAAAATTAAATCTCGGACGCACGACCTCCAACTGGCCAAAGAAAAAGCAGAGCACTTAGCGTATAAAGATCCGCTGACTCACCTCTATAATCGCCGTGCATTTTTTGAGTATGGCCAGAAGTTAATCAATCAAACCGCACAGCACAGTGCATCCCTAAGTTTGATTATGATTGATATCGACTTCTTCAAAAAACTGAATGATCACTATAGCCATGCACTTGGCGATCAAGCGCTCATAGCGTTCGCCGATACCCTTACAAGTAACCTGCGTCAGAGCGATATCATAGGCCGCTTAGGTGGCGAAGAATTTGCCGTTTTTCTACCAAATACTGACGAAGCAAACGCCATCACAATTGCCGAAACGCTACGCGTATTAATCAGCCAAATCACACTGCCACATGAGCAATCTATCGTTCAGTTTACAGCGAGTTTAGGCATGGTTGAGGCGACTCAAACTACGCCAACGGTAGACTCAATATTGGCTCACGCAGACAAAGCGCTGTATTACTCTAAGCATAATGGACGCAATCGCGTGACGGCGTATTCAAAGATTGCAGAAACAACGCAACAATGATGAAAAAGGTGATATCAACGTCACTCAAGTATTTAGATGCAATGTAAAAATAGCTTACTCTCTGCTACCAGGCTACGGTGTCGTATGGCGACTCTTAATAGTTTTTAACCTGAGCCCAAATATCCTTATGATTATTCATGGCCCATCACCACGGCTGTGGTCCCAGAAAGTTAGTTTTACTCCATGGATCCAAGTACTAAGGATGATAAAACTATACTCTTCTCCTTCTCCATTGTAATAAAAGTCATAGCGGCATGAACCGTCACTACTTGTAGGGCCTTCAAGGTAAATAGTTGGCAATCCTTTTTGAACTAAGAACCTTTCTGATTCGCCTCTTGCCTGCTCAACAGTTAAGCCACAATCTCTATGGACTTCTTCACGGTAAAGTGCGTAGCCAACTAACGCGGCAAATACCAGAGGTGGAAGGGCAAGAGCTATTAATACTCTCTTAACCACTTAGTTTTTCCTAATACTCGTAACGGAAAAGTTGTCGCTGTGCTTGGCCTTGTTAGCGAGCATTTGGCAATGCCTGTTGTGCAGCCCTAGCCCAGGGCTGTAAGAATGTTTGATCTAACTGAAAATTGCCCGACAGCGTGGGACCAAGACCGGAACCCTCAGGGCTAAACCTATAGGTTCCCTCCAACGTTCCCCGGCTGCTCAGTCTGAACTGGAATTCAATGTTATCTTCCATATTGCTCCAAGAAGCTTCCACATCCTTTCCAATTGATGTCTCGAGATGCTTGAGTAACTCAACAAAGGCTTTCCATTCTTCTTCCTCGACCCCACATGTAAAACTGCCATCAAATGCTGCGGCTTTGACATGAACAGTAGTTCGCATCCAGCCCTCGCTATCTGGCTGGGAGAAATAGAATTCACATTCTAGCCCATGCGTGAAGATCTTCATTTTTGCTCGTTAAGCAAACCAAAGGGGTCTGACTCGATTGGTTCATGTTGAGGATGGTCGGGAATAACAAAGCGGGGTAAGCGAGCCATTGTTCAATCCTTGAATAATGAGAATAGTTTGAGTCTAAATAACTTTATTAACTACATCAATCATACCAATCGAGTCTGACCCCATTGGTCGCTTTCTTGTTAAGCATTTTCCAACAACGCACTGGCATTTGCAGCCAATATAGACTTCATTGATGTCACAGTATTATTCGTTGCCTTTGATAGTTCATGAGCCATTACTGCTGATTCGGTTAAAAATTCTTTTGTTTTATCAACTTCCATTATATGTTTACAAACGTGCTCAATTAGAAATTTGGTTTGTTTTTTTATATATTCGTGATCTTTTTTTAATTCAGGTACATAAAACTCGATTAGCATTGTGATTTGTTCCAAAGGCATTTGACTTTTTATTGCCTTCGGATCAAATTTAGAATTAGTAGAAGCTTCAGTTACTATTTGCATGACCATTTCATTTACATGTCCCTGTAATTTCCCGAGCAAACTATGAAGTTCTTCGTATTTTGATAACAGTAGTTCCCGCTTTTCTTTACTTAAATCATGTTTACGCTGTTCACTACCTATGAACCAAGTAATTAAACCACCCAAAATTACACCGAGTATTGTTCCAACAACTTCCATTTCTCAATTCTCTTTCTTGATGCTTAACAGTATGTTTTATAAGGCCGATAGCCTCATAATAAATATTAAACAGGCGGCCTTATAATTCATTTTCAATGACTTTAACATATTGATTATTAATGGAAGTAATTTCTTATCCATGGAATTATTAGGCCAAAGTCTTGAACTGCTGACGAAAAATAGTGCCCGTCCTTTAGTATCTTCAGATACTGGTTTATACACATAAACTTGTTAGTTTAGTTCTTAATTACACTTCCCGTAACAAATGCATCGGTGGCACACTCGACACCTTTCTGCTGGCAAACAAACCAATGGCTGAAATTACCACCACACCAATCAAAGGACCAAGACTCCATAACAAAGGGTGCCAGCTTGCTTCTGCTTTAAATAAAAATACCTGTAAACCATACAGGCAGGCTTCGGCACCGGCGGCGGCAATCAGTCCTGAAAACAATCCCAGTGCACCAAACTCAACAAATAGTGCCTGCTGTACCAGGGCTTTCTTGGCACCAAGCACGCGTAATAATGCGCCCTCCTCCAAACGTTCTTCCAATGTCGAACGAACACTCGCTAATAACACAAGAGCACCGGCACTCAAGATGCAGAGAAGTACTAGTTGAATTGCCTGTGACAATTGTCCTATCACCGTTTGCACTTGTTTTAATAAATCACCGACATTTAACATCGACACGGTTGGAAACTGAGACATCGCCTTATAAAAAGGTTGGGCATTTTTCTGGCTAATAAACACACTACTCACAAAATTAGCGGGATAGTCTGCTATAGCATGCTTAGGCAATATCAGGTAAAAATTCGGCTGCATGGATCCCCAATCGACCTCGCGCACAGAAGTGATAGGTAAAGTAACCTCATTACCACCGATATTCAGGGTGAGCTCATCCCCCATTTTCAAATTCGCTTCCTGCATCACCCGTTGCTCAATAGATAAGCCATCGGCAGCAAAGTCACCTTCAATCAGCTTACTGCCTTTGCCTACTTCATCAGACCAGGTCAGGTTTAATTCACGTTCAAACAATTCCGGCTCAGGTTTATCTTCAGGATAAAGCGTCTGTACCGACGTGCCATTGATGGTGATGACTCGCCCGCGAACCATCGGGAACCAGTCAGATCGTTTTATCCCCAAATCATCCGTAACCTGATCTATCTGCTTAATCTGGTCTACCTGAACGTTAAACAGATAATGGTTTGGCGCATCAGCAGGTAATTGCTGTTGCCAGTCTGAAATCAGGTTTGATTTCACACCCACCAATATCAAGCCCAGCATAATAATCAGCGTGAAGACCAATAACTGAAATAAGTTGGGTAATAAGCGACGATACAAGGCGGCAAAGCCTATCTGCCAGCCACTCGTTGCCCCGGAGGTTAGCGAACGGCCTAAACTGAATACAGCATAACCCAGTAAAGCGACAACTATCCCAATCCCGACAATAGCTAACATCATGATGCTGGGCAGAATAAATCCCCCCGTGTATAGACACATCAGGCCATACATACCAATAAAGCCGATGCCATAAATGATGACGGTGTTTTGTTCTACTTTAAAACCCGGCTGCAACACTGACATCGGTGACACTTTGATCAGACGCTGCATCAGTGGCAAACAGAATGCCAGCATGGAAACCAACCCCGTCGCCACTCCCAGCCATAAGCGGCTGATGGAAGGCTCAGGCAATGCCGTTGACATCAATCCCGCCAGCAATGAGGAAATAATGAGTTGAAGTCCCCAGCCAATAGCGAGTCCAATCCCAGCCCCCAGTACAAATAAGACAATAAATTGAATTAAAAATACATGGATCAACTTTCTTGGCGTGGCACCTAGTGTTTTTAAGACAGCCACCTGCATTAAATGCCGTTTTACAAAACGTGATGAGGCCAGGGCCATCGCAATGCCAGACAGAATAACCGCTAGTGTCCCCGCTAATAAAAGGAATGATTGTGCTTTACTAATGGTGTCACCAATACGCTCGCCTTTCTGCGTTGGTGTCTGCCAGCGTTGGCCCTCATTAAGTTGGGGCGTTACCCAAGTTTCATAGTCATCCAATGCAGGTTTATCCCCCGCCAGCAATAGGCTGTAACGAACCCGACTGCCAGGGATAATCACCTTTGTTGCAGCCAGATCGGCCATATTAATCACTGCACGAGGTGACACAGCAAAAGCCGAACTGCTGGCATTAGGATCTCTGACCAGAAAGTGACTGACCGTTAAGGTTGTCTCACCCACTTCAACCTGATCACCAATAGTGACGCCCAATAAACTTGCCAAGCGTGAGGACAGCCATATTTTTCCCGGTTGCGGAGGTTTTGTGTAATCCGTGCCGGTACCAAATAAGGTATCGTCAACCAGATAGGCACCTCTTAACGGATAAAGATCCGTAACTGCACTGACCTGACTCAGTTGTAGATTGTCACCGGCAAATATCATCGTTCTGAATGAAGTCCGCTCAGCTTGTTTCAGCCCTAACTCATTTGCTTTAGTTTGCCAGTCTTGAGGAATCTCATCATCAGAACTAATCAGTCTGTCAGCGGCCATCAAACTGGCAGACTCGCTTTCAAATGATAGCTGCAAGCGGTCAATAAATAGCGTAATTGCTGTGACCGTACTCACTGCAATAATCAATGCAAAAATCAGGGTCAGAATATCGCCGCTACGCATATCGCGTAGTAATAATCGTAAGGCAAAACGCATCAGTTTTTTTCCACCAGCTGACCAGCAGACATGACTAATTGACGATCACACTTCTCTGCCAGATGGTTGTCGTGTGTGACCATCACCAGTGTGGTGCCTTGGGCTTTATTCAGCTCAAAAAGCTGTTCGATGATGATGCGTCCATTGCCTTCATCCAGATTACCAGTAGGTTCATCAGCAAACAGAATCTTCGGACTGGAAGCAAACGCTCTGGCAATGGCGACACGTTGTTGCTCACCACCCGATAACTGATTTGGATAATGCGTTAAGCGATGCGAAAGCCCCACCTTGTCCAACAAGGCTTCTGCCTTTTGTCGTGCGTCTTTATCACCTTTTAACTCCGCCGGTAACATCACGTTTTCAACCGCCTGCAAACTGGGTAACAAGTGAAACGATTGAAAGATAAACCCCACATATTGCCCGCGTAATAACGCCCGCTGTTCTTCATCCATTGTTGAGAAAGCATGGTCGTAGAGATAAATCTCACCAGAAGTATTCACATCCAATCCTGCCAGTAAGCCCAGTAAGGTCGACTTACCCGAACCAGACGCGCCGACAATAGCGACTGACTCCCCTTCATTAATGTTTAAACTAATCCCTCTCAGTATGGTCAAATCGCCTGTATTTGCTGATATGGTATGAGTTAAATTGCTTACTTTGATTGCAGTTTTGACTGCCATGTTTTTCCACTCTTGAAGGTTTTTATGTTTTTAAAAAGACAATATTGGTTTGTGTTACTCATCAGTTTATTCATGAGTAACCTTGCATCTGCATCAACACTGCTGGTTATGGGGGACAGCCTCAGCGCTGCCTACAATCTACGACCCGAATTAGGTTGGGTTAGTTTACTGGAAAATCAACTTTCAGAGTCTCATCCGGAAATCACCATCGTCAATGCCAGTGTCAGTGGTGAAACCACACAGGGTGGTTTGTCCCGCTTTAAACAACTGCTTTCTGAGCATAAACCCAGTTGGGTGATCATAGAACTAGGTGCCAATGATGCCTTGCGAGGCTATCCACTTACTCAAACCAAAAACAATCTTGAATCCATGATTGAACAAGCACATCAGGCTGACGCCAAAGTGCTATTGCTGGGCAACCAGATTCCACAGAATTACGGCAAACGTTATACCGAAATGTTTTTTAATTTATACAAAGAGTTGGCCGAGGAATATGAGCTGGCGTATGTGCCCTTTATGCTCAAAGGTGTCGCACTCAATAAAGCGTTGATGCAAGCCGATGGCCTACATCCAAACAAAGAGGGACAACCGGTTGTGTTACAGAATATTAAGCCGGTGTTGTTGCCACTTTTGGAAGAATCTAAATAAAAATAGTGTTATCACCGACGGTTGTCATAAGTGATGGCAGAAAAAAGGCTACTCAATTTATGAGTAGCCTTTTTTGATTAATGTCCAAAAACATTCTTGTCCGTTTGCTTGGCTTTTTTTGCTGCTTTCTTTTCTTTCGGTGTTAGCAACGGTGCCTTTTTCTTGTCCTTTTTAGTGTCCTGACCTTTACTCATGATATTTCCCTTTGGGTGAATGCATTAACCTCAACGGCTTGTTGGCTGATTTGAGGGCATGTTCTAGGTAGAAACATCAATGCCAATCAATGTTGGTACATAGACGCCCAGTATGGGCTCAATTATCAATAAGCGATAGTTTATTTACTGATTTCCCATCTCTTTATGGCATATCACATCACCAAGACTAAACCCGACTTATACCTTATTTGGGGTAAATGCTAATCGCCCTGACGGTACCATGATTCGAATGGGATGTTGTGCGCTTCCATAAACGGCATCAGACCAGCCGCTTTTTCACCACTAAAATGGCTTTCGAGTAATGTGATTATATGGCCGCCACCAAGTGCTTGTTGTAAGCTCGAAATATGCTCTGCTTTTACCGTCCAATACCACTCATATTCAGACGAACCTAACACCTTTTCAACACCTGGCCCTATGTCTTGACCATTAAAAACCAGATCGCCATTAGGCTGAATTTCTGCACCGAGAAATCGAAGGCCGTTCTTATCACGCTCATTTCTAAGCTCGATTTTCTTCTTCCATCGTTCAAACATTTATCATCCCAACGTCCATTTTAATGAATGATGAAGGTAAATTCTTTTATGCTCTGACCCGTCCCACAAGAAGCCGCAGTTGTTTTTCCACTTCAATCACAACAAATAGCATCGCTCCGATAGCAACCACCAGAATGCCATCCCAGAAAGCAATACTTTCAGTACCAAAAATAGCCTGAAGCCACGGCAGGTAAGTAATGGCAAACTGTGCACAGCTAATCACGAAAACGACACGCCAGATAACTTTTGTGCCACAGATCGCTTTCCAGGTGAGCGATGTGCCATGAATATTACGAATAAAAAATAAGTGGAAAATTTCCATCACCACCAGCGTATTGACGGCCAATGTACGGGCAAGTTCAACCGAGTAGCCCTGATTAATAGCATAGTGATAAATACCGTATACACCAGATAAAAAAAGCATAGAGACCAAGACAATATGCCACATTAGTTCGACGCTTAATAAAGACTCATTACGTGAACGTGGCGGCCGGCGCATGGTATTTTCTTCTGTCGGTTCAAAAGCCAGTGCAATCCCCAAAGTTACTGCTGTTATGAGGTTAACCCAAAGAATCTGAACCGGCGTAATAGGTAATGTCATACCAAACAGCAGAGCCACAATGATTGTCATGGCTTCGCCCGCATTGGTCGGTAAGGTCCAGCTAATAATCTTTTTCAAATTGTCATAGACAGTGCGTCCTTCGCGGACGGCTGAGACAATCGTGGCAAAATTATCGTCTGCCAGTACCAGCTCGGCTGCTTCTTTTGCGGCTTCAGAACCTTTAAGGCCCATGGCAATACCGGCATCAGCACGTTTAAGAGCCGGTGCATCATTTACACCGTCCCCCGTCATCGCCACTGTCAGACCATGTGCCTGTATTGCCGTCACCAAGCGTAACTTATGCTCAGGGCTGGTTCTGGCGAAAATATCACATTCAAGCACCTGTGCTTTTAACTGTTGCTCATCCAAGCCGTCCAGCTCCTTGCCGGTCAACACATTTTGTGAATTCTTCAAGCCAATTTGTTTGGCAATAGCCGCGGCTGTTTCAGCATGATCGCCCGTGATCATTTTCACTCTGATACCAGCCTCATGACATTCAGCCACAGCCTTTATTGCTTCTGAGCGGGGAGGATCAATCAGACCAACTATACCCAACAAAATCAGCGAATGATGAAGGTCATCCTGTTCCAGCACAGTGTAATTCGCATCAACAGGCTTCATAGCAAAAGCTAAAAGACGCTGGCCTTTGGCCGCCATCGTCAACATTTTTTGCTGCCAATGTTCCCTGTCTAAAGCTTCGTTTTGTCCGCTAGCATTGCGCTGACTATCACACATTTCCAGAATGCGTTCTGGTGCACCTTTTACAAAAATACAGGCATGATGTTGGTGATCATGACTCAAGGTCGCCATATAACGGTGGCGGGCATCAAAGGGAATGGCATCAGTTCGTTTCCATAAAGCCAGCTCAGTTCGAGCCTCCACATTCATCTTGGCTGAAAAAGAGAGTAAAGCCCCTTCCATCGGGTCACCTTCGGTTCGCCATACACCTTCTCTTTCTATTAATGAAGCGTCATTACACAGTATTGCTGCTCGGGCCATTTCCTCTAAGACACTGTGCTCTGATGGCGAAATCTGCTGCTCGTTTAACTTCAACGCCCCTTTTGGTCTATAGCCTTCGCCTTCTATCGTAAACAGATGTTGCTGTGTCAGAACGGAGGCCACCATCATTTCATTACGTGTGAGTGTCCCGGTTTTATCAGAACAAATCACTGACACCGATCCTAATGTTTCAATCGCAGGTAAGCGACGAACGATGGCCTGACGTCTGGCCATGGCCTGCACACCAATGGCCAGTGTGATGGTGAGCACAGCGGGTAAACCTTCTGGGATAGCCGCTACAGACAAGCCCACGACAGACATAAACATCTCGGCAAAATCATGCTGAGCGGAGAAATAGCCAAACACCAGCAATATTGAAGCGAGCACTAAAATAACCAGTGTTAACCATTTAGCAAACACATTCATCTGTCTGATAAGTGGCGTCGTTAGCGTTTCCACCTCTGAAAGCAAACTACTGATACGGCCAATCTCAGTATTGCCACCCGTAGCCATAACAACGCCTTTTCCCTGCCCAGAGGACACCAGTGTCCCAGAAAATGCCATACACGTTCGGTCACCCAACGCCGCTTGCTCATCAATAGGGCTGGTCAGTTTCTCTACCGCCACCGATTCACCTGTCAAAATCGATTCTTGTATGGATAATCCATGTGCATCAAACAAGCGTAAATCAGCAGGCACTTTATCACCGGCTTCAATCAAGACAATATCACCCGGCACCAGCTCTTCGCCGTCAATACTGACTCGCTCAGCATCGCGTATGACATGAGCAATGGGTGCCAGCATCTGTTGAATCGCCCCCATGGCTGATTCTGCTTTACCCTCCTGAATAAAGCTAATAATGGCATTAGCCATCACAACCGCAAGGATCACGCCCGTATCAATCCAGTGCGCAAGGGCTGCCGTAACCACAGCAGATCCCAGCAAAACATAAATAAGGATGTTATGAAAATGACTCAGAAATCGGATAAACGCACTGCGTTTTTTTGCTTTGGGCAGGCTATTTTTCCCATAGCGTTTGAGACGCTCTTCAGCCTCTTGCTGCTTCAGTCCTGTCGCTGACGTATTGACTGTTTCAAATGAAGACTCGACACTAAAAGTATGCCATGCAGAAACGCTGTTTTTTGATGTCTTCATTCTCAACTGCCTCACATCTTCCATATCTCAGTGATCCGAGCGAATTGCTCCCTGACTTTGCTGACAACATAAATCAATTATGCCGAGCTACTGTAATGCAAATAATCATCATAGAGCTAGTATGACAAAAAGATGAAAAACAAAAAAAATGGGCCCCAAAGGACCCATTTTTAGCTCAATGTAATGATGATGGGATTACCAACGCATCATACGACGCACAATGCCATCATTACGGAAAGCATGATAAATAGCACCACTCACATGCACGGCAATAATGCCGAGTAGTGCCCATGCCGTCCACATATGTAACTCCCCCCAGAACTCATTCAGCTCTTCACTGGGCGCTGCAATACGTGGAAACTCAATCGTCCACCAGAATACGGTATCCCAACGTGTATGGGCGGATGACATATAACCGGTAATACATACGGCTAACACCAAACCATAGACTGCGACATGGGCCGCCACCGCTAACCAGTGCATCCATGGCGCCATATCACTTGAATCTGGTGGCGCAGGCCGATGTCTGAGACGTACATAAAGCAGCATCAGAATGATTATCACTAGAGTGATGCCAATGTTTTTATGTAACTGGAAGGGAAATGCCCGAAATTGTAATTCGGGTGATGGCAAAGGTAAGCCCATCATCCACCAGCTTGAGATAAATAAAAAGAAAATTGAAACAGCCAGCAACCAATGCAGGATTACCGCCGTTCTACTAAAACCTTGTCTTTGCATAACAGCTTCCGTTTATGTTTCGTTGCAATTTAGAAAATTAGGCACTGGCTTCACTGTGTCTGCCAGCTAATGTACCCACGACTAACATCAAATGCAGAATGAACCAGAGTAAAATACTGCCCAGATAGATTTCTCGCAGGGTTGGGCCGGTATTTACCACGGCAGCAAACTGCAATAGATCAATGGCGGCAAGACCGCTAAATACGACAAAAGCGGCTTTTGATGCCCACGGCGTGTAATTCACCAATGCTCCGCCGATAATCACGGAGATAAACGCCAACACGGCCCCGATACCCGCCAAGGTCATTTGCACATTAGGGAACCAGTCAGGTGCAGCAAGCGCTACGCCTTTAACATGCTCAATCAGGTATTCACATTCAGCTACTGTGATCCCCTCCTCTTCCAGTTCTTCCTCCGGACAGTCAGCTGCCGGCATCACACCATCCGCTGGCATATTGCTGGTCACCACGGCTTGTTTCATCGCCTCATTACCCTGCACAGCCGTTAAAAAAACGCCCAGCATAATGGCGACAACACCGAGGATACTTGCCCAGTGCGGCAGTGAAGTCTTGTTGTTTTCATTAGACATGCAACACGTTTCCTCTTGTTATAGTCAATAAAACTTCTCTCTCTTAAATTGAAATAAAGACGAATCGTTTTACCTATTCAGCTTTTCTTTCAACAGATTATATGGTTAAAGTCAATAAAACCGCACCATCAGTCTAGTGACAGGAAGAAAACCCAATGGTTCAAGGGAAAAATAAGAAGGTAGCCAAGCCGGCATTAAACTTAAAGTGACGACTACGGCATTATTAAGCATTGAAATGTATGCGGGTGCTGGCTTGCTGTTTCATCAATTCAATTAGCTCTTCTGCAGGTACGGGTTTGCTGTATAAATACCCTTGCAACTCATCACAGTTATGTTGACGGAAAAAATCCGCTTGTTCACGGCTCTCAACTCCTTCAGCGATGATGCGAAGATTAAGTCGTCTGGCCAGCTCAATGATAGACAAGGTAATTTCCGCCGTACTTTTATGGCTTAAGTCCTGAGTAAAACACTTATCTATTTTCAAACAGTCCAACGGAAACAACTGCAAGTGCTTCAGTGAGGAATAACCGGTACCAAAATCATCAATCGCCAGGCTCATACCGTGTTTTTTAATATTCGTCATGGCCTCAACAGCGGTACTCATATTATTCATCAGCGTACTTTCCGTGACTTCCAACTCAAGTCTGGATGGTTCAATATCGGCATTTCGCAATGTCTCTGCAATTTCATCAGCAAGTGTCATATCCGAAAACTGCAGTGGCGATAAATTCACAGCAATTCTGATATGCTCCAAGCCTATCTCTTTCATTAACTTCAGATCTTCACAGGCTTTTCTGAGTACCCATTGGCCGATAGCATTAATCAATCCGGATTGCTCAGCAACGGGTATGAATGCTTCTGGGCCGACATCACCTAACTCCGGACTATGCCAGCGTAATAGTGCTTCAGCCCCAGCCAACCGACCGGTCAGTGCCTCAACTTGAGGCTGATAATAAATTTCAAATTCACCTCTCCCCAAAGCTCCACTCATTGCTCGCTCCAACTCAGCACGGGATTCGATCTCTTGCCCAATATCAGCAGTGTAAATGCAAATAGGCAGCGTCTTATCGAGGCGTGACTTAAACATCGCAGTGTGGGCTTTTCGGAGTAATTCTGTACTGTCACGACTGTCTGTTGGCCAGATGCTGAGACCGATATTGGGTGTTAGAACAATTTCTTCACCAAAGTCATCGATGGGTGTTTGCAAATGAAATAACAGCCTATTGGCTGTATATTGGATTGTGTCGATATCTTGCTGCTCGGTGAGCAAGACAGCAAAATCATCTTCATTTAAATGCGCAATAAACGCATCGTAGTCCGTGGCTAGCTTTAAGCGTTCAGAAATCGTTAACAACAGAGAATCACTAATCGAACGATCAATAACACTGATGGCTGAATCAGGTCGAGTCACATGAATAACAAACAAGGCTGCCAATGAACTGGGTTGGCTTAGATTTTTTAATTTATGCAACTGTTCCTGTAACACACCATGATTCGGCAAACCTGTGATGATATGTTGACGGGACTGTTTTTCTAGCTGAGACATGAGCTTTTTTGTAAAGCGATCGTTAAGCTGATACTGCCAGACAGTCCACAAAGGCCAGGATAATAGTGTCATCGTCAAAGCACTTGCCGGTGCAAACCAGAGTTTTGGCCATAGCAACAAGCCTAGAGAACAGCCTGTTATAAGAAGCAATGCCACAATCATAGTAATGAGTGAAAAACGCTGCGGCAGCCAAAACAATGTCGTGACACTGAACACAATCAAGATGACCGTTAATACCGACTGAATCGGCTGTGCTAACTCATACAACCATTTATCCTGAAGTAATGTATTCATTTCCTGAGAGATCACTTCCACACCGGGCATTCGTTGATGAGAACGATCCGCCGGAGTTGAAATCATGTCACCGATACCAGCTGAAGTGGCCCCGATTAATACATACTTGTTTTCTATAGCAGTAGCAGCAACCCGACCAGCAAGGACATCTACATAAGAAATTCGCTGTGCTTTATCTTCTGGCGATGTAAATGAGAGCATCACCTTATGACGACGAAGCCAGCCAGTTCCTGTCTGTTTATCGGCTTTGTCTGCATAGGATGGTGGCATTCTGATGGGCCTGTCACCCTCCACATTCAACATTGCCAGCGCCATACTCGGCCAATGTGGATCAGCAATACCGCCATACAAATAAAAATGACGATTCACCCCATCAATATCCAATTCCACATCAACATGCCCCAAAGCTTCAGCGGCTAAGGCCAGCACAGGAATAGGTAATCGTTCTATAATGATGGAATCCGGCGTTTCCTTAATAGGTGCAACTACCAGAACAGTGCGATTATTCTCCGTCATCGCCCTGGCAAGAGACTGATCAGCATCACTATTATTTTCTGGTTCAGAAAATAACAAATCTATACCAATGGCCCGTGGTGACAGAGCCAATAACTTATCAAGCAATTCAGCATGACGCTGTCGGGTCCATGGCCATCTGCCTAAGGCATGGATAGTCGCATCATCAATGGCAATGATGACAATATCATCACTCATTGCCGGGGCCTGCAACGGCAGCATCAGGTCATAAATAAGTAAATCTAAACGCTGCAGTGATTTATTCGCAGAAAGAAAAAAACCAGCTAAAGCCAAACAGATAACTAAAAAAAAGCCAACAATCCAACTACGCTGATAGTCAGACATGCTCACGGCTATACTAAATTAAAATGATTGTAAAAATTGTCCATAAGCCTAAGGGCCAGAAATTAAATGGCTCCTTGGGCAACGGTTCAATGGTTTGTGTTGCCCCCCAGGGACCTTCATAACCATCCTGTTCAATACTTTTCACGCGTAAATATCGCGGAGTATCTTTAAACGGTTCAAATGCAAACTGTGGCTCTTTTACCGTTTTATCAATAATGATGTCGCTAAACGCCTTGTCATTAGCAATTTGCACCTGATAGTGCTGTTCAGTTGAACTGGCATTCCAGGTGGCCATTAACAGGCCGTCTTCTTCAGCAGACAGCGATGCATCTACTTTTTCTGGAATCGCTTTGATTTGATAGGAGCGTATCGGCCCTACAGGGCCCACTTCGCCATCATTTGCAATGCTGGATAAACGCCAATAATAATTTCCTAACGCTGACAAAGATGTTGTATCAAACTGTGTTTCTGTAACGGTCCGCTCCAATAGTGACTGCGAGAAGTTTTTATCAGCGGCAATTTCCAGACGATAAGCCGAAGCTTCTTCAGCTGCAGTCCATTGCAATACGGGTGACTGTTCACGTAAGACCTGGGCTTCAACCGGCTTGAGTGCAATCGGTGGTTGTGGATGAGCATTAAGTCTAATCAGCACCTGTTGATCCATGCCTTCAAGCCCGAGTGTGTCAATCGCCCGAACTCGCACAGCATAATTGCCATCACTCAAATCAGGAAAGGCAATACGGTTATGCGGCGTCAGCTCTTGCCATAACAACGTTTCAAAATCATCACTGGCTGCTACTTCAACCCGATAACGGCTAGCACCGGCAATTTTTGACCAGGATAATCGCCAATTGATTTCTGTGATGGTATTCGGCACTGGCTCAAAAACCGGCGCAGGTAGTAGTTCACGAGGCGGAATAGGCGGTTTACCTGACACAACCTGAGTACCGAAACCTTTATTCACCAATAACTGTTTATTGGCACCGGAAACGGCCACTTTTCCACGAAGTACTTCTATATTTGAGACATCACCCTCTTCCATGACGAGTGCTCGGTAAATCGTGCCACGAACGGCACTGATAGCAGACGGCGTTTCAATTTCAAAGCGTGAACCAGGACCTACGGCCGGAGTCACTTTGGTATCCATTCGGCCTTTTAATAAGTTCAGCCTGGAATCGACCATACCAGTCACTCCATGTGCACTTAAATGATCGAAGTGAACGATGCTTTTTTCATGAAGGGATAGTATGGACTTATCAGCGAACTCAATGGCAATACTGCTGTTATCCGTCGTCATTAATTGATCACCAAGCTGCAATAAAGAGCCGACTTTTGCAGGCTCAGTGGAAGCGCTTCTGGCGCGCTGAATTTCAGCAATTCCGGTAATGGAAACAATCTTGGCGGCGACGGGGTTACTGCGAATCCAGGCTAGAGGTACACGTATCCTGGTGCCTGGCTGTAGATGCTTGGGATTTTCAATATTATTGAGTTTACGTAACTGCTCAAATCGAGTGACTTTATCAAGATGCTGTTCACTCAAATTCCAGAGATTATCTCCTTCGACGACGGTATAAATCCAATCCTGAGCATACACACCTGTCGAGACAAAAAACCAAATAACCGGCAACAAGAAAAATCGATAAACACCTATAAAAGACAAATACTTCACTGGCATCTCCAAGTGTTATTTGTGATTTTCATCCTTTTTCGTATAGTAGCACTCAACTCAACAAAAACGACACTGTTTTGCACAAAAAAAATCTGTATGGATAAAGCGTTATCAAACCAGCTATCAGTGATTTTGATGTTCATCCATCAAGTGCCTTTTCAAGCCACTCTCACGTTGATGTCGGGTTTGAATCGTGTGACGTAATGTCACTTCTTTACTAAGGATAAATACCTGCTGTTTGGCTCGGGTAATCGCGGTGTAAAGTAGTTCACGATTAAGGATAGGACTGATTTCATCCGGCAATAAAATACTAACGCTATCAAATTCAGAGCCTTGACTTTTATGCACCGTCATCGCAAAGGCGGTTTCATGAGCAGGGAGTCGATTAATGGGTACCCAACGCACTTCCTCATCAAAACAAAAACAGGCGCGAAGTTGTCCTGTCTCATCATGCAGAATGATGCCCGTGTCGCCATTAAACAGTCGTTGCCGGTAATCATTTTGGGTGATCATAATCGGCCTGCCAGCGTAAAACGGTAAGCTGGTTCGCCAACCGCGTTGTGCTAATAAGCGCATCAGCAAACGATTCACTGATAACACGGATTGTGGCCCTTGCTTTAGTGCAGCCAGAATTCTGAACGTATCAAAGGCCTGTACTACTTGTTGTGGTGACTGTTTGGATTCCACCGCCTCAATAAAGCGTTGGTATCCAGCCATAAAGCATCTTTGCTGTTGTTTTTCATCACTATCCGACCAGATATCATTCACGCTTGGATTTAATAAAGCGAGCGCTGCCAGCACATCACCTTCATTCACCTGTTTGGCTAATTGGCCAATAGCACTGTCTTTATCGAAACGATAACTGTGTTGCAGACGCACAAAGCTATTTAGCAGTGTGGATGGCGTTGAGTTTTCTTTGACCGGAATGTCTAGTTCGGGAAATTGCTCACTGAACTCAGCCGAAAACTGGCCTTGTTGTTCATCACTCAAATTCGCTAACACCGCACCAGACTCAACTGAGGCCAATTGTTGGCTGTCACCTAATAAAATCAGTCTGGCTGAAGGCGATAAAGCCCGCATTAATTTCGCCATCAAACTGATATCGATCATTGAGGCTTCGTCAATGATCAACACATCTAACGGTAAATGACGCTCAGCATGATAACGCCCCTGATCATTATGCTCAGTAATTCCCAATAAGCGGTGTAACGTTTTTACTTCATAGGGATGCTGGGCACTAATCGATTGCTGCAGTCTGGCAGCCGCTTTACCTGTGGGTGCCGCCAGCCCAATATGTAGATCAGGAAATTGCTGTTGCAAACTATTGAGCATACTTAAAACAATGGTGGTTTTACCCGTGCCGGGGCCACCAGAGATAACAGCAAATTGTCTGGTCAACGCCACAGCGACAGCGACTTTTTGCCAGTCTGTACCGTCAATCACACTGGTCCAACGCCCTAAATCAGCATTGAGTTGTTCTATATCGATCTTATCAATCGGCTGTAAACGTTGCTGAATCAGCCGGGCCACATCCTGCTCATCACGATAATAACGGTAAAGATAAACCAGGCCTTGTTCAGTCAAAATCAGTGGCGTGTAATCACCGGGCTGACCGACTGTTTTGGCCTGTGACAATATTTCCATCCAGTCAGCAACAGAATCAGGTAATACCGATTTTAAGGGCTGACAAAATGTGGGGAGTTGATGCAAATTCAGACACACATGTCCTTCAGCAATCGCTTCTGACAATATGGCTGCCGTCATGCTCACCACGGGACGCATGCCCTGTTCTTTACGATCGATATAGGCGGCAAACTGACAGGCTAATTCGCTTAAGCCGTGCTGACGTAAAAACTTCAGCAAATCAGACATCGTCCACCTCAGACATGCAACGGTCGAGCGCTTCTAATAAGGCAGTGGATGGACGTTCAAAATATACACCCGCTTGCCCCCAATCCGGATGCATACCCCGTATAAATAAGTAATACACACCGCCAAAATGCTGTTCGGGATCGTAATCAGGCAGACGCGTTTGCAGATAACGATGCAATGCCAAGCTGTAAATTAAATATTGCAGCGGATAGCTATGAGCCACCATGGCCTCATCTAACGCTGCCTGCTGATAATTATCAGGCTGTGTTCCTAACCAGTTGGATTTATAGTCAGCAATATAAAAACGGCCCTCATTCTCAAACACCAGATCGATAAAGCCTTTCATAAAGCCGCTAAGATCGACAAATTGTAATGACTTCACCACCGGACTGAGAATCGGGTAATCGTCGACAAAAGGCATTAATGTCTGTTTTAAACGTTTTGCTGTTAACTGCCTTACCGGAAAGAAAAATGCCATTTCATCTAAACGCTGCTGCGCCTGAATATCACGTAAAGTCAGCCCGGTTTGCTGATTTAATTTAGTACTGACCACGGCATCCAACCAGGATGAAACGACAGTTGACCACTCATTATCAATGCCAAACTGGCTTAACGTTTTGTCTACCAAACTGGTGAGTTCTTCATTCTGCTGCTGGAAGTCCCAGTGTTCAAACAAGCTATGTAAACAGGTACCGGCATTCGCACCTTTTGGAAACCCAAACCGATCCTGACGTGGTTCACTGCTTGGCATGTCTACTGGCAGCAAGGGTGCATCATGATCCGGTAACTCGATATGCTGCCCGTGGCTCAGGCCGGTAAAGCTTCCAATATGCCAGGGTGTCTGAATCTGTCCTGCAAACTGCCTCGCTTGTAATGACTCTGCTGAAATATCCGCCTGTTTGACAACCGGTGGCACATCCCCATCCCAGGTAATCACGTTCATATTGTCTTGCTGTGATGCCACCATCTGCTGCAAACTTTGTTGCATTTCACCAGCATTAACTTGTTCTAACTCAGGATGAAGCAACTGAAATAAGGCGCTTTGCTGAACGTTTTTCACGGCTGCCCACACAATCACGCACTGTTCACGAGCACGGGTTAATGCGACATAAAGCAGACGTAAGTCTTCAGCTTGCTGCTCTTCAGCCATAATCGGTTCTGCTTCAGAAAAACCAGGCTCGCCAAAGGCAACACAGGCCTGATTATCGTCTGCTCGATGAAATGTCATCACCGTCGGCTGTTGATTGAACTGGCTTTGATGCCAGAGGAAAGGACAAAACACAATCGGGTATTCCAAGCCTTTACTGGTGTGAATGGTAATCACTTTGACCAACTGCTCATCGCTTTCCAGCCGAATCTGAGCGGCATCGCCACTTTTATCGGCTGCCTGTCGCTGTGAAGCTAACCACATCAAAATAGCTTCCATCGTATTATTACGTCGCGTTGCATGCGCCTGAATCAATTCAGCCAAATGCAATAAATTAGTCAATTGCCGTTCACCATCAGCTAAGGCTAACCAGCGACGTTGTACATCCAGTGCAGCCAGTAAGGCACGGAACATCACAATAAAACCGGCCTGCTGCCATTGTTCATGCAGCGAGACAAAAAAGTCTGTTTGCTGCAGCCACTGCTGTTCGTCTTGCTGAGCCTGATAAATGTCTAATGCAGTTTTGGCAAATATGGGTGTTGCTAAAGCCGTGGCAATCAGGCTGTCATTACTGGGCTGAGCAATCGCCATTAACACCCGTTCCAGCATCACCGCCTGCGGTGTTTCAAACACACTGTCACGTGACTGCTGCACACTGTTCACACCACGTGCCCGTAATGCCTGCTGAATGGTTGTTGCCTGTTTATGACTTCTGACTAAGACGGCAATATCGCCGCCATTGAGCTGACGTTGACGGCCATCTTTATCGGTCAGCATTACCTCATCGCTGGCTGACTGATTTAACAAAGTTGCGATCTGATCGGCAGTCACATTTGCCGCATTTTGCATCATATCGCTGACATTAAATGGCGTGTCAGATGACATCCATACCCATGATAGCGGCGACAAAGCCTGGCCTGACACCGTTAAACACGCCTCATCAGGACGGGCCGCTTTCACTGGATAAAACGGAATATCGTCATATAAAAACGGCTGTGGCACACGTTCGAACAAATGATTAACTGCCTTCACCAAACGTGGATGCGAGCGCCAGTTGGTATCCAGATTAAACTCATTGCCAGCTGCATGTTTAGCTTTCAGGTAAGTAAAAATATCGGCGCCACGGAAGCTGTAAATTGCCTGTTTCGGGTCGCCAACAAAAAACACCGGCTGCTCGGTATTAGCAAAAATCGTATGAAAACAGTCGTATTGAATGGGATCAGTATCCTGAAACTCATCAATCAATGCCGCCTGAAACTGCTCACGAATTTTGGCGATCAGCTTATCGGCTTGCGGGCCATGTAAGGCCTGTTGCAGATTAAGTAACAAATCATCAAAGGCCTGCAGTTTTAATTGCTGTTTACGTTTGGGTAACTCAGTGGCGAGATACTCTGATAATTGCTGACGTAGTTGCTGTAATTGTAGTGAACGCGCTGTTTGCAGTTGTTGGTCGGTATCTAGCAAGGCATCACATGCCCGCCATAAACTCAGCTCAGGTAGTTCCTGGCCTTTTTTCAGCGCCTGCGTCAGTTCAGCCTGACCAAACTTGGCAAACTTCTCAAACAATCCTGCTTGTTTTCCGGCCTGCATCAGGCTGTCCATTTCAGCTATCCAGCCACTGACACTGGCCGCACGATATTTATTACCGTTGAGCACGTTTTTATCCTGCAAAACCACAATCGCCTCATCACGCTGTTGCCACCACAGCGACTGAACGTGTTCAAACTGCTCATCATATAGAGCTTGTAATGGCTCCACCGCCATTTCCGGCAGCGGTATGGCTTCAAGATAGGGTTTGCCAATCAAGCTGCTGACTGACTGCAATAACACTTCCGGGCTTTGGCGTTTTTGTAATAAATAACGGGCAAAAGCGTTATCTGCCGAGCTGACATAACGACGCCAGAAATCATCGGCAACCGCTTGTTTGAGTTCTTGTTCATCGGCCACCATTTCCATATCAAAAAAATGACCGCTTTCAAAGGCAAAGTCCTGTAAAGCGCGTTGGCAAAAACCATGAATGGTGTAAATAGCGGCTTCATCAAAACTCTGAATCGCCAGTTGTAAACGTTTTATCGCCTGAGGATCTGCCTGCTCTTGTTGGCTCAGTTGTTTACGTTCATCAACCAGTCGTGCCCTTAAACGGCCACGTAACTCTTCGGTAGCTGCACGAGTGTAAGTCACCACCAGAATCTGGCTGACTTCCAGTTTCTGCTCAACGACTAAACGACAATACAGTTCTGCCAGGGTAAAGGTTTTACCGGTGCCGGCACTGGCTTCAATTAGATTAATGCCTTTGAGTGCAACCGTGTCCACATTAAATTGGGCACTCATAATTGCCCTCCTTCAATGTGCTGCTGAATCGGCCCATAGATTTGCAAGGCAATCTCAGCAAAGTTTTCATCGAGAGGGTTTGCCGGGAAACAACATTGATAATAAGCATCGTCCTGTTCAGCCATCACAAACTCACCGGCGGGTGCCCAAGCTCTTTCAGCCGCTTGCTGGGCTTTCTCCGGTTTATCACTCAGTGCTTGTTTGGCATACGCCAGACTGGTTTTATCAAACAGTGGCAAAGGTTGTTGGCAGCCTTGCCAATATAAGTTGAGATATTGCTCCAGTAATTGACGCGCATTATCTACCGGTGTGAAACACAGCTCATCATCTTCAAAGACCAGTTGGGTGGTTAAACTCATGCCTGCTGGTTTCAGAATATTGAGGATCAAGTGTTCCAACCAGCCATTAATCAGATCGCGTCCTTTTTTACGTGATAAACGATAGCGCAATAGCCCTGCTGCACTCAGATTATCGAGCTGACCAGTGAGTTTGAACTCACCTATCTCAAGTTCAAAGGGTAAAGCAGGTAAACGTTCATCACTCAGATAGGGCATTAATGTCTCTACAAATGCCTCAACTTTACGGTTTTCCTGATGAAGCCATTCTTCGCCAAACTCACCTTGAGGTAACATGCCAGTGGCGTGTACTAGTTCAGAAATATGGGTTTCAGTGGTTTGGCTGAGTTTACTTTCCAGCAGCCATTGTCTGAGCTGCCAGGCTTCCAGCCCGTTTAACTCAAACGGTTCACGACTACTAAATTCATCTTCATCCAGTTCCAGTCTGACGCCTAAACGTTCACGGCAAAGAAACCGGGCCGGATGCATAAAAAACTGGCTGAGTTGCATCAAGCTAATGTCTCGCCATGACGCATCAGGTTCTGGTAATGGTTCTGCAAACCATAATGTAGATTCAGTTTTTGTGTCTGGTTTGGGACATTGCAAGGCATTAAAACTAAACAGCTTGTCATGCTGCTGATCAAAATAACGGCGACTAAAGGCTTGCAGTGGATGATGTGTCACCAGCTGTTTTATGACTGAATCGCCCTGCTCAGTGACAAACCGTTCATCCAGATAATCCAGCAAATCGCTAATCAACACAGACGGTGGAATCTCCGCATTATCGGTAATGCTGGCGCCGATATAACTGATATAAAGCGTTTGTTGAGCAGACAATAAGGCTTCCAGGAACAGATACCGATCATCATCACGACGTGAACGATCACCTTCGCGATGATGGTGCGCCAACAGATCAAAACCTAAACTCGGCTGACGACGTGGGAACACGTCATCATTCATACCAATCAGACAAACTACATCAAATGGAATACTACGCATCGGCACCATGCCGCAGAAGGTGACGCCATGCCCCATAAAACGATGACTATTATCTAAAGGTTCCAGATGGGATTGCTGCCAGCTTAAGATCACATCAATGCTAACCGTTTCCTCAAAGCCAGCTAAATCAGTACTTTCAATCATCCGATCAAGCTGGCTACGGATGGAAATCAGCTCGCGTTCGGCCAAAGGATCATCCAGCTGTTCTGACTCAAAGAAGGTGTCCAGACAGCGGTTTAAATGCTGTTGCCAATCATGGGGGGTGCGTGGACGGCTGAGCTGTTGTCGCCAGTCATCCAGTGCAGTAATAAACTGTGATACTGCCGCCACAATCCGAGCTTTATCACCAGTAATGCCATCCATAGCAAGTTGGCCGTCAAACAAGCGCCAGGGTTCGCCCTGCTCGGTCAGCGGCATAGCGTACCCCAGTAATAAACGGTCTAAGCCGGCTCGCCAGGTATTGGCATCATTAGCTGGTAACTCCAATGCCATTTTATCTTTGGCATCGTGGCCCCAACGAATCCGAGTTTGCTGACACCATTCGCGTAACCATAATAAAGCCGCTTCATCTAACTGAAAACGCTGTTGAATGGCCGGACACTCCAGCAAAGCCAGTACACTTTCCACATCAAACCGTGACTGTGGCAACGCTAAAATACTGAACCAGGCATTGAGTAAAATACTTTCTTGCTGACCGCTGCTATCAGCAATACTAAATGGAATCGCATGAGCCGGATCAGCCGCACCGAATACCGCTTCAATCCAGGGGGCATACACATCAATATCGGGCGTCATCACCACAATATCCGTAGGTGATAAATCGGGCTGCTGTTCAAACATCGCCAACAGCTGATCTTGCAGAATTTCCATTTCTCGCATCGGGCTATGACAGATTTGAATCAGGATAGAGTTATCATCAGCACTCACTGTTTGCTGCTGTCCAACATCCAGCTCAAACATATCCGCTTTCAACATGCCCAGCATGGTGTCGGGGTGTGGCTCTGCAAAACAGGTTTCCGCCTCATGAGGCAGTTCCTGACACTGACGAAAGAACTCCTGCCCTTGTTTGCCCAGGCTCGCTAATAAAGGATGACCGACATCGGCATTCAGTTCTGGTTCGGGCTCTTCCAGCATGAGTTCCAATTGCTGACGCTGTTGCTGTTTAGCATCGATTAAATCGCCCCAATAATGTTGACTCGGGGATAAATAAAACAGCGTGATATCGACAAATTTCGCCATTAAAGCAAAGGTCTGCAAATACACAGGCGGTAACGAGGAGATACCAAAAATACTGAGTCGTTCAGGAAGGCCGGCCGGCTTTTCTGTCGCCGTCTGTAGTAGCTGATTAAGCTGGTTTAACAATCTGGCCCGATGCATAGGTTCGGGATCATCCGCCGTGATTTTTTGCCAGAGAAGCCCTTGCCAGTTATCGCTTTTTCCCTGCTCCCATTCTGCAATCCAGTCTGGTCGGTACATCAGGTACTGATCATAGGTATCCGCCAGCCGTTCGGCTAATTGAAAGCGTTTTAATTCATCCGTTTGTTCACCTAAATAAGCGGCAATCGCACTAAATTCCGGCTCATCTGTTAACTCGGGCAACAGGGCAAATAAACGCCAGCTAATCGGTGCTTTGGCATAAGGTGAATGCAGAGGAATATCCGGCCAGATTTGCCGAAATAAACGCCAGATATAGGCAGAGGGAAAAGGAAACTCCGTATTGGCACTAATACCGTGCTCATTGGCTAGATACAGTGACAACCAGCGAGCCAGCTCGTTACTCTGCACAATAATATTTTCCTGCTCAAACGGACTGAGCGGCGCGGACTGAAGTTGTTCAGCAAGCCAGGCAGCCAGTTGTCTGCTGTCATTACTGTAAACCATCTTCAGCATGTGGATTCCTTCACGTCAAAAGCCACATATTACGGGATGTTGCGGTTGAAACAAACTGCTTTGAATGTCAGAGCAACGGCTGAAGCTAACACCATTAAAAATCAGGGCTTATCTGCTTTATAGAAAACAGCTGAACAGCCAAGCCTCAGGTCATCGCGCCCATTCGAGCTTGCATAGCATTTTCTATGATGTTTGTTTGTGGCATACCTCACATTATTTTGAAAATTCATCACATTGTCATAATCCATCATTATCTTGAGCGTCATCTCTATTACCTGACTTGGAGTTAACGTGAAACATACACACAAACTACTGATTGCTTCGATATTAACCGCTTTATACAACGCACCCGTGCTAGCAGAAGATTGTGTTGCCGGTGGTACAACTGGCTCCCCTACCCTGACTTGTACTTCAGCTGACAGCAATAATATTGATGACAAGCGTGATAATTTATCAGTGACCGTTGAAAATGGTGCAGAAATCGTCGATGAAAAAGATCGACCTGTGCAATTGAAAGGGTCAAACCAGACTGTCTATAACTATGGCCTTATCGAAAGCGGCGATGATGATGCTATTCGCGCTAAAGGCGCCAACCTGACCATTGATAACTCAGGCATGATTATTGGTGGTGATCGCGGTATTCGTCTGCAGGACAAAGCAAGCAATTTCACCTTAATTAATCGTGAAACAGGACAAATCTTCGCTGAAAATCAAGCCGTAAGATTAGATGATGACACCGAACTGAAAAATGCACACATTACTAACTATGGTCAGATCGAGAGTGAAAAAGGTCGTGCTATTCAGAGTCGTGGTGCAGGCACAACAGTCATTAACTACGGGACATTACGTGGTAATGAAGAAGTGGTTGAAGCACGCGAAGACTTCACCCTTGAAAATCACGGCACCATCGCCCTGAATGGTTTGTCATGGAACGCAGCAACAAAAACCTGGACAAATACTGGCGCCACGGATGATGAAGATGGTGTGCAATTTGCCAGTGGCACCGCAGATAACTATGGTGTGATTTTGGGCACCGATGACGGTATCGACATCGACGAAGGCAAAGTACACAACCATGCTACTGGTGTGATTGTTTCAACCGGTACAGAAAGTGACCCTTTAAATGGGGGTAATGGTATTGATATTGATCCACTTTTCGAACCGAATGTAGGTGATGTTCGCACAGCCGGTCCACTGACCATCATCAACGAGGGTTACATCGAAGGCGTTCATGCCATTGGTTCGGATGATGCCAGTACTTCTGAAGTTACCGTCACCAACAGTGGTACTTTAGTCGGTCGTTCAGGCACAGCTATCCATTTTGCGCCCAATCAAGGTAACAGCAGCCTGACACTGACAGGTAACAGTGAAATTATCGGTGATGTGATGTTCGGTAGCGGTGACGATATGGTGATCGTTGACGGACTCACTGCCACAGGTGAGCTGAGTTCAGGTATCTTCGATGGCAGCTTGGGTAATAACAGCATTATCTTCAAGGACTTTGATCTATCAGATATTTTGTCATTTGAAATATCAGATGCACTTGTCTACCTGTCATTAGGCGTCGATAGTGGCGAGCTGTTATCAGGCAAGTTCAAAAACTTCTCATCATGGGGTTTTGGTGATGGCATGTTCTCTACTGAGTATCTTGCCAGCCAGTTCTCTAACCCTAGTGCCGTACCATTACCTGCAGCACTGCCATTGTTTGCTTTTGGTCTGATTGGCATGTGGGCGGGTCGTTCACGTCTTACAGGTTCTAAAGCGGCCTAGTTCAGTTATGGTTAAACACTGACAGCAGCATAAGCAGTATTCAGGGCCAGTTTAAACACGAAAAAAGATGTTTAAACTGGCCCTGAATTTTATCGGTTTTGCTTAACTTTATATGTGATGTTTATGCAACTAAACTCGCATTACGACGCAAACCCAAAAAGCCGAATAAGACCGGTGCCAACAAGAAAAATGCGGCAGGAATAGGCACAGCGTTCACAGCCTGACTTACAACAAGATTCGCAAAGGTATCGCCAAATACCACTTCAAAATTAAAACCACTTATCGCCGGTAAAATAATGCTGTCAAAACTACCGACAATGCTGGCAAAGGTCAGGAAGTTAAATGTACCTTCTTGCACATCATCACCAATAAACTCAAAGCTTAATAAACCAGCTAGTGAAGCGACACCCGAAATATCCAGCAGATCGGAGTGCGTTTCATCAAACTCCACAACCATCGAACCAAATTCACCTTGCGTGTAATTACCATTAATCGTCATCGTACCGATAGAGTTACCAGCGGTCAGACTGGCATAGTTGTCATACCCGGTACCATTTACCGTCACATGGCTGTTAATGGTGCCGGTTCCTGACAAGTTACCCCCATTAATATTGACGCTGGTTTGGCTCATGACACCATTATTGATGGTTTGACCTGCGGTTTGAGTGTAATCACCACCCCAGGCACCACTACCGACCAATTTCGCTTTTTCATTATTAATAAACGTGCCAGTGTTAACGAAGGCGTTCTGGTTATATATCGATTTATTATTCGTCATCACACCATTGTTCACCACGGTGTCATTAATAGCATTGGTCAAGACATAGTTATTCGTCATTGAACCCTGATTAATTAAGCGACCTGCGTTAGTGAATGTGCCCTCATTATTCAGCGTGCCATTATTCACCAGGGTAGAATCAATGTAGTTATTTAATTTACCCGCCCGGCTGTTGGTCAAAATGCCATTATTAGTAACAGTCCCGCCTCTGTAACTCGATAAAGTACCGGTATTGGTGAGAATATCGTTATTGGTCAACTGTCCGTTATTGCTAAAGGTGCCCTGATTCAGAAATTCAGCCTGATTATCAATTTGGCCATCATTGATCCATCTGCCACTTTTATTCTCTATATAGCCTGTATTGGTAATCTGACCACTTGCTGCATTATTCAAATCACTGACATGCGTGGTCAGGCTTCCCGTGTTTAGCAAGATGCCAGAATTATTTAAATCACTGTATTTACCATAAAAAGTACCATTATTAATAAAGGTACCCTGATTAGCTAAAACAGGATCTACAGAAAAAGGCCAGCCTATCACTGACAACTCACTATCATTTTGAAACTGTGTTCCGGACACAATGCTTGTCGTGGCATCATCAATCGTTAAAGGCGAAGTGTTTATTCCAGATAAAACACCATCAGCACTGGCGGCAGCGCTTAATAGGAGTGATGATGTAAATAAGGTCGTGAATAAAGAACGTTTTAGAAATTGAGTATGCATGTTCTGAGTCTCTCTCGGTCTATGTAACTCAGCCACCTTAAGAGCTTAAGGTCTGTAGCTTTCCGTCCTCAGCTCACGCTGAGTTTGGCAATAATGATATGGGCATCCAACCCAGCCAGGATTGATGATATAGAGACAGCTACAACGGCACTATCCGATTTTCGCAAACGTATAAATTAATGAGAGACGGGCATTAAGGATAATATTTTCTGACTCGTATATGATGTGCTTTCACATACCTAAGATGGAATAATAAGGGATAGCTATTTTGGTTTTTCGTTACTTTATTTGCCTGCTTTTTTTGATATTACAGGCCTGCTCATCCATACCCACCACACAAAACCGCACTGATACGGCAGTTCGTTTAGCTCAGCTCAATGGCTGGCAATCCCAGATCATCACTACAGCCTCATTTAACTTGCAAAGCTTTATCCCTGAAAAAATCTCACCGTCCAAAGAGTTAACCATTTACATAGAAGGTGATGGTTTAGCCTGGTTGAGTCGACGAAAAAAGTCTTCAGATCCGACCCCTATCGATCCATTAACACTCAAGCTCGCACTCCTCGATAACCATGCCGTCTATCTGGCCCGCCCATGCCAATATGTGTGGTCTGGAGGCTGTGAACAGCATCTGTGGACTTCAGCCCGCTTTTCTCCTGAGGTATTACAAGCGATGAATCAAGCCGTGGATAAGTTAAAAGCCCAATATCAGGCTTCTTCTTTACGGCTTATTGGTTACTCTGGTGGGGGTGCTGTCGCGACGTTATTAGCGGCTAAGCGAGACGATGTTTCTCAGTTAGTCACTGTGGCAGGTAATATTGATACTGATTACTGGACGACATTACAGCATATTTCACCGTTAACAGGCTCATTAAATCCAGCAGACCAGTGGCCTTCATTACAGGCCATTCCACAAATTCATTTTGTGGGGAGTGAAGATAAGATCATGCCCGTTGCTGTGGCTAATGCATACCAGCAACATTTTCCTCAATCAAAACGCCCCACTGTAAGAGTAATCACCGGTATGACTCATCATTGCTGCTGGGTTGAGCACTGGCCAGAGCTATTGCAGGAAATATCTGCCGCTAAGAAATCTGCCCCTTAATTAAATGCACGACGTAATGTCGCTGACGGTAGCTCGCCGAATAACTGTAGATAATCATTAGAAAACCGCCCTAAATGCCAAAAGTGCCAGTCGCTGGCTACTTGCGTCACCGTCATATTAATATCTGTAGGCCTGAGTAATTGGGATCGCACTCGATTTAATCTCAAGCGATAAAGGTAGGCATTAGGGGTGATGCCCATTACTTTTTTAAAGTGATATTGCAAGTTACGCTGACTGATACAGACATCTTTACAAATATCGATAATGGTTGGGCAAATATGACTGTCCAGCTTAGCGTGAATATAGTCGATAGCTAATCTCACTGATTTAGCCGCTCTTCGCCGTGCCACGACATCAGTTTCTTGCCCATCAAAAAGTAAGGATGAATCTAAAGATAGCAGCACATGTTCCATCACAGAAGTATTTAAATGTTTTTGCTGCTCTGGCTGACCGTCATCCGAAGACATCGCTGATAATTGATAAAGGTAATCAGTAAACAACTCTAACGGTTGTCGATTTACACCATCAAATACTAAAACACTGTCCACAGGCATTTCCCACTGCCGTGGATTCATGGCTCTGGCAGACTCAAGTAAAACCGACTGTTCAAATCGAAAATAAACCGTTTCAGCATTTCCCTCAGCCTGGATATCGACTTCAACATTAGCTGGCAAGAAAAATAGTGAATTCTCAAAGGCATTATATTCAGATACTCGTACCTGATTTTGTGTGGTACGTTCGAAGGAGATGGTACAAAAGTCTTTTTCGATGATGGCGCGTTTATGTACTACCTGATTTTGCTGCTCGAACACCACTCTGAACGCCTCATTACCCACTTCACGGTAGTGCCCATAAAACTGACCTGCGGATAACTGGTTAATCTCAATCGGTAACCAGTCTTGTACAAGCTGCTGTTCATAAGCATCAAACAAAGGCTGATCACAATACACAAGAGCTTGTGTCGGTATCATGTTAATGTGTTGGCACAGGTATATGAACTAAGCATTCGAAGAAAAAGCCATAAAAGAAGGTAGCCAATGAATATACCTTAATTCAATTACTTATGGCATATAAAACAAACAAAACGCCTCAACAGATCACTGCTGAGGCGTTTCTTATTTCAGACAAAAATTAGCTTAGAACGACAAACGTAATTTCACAGAAGCCGTTTGATTTAAAAAGTCTTCACGACCTTCAACATCATATTGAGCCGTGATATCGGTGTAGTCATTTATGTTAACGGTGGCACCAACACCGGCTCTGGCTAACCACGGTGAAGGGTCAATACCTTCTGTTGTGAAGGCAGTACCACCACCGGTATACGATGCCGTCATACTGGTATCGTCATTGATGAGGTCATAACCGATACCCATATTCGCTAGTAAGGTGGTCTTATCATTTAACTGGTGGTCGATATCAGTTTGTGCCATTAAGATAAATTCCTCGGTGTGCACACTATCCACATCAAGACTAATCGCCCCTGCGCCTTTTTCTGTATAACTTTCATCACGGATATACGCATAATCGGCACGAATGCTTGGCATTACCGTACTGTTTTCATTCAGCTCAAAACGTTTGCCAACGCCGACACCGATATGGGCGGTGTAGCTATCGTAATCTGATTCAGCAGTACGGCCAATAAAACTAATTTGGCGTTTGCTGTCGTTTTTATTCATGCCCACATCGGCTTGCCAGTTCAGTTCCACATTTTCAAACTGGGCTAAGTCGTGGCTACCGTAGGCAATCAACTGATAGGCATCAATATCGGCTTTATTACCGGATGACAAGCCATTACCATCAACGCGGGTGTTCATATATGACAAAGCAAGACCTAAACGGCTAGATTGGCTGACATCACCATCCATCCCCACCACAAAACCGTAAGAGTCGGCATCATAACCACTAACGCCATTACGTTCTTGTTGACGAGTCCAGCTACCCACGGGTTTTAACCACATGTTTTTATCAGTCAGGAAGGCATCACCCGATGATAAACCACGGGTATTGGCCTGACGGCTTTGAATCACGCGGTTGGTGCTGTGCAGGGTATTGGCAGCGAGTTTTGTGGTGCCCCCCACCAGTAAAGGCAGAGTTTCCGCTACCGCTTCTGTGATTTCCTGGTCATTGGAAAGACGCCCAAATGCTGTTGACACGTCTGCAATATCAGTATTTGTAGAGCCGCCGTTCACAAAACCATCTAATACGCGTGCTGCACCACGACCCGATTTAAAACCTTCACTGTTGACGCTCTGAACTACGCTGGTATTGCCGTCTCTTGTTACACGTAAGCCGACAGTATTCCCTGCTTTTTCTGCAGCAAATGAATACAGTAATGAATTATCCGTCACTTCAAAGCTGCCTGCATCCAAGGTGCCTGCGCTAATCACATTGCTGAGAAGGCTCCCATTAGCGAGCGATGGTGCACCTTTAACATCTACGTCAAGCTTCGAACCATCGGCAAAAGTGGCTGTACCCGTCACATTTAACTTACCGTAATGACTTGCATCGATAAGTCCCAGCCTGAGAAGGCCATTCAACGTTTGAGTATAGTCCGCCGTTGCTCCAGCCTGACCGAGTGTTAACGGTTTATTAGCAGCAATCGATAAGGTGCCACCAACCACATTCACATTTCCTGAAAAGCCTTCCAGGTCACCGGTTAAAGTTGTAGAACCTGATAAAAAGTTAATAAACCCCTTACCGTTGGTATCTACAATTTCTTGGGAGAATACATAGTTAGTATTGTTATGGTTAAAGTTAATAATGCCATTGCCAGCACCCAGTTCAACAGATGATGCACCTAAGGTACCTGCTGTTACAACAGTATCGCCAGACGCTGCACCAATATTAAGTACCCCCGATCCAGTCGCCTGATCACCTAGAATGAGTGTGCCAGTGCCATTGTTTATATTGAAATTAGCACCTTCAGCTAGATTTAAAGTTCCTTCCCCCCTGTAACCAATTATCGCAGTCGCACCATCTGCTTGAACAGAAGTTCCAGTGCCCGTCACCTGCATATTGCCAATTGACCCATCATCATAGCCGAGAAGTAAGCTTGATGACTCTAATCTACCCCCATTTTTTACGATTAACGTACCTTCACCCGTGAAACCGACTCGTAGATAATTAGCTGTCAATGCTGCACTTGATGAGTCGATTATTAATGTGCCGGTTGATCCTGATCCCACAGCAATGTTTGTCCAGCTTGTTGTGAGAGAACCATTTGTAATTGTCAGATTACCAGTAGACCCATCTGAGTTACCAAGATATAAATTACTAGTAAGACTTTGTGATGAACCATCGCTAATAGATACTGTACTGCCATTATCTATATTGGCAAGGTCAGTAGGTATTACACCACTGTCCCAATTCGTCGCTGTAGACCATTCGCCATCAGCACCAACCCAATTGTTTATCCCTGCTGCCTGCACTGCCAGCGGTGTTGTCGCCAGAAGTGCAGTTGATAACACAACGGCATGACCGACCCTTTTGCTCTGTACGTTGGTCTTTTGTGTTTTTGTTTTACCTTTAGCTGATGTGAACTCAGAGGCTACCATCCATGCTTGCCTGCTGACATTCCAAACGATGCGATATGCTAGGTTCATACTACTTTTCCATTCCTGTTGTAATTAAGGGGCTACCAAAAACGTTTCTTACTAAACGAAGTTTATGGTTTGTAAAAAAACGTTAAAAACAGATAAACACTAATCAATAGAAATGGTTTTTTTAAGCTTATTTTTGTATCAATTTGTATCAGAGAATCGCGATCGGTTTGGTCAGCTGATAACCGACGTTACGTATGGTTTTGATGGGAAATTGAAAGTCATTCGAACTGAAGCGTTGGCGCATCCGTGAGATGTGTAAATCCAGGCTTCGACTCTCAGGTGAATAGTTAGGATTACCCAGTGCACTATAAAGTGCCTCACGTGAGGTCGCTTTATCATGCATGGACTGTTTAGCTAATAGTGAAAGTATGGTCAGTTCACTATTGTTGAGTGGGTGCATTTCACCATCAGGTGTTATCAATAACCAATTTACCGTATCCAGTTGCCAGGCATGTGTTTGCTTAGGCTGATGCGTTGTTAGTGCTTGAAAGCGATTGTTGATAACGGCCAGGAGTTCACGAATATCGACGGGTTTTGCCAAATAATAATCGGCACCAGAAGTAAGACCATTGACGCGATGCTCAACTTCACCCAATGCAGAAAGCATCACCACATCAATACGCCGATTTTGCTTTAGACGACTAACAATATTGAGGCCACTGTCATCCGGCAGGTTAACATCGAGCAGCACCATATCGACATCAAAACCAGCCAAAATCTTTTCCATTTCTTGTGCCGAGGCGGCCTCTTCCACCTGCAGGCCTTCATTCATCAAAATGGCTTTTATCGGCGCACGAAAATCAGCATCATCATCAACAATCAATATCTTCGGCTTATGCATATTCCACCCTGCTCTTTGCTATCTTTACAGTGAATGTGGTGTATTGTTCACAATGAAGAGAGATGACCGCTTTATGCATTTCACATATACGTTTAGCAAAATATAAGCCCAGCCCTGAGCCAGACGTTGAATTGGCATTATCAACCCGAAAATACTTATCAAAGAGATACGGTTGATGCTGTATTGAAATACCGGGACCGTCATCCTTCACGTTAATGATGTATTCACCTTCTGTTTCCAACAGTTCCATAGAGACCGACGCTCTATGTTCAGCATATTTAAGTGCGTTTGCCACCAGGTTAGAAAACAGCACCTTGAGAAACATCGCATCGCCGGTAACTCTGGCATCAGTATTCAAAGCCCTGATAACAGGAATATCGTACTCAGCAGATATATTGTTCAACACGTCTGATAAGGAAAGGTCATATAACTCATGCTCACCTTGTTCAATCGAGTGAGCCATCCATTCATCATTTAAACAACGATCCACTAATGAGGTTAAGCGCTCCGTCACCTGCTTAATACGCTGCATGCTTTCATCAACGATAGGTGTTTTCTCTTTCGGCAGCATAAGTACAGCATCAGCATTGGCTTTAATGGCACCAATAGGCGCTTTGAACTCATGCGATAGCATAGAAAGAAAGTGCTGTTGTTCTTTGAGTGACTGTTGAGCGATATCACGAGCATAACTCGCTTGATTGACTTGATGGCGAAGCTGGCCATGTAATTTCTCAGAGGTCAGCACAATAAAACCGACGGTGATAACAAAACTACTGATAATCCCCATCAGAAAGATGGCATAACCCGAGTTGAAATCAAAAAATGTCATGTCGCCAACAGGGGTGTAAGTCATGCTCACTATCCGCCAGAAACTGATTATAGAAAGCAATAGAAAAGTCAGAGAGACGCCCAACCGGCCAGGCAGGTTTTGGGCATTTTTCCATAAGACATAGCTGGTAATAAAGGTCAGTGTCGACACACCTACCGATGAAACAATGATTCTCTCGGCAAGATAGTGACTGTCTTGCAGCCACCAAAAAAACGGGGATAAAACAATAACGACTGCAATGGGAAACGACCATGCAGGTTTTGAGTCAGTTAACTGTCTTGATGCCTGATAATAAAAAACAAACGCCAGGAAATAACTGATATTTGTCACCATAATCGATAAGGTGACATCAATACTCTCACGAAGCAGTAAAAAGAAAGAAGCAACGGCCTGAAAACCCGCACCTACAGCGGCATACTGTAAACCTTTTACATCTTTCAACAGCCGGTAGAATAAAAATAAGGCAATGGCAGAAATAAACGATGTAATAACCAGAACAAGGATGATAGTACGAAGATCAGGTAACAAAACACACTCACTGTTTAAAACTGACATAGATGATATGTCAGCGAACTCAATTGATATACGATGGTAGAAGGATATAAAGCAGACACAAATTATGGCAAATATTAACGCTAAAATGAAAAAAGCGATCAGAATCAAACCGCATTTCAAATAAAATCATAAAGACTTGCCCAAAAAGATGGCGCTTTATTCTTGGTTATTTCTGTTTATTTATGCCACTTTCACAGCCATTATGTGTCAATACACCTACAGCAAAATAATCAAAGGACGAATATGACGAAGATATATCATAAAAACGACGCGGCCATTTCTGAGCTTGATGAACTGCAATATCACGTCACTCAGCAATGTGGCACTGAACCCCCGTTTAACAATGCCTACTGGGATAATAAAGAACCTGGCCTTTATGTGGATGTGGTCTCTGGCGAGCCCTTATTTACCTCAAAAGACAAATATGACTCAATGTCCGGCTGGCCCAGCTTTACCCGCCCATTGGATGCCAACAATATCACTGAACACAGTGATAACACACTAGGTATGGTCAGAACCGAAGTGCGTTCAAAATACGGTGACTCGCACCTGGGTCATGTCTTCCCTGATGGCCCTGAAGAACATGGTGGCTTGCGTTACTGCATTAACTCGGCCAGCTTACGCTTTATTCCAAAAGACCAGTTAGCCACTGAAGGTTACGCTGACTACCTGCCCTTGTTTGATAATGACGAATCAACGGATACCGACACCATTGAAACCGCCATCTTAGCCGGTGGCTGCTTCTGGGGAATGGAAGAACTGTTCCGTCATCAACCCGGCGTGATCAATACCCGCGTTGGCTACACCGGCGGCCATGTGCCCGATGTCACCTATAAAGATGTGAAACAAGGCAACACCGGACATGCTGAGGCGATTGAAGTGATGTTTGATTCTTCACAAACCAGCTACCGTGACATCCTGGAGTTTTTCTTTATGGTGCATGACTCCACCACCAAAAACCGCCAAGGAAATGATATCGGTGACAGTTATCGCTCGGCTATTTTTGTGGAAAATAGTGAACAAGCCAAAGTCGCTGATGAGTTAATAAAAGAACTCGATGCCAGCGGCATTCTTCCCGGCCCTATCACCACCGAAGTCAGCAAAGCCGGTCCATTTTACGAGGCCGAACCTGAACACCAGGACTATTTACAACATTATCCCAATGGCTATACCTGTCATTGGATTCGTAAAGACTGGAAGTTGAAAAAGTAGCTTTATCGATAAAATAAATTATGGGCATCCAATCTGGATGCCCTTTTTTATGCCTATCTATTTTCCAGACCTTAAGCATCACAACTAAGAGCTAGTCCAGTAACATCTGACCAAAAAATAAATTTGCTTAAAAACGTAGGTTGGGTTGAACCTGTGAAACCCAACATATCCCATACCTGAATATATGTTGGGTTTCGTACCTCAACCCAACCTACAGTGCTACTTCGTATTGTCTATGACAATTTAAATATTCGTTCCAATTAAGCAAGAGTCATCTCGTACTCACGTTATTTATCTGATGAGTTTAATTACGCACAGACTTTTGAAACTCATCACAGTTATATCTAATCACTGAAGCAAAACATCAATTCCTGTTTTAAAATCACACGCTTTCAAATTTTCTGATTTAAATAAAAGGAATTTTATGCATCCAATTATCCAAAAAACATTTGGCGGTCTTTCTCCACAGTACTATGCTCGACAATTCATTTTTGGATTAATCGTTTCGGCATTTATTTACTACATGTCAACGCATGGTGGAAAAAATGAAATACAAAATGGGACTCTCTTTTTTATTCTTATCAACACCCTTCTTTACCCATACGCACGTTTTGTGTATGAGAGTGTGATGAATTTTTTCTTAGGCGAAAATGTTTTTCTCGTTAATGCCATCCTGATGCTCATAGTGAAATTCATCACGATGACAATATGTTGGGCATTTTCAGTGTTTATTGCACCAGTAGGCTTGGTCTATCTTTATTATCACCACAGTAAAACGGAAATTCAGTAATCATTGGCAAAAGAATTACAGGCCCCCAACAAAGTTGGGTCGGGCTATTCATACTTATCGACCCTATGTCAGCAGATAATAAAAAGCCGAAATGAAATTAATCATTTCGGCTTGAATACACATATTGACTTATAGATTATACGGCTGTTTTTTGGGCTTTACGACGCAGACCAATAAAGCCCAATAATGCTGGAGCAAATAGAAGAGCTGAGGCTGGAACAGGCACTGCTGATACTTCAGCAAAGAAAGCAGAACCACTCTGTGTAGAAGTATTTGGTGAACCGGTAAGGTTCACTGTTCTCTGATCCCAACTTAACCAGATCCCATCAGACACGACCCATCCAGTGATAACTGTTGAATAATACTTGTATGGACTATAACCATTTTTAGACCAGGACAGTTTATTGGTATTACTATCGCTTAGCGTAGCTAAGCTAGGTGTTCCGAAATATATCGTTTGATAATAGCTTATTGGGGTAATGACTAATTTTGTCCAATCCCAAGCAGTACCATCAACTGTCACCTCACCTGAAAGATATGAGCTTGATGCATCTTTATTAAATTTGTAAGTTGCTGATTTAGCAGTTGTAGTGAATAAGAGAAGTGCTGAAAGCGCTGCCAGTAAAATGATTTGTTTATTAAATATTTTCATTAAAGTACACCATGCTTTATTAATCAAATTTTCATAATTTTCTAAATTTAAGAGAAGAATATTACAAATCGGCTACTGAAAATCAATAAAAATCGCGTGTTCAGTCAACTCGGTATAAGACTGAGACAAAGTGAACAGTAAAATCGACTCTATTTTTTCCAAATACATTTAAAAGTCTGGCATGCTACATATCAACTAAAAATAGAAATATTGAACAGAAAAGAGTCATATGAAGTCCAGAAAAAATATCAAACACTCTGACCCAATTGGTTTCGAGCCGAGGCAAGGCTGACATGTTAGACGATATACAAAATAACCACGCCATGCCAGCAGATACCAGCCCCGAGTTACTGTCAAACGATATGCCTGCTACCACCATATTTAAGTCGACGTCGCACTGGGCAATAGTTGGTATATTTTTACTGCTATTACTAGGCAGTATTGCTCACGCCCGTGATTTTCTCGTGCCGGTAGCGCTTGGTGTGTTATTGGCACTGGTATTTAGTCCGGTGCGACGCTTCCTTGAGCGCCGACGGCTACCACCAGCTGTCTCCGCTTTTATTATTGTATGCGGATTGATGACGCTAATAGGTTTGGGCTTAAGCACGCTCGCCGATCCCGTACAGCGTTGGATTAAAGAAGCACCCACCATCGGTTATAAAATAGAACAGAAATTACGTGGTGCCAACGAATCAGCGAAAGAAGTCATTGATGCTGGTAAACAGATTGAGCAGATCGCCTCCCTGGAAAACGAGACAGAGCAAGTACAGAAGGTCTCACCACGCGAACCTGGCGTGCTTGTCAAACTTGCCACTTCGGTGCCTGAAATTCTGGCGCAAGTGCTATTTACCTTAGTGTTGCTGTTCTTTCTGCTGGCCTCAGGTGATATGTTTTACGAAAAGCTAGTACACATCATGCCGACGTTTAAAGATAAACGTAACGCGATCAAAATTAGCTATGACATTGAACGTAAGTTGTCGAATTACTTATTCACTATCACCCTTATTAATGCTGTGCTTGGTATAACGGTTGGCGTATCAATGTGGCTACTGGGCATGCCAAATGCCATCTTATTCGGAGTGTTAGCGTTCGCCTTTAATTTTGTGCCTTACCTTGGTGCTATTGTCGGCGTTGTGATCGCGGCTCTCGTGGGATTGCTTACCTTTGACCATACCGGTACCGCACTGCTTCCGGCCCTCACTTATTTGATCTTAACTATTTTTGAAGGGCAGATTGCCACACCTTATTTCGTTGGTCGGCGTTTAGAAATGAACCCCGTCGTGATTTTCCTCTCGGTCGCATTATGGGCCTGGCTGTGGTCGATTGTGGGTATGTTAGTAGCAGTGCCATTATTGGTTGCTGTTCGCACCTTTTGCGAACATATCCCCAGCTTGCAAGCATTTGGTACTTTTCTCTCGGCACGCGGTAGTGAAAACTTTCATCCAGAAAATACCGACATAGAAACCTGATGTGGTACTAGAGGAAAAATAGAGATGGCGCTGGGGAAATAGAAAGTCGAAATCAAGAAACAAAATACTTCTGACGCTAAAAAAAGCATTAGCATTAAGTTGAGAACTTATCAGCACAAATCGGAAATTTGAAAAGCTCCTAACCCCCCGTCTATTGCCGCCAAAAATTAGGGTTGATTGATGGACTAAGTGGTCGAGTGTCTGACCGAAGGGAGTTATCGACCACGCCATCAAGCAAAGTTAATTTTTGGATGAAAGGCAATATCGGGTGCCCTTTTGTTTGGTTCGTTTATTTTGGGCATGCAAAATAAATGAACGCCTTGCGGCAGCTTGTCGTTTTAAACAAAGAAACTATTCGTTGGGTTTCGTTCCTCTACCCAACCTACATACTACATACCCCATAGTTTTTATTATAAAAATCAAACCATTATACAGATTAACATATTCTCTTATAGTTTAAAGAAGGGTGCGCTTGCGCGCACCCCGGATGAGTTAGGCTGCTTTAGAAGTGTCGGCTTTTTTATCTTCCACATCATGTTCCAAAGCTTTGTTAACCGTTTGATTAATCGGAATCGATTTAGGCTTCATCGCTTCAGGAATTTCTTTCACAAGGCTGATAGTCAGTAAGCCGTTGGAAAGATCAGCGCCAGTCACTTCGACGTAATCAGCAAGGTTGAACTTACGTTCAAATGAACGATAAGCAATACCTTGATGGAGGTATTTACGCTCTTCTTTAGCCGCTTTTTCACCTCTTACAGTCAGCACACCATTTTCAACCTGAATATCAAGCTCCTCTTGGGTAAAGCCGGCAACGGCTAGTGTGATGGCATAGCGGTTGTCCTCAATAAGCTCGATATTGTAGGGAGGGTATCCACTGGAAGTGGAGTCTGCAGTGAGTGCATGGTTAATCAGTGATCCCAAACGATCAAAGCCAACACTACTACGATAAAGAGGGGTTAGATCAATTGCATTCATGGTATATCCTCCGTTAGAAGCAATATAAAACAAAAACAATCAATGGTGAGTGCCCCTTTATGGGCGGCCTCTCACGCTATGTTTAATAAGGGTGAGCTCTACAAATTTCAAGTCTTTTTATGAGATTTTTTATCTAACCATAATGCATAACGACGGTACATTTTTGCTCAATCTTGGCTCAATAAAAAAGGGAATCAGCACCCGCTAACTCCCCCTTTTTCATCATCAAATGATTGGTTTCTCTTAATGCAACGTATTTGGATCACTTGCTGAAGCGATGGTGTCATTAAACAACTTGGCGACATCGACTTTATCAAAGGTGTAGTGTTGATTACAGAATTCACAGGCGACTTCGATCTCACCTTCGGTAGCGATAATATCATCGGCCTCTTCCTGCCCTAACATGGCAATGGTTTCTTCTACGCGCTGACGTGAGCAGGTGCAGGAAAAACGTAAATCAGTTGGTTCGAATAATCTGACCTGCTCTTCATGAAACAGTCTGTGTAACAAAGTTTCTGACTCTAATGTCAGCAATTCTTCATCGGTAATCGTGCTTGCCAGTTGGCTGATACGGAACCAGTCTTCCTGAGCATCTTCACGTTGATTTTCTTCGCTGGGTAGCTGCTGCAAGAATAAGCCTGCGACATTATGTTCATTCGCTGACAGCCAGATTTTAGTGGCTAATTGCTCGGAGTTTTCGAAGTAGTTTTCCAGGGTTTCAGCTAAGTTAACTCCTTGCAGACTGACTACGCCCTGATAAGGTTGTTTGGCTCCTTCCTGCTCAATGGTAATTGCTAAGGTACCGCCACCCATCATATCAGTCAGGCTGGCATCGTCGGCGATCTCCCCATCCCACTGAGCGAGTGCACGTAAGGTATCTTTACTGGTGCATTCCACCATCATCAATGAAACAGGGCCTTCAGAACGCACTTGTAATACCAGTCGGCCAGTGATTTTGACTGTGGCGGCTAACAGTGCTGCCGCCCCCATCATTTCACCTAAGACATTGCGTAAGGCTTGAGGGTAGTCACGGCGATTTAACACTTCCTGCCAACTTTCCTGCAAGTTGACCCACTCACCGCGAATCGCTGCATTGTCAAAAATAAAACGTTGTAAACAATCTGATTTCACTGCTGTGATACCTATTTCTTTAAGTTTGGGAATGGGTGTCATACGACAAATGGCTAAAACGAAATAATGACATTTCGCTCATCCAATAAAAAAGCCGGACAAATGTTTGCCCGGCTATTCTATCGCATCTGCGGTGTTTAACTAAGCAATCTTCAACAAAATCTCGTTGATACGTTTGACATAGGTGGCTGGATCTTCCAGTTGCCCACCTTCTGCCAATAATGCCTGGTCAAACAGAATCGATGTCCAGTCGGTAAAGCGACTTTCATCGGATTCATCTTTCAGTTTCACGACCATCGGATGCTCAGGGTTCAGCTCCATAATCGGTTTAGTCCCTGCCACATCCTGACCGGCTGCTTTTAACATACGTTCGAGATTCATACTCATATCGTAGTTATCTGCGACTAAACAGGCTGGAGAGTCTGTTAAACGATGCGTGATACGTACATCTTTGACTTTGTCTTCCAGTGATTTTTTCACTCTTTCCACTAAGTCTTCGAAGTTTTTATCGGTTTCTTCGTGCGCTTTTTTCTCTTCTTCGTCTTCCAGCTCACCTAAGTCCAGGTCACCTTTAGCGACTGATTGCAGGTGTTTATCATCAAACTCCGTCAGCGAATTCACTAACCATTCATCCACACGATCTGTCAGCAATAAGACTTCAATCCCTTTCTTACGGAAAACTTCCAGATGCGGGCTGTTTTTCGCTGCCGCGTAGCTTTCTGCAGTGATGTAGTAAATCTTCTCTTGCTTGTCTTTCATCCGGCTGACGTAGTCTTCCAGAGAAACCGTTTGGTCTGACGAGCCAGATTCGGTAGTGGCAAAGCGGAACAATTTCGCCAATGTTTCTTTATTAGCAAAGTCTTCGCCCGGACCTTCTTTTAACACCTGACCAAATTCTTTCCAGAACTCAGCATATTGCTCCGGTTCGTTTTTCGCCAGTTTGCTCAATTCGCTCAGGACTTTTTTCACTGACGCAGCACGGATGGTATCGATGGTTTTACTGCTTTGCAGAATTTCACGTGACACATTCAATGGCAAGTCGTTAGTATCCACCACACCACGAATAAAGCGCAGGTAACGTGGCATCAATTGTTCGCTGTCTTCCATGATAAAGACGCGTTTTACATACAGCTTGATGCCGTGCATGCGGTCACGATCCCATAAGTCAAATGGGGCTTTTGATGGAATGTAGAGCAGTGAGGTGTATTCGATATTGCCTTCGACTTTGTTATGACTCCACAGCATGGGGTCCTGATAGTCGTGAGCGATTTGTTTATAGAATTCTTTGTACTGATCGTCGGTGATGTCATTTTTCGACAGAGACCATAAGGCTGTCGCTTTGTTGATGGTTTCATCACCTTTATCGGCTTCATCAATTTCGCCATCTTGGTTCGGTAATGGCTCTTTTGCCATCACAATCGGCAGGTTGATGTGGTCTGAGTACTTGGTGATGATATTACGCAGACGCCAGCCGTTAGCGAACTCTTCTTCACCTTCACGAAGATGTAGCACGATTTCTGTACCGCGTTGTGGTTTTTCGATGGTTTCAATGGTGAACTCACCTTCACCGGCAGATTCCCATTGCACACCATGCTCAGCCGTCAGACCAGCACGGCGTGTTCGTAATGTGACTTTGTCAGCCACGATAAAGGCAGAATAGAAACCGACACCGAACTGACCAATTAATTGTGAATCTTTACTTTGATCGCCTGTGAGCTTTTCAAAAAACTTACGAGTACCACTGCGAGCAATGGTGCCGATATTTTCAATCACTTCTTCACGCGTCATACCAATACCGTTATCACTGATAGTGACGGTATTTTTATCTTTATCAAACTCGACACGAATTTTTAATTCCGCATCATCTTCATAAAGTGCATCGTCTGATAACGCTTCAAAACGCAATTTATCAGCTGCATCGGCCGCGTTTGAAACTAATTCGCGTAAAAAGATCTCTTTATTGGAGTACAAAGAGTGAATCATCAGATTCAATAGTTGTTTGACTTCAGTTTGAAAACCTAGCGTTTCCTTATGTGCATCAACACTCATTGAAAAAATGCCTCCGTATGGCTATTTGTTTGGACGTGGGAAGCAGATGGGGTCGGCTTTTTTAAAATCAAGAGCAAATGAAGAATATCTGTGACTTGGATTTTTCTTCCCAGCCAACCATAATAGTGAATAATTTTCTAAAGCCGGATAGTGCTCGGTTGACACAAGTACATTGGATTCTTCATACATGTCAAAAAACCAGCTCCGCATTCTAACCTACAATTTGCATAAAGGCTTTAACACCAGTAACCGCCAATTCACGTTGCATCCGATCCGAGATGCCTTGGTGGAAACCAATGCCGATATCATGCTGCTGCAGGAGATTCAGGGCGAGCACAGTAAACATGGTTTAACTCATGACGCTTGGCCGGAAGGTTTACACTCTGAGTTTTTGGCAAAAGATGTTTGGCCTCATCATGCTTACGGCAAGAATGCCATTTATGAAGTCGGCCACCATGGCAATGCTATTCTCAGCAAATATCCACTTGTCAGCTGGGAAAATATCAATGTCTCTCCATTCAGTTGGGCCAGCCGTAGTCTGTTACATGGCGAAATTCAATTGCCCTGGTCAGATGAGATTTTGCATATCATTTGTATTCACCTGGGTTTAACCGGTATAGAACGTCGCAAGCAATTTGGCTTGTTATGTGATCGTATACAGGCGCATGTACCGGATAGCGCACCACTCATTGTCGCCGGTGATTTTAATGACTGGACTGGTCAGGCTGAAAAACGTCTTGCACAGCGTCTTGATTTAAAAGAAGCTTACCGTACCCTGCATAATCGCTATGCGCGAACCTGGCCCTCATGGATGCCAATGTTGAAAATGGATCGTATTTATTATCGGGGCATGGAGCCGACCTTATGTGGCAGACCACCTCATTCGGCATGGAACCAATTATCCGATCACGCGCCACTTATCGCTGCTTTTAACTTACCCTGAGTCGATAGCTTTAAGGATGAAAATCATCGAACAGCTCAGAAAATGGGCAACTGCATTAAAAACCCAAATTACCGCATTGTATATCGCCTATCAGCGTCCTGATGTACCGTTGCTAAGTAAAATCATTATTAGTCTTGTCATCGCTTATGCCGTCAGCCCGATTGACCTGATTCCCGACTTTATTCCCGTCTTGGGCTGGTTGGATGAACTTCTGCTTTTACCTCTTGGCTGCTGGCTGGCTATTCGTTTAATACCTTCTGCCATCTGGCTCGATTGTCAGGAAAAAGCACAACATCGTTCTATTCAACTGCCGCGTAACCGATGGATCGTGTGGGGTATTATCATCATTTGGTGTTTGCTGGCTGTTTGGCTACTCTCTTTAGCCTGGCCCTACTTTGAACAGTATTTTTGAGGCAGCATGAACTTGCAGAGATAAGGTAATTTTCATTTAATGATTCGGTTTATAACTCGATCAGCGATTACTTTTCTTTGAAAAACCGTCTTTATCTGAGGTGCCAATGTCTGAGTCAACAAAACTCGATAATCCGATTACCTTCACTATAGGCCACGAACAATTACAGATTCGTCGACGCTATGAAGTGGTCAGTATTCTCAATGATTTTCTGATTGCTATCTGGTTTTTGATCGGCAGTATTCTCTTTCTGTATCCCGAGTACGAAAATACCGCAGTATGGCTTTTCATTATTGGTAGTTTTCAGTTTTTATTACGGCCCACTTTACGTTTAGCCTCGCATATTCACCTGCAGCGTATTCCTGAGTCTGAGTGGCAAAAATAGTGGTTAACGAACAATAAGATTCTACGATGACCGATTATATCGGGCGATATGCCCCCTCTCCCACTGGACCACTACACTTTGGTTCACTGGTCACTGCTGTTGCCAGCTATCTTGAGGCTAAAACCCAGTCAGGCAAATGGCTATTGCGAATGGAGGATCTGGATAAACCCAGAGAAATGCCTGGCGCAGCAGATGAGATATTACGTACGCTGGAAAGTTATGGCTTTGAATGGGATGGAGAGGTTGTTTATCAAAGCCAACGTAGTGACTTATATCAATCTTATCTTGACCAACTCATTGATAAACAACGTGTCTATCCCTGTAATTGTAGCCGCCGCGAAATTGCCGACATTGCCCATGCAGGAATAGAAGGTCCTATCTACCCAGGCTCATGTAGACATGGTCTGTCATCAGACCGGCAACAGATAGCCTGGCGACTCCGAGTAGATAGCGACAGACTGGTTTTTAGTGATCGGGTCTATGGTAACTTCCAGCATCATCTAAAGAATGATTTTGGTGACTTTATATTAAAACGCGCTGACGGGCTCTTTGCCTATCAGTTAGCCGTGGTAGTGGATGATGCCGAGCAAGGTATCAGTCATGTTGTTCGAGGTGCAGATTTATTAAATTCGACCAGTCGCCAGATTTATCTGCAGCAGCAACTAGGTGTTTCGACACCAAGCTATACCCATATTCCTCTAGTAAAAAATGCTCAAGGTGAAAAGCTGAGTAAACAAACCGCTGCACCAGCAATCAAAGACAAGGAGGCAACTGCACAGTTAATTAACGCCCTATGTTTTTTGGGGCTTGATGTAACAGCTCTGTCTTCAGCGATGCCGGTTTCAACTTTATGGCAGTGGGCATTGCCCCATTGGCAACTCTCCGGAGTTCAGAAAAAAATCATCCAAAAAAACAGTGAAAAAAGCTAAGGAAAGTAAGCGCCTGTCCGCTAAGGTGAATAGTATTATCAATCAACATGACAACTTCATGTTTTTTTAAGGAAAACCGCATGCTTAATCAACTCACTGTGAAAAAGAAACTCTTCATTTTGTCAGTATTGGTCGGTGTGACAATATTAGTGATGATTATTCTCGGGCAGATATTCCTATCCAAAATTATTCACTTAGAAAATGCCGCTCATCAAGCTGTTAAGTTAGAAACGAATATGTTGATGTTACGTCGACATGAAAAAGACTTTCTCAAACGACTTGATTTGAAATATCAAGATGAGTTTCATCAAACACAACAGATTTTTCTCAGTAATCTTGAACAACTTTCTCAGTCACTGGAGCAGCTTGATCAGTCACACGAATCACTCAACGCACTTCATGATGTGCTGATTGAATACGGCACAAAATTTGATGAAATTGCAGCCGTTGAACAAACCATAGGATTAACCCCTACCGATGGTTTATATGGCAACCTTCGAAAAACAGTGCATCAGGTTGAGGAGACCATCAACACATTTAATGACGATACTTTACTTGCCGCCATGCTGATGCTGAGACGTCATGAAAAAGATTTTATGCTGCGTTCAGACATCAAATATGTCAGTAAATTTGAAGAATCCTATACTGATTTTAATCGCCGCCTGGATGACAGTTATATTTCCACGGATATGAAAAAACAGATTGGCAATGAAATAGAAAAGTATCGTGCTGATTTTCTATCTTTAGTGAAAGGTTATGAAACACGTGGGATGAATTCTGAATCAGGATTGCTGGGAGAGTTACGTAGCACGATCCATCGAAGTGAAGGTGAACTTGATACGCTTGAACAACATATCAGTAATGAAATCCCTAAAGCGATACAAAATGCAAAAATCACTGTTTTTGTTATCGCATTGACACTGGCAGCACTGATTTTATGGCTTATCAGGCTATTAAGCCAGAGTATAATCATTCCACTTCATAAGCTGTCTGAAACCATGCAAGAAGTCGAAAAAAATCGCGATTTAAGCTTGCGTGTTGATGATAGTGGTAAAGATGAAATTGCCGAAATGGCACACTCCTTTAACCTAATGACGGCCTCATTTCAAAAGCTGATTCAACAGGTCATGACCTCTGCTCTCACCGTCAGTGCCGCAGCTGAGGAACTCTCTGTAGTGGCTGAACAAACCAAAAAAGGTGTTATCAACCAACAAAGCAGTAGTGAGCAAGTTGCTACAGCCATGAATGAAATGACCGCGACTGTGCAGGAAGTCGCACGTTATGCGGCTGAAGCAGCGAGTTTATCTAAAAGTTCTGATAGCGAGACCAGTCAGGGACAATTATTGGTCAAAGACACCATTGATTCCATCAAACAATTGGCTGTTCAGAGTTCAAGTAACGCAGATGCCATTAAAAACCTGCAGGCAGAAAGTGAAAACATTGGCACCGTATTAACCGTCATCCAAAGTATTGCCGAACAAACCAACTTACTAGCATTAAATGCAGCGATTGAAGCGGCACGTGCTGGCGAGTCTGGTCGAGGTTTTGCTGTTGTCGCAGATGAAGTCAGAACATTGGCACAACGCAGCAAAGAGTCAACAGAAGAAATTAAAACGATTATCGAGCGTTTGCAAAATGAAGCCAATCAATGTGTGACAGCTACAATGAAAGGCAAAGAATATGTAGAAGCCACCGTGACTAAAGTTGGCGCAGCTGGCGAAAGTCTCAGTATGATTTCAGAACGTGTCAGATCGATTATGGATATGAACACACATATTGCCAGTGCCGCCGAAGAACAAAGTGCCGTGGCTGAAGACATTAACCGTAATGTAAATCACATTGCACAAGTAGCCGAAGAAAATGCTGAAAGCACATCACAAACAACGGAAACCAGTCAGGGCCTTGCTGGACTGGCAGCAGACTTGCAAAAACTGATTACTCAGTTCAAAGTCTGACATAACAGAGCGTCATGGATGACGACTATCAGTGGTGGCAAGACAGTGCTGATTCACATTATGATGCATACTCAGGACTTATATTCAGGATGACATGTTATGCCCTTGTACCGTTTCTTCATATTTGTGTTAATCAGCCTGACGGTGGCTGCATGTGATTCTGACTCGGCGCAACGGACACTCAAGCAACAACAACTGAATATCAGTGGTCAGATCAGTTATCGCGAACGTATTGCACTCCCCAAAAATTCCCAACTCATTATTAAACTGGAAAATATCACCAGCGCACAAAAAAATGGCGAAATCATTGCCGAAAAAACGATATCCCTTGGCAACCGTCAAGTGCCCATCGATTTTCAGCTACAGGTGTTTAAAGATCAGCTGAATAAAGATGAAAATTATGCACTGCGTGCCTCTATTCAGGATAAAAGTGGGGAATTACTCTGGACCACCGATGAACTGAATCTGGTTCCTACAGATACCGATAAAGTTTCGCTCGGCCTACTTAATCTGGTGAAATTTCAACAGCCTGAGAATGATAATAGTCACACGGTACTGTTTCAATGTGGTGAACAACAGATCAGAACCGTCATCAAAAATGAGTCTATGCAGCTCAAGATGAACGATGATTTGTATATGCTATTTCAGGTGCCAACCGCTTCCGGTGCCAAATATCAGTCTAAAGATAAATTAGTCAGTTTCTGGAGTAAAGGTCATCAGGGGATTCTGACCATTGCTGATATGAGTTGGAGTCATTGTACTGCTGTTAATCAGGATCAACTGGAACAACTGCCTTTCCGGGCTCAAGGCCACGAGCCAGAATGGTCGCTTTCTGCAACGTATGACCAGGTGATTATGACGTGGGATAAAGGACAGAAACAGAGCGTGCTAGCTGAGACAGAACTGAATATTTACCACACCGGTTTTGAACTCAAAGCCTACTCTGACACCCGCTATATCAAAGTAGAAACCTTAGCTACTTTATGCCGTGATGATATGTCGGGATTACCCTACCCTTATCAGGTTAGCGTGCGATTGGACAATCTCGATTTTCAGGGCTGCGGGGGCCATAGTCGTGATTTACTCGTAGGTCAGGAATGGATAGTTCAGGACTTAAATCAACAAGGTGTGATTGATTTTTCACGCCTGACCATGACCTTTGATGATCAGGGGCGTTTATCAGGATTTACTTCATGTAACCAGTACAGTACGGCTTATGAATTTAATGAACGACTGGATATCGCTTCAGCGATTACCACACAAAAAGTGTGTCCGGTGGCTATTATGAATCAGGAAAAATTATTTTTGTCGATACTGACGGATGTAGAATCGCTGGATATCAGCATAAACGGCGCTTTGATTTTGAAAACAGCAGACGGGCGGACGATTACCGCCCGTCGCTGATAAAGCCGGGCTTTATTTCATTACCACATGATTGTGACTATGGTAACGGCGATTACCTTCCAGCTTCCGTAACATCACATAGAAAACTGGGGTAAAGAACAAGCCGAAGAATGTGACCCCGAGCATGCCTGAGAAAACGGTGACACCAATATCATTACGCATTTCTGAACCTGCACCGGTCGATAGCACCATCGGTACAACCCCCATAATGAACGCAAAGGATGTCATCAAAATCGGTCTTAAACGCATACGACTGGCTTTGATTGCCGCTTTTACTGTTTCCATGCCATCAATCTCAAGCTCGCGAGCGAACTCAACAATCAAAATGGCATTTTTACTGGCCAGTCCCGCCAGCACAAAGAAACTTATCTGCGTGAAGATATTGCTATCGCCATCGGTTAACCATACACCCGTCACTGCTGCCAGAATCGATAGCGGCACAATGGTAATCACCACCAGCGGCAAGATAAGACTTTCATATTGTGCAGCTAACACTAAGAAAACCAATAACAAACATAAAGGGAAAATGAATAACGCAGTATTCCCACTAATCACTTGTTGATAGGTTAAATCAGTCCATTCAAATTCCATTCCCGAAGGCAAGGTTTTTTCCAGGATCTCACTAATCGCATCTTGGGCCTGGCCACTTGAGTAACCCGGTGCGGCATTACCATTCAAGTCAGCCGCCAGATAACCATTATAGTGAGCCGCACTTTCCGGACCATAGCTTTCTTGCATTTGTAATACGCTGCCTAATGGCACCATATCGCCATTGCTATTCCGTACTTTTAGATTCAACGCATCATCCGGTGCATTACGATAATCAGAATCCGCCTGAGCAATCACCTGATAGGTACGACCAAACTGATTGAAATCATTGATATAGAGTGAACCGAGATAAATCTGCATGGTGTCAAAAATATCTTTGATGTTCAGTCCAAGCTGTTTGGCTTTTGTCCGATCTAAATCAGCATAAAGCTGAGGTACATTAATTTTATAGTTCGAGTAAACGCTGGTAAGCGCTGGACTCTGCCATGCCTGACCTTGTACCTGAGAGACTACTTCAGCGAGTTTTTCATAACCCAGATCTGCGCGGTCCTCAATCTGCAATTTAAAACCACCTGTCGTTCCCAAACCACGTACAGGTGGTGGCGGGAAAATGGCGATGAAGGCTTCTTCTACCTGAGCAAATTTCGCTTGCAAACGACCTGCAATAGCCGCAGCAGACAGGTCAGGTGACTTACGTTTATCAAATGAATCCAAAGTAACAAACACAATCCCCGCGCTTGGGCTATTAGTGAAACCGTTGACGGATAATCCCGGGAACTGCACAGCACTCTGAACACCTGGTTCATTCAGTGCAATACGCCCCATTTCTTTGATAACGTCCTGTGTCCGAGCTAGAGATGCACCATCTGGTAACTGGGCAAAACTGATCAGGTATTGTTTATCCTGTGCTGGTACAAAGCCTTTTGGCAATATATTCAAACCATAGACCGTCATCCCTAATAAGATGATGTACACAAAAGACATGATGACTTTGTGTTTTAACAAACCACCGACTGAACCAGAATAACCATTTGATGCTTTCTTAAACGTCTTGTTGAAGATGTTAAAGAACCAGCCAAACAGAAAATCAATGATTCTGGTGAGTCTGTCTTTAGGCGCATCATGCCCTTTCAACAACAGCGCCGATAATGCTGGACTCAAGGTCAAGGAGTTAACGGCTGAAATCACTGTAGAGATAGCAATCGTCAACGCAAATTGTTGGTAGAACTGCCCGGTTAAACCACTCACAAAAGCGATAGGTACAAACACGGCAACCAGCGTTAACGAAATCGCGACGATAGGCCCACTGACCTCTCGCATGGCTTGGTAACTTGCTTCAAGCGGAGATAAACCATTCTCAATATTACGTTCGACGTTTTCCACGACCACAATCGCATCATCCACCACGATGCCAATGGCCAGCACCAAACCGAATAAGGACAAGGTATTGATGGAAAAGCCAAACACATGCATCAACGCAAAGGTACCGATAATTGAAACCGGCACGGCTAATAATGGAATTAATGAGGCACGCCATGTTTGCAAGAACACGACCACGACGATAACGACTAAGACAAGCGCTTCCAGTAAGGTTTTAATGACCGCATGAATGGAGTCACGAACGAATACGGTCGGGTCATACACCACGCTGTAATCGACGCCCTCAGGGAAATTCTTTTTCAGCTTGGCCATGGTGCTGCGAATATTGTCGGAAATCTCGATGGCATTCGCACCCGGTGACTGGAAGATAGGAATCGCTACCGCAGGCTGATTATTTAACATTGAGTTCAAGCTGAACTCAGCCGCTTGTAATTCAACTCTGGCCACATCTTTCAGACGTGTCACCTGACCATCACTACCAGCTCTGATAATGATGTTTTCAAACTCTTCAGGTGATTCCAGACGACCTTTTGCATTGATCGGTAATTGCACATCAACCGGTTCGGTCATCGGCGCGCCGCCGATAATACCGGCAGCTACCTGAACATTTTGCTCTCTGATCGCGTTGACCACATCCATCGCCGTCAATTGTCGTTCGGCTACTTTTTCAGGGTTGAGCCAAATACGCATGGCATAGTCACCTGAACCGAACAGACGAACTTGTCCGACGCCTTCAACTTTGGCTAACTCATCTTTAACATGAAGAACGGCATAGTTACGCAGATATAACTCATCATAGCGTTTATCAGGAGAGGTTAAATGCACAACCATGGTCAGATCTGGAGAGCTTTTAACCACCGTCACACCAAGTTGACGAGTCACTTCTGGCAATCTAGGTGTTGCCTGCGTGACACGATTTTGCACCATCTGCTGAGCTAAATCCGGATCGGTGCCTATTTTAAAAGTCACAGTCAGTGTCATGCGACCATCTGAGGTAGCTTGTGAAAACATATAGATCATGTTTTCTACACCACTCAGCTGCTCTTCCAGTGGTCTGGCTACCGTCTCAGCAATGACTTTAGGGTTGGCACCCGGAAACTGAGCGTTGACGACAACTGAGGGTGGCGATACCTCAGGATATTCGGATATCGGCAGCTGAAACATCGACAGTAAGCCGGCAATAAAAATAAGAATGGATAAAACACCCGCAAATATGGGTCTGTCCACAAAAAACTTGGAAATATTCATTGCGTTCCTTCGTTACGCTATTTAGCGACTTAACTTATTGTCAAAGCTATTTTTCTGACACCGGAGCATCTGTTTCAGCCACAGCTTTCGGTGAAACAACCATATTTGGTCTAATGTGAGACAGGCCATTTACAACGACTTTATCACCGGCTTTTAAGCCCGATAACACGATACGCTTGTCCTGGTGATGTCCACCTAACACAACTTCCTGATAAACCGCCTGATTCTCATCATTGATCACAAACACAAACTTCTTGTTTTGATTGGTGCCAATCGCTCTGCTAGGGATGAGCAATGCATCTTGTTTATCAGGTGAACCGACTTTTACATTGGCATACATACCCGGCGTCAACGCACCATCTTTATTATCAAAAATAGCGCGGGCACGAATGGTGCCGCTGGCGATATCCAAACGATTATCTAATGAATAAATATCACCGTGATAGACAACGCTTTCATCTGCCGCCAGAGTCATATCAACAGGCATTGTGTGTTCTTTTTCCGTATTTCTCATCATCTTTATATACGTTTGCTCATCGACATCAAACTCAGCATAAAAACGATCATTGGCCACAATGGTGGTTAATACGGGCGCACTCGGTGTCGTTTCGATGATATTGCCTACCGTCAATTCAGCGCGGCTGAGACGACCAGCAAATGGCGCACGGATATAGCAATAATTCAGATTCAGTTTTGCCTGCGAGACAGCACTTTCTGCTTCGCGAATAGCCGCAATGGCAACCTGATTTTCATTTTTAGCGGCATCAAACACACTATCAGACACCAATTTATCTCTGACCAGTTTTTCTGTACGAGCGAGCTCATCTTTGGCCAGAGTCGCTTTCGATTTAGCAGATGCCAATTGCGCTTCGGCACTGGCTAAAGCCGCTTTGTAAGGACGTGGGTCGATAACAAAAAGTAGCTCATTTTTCTCCACTAACTGGCCATCAGTGAACAATACCTGTTGAAGTTCGCCGCCAACGAGCGGTTTGATATCCGCTCTATCAACTGCACTCAATCGACCAGAAAAGCTTGTCCAGATGCGGACTTTCTCTGGTTGTACGGTAATCACCTCAGCGACAGGTGGCGGCGGCGTATTTGGCGCTGCGGCTTGTGCAGATTTCTCACCCTGCTGTGCAAACATCACATAGGCAAATCCCGCTGCGATGCACACAAGAATAAAAATAAGTAGCTTTAATCCACCGCGATTTTGACGGTTTGATGATACTTCAGACATGGAAATCTCCGTGAGCCAGATAAGCCTAGCAGGTCCTTGATAAAACTATCCTGTTCAGGATAAACTGCAATAGAATACATACCGACCGGTATGTTAGTCAATATGACCGAGAAAATAGTCAACTTTTCTACAAGATTCATATAAAACAACGATCTAAATCACCATCACGGTAACTCATCTTAATTAAAGTATGCTTTCATTTTGGATAGTTTCTTGTAAGAAACTTGTCACACAAACCGAGCGGTATCTATACTGTATTATTAGAATGAATGGTTTATAAAATATGTCTGTCACAGAAACTCGTGAAAAGCTATTGTCAACAGCACTGGAGCTGATCTGGCAAAGCAACTACAACTGCGTTGGCGTCAATGATATTTGTCGGCAGGCTGGCGTGACCAAAGGCGCGTTTTATCATCACTTTGATTCTAAAGCATCATTATTCTGTGAAGCCGCAAGCTATTACTGGCAAGTTATAAAAACCGACCTAGATGCTGTTTTTTCACCTATCAACTCGCCTCTGCAACAACTTGAGAATCTCATCGAGTTTGTTTTTAAATCGAAAATAAGTACACGTAATAAACCGATACCAGGCTGTCCCTTCTTTAACGCCGGAGCACAAATTGGTACGGATGATGAACAGGTATTGGAAGCCTTACGATCGCTGTCCCAAACAGCCATTAACTATGATATTGCTCTGGTTAAAGCGCTGTCATCAGCTGGCTATCTCAATTACAAGGCCGATCCAGAAAGTTTAGGCCGCATGATGTACACCTATATTCACGGTGTAATGAGCTTTGCTCACCTTCAGACTGATATTTCAACCGTAAGAAAAGATCTGCCTGAAGGCTTATACCGGCTTCTGGGTATCAAAGAAGAATATTGGTTTACGGAATCAGCTACCTGGAATAAGCAACCACTGCTAGCAAAATAGTGATGCTTATGCTTGTAGCTCCCAACTTTCTATTAGCCTGTATTCCACCCCTGATGCTAAAGAAACTGACTCAACCAAAGCAAATTTTTTTGCTCGCATTGAAATCGCGTTAAAGCAGATCTGAGGTCGATATTGTGCTTTTCTTGCCAATGTCATATGAGCACGAAACGGGCGGTTTTCTCTATGAACAGGTAAATCCCGTATCAGGTGGTTTAAAGCATTGACTAGTCGATACAAGTATAATGGCTGTTTCTGACAGGTCAGGCAAACAATACGAGGCTTTGACCAGTAATCAATTTCATTAAACTGAAGTGCGACTGGAGATGACTTCAGTGCTCTTGCCCTCTGTCTTAAGGTCAGAATAACGGCCTCTTCAACGTTCCCTAAAAAAGCTAATGTAACGTGTAAATTGGTCGTCTTTAATTTTCTTAAACCCGGCTGTTCGAGACGCTCAGATAACTGACTCACCTCAGTGCGTATCGTATCATCAGGCCAAAGTGCAAAAAACACACGTCGCATATTAGATCGCTAAAACACAATCGTTGTATTACGACCGAGTTCTTTTGCACGGTATAAGGCCATATCAGCCCTTTTTATACAGTCATCAACCGCTTCATGTTCATTGTATTCAGTCACACCAAAGCTTGCCGTCACCTGCAGATCATTTACCCCAAAATCCGCTTTCTCGATCAATCGTCGCATATGCTCTGCCACAGCCTTAGCTCCATGATTGTTCGTCTCGGGACAGACGATTAAAAATTCTTCGCCACCCCAACGGCCAACGATGTCTGTGTCTCTCAAATTCTCAGACAACATATCAGCAATTTTTTTTATAACCTGGTCACCAATGACATGACCATAGGTATCATTCACTTTCTTAAAATGGTCAATGTCCATAATGATGACCGAAAATTGATGTTGATATCGATGGTAAGTCTGCAATGCTTCCTGAAATGCCTCATGCAGATAGTAACGGTTGGGTAATCCGGTTAACTGGTCATTTTGTGACATATACACCAGTTTTTTATTGACCGCTTTCAACTCCCTATTATGTCGATGAACAACGCGATAACGATAAAGAGACAAGAGGAGAATGATGAATAAACCAGCAAGTAATTTCCATAACAAACTATAGTCAGCATCATATTCCAATTTGACCGATAGCCAATTATTCAAAATCTGTTGGCGTTGGGCTTCACTAGTTGCATTGATTGCTTTGTTATAAATCGACAATAACAAAGGAAGGTCTCTACGAATACCAACAGACATATTGTACTGTTCATTAAGCACACCACTGATTTTCAGATGAGAAATACCGTGTGCCAGCATTTGATAATTGATACTCGGCACGGTATCAATAAATGCGAACGCCATCCCGCGTTCTACCAGTTTCAGACCCTCAACAGCACTACCGGCTTCAATAATATTCAATCCAGGATAATTGTCCCTGATAAGTTTTATGGCAGCGTAGTCTCTAACCATAACAAATTTTTTATCTTTTACTTGAGACAAGTTAATAATAAATGGAATATCAGGGTGAGTCGCCAACGCAAGTGAATAGGTTATATAGGGTTTAGTAACGGTCAGATAATCGCGTCTTTCAGGGATATCCTGGGCACTGGATAACACATCACATTTTTTTTGCTGAATAAATTCGAGTGATTGATCCCAGCTGACCGTTTTCACCAGCACTACCGGCTTACCAATCATGCTTGACCATAATTGGTGAAAACTCGACATGATGCCAGTGTAATGGCCGCTTTTATCAATCCCTTCGTAAGGCATCCAATCTGGATCGGTACAAAGATGAATCTCGTCGATTTTATCAAGGAAGGCTTGCTCTGATACTGTCAGATTAAGTGTTTGTTGAGCAAACGAGGGAGCTTGAACCGAGATATAAACACAAAGTAACAGTAAAAACCGTAAGCTCAACTTCATCTTCCTTGATAGCCTCATATCACTTATAGCATCGAATCATTCATGGTCACGAATAAAAACCCACTCATCTTTTTTCGACATATCGGCGCTGTAACGATAACCATCCGTGTCAAAATTCTTAATTCTATCAGGATCTTGTATCTGATGTTCAATGATATATCGGCTCATCATGCCCCGTGCTTTTTTGGCATAAAAACTGATCATTTTGTACTGGCCATTTTTCCAGTCTTTAAATACGGGGGTAATAATTCGTGCAGTCAGCTTTTTTGCTTCAACAGCTTTGAAATATTCATTTGAGGCCAGGTTAATCAGCACTTCATCCTGCAGCGACTCTTCGGCCTGTAGTGATTCACGAATATCACTGCCCCAGAAGGAATAAAGATCTTTACCTTGTGCATTCTCCAGCTTGGTGCCCATTTCAAGACGATATGGCTGAATCAGATCTAACGGTTTTAATACGCCATAAAGACCAGACAGAATTCTGAGATGCTTTTGAGCAAATGCCAGTTGTTTTTCGTCAAGTGTCTCAGCCTCTAAACCTGTGTAAACATCACCTTTGAACGCTAAAACGGCTTGTTTAGCATTATCCAAATCAAAAGGGGTATGCCACGACTCGTATCTCGCTACATTCAGTCCGGCTAATTTATCACTGAGTTTCATCAGACTGGCAATATCCGCCACATTTAACTTGCGCAATGTATCAATGAGTTGTTTTGACTGCGTCAAAAATCGCGGTTGAGAGTAAGTTTGTGTGATTGGCGGCGTATCAAAATCAAGAGTTTTCGCCGGTGAAATAACAGTCAGCATAAAATTTCCTGCATAAATTCAAAAAATAAAAACGTTAAATGCTTCAATTAACATCGCTATCATTGCGTGTCACATCTCTTAAAGAGCCACCACTTTTCCAGTCACTAAAGGGAAAGGGGCGATACTCGCTGGTATAAGTTAAAAACGCCACAATCCGATAGACATATTGGCTCAAATCCGCTGCAAAATCAGCAATATCCTGATGTGGTTTACCTGTTATTAATGCAAACAGTAATTGAACCAATACCACCAGCCAGACCACCATCATGCTCAAATAAAGAATGATCGCAAACAGAACCATATACAGGATCCGTGTCCATTGATTTTTATCACTCATATTTTGTTTAATTTGCTCGTTATCCATGCTCCCTCTCCTGAAATTATTCCAGAGACAACTTTATCACTTCCCTCTTTATATGAGTAAGAACATTGAAGGTCTATGACAGAAACTAGAGCTTAACTGTGATTTATGGGAAACTTGTTCGATTGTAGAGCACATAGACATATCGACATGAAAACACGCTTTGAGCCATTCATTTCCGTCATTGAAAATTTTATCGACCTGACTGGTCGAGCAGTATCATGGCTGATACTGGCCATGGTGTTACTCATTTGTTATGACGTAGCTATGCGCTATTTATTCAACTATGGTTCTGTCGCCTTGCAGGAACTGGAATGGCATTTATTTGCGCTGGTTTTTCTGCTCGGTGGAGCTTATACCCTTCGGCATGACGCACATGTCCGAGTTGATATTTTCTATCAAAGCCGGTTCGTTTCTGATTTAGGACGCGCCTGGATCTCTCTGTTAGGCACGCTCTTCTTTTTATTCCCGTTTTGCATGATGATTGTATTAACTGCCTGGCCATTTGCTGAAAATGCATTTTATTACAATGAAGGCTCACCTGACCCCGGCGGTCTGCCTTATCGCTTCATTCTCAAAGGGGCGATTTTAGTCGCCTTTGCACTTATTATGCTGCAAGGTATAGCTGACATACTTAAGAATCTGAAAATTATCTGCAACAAGGAGTCCAAATAATGGAGTATTGGGCTCTGGCCATGTTTCTGGTGTTGTTTTTACTGCTGTTAATCGGTTATCCCGTCGCCTTTACATTAGGTGCTATCGCGCTTGGTTTTGGCAGTATATTTTTAGGTTTCGAGTTTTTTAGTCTGTTACCGCTACGTATTTGGGGGGTGATGACAAACTTCACTTTGCTTGCCGTGCCGCTTTTTGTGTTTATGGGAGTAATTCTCGAAAAGTCTGGGATAGCAGAAGAACTGCTTGATACCATGGGGCGCTTGTTTGGTAATCTGCGAGGCGGGCTGGCTATTTCAGTGGTTGTTGTGGGTGCGCTTCTCGCAGCAACAACCGGTGTGGTTGGTGCTTCTGTAGTCACAATGACGGTGATTGCCTTACCGTCTATGCTAAAACGTGGCTATTCACCTGCTTTAGCCAGTGGCACCATTGCCGCTTCTGGCACATTAGGCCAAATCATTCCACCTAGTATTATTCTGATTTTATTAGGTGATGTAGTCGGTGTACCTGAAGGCGAATTGTTTATGGCAGCCGCGGTACCAGGCACCTTATTAATTCTTGCCTATATTCTTTATGTCATCTGGACCGCCTGGCGACATCCGGAAGCCGCACCAGCAATCACTAATTCGGCCGATGATTCTACGCATTTAGTTTTTAGTGTCATTAAAAGTCTCGTACCACCGATGTTATTAATTCTCGCGGTATTAGGTTCTATTTTCTTTGGTATCGCGTCTCCAACAGAGTCAGCTGCTGTTGGCGCTCTGGGTGCGATTCTACTTGCTGCTATTCACCGACGGATGAACCTAGCGAATTTACGTGAAGCACTTCAACGTACAACCCGATTAACCAGTATGGTATTTATTATCTTTATCGGCGCCACCGCATTCGGCCTGGTTTTTGTTGGTATGGGTGGTGATAAACTGATTCTGGATTTATTCACAGGCCTACCGGGAGGAAAATGGACATTTCTGGTACTCAGTATGTTACTTATTTTCTTCTTAGGCTTTTTCCTGGACTTCATTGAAATTTGTTTTATTGTTGTACCGGTGATTGCTCCAGTAGCCATTCATATGGGCATTGATCCATTATGGTTTGCTTTATTGATAGCCTTAAACCTGCAAACCTCATTTTTAACCCCCCCTTTTGGCTTTTCACTATTTTATCTAAAAGCCAGTGCGCCCCCTTCCTTAAAACTGGAATCAATCTACCGAGGCATTGTGCCTTTTGTAGCAATACAAATTGTGGTTTTGGCTTTAATCATCGCTTTTCCGCAAATCAGCCTCTGGTTGCCCGAGCTCATGTCCAAATAACTGGCCTATTGCAGAGCTGGAGTTTTCATCTCCATCTCTGCACCGGCTTACGTTAGCGGGCTAAATCTTACTCACCAGAAATTGGACATCATGATTTAAATTGTAAAGTTTTATTAAAAAACCTATTCTATATCGTTAATGATAACTATTAACATTTAGATTAAAATGAAACCAATCACTCCCTTTTTTTGCCTGAGCTGTAGCTTATTATCTTTTCAATCGGTGATGGCCGAAGATAATTCCGCCTCTTTATCCACCCTTGTCGTCACCGGTCAACAAACACCCTATATCCGACTCTCGGAAACAGCGACCAAAACCGATCAGGATTTATTAGACACACCGTTTAGCGTCAATATTGTTAACCAGAACTTTATTCAGGATTTGCAAGCTGAAACGCTAGCTGATGTCTATCCCTATATTGTCGGACTAAGTCAATCAGGCACCAATGCCAATAGTTTTACCTTACGGGGTTTATCTTCGAGCTTACAGAATGTGCAGATTGATGGCTTACCGGGCCTTGCCTCCCGCTTTGGTTCTCCCTCCACTGCCAATATTGAACGCGTCGAAGTACTCAAGGGACCCGCTTCTGTGCTTTATGGTTTGATGGAACCGGGTGGCCTGGTCAATATCGTCACCAAAAAACCACAGGCAGAAGCACAAACCAGTCTCAGCGTAAGTGGTCGCACTTATGCATCAAGTGACTCAGGGTTTGGTTCAGATGTCGGTGGCACGTTTACCTACGATTCTACTGGTGCACTCACTGAGGATAAAGATTTACTCTACCGTTTTATTGGCAGTGTCGAAAACATTGATTCCTTCCGTGATGGTGTCAATGATAATAATCTCTATCTCTATCCCACCCTTTCCTACCAGATTAATCCGGATATGAATGCCACCATTGGCATGGAGTATATCCGTGAACGTCGTGATGCCGATGATGGCCTGGTCGCCGTCAATAACGATATTGATCAAACAGCTTCATTATCGACTCGCTATCAAAGAGACGGTGATTCGGATAATGATGACGGATTAACGTTATTTGGTCGACTGGAAAACAAGATTAATGACAGCACCTTATTCCGCCTGAATCTGAGAAGTGTTTATCATGAAGATGAGCGCGAACTCTATGAAAATAATGCCGTGATAGATGCCACGAACATTGTGGACTCAACCTTGAGAAGACGTGACCGTTATCAGGTTAATAAACGCCAATATCATTTCTTTGATGCCAACTTATCTCATAAGTTTGAAACTGGTGAGTTATTCCATAACACCCTTATTGGTATCAATGGCGGTTTTGAACGTGCTGATTTTGACAGAAAACGTTTTGGTCCAACAAACCGTATTACACCTAACTTGAATGTGTTTAATCCCACATCAGACAGTGGAACCCCTCTCGCACAAGATTCCGGCAATCACCGGATTACCGATAATTACAATCTGGGTTTGTACGCTCAGGATACGGTAGATCTGAATGATTATATCTCTGTGATGCTTGGTGGACGCTTTGATACACAGCGAACACGTTTTGTGGAGAAAAATGTCGGTAAGGACGATGAATTTCAGAAACAAAATACCAAAAAATTCTTACCTCAAGCTGCCCTTGTTTTCAGAGCGACAGATGAAATCTCGCTCTACTTAAGTCATTCTGAATCATTTAATCCCAACAGCATTGAAAGTAGAAATGCCGATGGTAAAAGCTTTGATCCAGAGCTAGGTAAACAAAATGAGTTTGGTATTAAAGCGGCTTTATTCGATGACAAACTCAACTTCACCGCATCCAGTTTTAAAATCATCAAAACCAATATTACGGAAAAAGATAGCGTTACTGATGAAAACCGATTAGTAGGTGAACTGGAAAGCAAAGGCACAGAATTTGAAATACAAGCACTGCCCATCGAAAACTGGCAGATTCGTGTCGGTTACGCCAATGTTGACTCGTTCATCTCTCATAGCCTTGATAGCGAGACAGTAGGTAACAGAAATGCGTTTGCGCCCAAACATAATGGCTTTATCTGGACGCGCTATAACGTCCCGCAACCTGTCTGGGGTGGAAAGGTCGGCACCTCATTGGGACTAAACTATCAATCCTCACAGTACACCAGCTCGGATAAAGAAAAACGCGTTGAACTGCCAAGCCATACACGCGTCGATCTCGGCTTTTATTACGATATCAAACAGTATCGTTTCGCACTGAATATCGAAAACCTGTTTGATGAAACCTATTACACGGGTGGCTCTAACGATAGTAAAATTTATCCAGGTGATCCGCGCTTAATCACCTTGTCATTTAAAACTACTTTATAAAGATAATCCTGAACGGCCTAAACAGGTTTGAGTTAAAGACTCCAAATCTGTTTAGGCTGCCTTGATACAATTACGGCCTGACTCTTTCGCACGATATAAGGCCTGGTCCACTTGTTCGACAAAATCGACAAGCTGATCGTGAGGACCTGGAACAATCGTACCGATGCCGATACTGATGGTCAGCAGCTGTGAAACCTCAGATTGCTGATGGCTAATTTGTAATTTCATCATTAATTGCTGGCAGCGCTCAGCGATTTTTACTGCAGCAGGATTATCAGTCTCCGGCAATAACATCACAAATTCCTCACCACCAAATCGGGCAAAAAAATCTCTGGATCGCGTAGCAGCTGAAGTGAGCGTCTGGGCAACCTGTTTTAAACAATCATCGCCCTGAATATGGCCATAACAATCGTTATATTGTTTGAAAAAATCAATATCCATTACCAGCAGAGACAGGGGTTGCTGGTGACGTTTAGCCGTCATCCATTCTTCTTCTAACACTTTGTCCAACATTCGTCGGTTAGGTATACCGGTCAGACCATCTTTAAAAGACAGTTCTTCCAGCTCTTTTTGCAAATCCAGCAATTTTTGTTCGGTTTCTTTTCGTTCAGTAATATCAAACATAAAACCAATCAAAGCTTCGACTTCACCCTGCTCATCTCTGACCACATGAACAACATCACGAATCCACACATAATGCCCATCTTTGGTCATTGCCCGATAATCGGCTTCATGATCAACACCGGCTTTTGACTGGGCAACACAGAAATCGACCACCCATTGTTGATCTTCAGGATGCATTCTTTCAGCCCACTCATTGACCGTTTGCCAGCTTTCCGGCGACCAGCCTAATAACTTCTCTATTTGTGGTCCGATGTAGGAAAAACGCATGGTTTTCCAGTCAATACGCCAGGGAATAGCTTTTGTAGATTCTAATAATGTTTTATAAACATCATTATTCTGGGTAATAGAAGTATCCATATCGCCCATAGGTATGATCCTTTTATCAAAACTCACTAATAAACTCATCACCCAAGAAAATGTCGGGCATTAACTCTGCTCAAACCTAAAGCTGCTGACGGCATTTATATCATTTACACCAAGCTTTAACATCAATAGTCTATCGACACCGATAGCCACGCCAGTACAAGCCGGTAACCCTGCATTGACGGCCGCAATTAAATGCTGATCCATTGGCATCATAGCTTTACCTTGTCGCTGACGGATAAGATTATCTTTGGCAAACCGCTGACTCAGTTCGTTAGCATCCAGGCATTCGTCATAGCCATTCGCCAGTTCAAGTCCTCGCGCATAGACTTCAAATCTGGCAGCCACTACTGCTCCATCATCTGACCGATGTAACTTTGCTAATTGTGCCTGTGAGGCAGGAAAATCGTAAATAATATAGGGCTGACCCGACAAGGCTAATTGTGGTTCAATCAGTTCACTCATCAACAGTTCCAGCCAACCATCTTTGTCAGCTTGCCAGTTATCAGGCAGAGTCTTTATTTTGGATATAGCAAACTGTTTGAGTTGCTGTTCACTCACATCACTCACGTCAATAGCGAGATACTGAGAAAACACCTGTTGGTAGCTCAATTTAACCGCAGCCGGTAAGCCCACGACACTTTGTAATAAATCATCGACTTCAGCCATCAGCTGGTGATAATTCAGACTAGGACGATACCATTCCAGCATCGTAAATTCTGGAGAGTGGTGTCGGCCCTGTTCACCATTACGGAACACTTTTGCTATTTGATAGATATCCCCCAAACCAGCAGCTAACAGCCGTTTCATCGCAAATTCAGGTGAAGTATGTAAATAACATGAGGTTTTCTGTCCACCAGCGGCAATATATTCCGTAGTGAAACTATCAAGGTACGGTGCGGTAGGCGCCGCATGAGACAGAATGGGCGTATCGACTTCCAGCACATCTCGCTGATAAAAAAAACGACGGATCTCAGTCAGAAACTGAGCCCGTCGCTTTAAATGATCCAGACTTGCAGAAGGTTGCCAGTCTTTATCGTACATATGAGGATTTAGTCTTTTGCGCGTTCAACATAGGATGAAGAGCGAGTATCAACTCTCAGGACTTCACCAATTTCAATAAATAATGGCACACGAACAACCGCACCTGTTTCCAGTGTTGCGGGTTTACCACCACCGCCTGAAGTATCGCCACGTACACCTGGATCGGTTTCAACCACAGCGAGATTAACGAAGTTAGGCGGTGTCACTAACAAAGGCGTGCCGTTCCATAATGTCACGGTGTAGACATATTGTTCTTTCAGCCAGTCTTTACTTTCACTGATGGCGTTAGCGTCGGCACCATATTGTTCAAATGAGGTTGGATCCATGAAATACCAAAACTCACCATCGGTGTATGAATATTCCAAATCGACTTCAATCACGTCAGCGCTTTCCACTGTATCGCCAGACTTGAACGTCCGCTCATTCACTCGGCCAGTTTTCAAGTTACGGAACTTAACACGATTAAATGCTTGGCCTTTACCCGGTTTAACAAATTCGTTTTCAATGATGCTGCATGGATCACCATCAAGCATAAACTTCAGGCCGGATTTGAATTCATTTGTACTATAACTTGCCATCTTAACCTCTTTTAGGGGACGATCTTCGCTTGCTTCAAAAGAAAAGCCACTATGATACCGCAAACCACCACCGTAAAGACAAAACAAAACTGGCAGCACTCACTTGCTAACGCCGTAAACAATGCCGACCAGTTATTAGCACTATTAGGGCTTAGCGGCCAACTGTCGGCGATTGATAAAGATAAAATACGCCAGTTTCCTGTACGCGTTCCGCTCAGTTACATTAAAAAGATGCGCTACGGTGATGTGAACGATCCCCTACTTCGTCAGGTATTTCCTTTGCTTGATGAAGCTTATGAAGTCGATGGATTTTATAGCGATCCGGTGGGTGATCATTTGGCGGTTAAGTCCCCCGGTATTTTGCAAAAATATCAGGGACGCGCTTTATTATTGATGACAGGTGCTTGTGCCATCCATTGTCGGTATTGTTTTCGTCGTCACTTTCCCTATTCAGAAAGCAATCCGCTGGCTGGTCAATGGCAGCAATCGCTGGATGTATTAAAAGCCGATACGTCAATTACTGAAGTTATCCTCAGTGGTGGCGATCCGCTCTCACTGAATGATGAAAAACTAAATAAGGCGATAAGCGATCTGAATAAAATCCCGCATTTAAAACGGCTTCGAATTCATACCCGGCTACCCGTAGTATTGCCAGAACGTATCACAGACTCGCTGTTGGACTGTCTGCAAAATACCCATCTGAAAGTGGTGATGGTGATTCATGCGAATCACGCTAATGAAATTGATGAAGAAGCAGCACAAGTGCTGTCCGCCCTAAGGCAAGCTGATGTGCAATTGCTGAATCAAACAGTCTTATTAAAAGGGATTAACGATTCTGTTGAGGCACTTGGAGATTTGAGTGAACGTTTAAATGAAGTCAATGTGCAACCTTATTACCTACATTTACTGGATAAAGTAGCAGGTGCCCATCATTTTGATGTGGATGAACAAATAGCGGTTAATTTGATTGAGACTTTGAGAAAACAATTGCCTGGCTACCTTGTGCCCCGTCTGGTACGTGAGCAACAAGGTGAAGCCAGTAAAACCGTGATTAGCTAGACTAACGCTTGTCTATTGGTGTGTAATCACGCATATCACTACCCACATAAATTTGTGTCGGTCTGTAAATGCGATTATCACAGATTTGTTCACGCCAGTGAGCCAACCAACCTGCAGAGCGAGCGACAGCAAATAAAGCGGTGAATTCGTCTTCAGGAATGCCCATTTCGCTATAAAGAATGCCTGAATAGAAATCGACATTCGGGTAAACACCCTTATGTCCCAGACGATCAGCACAGACTTCTTCCAGTTTTAATGCGGTATCAAACATATCGTCCAGATGACCACCACGTTCAGCCACTAACTGCTCAACCAGTTTATGCAAAATGGTGGCACGTGGGTCTTTGACCTTGTACTCACGGTGGCCCATTCCCCAGATAACTTCTTTGTTTTTCAGCTTCTGATCAACCCAGCTTTCGACATTCTTCGGTGAGCCTATCTCCTGCAACATGCCAACGACACGTTGATTGGCACCGCCATGTAATGGTCCAGATAAGGTACCAATAGCAGCTGAAATAACACTATACGGTGTAGCAAGTGTCGAACCTGCGACTAATGCCGCAAAAGTGGAAGCATTCAAGGTATGTTCTGCATGCAGAATCAAACACACATCCATAATTTTTGCCATTAATGGATCCGGTTCTTCACCGTTAAACATATATAACAAGTTTTCTGCGACGGAGAGATCGTGCTTTGGATTAACCGGGTCCCAGCCATTACGGATGTGTTCCCACATCGCCACCAGTGGTGCCATTTGAGCGATGATATTCACCGTCATATTACGCACGTAATCCAAGTCTTCACAGCTGTTAGCATCTGTCAGACATTCCGTGCCTGGATAGAACATTCCCAGACTGGATACAGCCGTTTGCAACATATCCATGGGATGACCTGTATGGGGAAAATGCCGCATCATCTGACGAATGTGATATTTGATGCGGTAATTATCTTTTAACTGTTGGGAAAAATCGTTTAATGCTTTTTTAGTAGGTAACTCGCCATCTAATAAAAGCAGGGTGGTCTCTTCAAATGTACTGTTTTCAGCAAGAGTTTCGAGTGGATAACCACGATAACTCAGTATGCCTTTTTCACCATCAATAAATGAAATGGCTGACTTTGTTGCGGGTACACCTTCCAGGCCTGGTAAAAAATCACTCATCTACAACCTCATAATTATCTTGATGGTGGAGATTATCGGAAAAGCTGGCATTATACTGCATTGCGGATACAGCAGCATCACCGATGTTCTTAACTACTGATTTTACGGGGTTATCTAAGAATATCTGACCAGATATTATGTGCCCACGCATCGGCAAACTCGCCTTCTAACAACGTAGGTGTTGGTGTTATCCCCCCACCTGGCATCACCGCCATTTTTTCCGTCTTTGGATCATATCTGAACACAGCCGCGACATGGCCTGCTTTTTCTCCGTCAGTAAAACTATAGCAGGTATTACCAAATACCGGTTCAGGTTCAACATCCTGCTCAAGCAATAATGCAATGACCGCCGCTGCACATACCTTTGCCTGCACATTCGCAATATGACCCGATTTGGGTAAGGTAGATGCTACTGCATCTCCTATCACATGAACATCCTTAACAGCGGTTGACTCATATGTTCTGAAATCAACCTCGCACCAGCGTTTATCCACATTAATCACGCCTGCCAGCTCAGCGACCTTACCCGCCCTTTGTGGGGGTATCACATTCAAAACATCCGCCTGAACACTATCAAAAACGCTTTCAACCATCAGTGAATCAACATCGATATTTTCAACTGCATTGCTGGGCTGATACTCAATGATATCAGCATATAAATCATCCCATACCCCTTTGAATAAGGCTTTTTTTGAGATGATGTCACCATTAGCATCCAGAATAATTAATTTTGCCGTAGGATTGTGATGTTTCAAAAATAAAGCTATTTGGCAGGCACGTTCATAGGGGCCGGGAGGGCAGCGAAATGGCGCTTGTGGAATAGTCATCACCACTTTTCCACCTTTAGGCATCGCTTTTAATTGTTCATGCAATAACTGGGTTTGTGGTCCGGCTTTCCAGGCATGAGGGATTTTGGTCTCAACAATCTCCGGCGTCAGCATACTCAGTTGGTCATAGATAAAATCAACGCCAGGCGCAACAATCAGACGATCATAGTCAACGACTGAACCATCGCTGAGCCGAACATTTTTCTTATCGACATCAACCGCATTTACTGTGGCCTGAATCATTTTAACGCCATAGTGAGAAGTCAGCGTGTGATAATCAAAGGTTAATTGTTGTAGAGTTCGGTGACCGCTTAGCACTAAATTACTCTGCGGGCAGGAGACAAAAGCGCTTTTCTTTTCGATCAGAATCACTTCCAGATCCGGTGACCACATGCGTAAATATTTGGCGGCAGTGGCACCCGCAAACCCGCCACCAATGATCACAACACGTTGAGGCTTTCTATACGGAGTCATCATGGCTGAGCTTATATTCGGAAATGCGGCTAACGCAGATACCGTTATAGCTCTTTTCATCACTTGCCGGCGATTAATGGCCATAATAACTCCCCTACTTAATCAAGAAACGTGCTCACCCTGTGCCTGTAAATCGGCATGATAAGAAGAACGTACCATCGGACCACTGGCAACATGCTCAAAGCCCATTTGTTTACCTGTCACGGCAAGTTCATCAAACTCGGCTGGCGTAATAAAGCGCTCAACGGCTAAATGATGTCTGCTGGGTTGCAGGTATTGTCCCAAAGTCAGCATGCGACAACCATGGTCACGTAAGTCCTGCATGACCTGTTTAACTTCATCGATGGTTTCACCCAAGCCCAGCATCAAACCAGATTTGGTCGGCACATCGGGATGCATTTCCTGGAAACGTTTGATTAAATCCAAGGACCACTGATAGTCAGAACCTGGTCTGACGGCCTTATACAATCGTGGAATACTTTCCAGATTATGATTAAAGATATCCGGCGGACTTTGTTTCAGAATATCGAGCGCCACATCCATACGACCGCGAAAGTCTGGCACCAGTACTTCAATATTGGTTTGCGGTGACTGTTGACGAATTTCATCGATACAACGAACAAAATGGGCCGCTCCACCATCACGTAGATCATCACGATCGACTGAGGTCACCACAACATGCTTCAGTTGCATAGCAGCAATGGTTTTTGCCAGATGTGCTGGTTCGTTCTCATCTAATGGATCAGGACGACCATGCGCCACATCACAAAACGGGCAGCGTCGGGTACAGATATTGCCCATAATCAGAAACGTCGCTGTGCCATGCGAAAAACATTCCCCTAAATTAGGACATGCAGCCTCTTCGCAGACGGTATGCAGCTTGTGCTCACGTAACATATCTTTGATATGTTTTACTTTCGGATCACCGTGCGATTTGGCCCGAATCCACTCTGGTTTTCGTTTTGGCTCGCTCGGTTCAATTTTTATGGGAATACGGGAAACCTTTGATTCGCCCTTCAGAGCGCGAACATCTCGTCTTCCGTCAAGTGTTTCAGTCATGTTTTATCCTAATTGCGTCTGCTGCTGAAAAGCAGACACAAATTGTTGTTTCGCTTCTGTGATTGTTATATCAATGCCCAGCGATCTCATATCAATTACTTCCATGCCAGCATAACCGCATGGATTAATGTAGCTAAAGGGTGTTAAATCCATATCAATATTCAGACTGACGCCGTGATAGCAGGCCCCTCGTTTCACTCGTAAACCCAGCGAAGCGATTTTTCGCTCATCAACATAGACACCAGGCGCATCCTGTCTGGCATAGGCATCAACACCGTATTGCGCGATCAGATTCACGACTGTCTGCTCAATATTCGTCACCATTTGTCTTACGCCAATCCCAGCTCGGCGCAAATCAATTAAGGTATACACAACCAGTTGTCCGGGACCATGATAGGTCACCTGGCCACCACGATCTGTGGATACAACGGGAATCGCAGAATCCATCAAAATATGGGCAGCATCACCATTTGCCCCTTGGGTAAATACGGGACTGTGTTCCAGTAACCATAACTGATCTTCTGTGTCAGCCTGTCGTTCGAGCGTAAAAGACTGCATGGCATCAACTGTTGGCAGATAATCAACCAGCCCCAGATCTTTAATCTGCATGAACGTTAAAGTACGTATTTAATTGCGTCGTGATCACTCAAGTCCTGATAAATCGCATCGAGCTGAGGTTTACTTGTCGCTCTTATTGTTACTGTGACCGAGGTAAACTTGCCACCAGAACTTTGTTTCTGGCTGACAGCTCCTTCAGCAATATCATCAACATGACGCCTGACGATTTCCACCACGATGCTATCAAGTTCTTCACTAGACTCCCCCATGGCTTTAATAGCAAAGTCACAAGGAAACTCTAATAATGTGTCTTGTTGTTCTTGTTCACTCATTGATTCGCCTCCAACTTATCACGTTGGTATAGTGCATCCAGTTTCTGCCAGAGGGGTCCAGGAATTCCATGCCCTACGGGCTTATCATCCAATGTCGTCACCGCTAATAACTCCCGCGTTGAGCTACTAATCCAAATCTCATCAGCCTGGGTAAGCCTGTCTGCTGTCACCGATTCTTCCTTGTAAGGAATATTGGCTTTAGCAGCCAGCTCTAACACGAAGTCACGGGTGATACCGGGTAGAACCGTATTATCTTTTGCTGCCGTATAGATCACACCATCAAAAACAGCATAGCTATTACTGGCTGAGCCTTCAGTCATCACACCATCGCGAATCAAAATGGCTTCTCCAGCTCCTTTCTCGTGCGCCTGCTGTCTCAGCATCGTGTTTGGTAACAAAGCAATAGCTTTGATATCGCAGCGCTGCCAACGAATATCGTCGACAGTGATCGCTTTGATCCCCTGTTCTTTGTATGACTCGGGTACCGAATTAAGCGGATTACTCATCATAAATACAGTCGGCTTAACCCCTTCCGGAAAGACATGTTCCCGCGGAGCCACGCCCCGTGTTACCTGCAAATAAATCGCCTGATTATCACTGTCATTCTGCTCAATCAGCTGCGTGATTAATTGTGTCCAACGCTCATCATCAAACGGATTTGTTAGAAGGATGCCATCCAGACTGCTTTGTAGTCGGGATAAATGTGCCTTTAAACGAAAAGGTTGGCGACCATAGACAGGGATCACTTCATAGACCCCATCCCCAAATAAAAACCCCCGATCATAAACAGATACCTTTGCCTGCTCAGCAGGCAAAAAGGTATCGTTTAAGAAAACCGTTGCCATGGACTGTTAACCCCAGATCCACAGCATGATTTCATCAATCAGACGACGCCACCAACTACCTTGCTCAACATCATTTAATGCAACTAATGGTTGTTTTGCTACCACTTCATCACCAAGACGAATATCGACTTCACCTAATACTGTACCGGCTTTAACAGGCGCAATAACCGGTTGCTGAATATTTGTCGTCGCTTGAAGCTGATCATACTGACCACGAGGTACGGTAACCGATAATGGCTTAGCCAGGCCCAGTGATAATTGATCCGTTGCGCCTTTCCATACTTTGGTATCGATAATGCCGGTGTTGGCTTTGTATAACTGGTGTGTTTCAAAGAAACGGAAACCGTAGTTCAGTAATTTTTGTGTTTCCTGTGCACGCGCGTTTTCGCTTCGAGTGCCAAGTACCACAGAAATTAAACGCATATCACCACGCTTTGCAGAGGCAGCGAGACAAAAGCCGGCTTCTTCTGTATGACCTGTTTTTAAGCCATCCACGCTATTATCACGCCATAACAGTTTGTTACGGTTATGCTGAGTAATGCCATTGTAGGTATATTCTTTTTCTGAATACCATTCGTAATGTTCGGGGAAATCACGAATCAAAGCGGCTGATAAAATCGCAATATCATGAGCTGTTGTGTAGTGATCAGGGTCAGGCAAACCAGTAGCATTCATATAGTTGGTGTTGTACATGCCGAGCTGCTGAGCATACTGATTCATCATCTGAGCAAAGGTTTCTTCACTACCGGCAATATGTTCAGCTAAAGCGACAGCCGCATCATTACCTGACTGCACAATCATACCGCGCATTAAAGATTCCAGACTGACCTTAGTATTAACCTCCATAAAGCTGCGTGAACCTTGCATACGCCAGGCTTTTTCACTAATCAACACTTCATCATCCAGATGAATATTGCCTGCATGTAGTTCATGAGACACGACATAAGAAGTCATCAGTTTGGTGATACTTGCCGGTGGTAATTTTTCATCGGCATTTTCTTCAGCAAGAATTCGACCGCTATCGTAATCCATCAAAATATAGGATTTTGCCGCGACACTCGGCGCAGACGGCTGAGGTGTGATTGCACCTGCAAAAACCTGGGTAAAAGCAAATAAAAAGGACAGAAATAAAACAACTTTCGTGTTTTTCAGCATATTGAACTCTCTGAATCTAAATGTTTAATCGATAACGATGTGCGAATTGGGAAAGCCAAGACCAGCGACTTTCGTTGCAAGGCTATCACCTTGGTCAACGCTGCTTAATGGCCCTATACGCACACGATATAGGGTTCCCTGCGAACTTTTAAAAAGCGTGATCGTAATCACACCTGTAATTTCATGCTGTAATTTCCGTTTAACTTGCTCAGCACGGCTAAGGCTACTGAAGGCCCCCACTTGCAGGAACATTTCTGCTGAGCTTATTGACTTTACCGAAGCAGTCACCTCAGATGCTGGCTCCTTTACTACTGGAGTCACCGTATTGGCTTTGCCAGGTGTTGTCAGTGCACGGATTTCCACAAGTCCAGTACCTTTCGCAATGATACCGAGTTTGGTCGCTGCACTATATGATAAATCAATCAGACGGTTTTCGTGAAATGGACCGCGATCGTTGACCTTCACAATCGCTTTTTTACCATTTTCCAGATTAGTCACTTCGACATAAGTTGGCAACGGCAAAGTCTTGTGCGCAGCCGTCATTTTGTACATATCGTAAATTTCACCACTCGATGTTCTGCGTCCATGGAATTTGGTGCCATACCATGAAGCAATACCTTTCTCATGGTACCCCTCTGCACTACTTAGGGTGTAATAGTTTTTACCTAATACTTTGTATTGACGTGGATTACCATATTTACTTAAGGGTTCATTTTTAGGAACGGCATCAGGCACATTACTGAGATCCGGAACACGAGTCGGTGCACTATCCTGATCCTGTTTGACAACACCAACACCCCCACCACAAGAAGTTAAAAAGCCGATCAGCAATAATATCGCTGACCGGTGTACCACTAACCTCATTTTGTATTATCCATTTTTTCTCGAATAGCTTGTGCTAATTGATACACAGCCATGGCATACATTCGGCTGTGATTGTAGCGGGTAATCGCATAAAAATTTTGACGTCCTAACCAATACTCTTCACCGTCTTGTTGAGTTAAACCAACAACGGATAAAACATCTTGACCAGCTGGCAATTGTGACAGTGAAAAGCCTGCTTCCTGCAGCTGTTGTCGTGTGAACGCTGGCTTAAGATCATTAGCTAACATCGCTTGTGGAAGCAGTTTACTGGCTTGAGTAGGATGTACAATCGACTGACCGGGCACCCAACCATGTAACTTCAAATAATTGGCAATACTGCCAATGGCATCTGTTGGGTTCGTCCAGATATCACGATGTCCATCACCATCAAAATCAACAGCATAGGCAAGATAACTACTTGGCATAAACTGTCCAAGCCCCATGGCACCGGCATATGAACCTACGGGTTCAAGCTCTGATATTTTCTCTTCATGTGTCAAAACTAAAAACTTTTCCAGCTCACTACGGAAGAAAGGACTGCGAGGAGGATAACGGAAAGCTAAGGTCGACAAGGCATCAATTACTCTGTATCCGCCCATATGCTGACCATAGCGGGTTTCAACGCCTAATATCGCGATAATGATTTCTGCAGGCACACCATATTGTTTTTCAGCCGCTTCCAAGGCTTCTTTATGCTGTTGCCAGAATTCATACCCGCCATTAATCCGCGAGTCAGTGATAAAAATATTCCGGTACTCATACCAGGGTTTACTTTTTTCTGCCGGTCTGGAAATAGCTTTAAGAATGGCATCCTTCACTTCGACCTGATCAAAGACATTTTCTAACTCAGCACGATCAAAACCGTGTTTAGCGACCATTTCATCGATAAATTGCTCGACATCTGGCAATTGGTCATTGGCTTGCAAATTAAGACTGGCAAGCAGCAGCAAAGAACTGAATAGCTTTTTTTTCACGGTGACATCATCCTTCGGTGAGTATGAATAGACATCAGGATACCGAAGCCTGCCAGCAGGGTCACCATAGACGTTCCCCCATAACTGATTAAGGGCAACGGCACCCCTACAACGGGTAACAATCCTGTTACCATCCCAACATTAACGAACACATAGACAAGGAAAGTAATAGAAATACTTCCTGCCAGTAATCTGGCAAAGCTGCTTTGCGCCTGACTGGCAATATACAGTCCTCTGCTGGCAACCAATAAATAAATGAATAGTAAAATGGCCACCCCTACCAGGCCGAACTCTTCAGAGATGACCGCAAAGATGAAGTCGGTGGATCGTTCAGGCAAAAATTCCAGATGCGATTGTGTTCCCTGCAACCAGCCCTGACCAAATAAACCACCTGAACCAATCGCAATTTTAGACTGAATGATATGGTAGCCGGCACCCAGAGGATCATTTTCCGGATTTAAAAAAGTCAGAACACGACGCCGCTGATAATCGTGCATGAAATACCATAAAACCGGCGCAGCTGATGCACATGCCACTAAAAAACTAATGATAATCTTCCAGCTGATTCCAGCTAGAAACAACACAATCAGTCCCGAACTGGCAATCAGAATGGCTGTCCCCAAATCAGGCTGCTTGGCAATTAAGAATGATGGTAAACCGATCAGTATCAAGCCAGAAAGAATGCGCCAGGCTGATGGCGGCAAAGGCCGTTCAGCAATATAGGCTGCTATTAAAATAGGTACCGCTAACTTGATAATTTCAGAAGGCTGAAAACGGAAGAATCCCAGATTAAGCCAACGTTGAGCACCTTTACCTTCATGACCGAATAGTAAAACCGCAATCAACAAAATCAAACCAAACCCATACAGCCAATAGGCATTATCGCGCAGCCGATCCGGATCAATCTGTGCAATCACTATCATTACTGTTAAGGCCATACCTATCCTGACCAGCTGCCGCAGAATGATGCCAAAGTCCTGGCCTCCGGCACTAAACAACATCATCAAACCAGCTCCTATCAGAACCAGCAAGCCAAGCGATAATAACGGGTCGATATGAAAACGTCTCAGCATCGATGACAGTTGCCACTGTTGTGATTTTCTACTGTCTGTTAGCAGGCTACTCATCGACTTTAAGTCCAAAATATTGTTGAATTAATTTTCTGGCAATCGGTGCGGCCACTTTACTACCACTACCACCATTTTCGACTACAACAGCGACCGCAAACTCGGGTTTATCTGCAGGTGCGAAGGCAATAAATAAGGCATGATCATGCAGTTTTCGCTCCAACGTTTCAGCGTCGTATTCTTCATCCTGAGCAATACCGAAGACTTGAGCGGTGCCCGTTTTACCAGCCACTTTGAACGGCATATCTTTTCCTACCGATCTGGCTGTGCCCCGCGCGCCATGAATCACTTCTACCATCGCCTGCACCACATTTTCCCAGTTCTGACTATTTTGCATCGGCAAATTGTTCATGATCTCGCTATTTCTGAGATTCATATCGGTTTGCCCGGCAGGACGGGTTGCTCTGACTACCTGTGGCTGCATCGAAATCCCACGCATGGCCAGTGTCGCAGTAGCATGAGCCAATTGTACGGGGGTGGTTTGATTAAAGCCTTGTCCAATACCTGAAATCAAGGTTTCCCCAGGAAACCAGGCTTGGTTACGACTGGCTCGTTTCCACTCGCTGGAAGGTGACAAGCCTTCACTTTCATTAGGTAAATCAATCCCACTGCGATGCCCAAAGCCAAAATAGTCTAAAAAGTTATGTAAGCGATCAATGCCTAATGTATGCGCCAGGTCATAAAAATAAACATCACAGGACTGAGCAACAGCATCCTTCATATCCACCATGCCATGGCCATAACTCTTCCAACAGCGATAGCGATGGCTACTGCCAGGCAAGCTATACCAGCCGGGACAATAGGTTTTTGAATGCTCATCCACAACGCCAAGTTCCAAGCCAGCAAGCGCAACAAATGGTTTCAGTGTTGAACCAGGGGGATAATGCCCACGAAGTGCCCTGTCAAATAAAGGACGGTCAGGCGAATCTCTCAATTCGCCATATTCCTTGCTACTGATACCTGAAACAAACGAATTTGGATTGTAGTCAGGCTTGCTGACCAAGGCTAAAACCCCACCATTTCGCGGATCAATAGCGACAATGGAGCCGTTGTAATCCCCCAGAGAATCAGCAGCCACTCGCTGCAAATTAATATCCAGATTCAGAAATAAATCATCACCCGATTGCGAAGGTACCGACATTAATTCTCGAACAATACGCCCCTGCACATTCGTTTCAACTTGACGATAACCAACGCTGCCATGCAAGGTATCTTCGTATTGTTTCTCAATACCTGTCTTACCTATTTGAGAAGTACCTTTATAATCTTTCTGATCAATGAGTTCCATATCACGTTCATTGATACGGCCCACATAACCAACAGCATGGGCAAACAGATTATTTTGCGGATAGTGACGAATCAACCGGCCTTCGATGTCCACACCGGGAAATCGATAACGGTTAGCAGAAAATCTAGCGACTTCCTCTTCTGTCAATCGCTGCCGAATAACTACATGATGAAAACGGCGTTGACGTTTCATCCGGTCTTTAAAGGCATCGATATCCTCGTCAGATAAAGCTAAAAGCTGACTTAACTCTCTCAGTGTCTGGTCAATATCTGGGACTTTTTCCGGCACCATTTCCAGGCTGAACGTTGGAATATTCTCGGCAAGCAGAACACCGTTACGATCATAAATCAGTCCGCGCTGTGGTGGCAGCGGTTCGATATCAACACGATTGCGGTTTGATAAAGAATCAAAGTGTTCATATTCAAACACTTGCAGATAAACCAAACGAAAGATAACGATGCCAAAAATAATGACCGAGAGTAGGCCGGAAAATAATAAACGTCCGTTTACCAGGCGACTTTCACGAAAATGATCTTTAAGGGTGAACTTTGATGCCATATCAAGTTCACGTCACCTGAAATGTGCGACGAATTTTACGTAACACCGCATACATTAATGGCCACAGAAGTGTACTGGTTAACACTGGCATCCAGCTTTCCCAATGTAATGTTGCCCGCGCTACCGCCACATCAATAAATTCAACCAAAAATACAACAGATAGAATGGTCAAAGCCTGTTGCCATAGCGGATATTGACGTAATTGAAGATGGAAACGGGCTATTAAATAGATGGCCAATGCATAACTAAAAGCCATCACGCCTAATATACCGCCCATCGTCACATCCATTATGAATCCAGTACACCAGGCAACACCGATACTGACACGATGAGGTAAAGCCATTGCCCAGTAAATTAATGTCATGACGACCCATTCCGGACGAAAAAAACGCGCATAATCAGGTAATGGCACAAGCATCATCAAAATGGCAATAATGAGTGTAATAACGATCACAAAGCCGTTACGCGTTTTAATTGTCGTCGCCATGCTCTATCTCCGCTTTTGACGACTCAACATCAGCTTGTTTAGCTGGTAAACGCTCTGTTTGAATTTTTTCACCTGGCAGCACCAACATTACCTCACGACTGGTAGACAGCTTCGCCGCAGGTTCAACTTTAATATCCGCAAACGGTTTACCTTGGGGAAATTCGACTGACACCACTTTACCCACTGGATAACCGACCGGAAAGCGTCCTCCCAGGCCAGATGTCACTAATAAATCACCTTCACGGACATCCGCATTGTGAGGCAAAAAGTCCATCTGCAGATATTCACCTAATCCACGTCCCGTTACGACAGCTCGTAAACCATTACGGTTAATCTGTACAGGAATGCTGTGGCTGGGATCAGTTAAAAGCACTACTCGGCTCGACACTTCTGATGTTTCCGTCACCTGTCCCATCACGCCCGTGGCATCTAATACCGGTTGACCAACATAGACACCATAATTCCTACCCTTATCAATCACCACCTGTTGAGAAAAGGGATCAAGGTCAATCGTCAACAATTCAGCAACCTGAACTCTCTCTTGGAGACGAAATGAAGAGCCTAACAACTCTTTCAATCGCATATTTTCTCGTTCTAAGGACTGTAGTTTCTGTAAACGAATACTCTGCAACATGTTATTCGCTTCCATCACGGTAATTTTTTCACGCAGTTGCTTACGATCCAGAAAAAAGTCATTAACCCAATCCGTTAAATCTGTGGGTAAGGAGGCAGCCGCCTGCATTGGATAAACAGCCGTCGACAAAGCCGAACGAACTGGCTTGAAATAATCCAGACGTGTGTCGAGAAAAAACACCAGAATTGATGCGATAACAGCCAGCATCATCCGGGTATTTAAAGAAGGTGTATGGGCGAATAAAGGTTTAATAACTCAAAGTCCAAAAACTAAAAGACCTTCGCAAATGAATAACACTTGCAAAGGTCTTGCTACTCAATCTAGTCACAATTACTCAAAGGTAAATACGTCAGTACCTTTTTCATCAATCATCTCAAGTGCACGACCACCGCCACGAGCGACACAAGTAAGTGGATCTTCTGCAATTATTGCTGGTAAACCAGTTTCTTCGATAAGCAGTCTATCTAAGTCGCGCAATAATGCACCACCACCGGTTAACACGATACCACGCTCAGCGACATCAGCACCTAATTCTGGTGGCGTTTGTTCAAGCGCTGTCTTAACTGCTGCGACAATACCTGAAAGCGGATCTTGCAAGGCTTCCAGAATTTCATTGCTATTCAATGTGAAGCTTCTCGGCACACCTTCAGCCAAGTTACGTCCTCGCACTTCCATTTCACGAACTTCGTTACCTGGATAGGCTGAACCAATTTCTTTTTTAATTTTTTCTGCGGTGGATTCACCAATGAGCGTGCCGTAATTACGACGAACGTAATTAACAATGGCTTCATCAAATAAATCACCACCGATACGTACAGAGGCTGAATAGACGATACCGTTTAATGAGATAACAGCGACTTCTGTAGTACCACCACCAATGTCTAATACCATTGAACCACTGGCTTCATCTACCGGCATGCCCGCACCAATCGCTGCGGCCATCGGTTCTTCAATCAAAAAGACATCTCGTGCCCCTGCACCTGCGGCAGATTCACGAATTGCGCGACGCTCAACCTGAGTTGAACCACAGGGTACACAAACTAAAACGCGCGGACTTGGTTTTAAGAAGCGCCCTTCATGCACTTTACGAATAAAATGCTGCAACATTTTTTCCGTTACCGTGAAATCAGCGATAACACCATCTTTTAATGGCCTGATTGCGGTGATATTACCCGGCGTTCGTCCCAGCATGCGTTTGGCTTCGACACCGACCGCAGCTATAGAACGAGGGCCTCCCGGACCTTTATCCTGACGAATAGCAACAACTGAAGGTTCGTCTAGTACGATACCTTTGCCGCGCACATAAATCAGCGTATTCGCTGTTCCAAGATCGATCGACAGATCGTTGGAGAAAATTCCACGTAAACGTTCAAACATTGAAGAAACCACACCTGAAAGGGGTAAAATAGATACTTTAGCAATGCTCTGGGCTGTTGGGCAAGCAACTAATCATTTAAACTTACTGCTTTGTTGAAGCAATTAACCTTTGGAACTGTCGATGAGTTTAGATAAACACGATGTAGAAAAAATCGCGCACCTCGCACGCCTGTCGATACAGGAAGATGACATCCCTCATTATGCACGGGATTTAAATAATATTCTCAATTTAGTTGACCAGTTAAGCGCAGCTGACACAAACGACATACTTCCTATGGCCCATCCTCTTGATGCACATCAACGTTTACGACCTGATGCGGTTACCGAAGTTAATCAGCGCGAAGCATTTCAGGCGATTGCTCCTAAAACTGAAGCCGGTGTCTATCTGGTTCCTAAAGTCATCGAATAAAGCAACACAGGCAAACACATGCATAACAAATCACTTTCAGAATTATCGGCAGCCCTGCACAACAGTGAAATAAGCAGTGTTGAACTCACACAGCATTATCTGAACCGTATCAATCAACACAACGGTACCTTAAATGCTTTCATCACGGTCACCGAAGAACGCGCACTAGAACAAGCAAAAGCGGCAGATAAATTACTGGCAGAAAAAAAAGCCGGCGCGCTAACCGGGATTCCTCTCGCCCATAAAGATATTTTCTGCACAAAAGGTATCCGCACCAGCTGTGGTTCCAAAATGCTGGATAAATTTATTGCGCCTTATGATGCCACCGTCGTTGAAAAAATCGATCAGGCAGGTATGGTCACTCTGGGTAAAACCAATATGGACGAATTTGCTATGGGTTCGTCTAATGAAACAAGTTGGTACGGCCCAGTAAAAAACCCATGGGATACTGACCGTGTGCCGGGTGGTTCATCAGGTGGCTCAGCAGCAGCTATGGCAGCGCGTTTAGCGCCTATTGCCACTGGTACTGATACCGGTGGTTCCATCCGCCAGCCGTCTTCTTTATGTAATCTTACTGGTCTGAAACCCACCTATGGACGTATTTCTCGCTACGGCATGATTGCCTTTGCTTCCAGTTTGGATCAAGCAGGGCCGATGGCTAACAGTGCTGAAGATGCGGCTTGGTTAATGAACGTTATGTCAGGCTTTGATGAGAAAGATTCGACCAGTGTGGATCGTGATGTACCTGATTACACGGCCAGTTTGAATGATTCACTGGAAGGCCTGACCATTGGCCTGCCTAAAGAATATTTTGGCGAAGGTCTTGATCCTCGTGTAGCAGCAACTGTTGAAGCCGCTATCAAAACTTACGAAAAAATGGGCGCGACATTAAAAGAAATTACCTTACCGAATACCGGTTTGGCTGTGCCGACATACTATGTGGTTGCCCCTGCAGAGTGTTCATCAAATCTGTCCAGAATGGATGGTGTACGATTTGGTCACCGTGCCGAAGATCCGAAAGACTTAATGGATCTTTACACCCGTTCACGTGGCGAAGGCTTTGGTGAAGAAGTCAAACGTCGCATTATGATTGGTACTTATGCCCTATCAGCGGGTTACTATGATGCTTATTACCTAAAAGCACAGCAATGTCGTCGTCTTATCAGTAATGACTTCCAGGAAGCATTTAAAGAAGTCGATGTGATTATGGGACCGACAGCCACCAACCCCGCTTTCCGTTTTGGTGAAAAAACCGATGATCCGGTTGCCATGTATCTGGAAGATATCTACACCATCAATACCAATCTGGCGGGCTTACCCGGCATGTCAATTCCTGCTGGTTTTGTTGATAATTTACCCGTCGGTTTACAAATTATTGGTAACTATTTTGATGAGGCGAGATTATTAAATATTGGTCATCGTTACCAACAAGAAACAGATTGGCATCAACGTATACCGGATGCATTTAAATAAGAAATTAAAGGGGCTCATCGCCCCTTTTTTTCTACGCCTAAGCCAGGTCTATTTCTGTTATTCTTGCTTGAATAATCAATCTGGGTATGAGGAAACCGCTCGATGAAGGCAGCAGAGCTATTTGTCAAAGCACTTGAAAATGAAGGTGTTGAATATATTTTTGGTATTCCGGGAGAAGAAAACCTGGATGTGATGGATGCCTTGCTGGATTCACATATCCAATTTATTACGACTCGTCATGAGCAAGGTGCTGCTTTTATGGCGGATGTTTATGGTCGTCTTACCGGTCGTGCTGGCGTCTGTATTGCTACCTTGGGTCCGGGAGCTACAAATCTGATCACCGGGGTTGCGGATGCGAATATGGATCACGCACCATTAATTGCTATAGCTGGTCAGGCATCCACACACCGCCTGCACAAAGAATCTCATCAAGTATTAGATCTGGAAGCGATGTTTCGGCCGATTACTAAATACGCCTCGCGTATTGTTAGTCCTGAAGTCATTCCAGAAGTGGTTCGAAAAGCATTTAAAGTCGCTCAAACAGAAAAAACCGGAGCCTGCTTTATTGAGTTTCCTGAGAATATTGCTGAGATGGAGATTGATGATGTCCCATTACGGGTCAAAAATGCCTCCGCTCCGGAACCTGCTGCAGAAGAAATTGAACGTGCGGCAGAAGTGATTTCCAATGCAAAAAGCCCGATCATTCTCGCTGGTAATGGTGTGATCCGTGCCGATGCCTGTAATGAACTGGCCGAGTTTTCAGAGAAATTGGGCATTCCTATCGCCAATACCTTTATGGCGAAAGGGGTTGTTCCTTTTCGTCACCCAATGGCATTAGGTAGTGTTGGCCTGCAATCTAATGATTATGCTAACTGTGGTTTTGCTAATGCTGATGTCATTATCTGTATTGGTTACGATATTGTGGAATACCACCCTTATCTATGGCATCCATCACGTGACAGAACCATCATCCATATCGACACAACACATGCAGAAGTCGATGCACATTACAGTATCAGTCTGGCGGTTGTTGGTAATATTCGCCACAGTCTCAACCGAGTGGCTGCATTAACGACACCGCATCAGGGCAAGGCTATGCGTACCCTGCGTGACAGCCTGATCGCTGAGATGAATATTCACCGTGACGATATTGAGTTTCCGGTTAAACCACAAAAAATTATCTGGGATCTACGTACCGCGATGGATTTGCAGGATATTGTGATCTGTGATGTCGGTGCCCATAAAATGTGGATGTCTCGGATGTTCCGCTGCGAATACCCCAACACCTGCATCATATCCAATGGATTTGCCAGCATGGGTATTGCCGTACCGGGGGCGATTGCTGCTAAGTTAGCCAATCCACAACGCAAAGTTGTAGCCGTCACTGGTGACGCTGGCTTTTTGATGAATTCACAAGAAATCGAAACAGCCATGCGGCTGAATATTGCCATTGTTATTCTGGTATGGAACGATGCCAGTTATGGCCTGATTGAGTGGAAACAACAAAATCAATTTGGCCGGACCAGTCATGTACAATTCACCAACCCGGATTTTGTTCAATACGCGCAATCTTTTGGTGCGTTTGGTGTCAGAGTTGAGAAGACAGAGCAATTAATGCCCATTCTAAAAGAAGCCTTAGACAGAAATACCGTGACGGTTATTGATTGCCCGGTTGATTATCGAGAGAACCTCAAACTAACAGAAGCATTAGGCCAACTAACCTTAACGATTTAATTTCACATGACACAGTTTATAAAACCCGCCATTGGCGTCATCGCTCTTGCGATCATCGCAGTACTTATTTTTAATGTCGTCCAAACAAAACAAGGACTACCTGAGCAAACCTTTACGGATTTGGATGGAAAGACACATTCATTTGAGGATTTTAAAGGGAAACCATTATTAGTTATTTTCTGGGCGACGGATTGTCCTGCCTGTGTCCAAGAGCTACCCGAACTCAAAGCGGTTTATAAAGAGTACGCACCTAAAGGCTTAGGTGTTGTCAGTATTGCTTTAGCACATGATAAACCTGAACATTTACTGGCAATGCGGCTTGAAAAACAGATCCCTTATCTGATTAGCTGGGATAAAACAGGTGAATTGGCGGATGCTTTTAATAATGTGCGTGTTACCCCCACTCACTTTTTATACTCCGCTGATGGTGATGTTGTTATGCGCAAAATCGGTAGTGTGTCAAAAGAAATGCTCAGCGAGAAACTCAGCAGTATGGGGCTATAGCAAATTCTAATACATTTACACTACACTTCTATAGTCTTATATGGTATAAAGTACGGCTTTGTAAATGCAGGCAGGGACCAAAATCGGCGCCCTGTGGTAAAAGTGTATCAGGAGCAGGTTTTAAAATGGCCAGAGTATGTCAGGTAACGGGCAAGCGCCCTATGAGCGGTAACAATGTTTCACACGCTCATAACAAAACAAAACGTCGTTTCTTACCCAACCTTCACTCACACCGTTTTTGGGTTGAGTCTGAAAATCGCTGGGTTAAGCTGCGTGTCAGCAACCATGGTCTGCGCATCATCGATAAGAGAGGGATTGATTCCGTTCTTACTGACATCCGCGCCCGTGGCGAAAAAATTTAGGAGTAAGACATGCGCGATAAAATTAAATTAGTCTCATCTGCGGGTACTGGTCACTACTACACCACAGACAAAAACAAACGTACTATGCCTGAAAAACTAGAGATCAAAAAGTTTGATCCAGTTGTGCGTAAACACGTTATGTACAAAGAAGCTAAAATCAAATAATGTTGTTCACAATATTATTTTAGAAAAACCCGCCTTCGCGGGTTTTTTTATGTCTGAAATCACACTATTATGGTTATTTCTTTATTATAAGTTCTGATACATGAGTGACGACGCTGATTTATCTTCTATCATTATCGCTAGGCAGCCTATATTTGATCGTCACTATAATACTTATGCTTATGAACTATTATTCCGTAATCACCAAACATCACAATCAGCTGATTTAGATTATTACTCTGGCGATATCGCCACCACACGTGTTATCAATTACAGCTTTCTTGAACTGGGTATAGAGCGCGTTATCGGCAATCACCTGGCTTTCGTCAACTTGACCCGGAATTTTATACTAAGTGATGACCCAATACCTTTTGGTGGTGAGCGTGTTGTCCTGGAAGTGTTGGAGAATATTGAGGTTGATGAAGAACTGATTAATGCGGTTAAAAAACTAGCATTGAGTGGTTATCACATCGCACTTGATGATTTTATTTTCCATGAATCATTACAGCCACTTATTGAGTTAGCTTCCATCATCAAAGTCGATATACTTTCTTTATCAGAGTCTGAATTAAGGCATCATGTCGAGCGGCTTCGAGCGTTTCCAGTCAAGCTACTGGCAGAAAAAGTTGAAACCAAGGCTGAATTTGAACTGTGCATGGAATTGGGTTTTGACTATTTTCAGGGTTATTTTTTCTGTCGACCTGAAATCATTAAAGATAATCCCATCCCTGATAATAAGATTAAACTGCTCGAGTTATTAGGTAAACTACAAGATCCAGATATTGAATTTAAAACGATAGAAGCAATCATTCGTCAGGATTCTGGTCTCAGTTTAAAGCTGTTACGTTTACTCAACTCAGCTGCAATAGGGTTTCCAAGACAGATAAACTCATTGCGTGAAGGCCTCGTTATTTTAGGTTTAAAAGCAATAAAAACCTGGACAACTTTGATTGTGATGAGTGAAATGAGTTCTGGACCGGCAGAACTAATCCATATGACATTGGTCAGAGCAAAAATGGCAGAAAAGATAGCAGCTCAATTTGGCTGCTCACCGGATAGTGGCTTTTTATTAGGCTTGTTTTCAACCATTGACACCATATTGTCAAAACCGATGGACGAAATTATTAAATCAATCCCACTCAGTAATGAATCGAGCCTTGCACTGATTAGTCGTGGTGGTATAAAAGGTCAACTATTAAACTGTGTTACTGATTATTGTGAAGGACATTGGAATAAGGTAGCCGATAGTACCGGACCATCACTGGAAGTGATGAGCAGTGCCTATACTGAAGCCTGTCACTGGGCCACAATTACTCTCGATACGATTTAGTGTAAATGATTGATCCCATACTCTTACTCGAAGCGAAAGAACTATCCCGTTTTTTCGGCGATACTGCAGCTGTTAACAACGTCAGTTTTAATATCAAACAAGGTGAGGTGCTTGGTTTTTTGGGACCAAACGGCGCCGGAAAAAGTACCACCATGCGTATGCTAACCGGCAACCTTGCTCCTGATAATGGACAGATAATTATCAATGGCATTGATTTACTGGATAATCCCAAACAGGCAAAAGCCTGCATTGGCTATCTGCCCGAAACGCCACCACTATATAAAGAGCATACTGTCACCGAATTTTTACAGTTTTGTGCCCGCCTCAATGGCATAGCTAAAAAGCAGCAAAAAACCGCTGTCGACAGTGTGATTGAACGTTGTGGTCTGGCTGACGTCAGTAAGCGTTTAATTGCAAATCTATCAAAAGGGTTTCAACAACGTGTTGGTATCGCTCAAGCGATTATTCACTCACCAGCCGTAGTGATACTGGACGAACCGACATCGGGACTGGACCCCATACAAATTCGCGAAATACGTCAGCTTATCCGCGATATTGCCAATGAACACAGCGTTATCCTGTCTACCCATATTCTGCCTGAGGTGCAGATGTTATGCGACCGGGTGCAGATCATTTCAAAAGGCCAGTTATTATTTAATGACAGTCTGCAAAAGCTTACTGAGCAAATGCAATCTACCGCTATTGTTGTTGGTTTTTCGCAAAGTATTGGGCAACAATCTCTGACTTCACTTCCTGGTGTGATCGATGTAGAAAAAATGGATTGTCATCGCTACAGAGTGGCGTATCTTCCTGAGCAAAACCCAACACAAGCCCTATTAAAAAATGCTGTTGAAAATAACTGGCCGTTAACGTCATTAATACCAGAGCAGCATTCTTTAGAAGATGTCTTTATGAAAATTATTCGTGAAGAAGATGCCCATGCTTAACATTGCTCGTAATGAATTACATCGCTTGTTTTTATCACCACTTGCCTGGGTGATGTTAGCGTTGAGTCAGTTATTGCTGGCTTACCTGTTTTTAACGCATATGGATTATTTCAACAGCATCCAGAGTCGAATTTCTGCTATTCCAGGTGCTCCCGGTGTGACAGAACTTATTGCTATGCCTCTGTTGAGTAATGCCGCAATTATTGCTTTGCTTATCAGCCCATTATTAACGATGCGCACCCTTGCTGAAGAAAGACGAAACGAGACCTTGCCTTTGCTTTCATCAGCGCCACTCAGCATGTTCGATATTGTGATTGGAAAATTCTTTGGTACCTTAACCTTTTTCCTATTAATGACATTGCTCACGGTATTCATGATTTGTTCATTGGCTGTTGGCACCACACTAGATTTTTATCAGTTAAGCGCCGGTGTACTAGGGCTTGTTTTATTAGTTGCCAGCTTTACCGCTGTTGGTATTTATATGTCCAGTCTGACCAGACAGCCAACTATCGCGGCCATCAGTACGTTTGCCATTCTCTTTTTATTCTGGATTATCGATTGGGCAAGCCACAGCACCACCGAATTCTCACTGTTTAGTTGGTTATCCCTGCTAAAGCACTTTGAACCGATGATGCAGGGACAAATCAATACACAAGATATCAGCTACTTTTTAATCATTATTGCGGCTTTTCTATTATTGACTGTACGTCGACTGGATAGAGAGCGTTTAGACTAATGAAAATCACCAAACGCGCACAACACCTGATTCGTTTTCAGCAAATCGTTTTCTATGCCTTATTAATTGCTGCTGTGGTCTTATTGAGTCAGCTGTCTATTTCAACTAATAAACAGTTTGACTGGACTCAGAATCATCGGCATACCTTATCTGACACCAGTTTAACTATTCTCCATAACTTAAAAGACAGCATCACTATCCAGGTCTTTGTTAGCCCTGACTATGAGTACCGTTCAGCTATCGTTGAGTTGCTACAACGTTATCAAAAACACAGCGATAAACTGAAAATCCAGTTTGTTGATCCCAGCTTCTCACCGGATATCGTCAGACAATTTAATATTCAACAGCAAGGCGAAATGGTCATCAGCCGTGGTGAACAAAATCAGCATGTATTTGATCTCTCGGAACAATCACTGACCAATGCCATTGTCACTGTCTCCAGACAATCGCAACCCTGGTTAGTATTTATCGAAGGTCATGGTGAGAGAAGCCCTTATGACAAAAGTGATTTTGGCCTCGACACACTGGCGAAAAACTTGGAAAGTCAGGGTATAAAACTGCGGTCACAGAATCTTCTGGAAGCGCCCGAACTACCAGATAATACAGCGGCCTTAGTCATTGCCAGCCCAGAAAAAGACTGGCTACCAGGTGAAATCAAAATCGTTCGTGACTATTTAGATAAAGGCGGTAACCTCTTATGGTTAGCCGACCCGACTCAGACGAAATCATTAGCGCCTTTAGCTGAGCAGTTAGGCATTGAATTCGTGCCGGGCACGGTTCTCGATCCCAACTCCAGCATGCTGGGAATTCAAGATCCAAGATTTGTTCTGATTACTGATTATGCGAACCATCCTGTCGGGCAGGCAGTGAAAAGTGTGACCTTATTGGCAGAAGCGACAGCCATGCAAAAACGTGATGAAAACACAGAAAGTCCGTGGCACTACATTAATTTGCTCAACAGTCAGCCTAACGCCTGGGTAGAATCAACACCCATTACACAAGCCAATCTTAGCCAGCAAAAATATAACGAGGGTGCTGATGTATCAGGTCCAGTTTCACTCGGCATGCTAATTGACCGTGATACAGACAAGGATGATAGCCAGCAACAGCGCGTCGCTGTTATTGGTGATGCCGACTTTGTCGCCAATAGTTATATCGGTAACGCTGCCAATCTGGACTTAGGTATGGCGCTGATTAATTGGTTAGTTGAAGATGATGGTCTCATTTCTATTCCAATAAAAACCAGTATCGGCACGCAGCTTACCTTATCAAAAACACAATCTATTATTATTGGTTTTGGCTTTTTATTTGCTGTGCCATTACTCCTCCTCACTATCGGGCTGACCTTGTGGTGGCGGAGAAAACGTCGATGAAAAGCAGCTATTTTACAAACTTCATTTTATTGTTATTAGTTGTCGGGTTGTTCTGGTTTTCGCAACATAACACTAACAAGCAAGCTGACAACTCAGTTCAGTTATTAACCTCTTTAAATCCAGAAGATATCAACACGATTGATATCCAACAACCTCAAAAAGACGATATAAAACTAATACGCAATAATCAGTCCTGGCAACTGATGTCGCCTTACCCTGCCCCGGTGAGTCAAACTCGTATTAATCTTATTCTGAGCTTGTTAAAAACGCCGGTGCATGGCGAGTTTCAGCCAATGGACACTTCATCACTTGCCCAGTTTGGTCTGAATACACCCGCCGTCATTGTCAGCATGAATAATGAGAGTTTTGCTTTTGGTGATGTGGAATCAATCAGCAAACGACGTTATGTTCTATATCAGCATATGATTTATCTGATTGAGGATGATGTCACCCCTTTATTAACAGCAAGTGCTGATAGTTTTATTGATAACAGACTGATTACTGAAAATAATACGATTGAAAAACTCAGCCTTCCCCACTCACTGAGTAACTCAGATATAGTTCAGATTGATAATGTCGATGGGCAATGGCATAGCGATGATAAAAAACTCACGGCTGACCAATTAAAAATACTGATAGATGGCTGGCAGTTTGCCTACGCCACTCAGGTAAGAAAACTCGCGCCAGAGGCTTTAACTGCGTTGCCTAGTCCTCAAATACGCGTATGGCTCAAGGATCAGCAACAGCCTGTTTCTCTTATCCTGCAAACCACAGATAATAATCTTACTCTGATTAATCCAGACTCAGGTTTGGAATATATTTTCCCTATGGCAATGAGCACGCAATTGTTGCCGGACACACCGACTCAAACAAATTAATCGACTATGCCTGAACTACCTGAAGTAGAAACCACTCGGCGTGGTATTCAGCCCTTTATTGAAAACCAGTCCATTACCAAAATGGTGGTGCGTCATCGCGGATTACGCTGGCCGATTCCTGAAGGGCTGGAATCCATCGTAAAAGATCAAACTGTGCACACAATTGAGCGCCGAGCAAAATATTTACTCTTACACTGTGACACCGGCACCTTGATAATCCATCTAGGTATGTCCGGACGTTTACGTGTGCTCGATAATGATGACAACATCAATAAACATGATCATGTCGATATCTTTTTTCACAACGGTTACGTGTTGAGGTTTACCGACCCACGCCGCTTCGGTGCCGTTTTATGGACAGAGAAATCATATGAATACCATCCACTCATTGCCCATTTAGGGCCAGAGCCTTTGTCAGATGCCTTTGATCTTAACTATCTTCATCAGCGTGCCAAAAGTCGGACCAGCCCTATAAAAACATTTATCATGAATGGTGAAGTGGTGGTTGGCGTCGGCAATATCTATGCTAATGAAGCCCTCTTTATGGCGGGCATTCACCCGAGTACTGCTGCCGGTAAGATCAGCAAAAAACAACTTGCTGAATTAGTCGATGCCATCAAAAAAGTATTGGAAAAAGCCTTGCTCGCAGGAGGAACAACCTTACGTGATTTCAGAAAAAGTGATGGCAATCCGGGATATTTCGCACAAGAACTCCATGTCTATGGACGGGAAGGGCAAGCCTGCTTACGCTGCCACACCCCGATAAACAGTATCAGACAAGCGCAAAGAGCTACTTATTTCTGCCCCCAATGTCAGCCTCACTGATTATTTTTGCTCGGAAAAATACTGCGCCAGCAAACGAATCTCTTCCTCAGTATAGCCAGAAGCATGCTGTGTCATCACAGTCGCCTCTCGCTGCCCATGCTTGAAAGCCAGCATTTGCTGAACAAAATAATTTTTGTTTAAGCCAGCGAGGCTAGGTGTTCCTCCCTGACTATGACCATTGGTACCATGACAAACAGCACATGCAGATGCCAATAACGCGACATTACGGGGTTCAGCCTGTGCAGTATGAATTGAAATCAACATGATCCCAGCTACCATAAAATGAGAAAAACGCATTTTTGTCTCCATAATCCAACGCCAGTTATAAGCCTACGTTATAATGTCGCTTTAATCATCAGCTAAGTTTCCATGTCAGAAAAAATTCAATTAGAAGATATCATTCCGGATGAATTGATGGGTATGCGCATCGATCAGGCGCTCGCCAAAATGTTTCCCGAATATTCACGCGGACAACTGACAAAGTGGCTTAAAGCCGGTGATGTGCTGGTCAATGGGCAGTTACTTAAACCTAAGGAAAGTATTCAGGGTGGTGAGAAAGTCACTATCGGTACAGAACTGCAAGTCCAGGATGAAAGCTGGCTGGCTGAAACAATTGCTTTAGATATCATCTACGAAGATGACGATGTCATCATTATCAATAAACCAGCCGGTATGGTCGTACACCCCGGCGCTGGAAATCACCAAGGCACGCTGGTCAATGCGTTATTAGCCCATGCGCCACAACTGGCCAATATTCCTCGTGCCGGCATCGTGCATCGAATCGATAAAGCCACAACCGGCTTATTGATGATCGCCAAAACCTTAACTGCGCATAACTCACTGGTTTCCCAGCTTCAGGCTCGTAGCGTTAAACGTGAATATCTGGCTGTCGCCTGTGGTGTTTTCACCGCCGGAGGAACTGTTGATGAAGCAATTGGTCGTCATAGTATTGATCGCAAAAGAATGGCAGTCAGCGCAACAGGGAAACCTTCAGTGACCCACTATCGTGTTGAACAACGTTATCGTGCGCATACCTTGATTAAGTGCAAGCTTGAAACCGGTCGCACCCATCAGATCCGCGTACACATGGCTCATATCCGACACCCTCTTTTAGGAGATCCGGTTTACGGGGGCCGATTTAAACAGGCAAAAGGCATGACCGAGTCTTGCCGAGAAGTCATTCAGAATTTCCGCAGACAAGCGTTACATGCCGGTTTACTTGGCTTTATCCATCCAACGACTGGCGAAGAAGTGTCATGGCAAATCGATTTACCTGATGATATGCAACAGTTGGTGGATGCTCTGGCAGCTGATGCAGAAATGATTGACTGACTTTAACCTATGACATTGCATTGAATTCTCTGTCGTGGACAATACTTCACGGTCATGAGTCAATTCATACATCAGTTGGTACGCCATTAGTATTCAGATTATCTCATCAAGGAGACAATACAGCGTGATGACTGTGAATCATCTATATCCATCTCTATCTGCTCTCATTAAAGCAGGATTGTATGCTTTTTTGCTTTTCTTTAGCCTGTCCAGCCTGGCATCAGCTGAGAATGTCAAAGACGCAAAGTTCAGTCATCAAACAGTGCTTGATTTAGCCAAAAAATTAGCTAAGGAGCCCTATAAGCTTCCTAAACAAGCGCCCATTTCACTTACCCGCCTGGATGCCGAGACCTATCAGAAAATTCGCTTCCAGCAACATGCCGCTATTTGGGGTAACACACCCTCCCCCTTTTCTATCCAACTATTTGCTCCCGGTTTTTTATACAAGAACCTGGTGAATATTGATATTGTGGAAAGTGGAAAAAGTGTACCAATTAATGTCACCGAATCTTCCTTCAAAGTACCTAATCCAGAAATAGCCAAGGCGCTTGCTCAAGTAGGGAAGTATGCTGGATTCCGTCTGCACTACCCGCTTAATAATAGTCAGGATAAAAATGAGTTCATTATTTTTCAGGGTGCCAGCTATTTCAGAGCCGTCTCAAAAGGTCAGCTTTACGGTATTTCAGCCAGAGGTTTAGCCATTGATGTAGCAGAGCCCAAAGGTGAAGAACACCCTACGTTCACTCACTTCTGGATAGAACGTCCAGGCAGAGAGCAAAAAGCGATCGTTGTTCATGCCCTACTTAATAGTAAAAGTGTCACCGGCGCATACCGTTTTGGGATTTATCCTGATGATCCCACCCATATGGATGTCAAAGTTACTTTATTTCCACGTGCTGATATCCCACATATTGGTCTAGCACCGCTGACCTCAATGTTCTTACATGGCGGGATGGTGCCTGCGAAATCAACGGATTACCGGCCAGAAGTGCATAATTCACAAGCATTGGCCATCACCACAGGGAATAACGAACATTTATGGCGCCCCCTGAATAACCCTAGTTCACTACAGATCAGTGGCTTTATGGATGAACACACCAAAGGATTTGGACTGATTCAGCGTGATCGTCAGTTTGTGAATTATCAGGATTTAGAAGCACATTATGAACTTCGCCCTTCTTTATGGGTAGAGCCTATTGAAGACTGGGGTAAGGGTCAGGTTCAACTATTTGAAATCCCTTCTAATGCGGATAGCAACGACAATATTGTGGCTTACTGGCGCCCGGAAGGCGGATTAAAAAAAGGCCAGACCTTTAGTTACAACTACCGTCTTATCTGGTTAAACGATATCAATCCAATGCCCGGCAAAACAAAGATTGTGCGCAGTACCAAAGGACAATCGTCAGAAGATGGCAACAGAGTGATGATTATCGATTTTAGTCACATTAGTGCCGAACAATTGAAAACGCTGAGCATTAATGCATCCAGCAATCATGGAAAAGTTGTTAAAACAAAGCTGATAGCTAACCCTAATATCGACGGTGCTCGTGTGTTTTTGACCTTCAACCCGGAAAATGCAGATGTTGCCGAATTACGATTGCAATTAATGAATAAAAATATCCCTATCAGCGAAACATGGCTATATCGTTGGATTAAGCCAGGTCTATTTACAGGCGAATAATGAAAGCACATAAAGTTTTACCTGAACGCGCACCACTAGATATGCCACGTCACCGTGTTAATGAACGCGGTCAAGCCTTACGTCAAAATTCAGTCTCCTTTTTTTATTCATTAAGTACTGTTTTTTCACGGTTATTTATTTTATTGGTCACGGTTGGCTTATCGAGCTACGGTATTATCGAAATGCATGGCGTGCTCAGCACCAATAGCATTACGTCATTACAGTGGGTGTTTTTGTTTTTGTTCAGTCTGAACTTTATCTGGATATCATTTGCTTTCTCGCAGGCTTTATTGGGGTTTTTAATTAATCTCAAACCACGCCTTATTAAAAAAGCCGAGACAGACCCCGCATTCAAAACGGCCATTTTATTTCCCGTCTATAAAGAAGAACCCGGCCGAATTGTGGCAGCAATAAAAGCCATGCGTGAAGATTTATTAAAACAGGCACCCGGTAAATATGCTTTTTTTATATTAAGTGACACGAATCAAGCTAATGCCTGGCTGGCAGAAGAAAAAGCGTTTATTGAATTATTTGAAACGCAGGATGAAAACTGCCCGGTTTATTATCGCCGCCGTGCGAATAATCAGGAGCGTAAGGCCGGTAATATTGCGCATTGGGTCACTAACTGGGGTGGTGCATATGAAGCGATGATCGTGCTGGATGCAGATAGCCTGATGAGTGCACAAAGCATGCTCACATTATCTCGCAGACTGGCAGCAGCGCCCGGTGTTGGATTAATCCAGACGCTACCCACTTTAATTAGCGCCAGTAGCCTGTATGGCAAGTTACAACAATTTGCCAATCACTGTTTCGGTCCTATTTACGCTGAAGGCCTGGCCGCATGGCATGGATTGTCTTCCAACTTTTGGGGTCACAACGCCATTATTCGCACTCAAGCGTTTGCTGAATCATGCTCATTACCGATATTACCCGGTAAAGCCCCTTTTGGTGGTCATATCCTCAGTCATGACTTTATAGAAGCAGCGCTGCTTCGACGTGCAGGCTGGGGCGTCAGATTTGATACCGATATTCAACACTCTTATGAAGAAGCACCTCCGTCATTAACCGATGTGATTGTGCGTGACAGACGCTGGTGTCAGGGTAACTTACAGCATGGGCGCATTCTGCTTGCGCATGATCTGGCATTTCCAACCAGACTGCATATTTTCTCTGGCATGATGTCCTACCTCAGCGCTGTGCTCTGGTTATCGTTAATCATGGTCGGTTTGGCCATTGCTGTTCAGGCTCAGTTAGTTCGCCCCGAATATTTTGCAAACCCGTCACTGTTCCCTATCTGGCCAGTATTTGATGCTGAACGTGCACTGGAGCTGTTTATTGTGTCTATGGCGATTGTTCTGGCACCAAAACTGTTTGGCTGGTTTGCTGCTTTGGTGAATTGGCGCCGTTGCAGACAATTTGGCGGACCAATTTTATTAACCCTGAGTACGCTTTTTGAAACGTTAATGTCGGCACTCTATGCGCCTATTCTGATGGTTGCTCAGTTTGGTGTTGTCTGTCATATCCTTATGGGCAAAGACAGTGGCTGGAACCCTCAGTCGCGAGATGATGGTGCCCTGAGTTTAGGACAAGTTACCCGTGCCCACCGCGGCCATACCTTGTTTGGTTTTATCCTGGCAGGTATTTCTTACGGCTTAAGCATCGAAATGTTTTATTGGCTGTTACCCATATCCGGTGGACTGATGCTGTCTATTCCTCTTTCATGGTTAAGTGGAGGAGCAAAACGGGCGAGACCCTTTACGATTTTCGGCTTCCTAAGGGCACCAGAAGAAAAACGCCCTAGCGCCATTGTCAAAAGCCTACTTGAACAGATTAACAACACGCCTAAACAAGAGCCTATTGATACTCCGCTTATTTGTCTGGATCAACATGCCGGACTCTGTAAATGGCATCTGGCTCAGTTACCGTTAATTGATGCGCCAAAGCCTGACGAATTCCATGCACCAACAGTAACGGCCGAATGGAAAATTCGACATGCCTCCTCTCTGCAACAACTGGAGAAGACATTAGAACCCGTTGAGTTGATTGCCTTACTCTCACAAGAGTCAGCCGTGAAACAACTCAAAACACATGGCCTGGTCAAACATCATGACTAAACCGACAAGCTAGTAGTTAGCCTTCTATGACAACTCTTTTACATATATCCGACCTACACTTTGGACGTATTCTGACTGATGTTTTAGAAGGCTTAGAACGTAGTATTCGTGTTTTAGCACCCGAGATGATTATCATTAGTGGTGATCTGACCCAGCGTGCAACAGCCAAAGAATATCAGCAAGCCGCTGACTTTCTTAGCTCACTCAATACACCTTATTTTATCGTTCCCGGCAATCATGATCTCAGTACATTCCGAGTTGTCGAGCGATTTATCTGTCCATGGCGTAATTGGAAAAAGTGGATTCAGTCTGATTTAGAGCCCCAGTTTTCAACAGAAAACTATCAGCTTATGGGTATTAACACTGCCAGAAAAGCCGGTTTTTATATGGATTGGTCCAGAGGGCGAATCAGTCCTTCACAAATACAACAAATTACACAGCAGATGAGTCATGCACCGCAGCACCAACTTCAACTGCTTGTGGCACACCACCCTTTCTGGCTACCTCCGCAATATGAAGCCAGGCATCTCATCGGCGGTCGCGATGAAGCGTTAGCATCATTTAAAGGCACTGGTCTTGATTTAATACTCAGTGGTCATGTACATATTGATTATTGTCACGTGCTTGACGGCATGATCATCTCTCATGCTGGCACCACCACATCAGATAGACTTCTACCCGATACGCCAAATAGTTTTAACATGATTCAAGGTGATAAAAACCGTTTGACTATTGCCCGTCACCATTGGCAGCAAGGTGAATTTCAGTTATCTCAGTCACAGGCTTTTCATCGTAAAAACGGGCGATGGCATGAAGCCTAATCAAAACGCAAGGCCCGAAACCAAAATACCGGTTTTTGTGAATAAACACGCAGGTAGTGCTGAAGCCGTTATAAAGAGCTTAACAGCACATGACAGCATTACTCTCCACAGCTTATCTGCCAGCGATATGCAAACGGCTATTCAACATGCCATTGATGATGGTCATAAACGCATTATCGTATCAGGCGGTGATGGTACGCTGGCATTAGCTGCTGGGATAATCACCGGTACTGAAACTGAACTGGCCATTATTCCAGGTGGCACGCTCAACCATTTTGCCCAGCGCTTATCCATTCCGACCGACACCTCTTTAGCCATCGAACTGGCTATTCATGGTAAAGTGGTTAGCACACATGTCGCTTATGTTAATGATCAGATATTTCTCAACACAAGCTCTGTTGGCTCTTATGTGACTTTTGTTCGCACCCGTGAGTATCTGGAACGAAAGATGCGATATATGATGGCCAGCATATTGGCAGGTATCAGAAGACTCTACCATTTTCGCCATACTCACATTATTCTGAATGAACAAAAAATCAAAACGCCTCTGGTGTTTGTTGGCGTCGGTGAACGCGATCTTCAAATCCCATCAGCAGGACAAGTTAAAGCTGGTGGCCGTGAAGGTCTGCACCTTATTGTTATTCGCTGCAACAGTAGCTGGTCAGCTATCAAACTCATTTTTAGTGCGATGTTAATGGGAATTGATCCCTTAAAAAAAGCAAAGCTTGTCGATAATGCCATTATTGACGAGGTGAAAGTGACCCTGCGTTCACGTAAGAAATGGCTTACTGTCGCTGTTGATGGGGAGTTAATCAAACTCAAACCACCATTACACTATCGTTTCAAACGCGATAGCCTGAATGTTGTTGTTCCAGATGCGAAGGATGGAGATGCATGAGTAATCGAACACGGTTTATACACCGACTTAGTTGGTTTTTAGATGAATCGATCACCTTACCCGGTGGCTATAAAATCGGCGCTGACGGATTTCTAGGTCTTATTCCTGGCTTTGGTGACTTTATTGGTGGCCTGCTTTCTAGTGTGATTATTTATCAGGCTCATCAGCTAGGTGCACCAAAAACGATTCTGTTAAAAATGGCTATCAATATGTTAATTGATACCACACTAGGTGCTATTCCGGTCATTGGTGATGTCTTTGATTTTGTCTGGAAAGCTAACCGGAGAAATGTCGCTCTACTCAGCGAGTATGAGCAGCAACCCCGGCAGGTATATCGTAAAACACTGCTGGAAAATATCGCTATTATTCTTATCTTAATCACCATGATTGGCCTGGCGGTAGCCTTTGTCGGCTGGATTATCAGCTTAATCTGGACGGCATTGTTTCAATCATAGTAAGAAAAACAACTATCAATAAAAGGGAGTTATTATGGACTTAATACGAATTCTGATTGCTATTTTGTTACCACCGCTTGGCGTATTCTTACAAGTCGGCTTCGGTGGTGCTTTCTGGCTAAATATCCTGCTAACTATTCTCGGCTATATTCCAGGTATTGTTCACGCAGTATGGATCATTGCCAAGCGTTAATACCGAGTATGATGCCTTTTGTAATCAAGGCATCACGTCAAAATCGAAAATTTTTTGATGCCGGGACTCATCCCGGCATTTTTGTATTTGTCTATGATCAATAATGTTGCGATCATATAACGCTAGATCCTGCAAACCTCTCTAAGGTGAAAAATGAATAAAGTATTAATTTCTGTTCTGGGAAGTGATCAACCCGGAATCATGGCCGTTATTGCAGATGTGATTAATCAGCGCAATGGCAATATTGAGAATTTGAGTCAAACTCTGCTCAACTCTGTTTTTGGTGCGTTATTACTTGTTGATGTTCCGCATGAGGAAGTGGCTGAAGAACTTCAAACAGCATTAGAAAACGCCTGTAACAACATGGGGCTATTCATCCGTGTACATCCATGGAATGAAAAAGCATCAGACTGGTATCAAAATAAACCTGAGGTTCAACCCTATATTGTCACGGTTATTGGGCCAGATCGTCAGGGCATTGTGGCTGAAGTGGCTGGACAACTGTTTAAACACGGTGTGAATATCACCAATATGCAAGCCATTTTCAAGGGTGGTAAAAACCCGATGGATAATTTAATGGTATTTGAAATTGATGTACCTAAAGCCACGATCATGAATGATTTACGTGATGCGCTTGCAGAAATCTCAGAACGACTGGATCTGGAAGTCAGCGTGCAACATCGTAAAATTTTTGATTCCGTGAGCAATATACTTAATTAATCGCCGTTATATTCTTACCCGTTCATATCAGGACATAAAATGATTAATCCCAAAGACATTATTTCTACCTTACAAATGGTACGTGAAGAAAATCTGGATTTACGCACTGTGACCGTAGGGATCAGTCTTGCTGATTGTGTCAGTGACGACATTAATACTTTTAAACGCAAAATCTACGACAAAATCACCCGTATCGCCGGCAATCTTGTCAGTACCTGTAACCGTATTGAAAGACGCTACGGCATCGAAGTGGCTAATAAACGCATTTCTATCAGCCCCATCGGAGTAGTGGCTGCCCCTTTTAACTCTGATCAAATGGTGGAAATTGCGCTCACACTTGATAAAGCTGCCTCGGAATTAGGTATCGACTTTATCGGTGGCTTCACCGCTCTAGTGGAAAAAGGCATGACACATGGTGACAGAGCACTCATCAATGCTATTCCACAAGCATTAACTGAAAGTCAGCGCGTCTGCTCTTCAGTCAATGTCGCCAGCACCCGTGCCGGTATTAATATGGATGCCATCAAAGATATGGGCGTCATCATCAAACAAGCGGCTGAGATGACAGCAAAAGACGATGGCCTGGCAGCAGCAAAACTGGTTGTGTTTGCCAATATCCCACAAGACGTGCCATTCATGGCCGGTGCTTATCTTGGCATTGGTGAAGCTGATGCCGTTGTCAGTGTCGGTGTTAGTGGCCCAGGTGTCGTCAAAGCGGCCCTGGAACGTGCTCTTGAAGAAGAAGACGGCATGGACTTAAGTCGTGCCGCAGATGTGATTAAACAGACAGCAGCGCGCCTTACAAGAGCGGGCGAATTAGTTGGCCGTGAAGTCGCTCAATTATTAGGGTTACCCTTTGGTATTGTTGACCTTTCACTCGCCCCTACGCCGAATAAAAACGATAGCGTCGGTGAAATTTTTGAGGCTATCGGTTTACCTGCGATAGGCGCACCGGGTAGTACGGCCTTTTTATCAATGTTGAATGATGCGGTTAAAAAAGGTGGTGCGTTTGCCAGTTCACACGTCGGCGGACTCAGTGGCGCCTTTATTCCGGTTTGTGAAGATTTGACGATTGCTGATTCCGCAGTGAATGGCACATTATCACTGGAAAAACTGGAAGCCATGACAGCCGTATGTTCTGTTGGCTTGGATATGGTCGCTATACCTGGTGACACCTCTGCAGAGATGATTTCAGCCATTATTGCAGATGAAATGGCCATTGGTGTTATCAACAAAAAAACCACGGCAGCACGTCTGATTCCTGCGCCAGGCAAGAAAGCCGGTGATCATGTTGTCTATGGTGGTTTATTAGGTGAAGGCCCTGTCATGGCTGTTAACATGGGTAGTCATGAGAACCGCTTTGTTCGACTAGGTGGGCGTATTCCATCTCCGATACAAAGTCTAGTTAACTAAATCTAAAGCATAAAAAAAGGGCTGATAAATCAGCCCTTTTTTATTTTCTCTAGAAATAATAACTTATTTCTTAGCAGCTTCACGCTCTTTAGTTTCTTTGATAACTTCATCAGCTACGTTACGTGGACATGGCATGTAGTGTAAGAACTCCATAGAGAACTGACCACGACCCGATGTCATTGTACGTAGTGAACCGATGTAACCAAACATTTCACTCAGTGGTACTTCAGCTTTAATACGGACACCCGTTGCACCCGCATCCTGAGACTTGATCATACCGCGACGACGGTTTAAGTCACCAATAACGTCACCGACATTATCTTCTGGTGTAAACACGTCAACTTTCATGATCGGCTCAAGTAACTGAGGACCCGCTTTAGGAATAGACTGACGGAAACCACCCATTGCGGCTAATTCAAACGCGATGGCAGATGAGTCAACGGCGTGGAATGAACCATCAAATAAATTCACTTTAACGTCCAGTAATGGGAAGCCGGCTAATACACCTCTACCCATCATTTTCTTAAAGCCACCTTCAACGGCAGGCCAGAATTCACGAGGAACTGTACCACCAGTTACTGTGGATTCAAAAGCAAAACCGCTACCTGGTTCACCTGGTTCAATGATGTAATCAATGCGACCGAACTGACCAGAACCACCTGATTGTTTCTTGTGCGTGTAGCTGTCTTCAACACGTTGCGTGATAGTTTCACGGTAAGCCACTTGCGGTTCACCGACAATAACGTCCACACCGTGAGTACGCTTCAGGATATCTACTTTGATATCCAAATGTAGCTCACCCATGCCTTTCATGATGGTTTCACCACTATCTTCATCGGTTTCAACACGGAATGAAGGATCTTCTTTAATCATTTTACCCAGAGCGATACCTAATTTCTCTGCCGCACCTTTATCTTTAGGTGCAATAGCGATTGAGATAACAGGATCAGGGAAGACCATTGGTTCAAGTGTTGCTGCGTTCTTCGGATCACATAATGTGTGACCTGTTTGAACATCTTTCATACCTACAATAGCGATGATGTCACCCGCGTGAGCGTAATCAAGTTCGTTACGGTCATTCGCATGCATTTCCACCATACGACCAACGCGTTCTGTTTTACCTGTGAAGGTATTCAGAATGGTGTCACCTTTGCGAATTTCACCAGAGTAGAGACGAACGAAGGTCAGTGCACCAAAACGGTCATCCATAATTTTGAATGCCAGTGCACGTAATGGACCGTTAATATCAACTGTAGCGACTTTACCAGTTTCGTTACCTTCTAAATCGACTTCTGGTTGTGGATCCACTTCGGTTGGATCAGGCAGGTAATCAACAACAGCATCTAATACTAATTGAAGACCTTTGTTTTTGAACGAGCTACCGCAGTAAGTTGGGAAGAACGCTAATTCTAATGTCCCTTTACGGATACATTTTTTCAGTTCATCAATAGAAGGCTCTTCACCTTCAAGATATTTTTCCATCAAATCATCGTCCTGCTCAACCGCAGTTTCAATGAGTTTTTCACGCCATTCTTCGATCTGGTCAGCCATCTCTGCAGGTGGCTCTTCGATGCTGTAGTTTTCAGGATCTTTTTCGTCAGGCCAGTACCATGCTTTACGCGTTAACAGGTCAACAACACCTTTGAACTCATCTTCGATACCGATAGGCAGAACCATAACTAAAGGTGTGGCAGCAAGAACATCTTCAACTTGTTTAACAACGCGGTAGAAGTCTGCGCCCATACGGTCAAGTTTGTTAACGTAGATCAGACGAGATACTTCTGATTCGTTAGCATAACGCCAGTTAGTTTCTGATTGAGGCTCAACACCACCACTACCACAGAAAACACCAATACCACCGTCAAGTACTTTTAATGAACGATATACTTCGATAGTGAAGTCAACGTGTCCCGGTGTATCGATAACATTTAAACGGTAACCTTTCCATGCACACGTGGTAGCAGCAGACTGAATGGTAATACCACGTTCAGCTTCCTGATCCATGAAGTCCATAGTTGATTCACCTTCGTGAACCTCACCAGTTTTATGAATTTTACCGGTCAGTTTCAGGATACGCTCAGTTGTTGTGGTTTTACCCGCATCAACGTGGGCGAAGATACCTATATTTCTGTACTTGGATAAATCAGAAGCCATAATCCTGTCTCTATTATTTAAATGAACAATTCGTGCATTTACACGGAGTTAAACCCGCCAATTCTAAACTAGAATCTTTGTATATGCACACATTTATAAGTAAAAAAGCGACAAAGACTGCTATGTCGCCATTCAATAAATCTACTATCGGGTAATGACAGCGTGATGTTAAATTATTTGCGGAATCTATAAAGGCTATTTAAACCTGTGTTGCATCGGTACCCATTGATAACGATATACAACCCCTGGTACCGACAGCACCAAAAACAAACTCAACACTGTCACAAAAAATTCCCAACCTTGTGAGTAAACATCTCCGGAAAAGCGGATTTCAAAAGCAATACCGATAAGCAGGCTGATAAAAAAATACACGACTAATTCAAGTAACCGTATCCAGTTGGATTTTTGTTCCAGTGCATAAACAAAAAATACACGTTCGCCTATCCACGGTAGATTTGCCAAGATAAAAAACAGCCCTAACATAAGCCAAATAGACATGTTGTTTCCTAAGAAAAAACGGTAGAACAAACCGACATTAATAATCCTGGAAATATCCCCATTGCTAGCACCAATAAAGTATTAATGCTCAATACAAAACCAGCTGAACCTGAGGTATTCGCTTCATGATGGTGTTCGGCATCATCAAAATACATGACTTTTATGACACGTAAATAATAAAAAGCACCAATCACTGACATCACCACCGCAACCAACGCAACGGCTAACATATCTGCATCTACCACCGCTTTAACTACACCTAATTTGGCATAAAAACCTGCTAATGGTGGTATGCCTGCCATTGAAAACATCAAAATCAGCATTAACAAAGCCAACCACGGATGTTGTTTGCTCAGTCCTTTAAAGTCATCAATATTATCTGCTTCAAAGCCGTAACGGCTCATCAACAAAATCACACCAAAACTGCCTAATGTCATGAGGGCATATACCAAGGTATAAAACATCGAAGCGGCATAACCCGCTTGCGTACCGGCAAGTACACCCATCAATAAAAAACCGACATGAGAAATCGTAGAATACGCCAGCATGCGTTTAATATTGGTCTGAGCGATAGCCACAACATTACCGATTATCATCGATAAAACAGCCATCAACATCAACATCGGTTGCCAATAGCTTTGTAAGTCTATCAGTCCATCGACTAATAATCGAATCAACAAAGCAAAAGCAGCAATTTTAGGTGCGGCGGCGATAAAAAGCGTCATCGCTGTCAGTGCACCATGATAGACATCCGGTAACCACATATGAAACGGCACCGCGCCAAACTTAAAGCCGATACCAATAATAATAAAAACCAGTGCAAAGCTTAGGATTGTGTCATTGCTGGACGATGAATACACAGCTGTAGCAATATCCTGCAACATCAAACTTCCTGTAATGCCATAGATAATAGACATGCCATATAACAACATTCCCGAAGCAATCGCACCGAGGATGAAATATTTCATCGCAGCTTCAGTCGCAATCGCCGAATCACGATGCATTGCCACCATGGCATAAAGACACAAGGACAATAACTCCAGTCCTAAATACAAAGTCAGAAAGTGATTCGCCGACACCATAATGAACATACCCAGCGTGGCGAACAAGGCTAAGACATAAAACTCGCCTTGAAGTAATTGGCGTACCCGTAAATATTCAACGGAATATAACAAGACACACATATTCACCAGACAGATGGCTATTTTTAATACATCACTCAGGCCATCTTTGACATAGGTGTCGGAAAAGGTCTTTCCGGCTTCGCCCCAGGAAGAAACCAGGATAATCAATACAGCAAGTAAACTTAACTGGCTGAGCCCATAGACCCAACTCACTTTTCTACTGCCGGTAAAAGCAACAAATAATAAGACAACACAAGCCATTGCCAGCATGACCATTTCAGGTAATGCAAACAACATATTTGGCACTTGGTAGTTCATTATGAGTTGTCCTTTTAGAGCTTGGATTGAGACACTTGTGTTAATAAATTTTCAACAGAAGCGTGCATCACGTCTAACAATGGATCAGGCCAGAGACCTAACACTAAAACAATCACCGCTAAACTCGCTAATAGCATAAATTCACGAGTATTAATATCTTCCAGTTCAGCAACGTGTTGATTTGCCACTTCACCAAAAAAGACCCGTTTCACCATCCACAAGGTATAGGCTGCACCAAGAATTAAGGTTGTCGCTGCCAGAAAAGCAAACCAGAAATTCGCCTGAAAAGCAGCCAGAATCACCATAAACTCACCCACAAAACCTGATGTGCCTGGAAGACCGGCATTTGCCATGGCAAAAAATACCGCAAACGCTGTGAATGTCGGCATGGTATTAATAACCCCACCATAAGCACTAATTTCACGGGTATGCATCCGGTCATACAACACACCGACAGCCAAAAACATCGCTGCGGAAATAAAGCCATGTGACACCATCTGCACCATGGCACCCTCCACTGCCAGCACTGCGCCACTACCTGTTGCTGAGTTGAAAAATATTCTGAAAACAATAAATAAGCCCAGCGTCACAAAGCCCATATGAGCAATACTCGAATAGGCAATTAATTTTTTCAGATCCCTCTGTACCAGTGCCACAAAACCAATATAAACCACAGCAATCAATGACAAGGTAATCAATAACCAGTCAAAAACCATACTGGCATCCGGTGTAATAGGTAAGGCGAATCGGATAAAACCATAACCGCCAATCTTTAAGGTAATAGCCGCCAAAATGACTGAACCGCCGGTAGGGGCTTCAACATGTGCATCTGGTAACCAGGTATGCACTGGCCACATCGGTACTTTGACTGCAAATGCAATCAAAAAGGCAAAAAACAGCCAGGTTTGCTCGGTCATGGATAAAGTGACCGCATGATAATCCAGCAATGAAAAACTGCCTGCAACGTGATGCAAATACAGCAGAGCAATTAATAAAAACACCGAACCAAAAAACGTATACAAAAAGAATTTGATCGTGGCATAAACGCGATTCGGCCCACCCCAGATGCCGATAATCAAAAACAATGGAATCAGCATGGCTTCAAAAAACACATAAAACAATATGGCGTCCAATGCTGAAAATACCGCCAGCATCAAACCTTCCATAATCAAAAAGGCTGCCAGGTAATGATTTAAGCGATATTCAATGACACGCCAGCCCGCCACTACAACCAGCAATGTCGAAATCGTTGTTAAAATGATTAATGGTAAAGAAAACCCATCAATACCAAGGTGATAATTAATAGCAAACGTCGCAATCCAAGGATGCAACTCCTCAAACTGCATTTGATATGAGGTATTGTCAAAACCGATATACAGAGCGATGGATAATAAAATAGTCAGTGACGCTGTCCCCACCGCGAGCCATTTACTCAGGCATTCCCGATCATTCAAAAACAGGCATAACAAGCCTGCAGCAATGGGGAACCAGATAATCAGACTTAACAATGGGAGTTGTGTCAGCATGGTTTCTATTCCGTCCCTGTCATGCTACAAAAAAGGTGAGTAACAGGCCCACACCAATAATCATTGCAAAGGCATAGTGATACAAATAGCCAGTCTGTATCTGTCTGGCTAAACGTGAACACCATGCCACCGTCTTGGCTGAACCATTCACCAGGGCACCATCAATTAGAATACGATCACCAACTCGCCATAAAAGCTGGCCTAGTTGACGGGAGCCACCAGCAATCACCGTCTGATTAAAGTCATCAAAACCATATTTATTGATCAGGATTTGATAAATAAACTGACCTTTATTCTGTAAAACAGCCGGTAAATCAGGTCGCCGTAAATATAAAAACCAAGCTATCACGATACCCGCCATGGCCAACCAGAACGGAGCCGCCGTGAGCCCGTGCAATATAAAGCTCAACACACCATGAAATTCTGTTGCCTGCTCAGCTAGAATTTCATGAGTTGCTGCCACATAAATAGCATCCGCAAAAAACTCACCGTAGACCACGCTACCGATCCAGTAACCAGCAATAACCGAAGGGATTGCCAGCAGTATCAATGGCAAGGTGACCACCCATGGAGACTCCTTAGGCTGATGTCCGTGCTCAGTGTTAAATCGTGGCTTACCATGGAACACCATAAAAAACAGGCGGAAACTATAAAGGGATGTGATTAATACGCCCGATAACACAGAAAAATAGGCAAAGCTATGACCGGGTATATTCGAAGCATGGACAGCCTCAATGATGGCATCTTTAGAAAAGAAGCCGGCAAAACCAGGGAAACCGATCAACGCTAAGGAACCAATCAGGCTGGTCCAGTAAGTTATCGGCATATACTTTTTCAGCCCGCCCATCTTGCGCATATCCTGCTCATGATGCATAGCGATAATCACCGAACCTGCCGCCAAGAAAAGTAAGGCTTTGAAAAAAGCATGCGTCAACAGGTGGAAGACACCAGCGGCATAGGCTGACACACCTAATGCCACCGTCATATAACCTAATTGTGACAAGGTCGAATAAGCGATAACACGCTTAATATCGTTTTGAACTAACCCCAGCAGCCCCATAAAAAAGGCAGTAATGGCGCCAATAATCAGTACAAATGACAATGCCGTTTCTGAAAGCTCAAACAAAGGTGACATACGCGCCACCATGAAAATACCGGCCGTCACCATGGTCGCCGCATGGATCAGTGCTGAAATAGGCGTCGGCCCTTCCATCGAATCTGGCAACCAAACATGTAATGGTACTTGTGCAGACTTACCCATAGCACCGATAAATAATAATATGCAGGTCAGTGTCATTACTGACCATGTCACATCAGGAAACAGGCTAATGGTTTCTTCTGCCATGTGTGGCGCTTGTTGGAAGACCGTCACATAATCCAGACTCCCGGCATACATCAGTACCGCAGCAATGCCCAGTAAAAAGCCAAAATCCCCGACTCTATTGACCAGAAAAGCCTTAAGATTGGCATAAATCGCCGTCGGTTTTTTATACCAAAAACCAATTAATAGGTAGGACACAAGCCCTACGGCTTCCCAACCAAAAAATAGCTGCATAAAGTTATTCGCCATCACCAGCATCAGCATGGCAAAGGTAAACAACGAAATATAACTAAAGAAACGACAATAACCATCGTCATCGTGCATATAACCAATGGTGTAGATATGCACCATCAGCGAAACAAAGGTCACCACGGTCATCATCACAGCACTTAAGCTATCAATCATAAAACCGACTTCAAGCTGCAATGAGCCAGCCTGTAACCATTGATAAACCATACCGTTATAGGTCAACCCATCAATAGTAACGAGCTTCAGTACCCAGGCAGATAAAAAGAAAGCAACGCCTACAGAAAAAATAGTAATCCGATGCGTCCAGCTTCGTCCCAAATGGCGACCAAACAAACCTGCAGCGATACTGCCAAACAAAGGCGCGATAACAATGGCAAGCAGCAAGCTCTGTGGCATTCGTTACCCCTTTAACCTATCAAGGTCAGACACATTAATGGTGCTGAGATTACGGAATAAAACCACCAAAATAGCCAGACCAATAGCCGCTTCCGCTGCTGCCACCGTTAAGATAAAGAACACAAACACCTGACCGGCGGGGTCTCCCAGAAAGTGTGAAAAAGCAATAAAGTTAAGATTTACCGCTAACAGCATCAATTCAATACACATCAATAAAATAATGATGTTTTTACGATTCAAAAAAATGCCCGCTAAAGACAAGCTGAACAATATGGCAGCGAGAATAAGATAGTCAGATAACACAATCATGGCTCTCTCCCCTCTCCTTGCTGTTTTTGCCGAAGATCCACCATTCTGAGCCGATCTGTAGATTTAACTGTCACCTGTTTAGCCGGATCCTGCAATTTACGATGGTGTTCACGCAATGTCAGTGTGATGGCCGCCACAATGGCAACCGTTAAAATGACAGAGGCAATTTCAAACGGATACACATAGACGGTATACAACAATCGTCCCAACATTTTGGTATTGCTGGCATCAGTCTCTGCAGCGGCGCTAATATTAAATTGTGGAGCATTCAACACAGCAATCATCTCCACCACAATCAACGCCGCCACAATAATGCCGAGTGGTAAATAACGCGTGAAACCTTCTTTGAGTGGAGCCAGATCAATATCCAGCATCATCACGACAAAGAGAAACAGCACCAACACCGCCCCCACGTAGACAAGGACCAGACTAATGGCAAGGAACTCTGCTTCTAGCATTAGCCAGATACCAGCACTGGTGAAAAAGGCTAACACCAGAAATAACGCTGCCCGCACTGGGTTACGTACTGTTATCACCATCGTTGCAGCAAACAATAAAATTGCAGAAAAGGTATAAAAGATAATGCTTTCCACTAGTCAGTCATCCTAACGATATGGTGCATCAGCCGCACGATCAGCAGCAATCTCTGGCTCATACTTATCCCCTATTGCCAGTAATTTATCTTTAGTCATAATTTGTTCGCCTCGATTTTCAAAGTGGAACTCAAAATGACGAGTTTCGACAATGGAATCGACCGGACAGGACTCTTCACAAAACCCACAATAAATACATTTAAACAAATCAATATCGTAACGTGTGGTGCGACGACTGCCGTCATCTCTGGGCTCGGTTTCGATAGTAATGGCTAATGCCGGACAGACAGCCTCACATAATTTACAGCCAATACAGCGTTCCTCGCCATTCGGGTAACGCCTTAATGCATGAAGTCCTCTGAACCGGGGTGACTGAGGTGTTTTTTCTTCAGGGTATTGAACCGTCACCTTACCAGCAAATAAATAACGCCCAGTTAAACGAAGTCCCTGACTGAGCTCCCACAATAAAAAACTTTTAAAAAAATGACGGAGACCTGACATCATCCCCCTCCCGCAGTTAATACTGCACTTTCTGTAAACCAAGGCCCGATATCCAACACTTGAGCCGTCGATACAATCACCAACCAAACAAGTGTCACCGGGATAAATATTTTCCAGCCCAAACGCATAATCTGGTCATAACGATAACGCGGAAATGTTGCTCGAAACCACAGATACATAAACAAGAATATGGCGGTTTTTGCTAATAACCACACCAAACCAGGCACCCATGCAAAAGCCGTTTCCAACACAGGGATACCATCAAATGGTGATAACCAGCCGCCCATAAATAGCGTCGCAGCCAGCATGGAAATCAAAATCATATCGGCGTATTCAGCGAGGAAAAAAATAGCAAACGCCATCCCGGAATATTCCACATGGAAACCGGCGACGATTTCAGACTCCCCTTCAGCAATATCAAACGGCGCCCGGTTGGTCTCGGCCACCCCGGAGATAAAATAAACAATAAACAACGGAAACAGCGGTATGAAATACCAGTGCCAGAAGCCACCTTGCTGAGCCAGCACAATCTCACCGAGATTCAGACTACCAGCCGCAATGAGTACACCGACCAAAGCAAATCCCATAGCAATTTCATACGACACCACTTGTGCAGCACTACGTAATGCGCCTAAAAAGGCATAACGAGAATTAGATGCCCAACCTGCCACCACCACGCCATATACACTCATTGAAGTGATCGCTAAGATGTACAGAAGACCAGCATCAATGTCAGCCAACACCATGCCATCATCAAACGGCATTACCGCCCAGGCCGCCAGCGCCGGACCAATCGCCAAAACAGGCGCTATCAGAAACAAATATAAATTGGATTTTGCTGGGAAAATCACTTCTTTAAGTAACAGTTTCAGGCCATCTGCTATCGGTTGTAATAATCCCCATGGACCGACTCTGTTAGGACCAATCCGCGTTTGTATATAACCAATCACTTTACGCTCGGCGTAAGTCAGATAAGCAACTGACAGCATTAAAGGCACAATAATTAATAAGATCTTCAGCAGATTCGGCAAGATATCCTGTAAAAACATATCGATCATGTGGCTGCCTCACTTTGAGAAACAAAGACCTGACCAAATAAGCTGACTAAGCGGTTAGCCGCATCTGTAGTGGCGGCGACATACACGCAGCCATCTGCAATATTGTCATCAATCTCTAATGGTAAGCGTACCACTTTCTCTTCTTGTGTCAGCGTCAACGGCGTTTGATGGTTCAAACCCCATTTTTCTGCTTCTTTTCTGTTGATACGGGCAAACTGGGCACGCTGAGTTTCAGGCGTTTTTTGTAATGCGTCACTGTGTCTTAGTAACACATCAGTCCGATACATTGGCACTTCAGAAATCATCATCAACTCTGATTCTGCCGTCAATGAATCAGGGATATAAGGTGAAACCGTCTTAGTCTGTATGTCGGTCTGGCTTTGTCGAATCTCATCCACCACATCTTGTGATGAAATATAGTCAAACCCTTCAATTTGACTGACATTGCCCAGTACACGCAGAATTTTCCAACCAGGCCGACTATCGCCTCTGGGGGCAACAGCACCAGCAAACTGCTGCCATTGTTTATCCATTCCGACAAACGTGCCCGATGTTTCAGTAAAACAGGCCGTGGGTAATATCACATCGGCCGTTTGTCTTAAAAATTCACTGTCAAAACTATGCAGCCCCACCACAAAACTAGCGCGTTTTAATGCCTGTTTGGCTATTGCTGGCACCGCAGTATCCTGTAATGCATCAAAGTTCATCAGTACATAAGCCCGCAGACTCTGTTGCCACATTTGCAGACTATTCTTAGCTGCATCACCGGGTAGCGTATTGGCAATCAAATGAGCCTGACTATTGGCTGATGGCATCACAACACAACGGCTGCCAGATAACTCGGCAATCTTCTGCACTAGAGCACGAATTTTCGCTGCATTGGGATGCTGATTGGCTAAATCTCCCACAATAAGTGTTGCATTAGTGGCATTGGATAATTGCATTGCCACATTTTGCTCAAACGCGCTGGGCGTACGTTCCGGATATAAAGCCTGCCATTGATCATCAGTGTCATTGGCAATTGACGATAATACTTTGGCAACACCGGCTAATGTTGTGAGCATTGCATTGATATCAACAGCCATTTCATACTCAACCGGCATCAGCATATCGGTCAGGAAAAAGTTGATATTAGTTACTGCCGCTCCAGCCAAGGCCGCCTGTCTTATCCGATGAGCAAGGATAGGTTGTTCAGCCCGGATATTGCTGCCAATCAAGACAACAGCATCACTTTCCTGCACTTCTGCCAATGTCCAATTATCCAGAGGGTACTGTTCTGGATGATCTGAAAAATCCTGCTGACGCAGGCGATGGTCAATATTATCAACACCTAAGCCCCGCAGCCATTTCTGAAAAAGAAACGCTTCTTCCAGGGTCGCTGTGGGGGAAATTAAGCCCCCCACCTCTTCTGCTCCATGTTTGTTAATAACGGTTTGCAAACCTTTTACCGCTGTTTCCAGCGCGATTTGCCAATCAACCACCTGCCAGTCACCCTCCACCTTAATCATCGGATCAGTGAGTCGTTTTGAATGTGCCAACCCTTGATAAGAGAACCTGTCTCTATCTGATAACCAGGCCTCATTGATAGACTCGTTATCTCTTGGCACCACACGCATCACATCATTTTGTCTGACATGCAGCTCAATATTGGAACCAATGGCATCATGAGGCGCGATAGAAGGATGGGCTTTCATTTCCCAGGCACGGGCTTTATAACGAAACGGTTTTGAGGTTAAAGCACCCACAGGACACAGATCGATAATATTGCCGGATAGCTCTGAAACCAGACTGTGCTCGACATAGGTACCGATTTCCATATGTTCGCCACGCCCAGTTGCCCCAAGCTCTTTAACGCCGGCGATTTCCACACCAAAGCGAACGCAACGAGTGCAATGAATGCAACGTGTCATATCGGTACGAATCAAAGGTCCGATATCCTTGTCTTTGACAACACGTTTGCCTTCTGTAAAGCGGCTGACGCCTTCGCCATACCCCATGGAAAGATCTTGCAACTCGCATTCCCCCCCCTGATCACAGATAGGGCAATCCAGTGGATGATTAATCAGCAGAAATTCCATTACACTGCGTTGAGCATTGACCGCCACTTTGGAATGAGTAAACACCTTCATGCCTTCCGTAACGGGAGTCGCGCAGGCTGGCAGCGCTTTACGGGACTTATCGACTTCAACCAGGCACATCCGGCAGTTCGCCGCTATCGACAGCTTTTTGTGATAACAAAAACGCGGAATATCAATGCCCGCCTCATCAGCAGCCTGAATAATCATTTTTGTTGAATCCACTTTCAGCGGAATACCGTCGATTTCGATATTAACCATGTCTACTCAGCCTTCACGCTGTGTTATCCATACACCGACCGTGATCGATGTGGTATTGAAATTCATCACGAAAATGTTTGATGAAACTGACAACCGGGGCCGCGGCAGCATCACCCAAGGCGCAAATCGTATTGCCATTAATATTTTCAGCAACATCCACCAGCCGATCTAAATCTTCTTGTCTGCCCTGGCCTTCTTCAATCCGTTTCACAACCCGATATAACCAGCCAGTACCTTCCCGACATGGCGTACACTGACCGCACGACTCCTCATAATAAAAATAAGCAATACGCTGTAAGGCCTTCACCATACAAGTTGAATCATCCATAACAATCACCGAACCAGCACCCAGCATTGAACGTGCTTTTGCAATGCCGTCATAGCTCATATCCAGTCCCATCATGATATCAGCGGGCACCACAGGCGTGGATGAGCCACCAGGAATCACCGCTTTTAATTGATGGCCATGTCTGACGCCACCGGCTAATTCCAATAACTCAGCAAAGGGAGTACCGAGCGGTACTTCATAGTTACCGGGTTTATTGACATGGCCGGTCATACAGAAAATTTTGCTGCCACCATTATTCGGTGTTCCCAAGTCATGAAACCAGTCAGCACCATGCTGCAAAATCACGGGTATAGACGCCAGACTTTCAGTATTGTTAATCGTGGTCGGCCTGCCATATAAGCCATAACCGGCAGGAAAAGGGGGTTTATAACGAGGCTGACCTTTTTTGCCTTCCAGTGATTCGAGTAAGGCGGTTTCTTCCCCACAAATATAAGCGCCAGCACCGATATGTGTATGCAACTGAAAATTAAAGCCACTGTCCAGAATATCCTTACCTAGATAACCTGCCTCTCTGGCTTCTTCCAATGCCGCCTCAAAGCGTTCTATTGGCTCATAAAATTCACCACGGATGTAGTTGTAACCCGTTTGGGCACCAATGGTGTAACCGGCGATAATCATGCCTTCTATCACCTGGTGTGGATTAAACCTGAGAATGTCACGGTCTTTACAGGTGCCGGGCTCACCTTCATCAGAATTACAGACAATATATTTATCGCCGGGCAAACGTCTGGGCATGAAGCTCCATTTCAAACCGGTAGGGAAACCGGCGCCACCACGGCCACGTAATGCCGAGTTTTTAATCTGTTCGATGATAGATTCAGGTTTGAGCTTATTACTCAAGATATTTTCAAGCACCTGATAACCACCTACCTGACGATAGGCCTCCAAGGTCCACGAAGGAGACAGATGGCTGGTACGAAAGCAGACTTGATCCAGCTTCATGACTGAACCCCGTCAATTAAAGCATCAATTTTTTCTTTGGTGAGGTACTCATGATATTGCTTATCCATCAACAGCATTGGTGCACCGACACAAGCGCCAAGACATTCCACTTCTTTTAACGTGAACAAACCATCTTCTGTTGTTTCCCCTGGCTTAATGGATAAGCGTTGCTGCAAATGTTCAAGAATTTCCTCTGATCCGCACAACATACAAGAGATATTGGTACACAGGCTGATCTTGTGTTTACCAACCGGCTCCATTTCAAACATGCTGTAAAAGGTAGCCACCTCGTAGACACTGATGTTTGACATGGATAAGTATTCCGCCAACGCATCCATAATGGCTCTGGAAAGCCAGCCACCATTGGCTTCTTGCAGAATATGTAAACATGGAATGACTGCCGACTGAGCCCGGCCTATCGGGTATTTGGCTATCCACTTATCCAACTCAGCACGCAGCTGCTCCGTGAATAAAGTCTGTTTAGGTCCGGTTAATACCATTTCTGTCATCGGTCAATCTCACCAAACACAATATCCATCGTACCGATAATGGCAACCACATCCGCCAGCATATGGCCTTTTGCCATCTCATCCATAGCCGCCAGATGTGGGAATCCTGGCGCGCGAATTTTTACACGATAAGGCTTATTGGCCCCATCCGAAATCATATAAATACCAAACTCGCCTTTGGGATGTTCAATCGCACTGTAGACTTCACCTTCAGGGACACAATAACCTTCAGTAAATAATTTGAAATGATGGATCAAGGCTTCCATATCATTTTTCATCGTACTGCGTTTGGGTGGAGCGACTTTAGTATCGTCAACGATCACAGGCCCCGGATTCGCTTTAAGCCAATCCACACATTGTTTGATAATGCGGTTAGACTCACGCATCTCGGCTACGCGGACTAAATAACGATCGTAGCAGTCGCCCTCCTTACCTATCGGAATGTCAAAGTCCAATTGGTCGTAGACTTCATAAGGCTGTTTACGGCGTAAATCCCATTCAATACCTGAACCTCGTAACATTGGCCCTGAAAAACCAAGTTGCAAGGCTCGCTCCGGACTAACCACACCAATACCGACAGTGCGTTGTTTCCAGATACGGTTGTCGGTTAATAAGGTCTCGTATTCGTCGACACAATGAGGAAATCGTTGTGTGAAGTCTTCAATAAAATCGAGCAGACTGCCTTCTCGGTTTTGATTCTTTTTCTTTATCTCTTTTTCGTTGTGCCATTTAGATGTTTGATATTGAGGCATCTTATCGGGTAAATCGCGGTAAACGCCGCCGGGACGGTAATAGGTGGCATGCATTCTTGCCCCAGATACCGCCTCGTAACAATCCATCAAATCTTCACGTTCACGAAAGCAATAAAGAAAAACAGTCATCGCACCAATATCAAGGCCATGCGCTCCCAGCCACATCAAATGATTTAACACCCGGGTAATCTCATCAAACATGACGCGGATGTATTGCGCTCTGATGGGCACATCGATACCAATCAGTTTTTCGATAGCCATCACATAGGCATGTTCGTTACACATCATCGATACATAATCGAGACGATCCATATAACCGATGCTTTGATTAAACGGCTTGGATTCAGCCAGTTTTTCGGTACCCCGATGCAGCAGACCAACATGCGGATCCGCTCTGACAATGACTTCGCCATCCATTTCCAGAATAAGGCGAAGCACACCATGCGCAGCCGGATGTTGCGGACCAAAGTTCAGTGTGAAATTTTTTATCTCAGCCATTATTTCTCATCCCTGAGATAACGGTTATCGTCACGAATCACCCTGGGTACCAGGGTTCTTGGTTCAATGCTGACCGGTTCATACACCACGCGTTTCTTGTCTTCATCGTAACGCATCTCAACATTGCCAATAAGTGGGAAGTCTTTGCGAAACGGGTGGCCGACGAAGCCGTAGTCGGTCAAAATGCGACGTAAATCAGGATGACCTTCAAATAAAATACCAAACATATCAAAGGCTTCACGTTCATACCAATCCGCACTTGCCCAGACACTTGTTACGCTGTCGACGAGGGGTTGTTCGGCAGCCAGTCTGACTTTTAATCGTAAGCGTTGGTTATGTTTGATTGACTGCAACTGATAAACCACAGCAAACCGATAACCATCCGTCACCGGTTCTGCATGACCCAATCCATCTACAGCCCGGCTAAAGCCAAACTCTGTTGATTGTTTCGTTTCCCAACTGCTACCACCGTACTCTGAGTAATCCACTCCCGCCAAATCCATCAATTGCTCAAATTGATAGTCGTCGCGTAGTGTTGTGCAAACGTTGATAAGGTGCTCTGCAGCCACATGCAAAGTGATTTCATCTCGAACCAGCTCACAGTCCAGCAAGGCTTCTGAAAAATCCTGTTCAAGTTTAGCTTTTAGGGTTTGCATCATAAAACAGGTCGCTTTCAGGGTTGTCTGGCTATGGTATTAGTACGGTGAATTTTTTTCTGCAGTTGTAATATTCCGTACAGTAATGCCTCAGCCGTTGGGGGGCAGCCCGGAACATAGATATCTACGGGTACAATCCGGTCACAACCACGGACTACAGAATAAGAGTAATGATAATAACCGCCGCCGTTAGCACAGGAACCCATTGAAATCACCCAGCGTGGTTCAGACATCTGGTCGTATACTTTACGAAGTGCCGGCGCCATTTTATTTACCAGTGTACCGGCAACGATCATTACATCAGATTGACGAGGACTGGCTCTGAATACAATGCCAAATCGGTCCAGATCATAACGTGCAGCACCCGCGTGCATCATTTCCACAGCACAGCAGGCCAGGCCAAATGTCATTGGCCATAAGGATCCGGTTCTTGCCCAATTAATCAGCTTGTCAGCAGAGGTGGTGACAACGCCTTTTTCAAGAACACCTTCTATTCCCATTCCAGCGCTCCTTTTTTCCACTCATACACAAACCCAACCACCAGAATACCCAGAAATAAGAACATGGCTAGGAGTCCGAATACACCGATCTCATCTAATACGATGGCCCAGGGGAACAGGAATGCGATTTCTAAATCGAAGATAATAAAGAGAATAGCGACGAGATAATAACGAACATCAAACTTCATGTGAGCATCTTCAAAAGGCTCGAACCCACATTCATACGCTGAGCGTTTTTCACTATCCGGATGACGAGGTCCTAATACAAAACCAGCCAGCAATGGCAGAACACCAAAGCCGATGCCGATAATGATAAACAACAAAATCGGGAGATAATTCTCCAGCATGCTGCGCTTCCTTACGATGTCTCGACAACTCAGCATGAGGGACTTGCGTCACTGCTCATGCCCCTGATTGCATTATCAACTATGACCGCAATCATCAGGATTGATACTACACACTAAAAACGCTGATGAGAAGTCACAATATTTGATAAATAACGATTTTTACCAAGCTTATGAGACTGGACAGAACTGAATAGATTGTGCTCGAATATGCCTTACTTTGATTTGAGCAATGCTCAATTCCCATTCAACCAATGTCTCAGATAAAAAAACAATAAGGTGCATCATTTCAGGTGAATAAGAATAAGTGGTTAAGTACACCTGTTGTGGTAGCGATCATCATTTTATTAGCGGCTTTAATAGCTGCTGGTGTGGCAGCTTCACATTTATTCTCACTGATTCAGGAGGATGTCACGTCACGTCTAAATACGGCATTAGTTACTTCCATTAACAGAGTCAAACAATCTTTCACCAATCACCAGCGAAATAGTGTTTATTGGCTAATAAACACGAAAACAGAGCGATGCAGCAGGATTTATATCAACTCGTTGATGGCAGTCTGAAAGCAACGATCACCAATGAAGGTTACCGAGACTACAAATTATTTAACCTCAACGGTGAGTTGATTTTGTCAGGCATCAGCGGTTTCGCAAAGCCTGAAAAGAATATTACCCTGCCAGATAATATTCTTGCTGCATTATCGAAAAAGGATGTCTATACCTCTCATCCATTTATGCCTTCATCCGTATGGCAATCAACGTTACGTCATCAATATCCCTTACCAACCATGTTATTTATTGCTCCTATCCATGATTGGGCGGGAAAAACAGTCGCTTTTTTTGCGTTTGAAATTAATCCAGACAAGCTGTTTAACCCGGCTTTTCATGAAAATCAGGTCGGACAAACCGGTCAAGCCTATGCCATAGATGAACAAGGGCGGATGCTGACCCAAAGTAAATTTACTAACCAATTAATTCGTGCAGGATTAATCGATGCTTCGAATCCGCTCACTGAGTTGAAACTCGAAGTCCGTGACCCCGGTTTTGATTTACTGGAGTCACCCGACAAAAAAGTGAAAAGCCCTATGCCATTGACACTGATGGCTAAGTCGCTGACTCAGCATAAAACTGGAGTCAACCTGAAAGGCTATCGTGATTATCGTGGCGTCAAAGTCATCGGCAGCTGGCGCTGGGATGAGCAACTCAATATGGGGATTGTCACAGAAACAGAGGTTTCCGAAGTATACAAACTATACCGTTCGCTGTTATTCAGCGTCATTGTCAGTATTGTGTTTATCATTTTTATGACGGCATTTGGTACCTATTTCTATCGCCGTTCCACCCAGCAACAAATTGTCTCACTGCAACAACGAGATGCCATTATTAAACAAACAGATGATGGTTTTGTCACCATCGATGATCAGGGAAGAATCACCATGGTCAATCCCGCCATCTGTTTACTATTTGGCTATCAGGAAGCCGAATTGATTGGCCAGCCGGTATCTATTTTAATAGATGAAGAACAGCGACATAAACATGATAATTATCTGAAACAAGCTGATATACATGAACCGAAAATTATTCATCGGACCCGCTCATTATCAGCGAGCAGGAAAGATGGTAGTCAATTTCCGATTGAACTCAATGTCAGCCCGATGCAGTTTGGCCATCGTAAATTTTATATCGGCGTGATTCGTGATATTTCTGAACGTTATCAATATCAGCAAGAACTGATCAAAGCCATGCAGCAGGCTGAACATGCTAATCAGGCTAAAAGTGAGTTTCTTGCCAAGATGAGTCATGAGCTGAGAACACCGCTCAATGCCATTATCGGTTTCTCTCAGCTGTTACAGATGGATAAGTTAAATGATGATCAACGCGAATCGGTCAGTATGATTGAAAGCTCAGGTAATCATTTGCTGTCATTAATCAATGAGGTGCTTGACCTGTCACGTATAGAGAGTGGTCATATGTCAGTCTCAGTGGAAGATGTCGAACTAAAACCACTCATCGAACATATTTTACCATTCATTCATAATCAACTTAGTGCGCTTGATTTACGTATTACCGAAAGTTACCCAAAACAAGCCTCTTCTCTATTTGTCCGTGCCGACCACATTAAATTAAAACAGGTATTGCTTAACCTATTATCCAATGCGGCAAAATACAATAAGCCTAATGGAAGTATAGAAATTATTGTCAGCCATACGGATAGTGACTCGATACGCATTGCTATCAAAGACACGGGCTACGGTATTGATGAGAATTTACAGCAACGTCTTTTCGAGCCCTTTGACCGTCTTGATAAAGACACCTCTGATATACAGGGAACAGGAATAGGGCTGGTTATTAGCCGTGAACTGATTAAGCTAATGAATGGACGGTTTGGCTTTGAAAGCAAGCGAGATATAGGATCGACATTCTGGATAGAGCTTCAGCGCTCATCCGTCAACAATAGCTCGATATTATCAGCTGCAAATAACCAGTCTGATCAATTGGATGGTGAGCAGACTCAGCATATCAAAGTGTTATGTATAGAAGACAATCCTACCAACTTAAACCTGATGCAGCGGTTTTTTAGACAGTACTCGCAATTTGTTTTGTTAACCGCCGCCGATGCAGAATCAGGATTAGAAATAGCCAGACAATTTGAGCCTCAAGTTATTCTGATGGATATTAACTTACCAGGCAAAAATGGCTTCGAGGCATTAAAAGACCTGAAACGTTCTGCCATCACTCGCGATATCAAAACAATTGCGTTAAGTGCTAACGCCATGCGAGAAGACATTGATAGAGGCTTGAAAGCAGGTTTTGATTATTATCTGACTAAGCCGCTTAACTTTGAACTGTTAATTGAAACTATCAACCAAGCCATAGAAAAATCTATCAAACACTAAGCTCAGTTGAGTCACCCTAAACAGGTACAAGTTAAACTGACCCTGCCCAGTGTTGTATGGCGTCTAAAGCCTGCTGGTTTAACGCTATTGCACGTTTTTCGTGACTGGCTTCAATGTAACAACGCAGTTCCGGGGCATTGCCAGAGGGCCTGATGTGAATGATTTCATCATCAGCAAAAGACATTCTCACACCATCGGTTGTATCAACAGCTTTGACCTCACCCATGAATGGAAATAGCTTTTTAACCTGCTCTCGACTCAGCTCATTATCAGGTAATAATGTTTCAAGCAGTAAACGACTTTTTTCCAGTGCGAAGTTTTTCAGTCGATCACTACTGGTGTAAATCGCAGGCATAGAAGAATTCAGTTCAGACACGCTCTGTTGTCGTTGTTTGGCCAATAACAACACGCTTAAAATAACGATAACCGCATCCCTTGTAGGCAAAGGGCTTAATGTATTTCCTGCTAATTCAATGGCTGATTGCTGTAAAAAACCACCATTGGCTTCATAACCCACAATACGTTTTTTTGATTCTGCGACGGCCGTTTGCATGGCTGAAATAACATAAGGTGAACCTATTCGGGTACGTATGACCTGCTCAAAAAAGTCAGCATTGACAGCGGAGTTGCTGCTTACAGGGGTCACGACAATATCAGCAGCAAGATAGATCGCCGTTAACAAACCGACAATATCACCTCTAAGCCAACGCCCCTTTTCATCACTGATAAGCGGTCGATCACTATCACCATCCGTGGACACAATCGCATCCAGCTCATGTTTAGAAGCCCATTGTTGAGCAAGTTGAACATCTTCAGGACGAATCGCTTCAGTATCCACTGATACAAATTGATCACTTCGCCCGAGACAAATAGTGTTTGCACCTAACACAGATAAAATCTGTTGAAGTAAATCCCTACCCACAGCAGAATGCTGGTAAATACCAATAGTCATGCCTGACAAGCAATTTTCTGGGAAAAAATGTGAGAAGCGTTCGATATAGAGCGTTTCAGCTAATAAAGATGGCTCAGCAAAAACATCATCTTGTTTGATAAACTGACCGTCGTTATTAAACAACTCATCAGGAATATCAACAAACTGTTGTTTTATGGCTTGTTCATCCGCCTGAAGTATTTCCCCAATCGGCAAATTAAATTTCATGCCATTGCGGTCATCAGGGATATGACTTCCGGTCACCATAATGGTCGGCATTTTATGTTGGATACCGTACAAAGCAACCGCTGGAGACGGAATAAACCCCAGGTTAACGGGACGTAAACCATAATACTGGCAGGCTTTAGCCACGGCATTCATAATACGCGGACTGCTTAACCTCAGATCGCCACCAATACCGAACTCATCACCTGTTTGTATCTGATTACCAGCAATCAGATGCTGCAAAAATGCTGCGGTATAAGCAAAACAAACACGATCTGTCATATCAGTAACCAGACCACGGGTACCACTGGTACCAAATTTGACGCCAGATTCTGACATCAATTGTTCAATATGAATTTTCATCTCGATAGTTTAGTTGCGGTGGTAATTATCCTGGAAGCGAACAATATCGTCTTCACCAAGATAGCCACCGGATTGAATTTCAATAATTTCTAAAGGCACTCGCCCCGGATTATGCAGTCGATGCTTTTGTCCGACAGGAATGAAAGTTGATTCATTTTCAGAAAGTAAGAAAACCTCATCATCTCTGGTTACTTCAGCCGTCCCCTGGACTACCACCCAATGCTCAGCACGATGATGATGCATTTGCAGAGAAAGTGATGCACCCGGTTTTACTCGGATACGCTTGACCTGAAACCGTTCACCCAAATCAATAGAATCATAATATCCCCACGGGCGGTAACAAAGACGATGATTTTCAGCTTCAGGGCGTGATTGTGATTTGAGTTTTGCAACGATATCTTTGATATCCTGTGCCTGTGCTTTACTGGCGACCATCACCGCATCCGCCGTCTCTACAATTACGAGATCTTCAACACCAATTGCGGAAACAAGTCGGTGCTCGCTATGAATATAAGCGTTTTTCACATTCTGTATTTCGACATCGCCTTTCAGTACATTATTGTTCTCATCCTGTTGTGAACACTCCCACAACGATGACCAGGAGCCGACATCATTCCAGCCAGCATCAAGCGGCACGACGACGGCCTTATTGGTTTTCTCCATCAAAGCATAATCAATGGAGTCCGATGGGCAGGCTTCAAAAGCGGTTTTATTCAAGCGGACAAAATCTAAATCCTGTTCACTTTGTGATACGGCTAAACGGCATTTTTCAACGATATCAGGATTGAATTTGTTCATTTCTTCGATCAATAGCGAAGCTTTGAACATAAACATCCCACTGTTCCAGTAATACTCGCCAGAGGCCAGGTATTGCTCAGCGGTTTCTAAATCTGGCTTTTCAACAAATTGTTTAACTGCAGAAATCGTCTCTTTTTCTTCAGCCTGTATATAGCCATAACCTGTATGGGCACAATTCGGAACAATACCAAATGTCACTAAATTTCCCGCTAATGCTTGCTGTTCAGCAACTTTTATTGCCTGATGAAAGGCTTCAATATCGGCGATGACATGATCAGCAGCCAAAACTAACAGTACCGGATCCTGTTCACGAGAAAGTGCTTGAAATGCAGCACTCACAATAGCAGGCGCTGTATTTCTACCAGCAGGCTCCAGTAAGATACTGGGAGATTCAATACCAATTTCTAGTAATTGCTCCGCCACCATAAACCGGTGACTCTCATTACATACCACTATAGGAGATGCACTATCTAAACCTTTCAGTCTAAGAATAGTTTGTTGAAACATAGAGTCATCACCAAACAAATTCAAAAATTGTTTGGGTTTATGTTTACGTGAAAGTGGCCACAAACGCGTACCACTTCCTCCAGACATTACAACAGGTATCATTTAAAATTCCGCTTTAACAAGTTAATAGCTTTAGTTATCTAGTGCACTCAATGCCGTGTCAATATCGGCCATTAAAGTACTATCATTATCTTGTGATGCTTGTTGCTTAGCCGTGTTCAGATATTGTCTGGCTAAATCATCATTGCCCTGTTTCGCATGTAAAACACCGAGGTGATAATTAAATACCGCAACATTCGGCTCTAATGAAACCGCCTGTTCCAGCACGGGTTTTGCTTCATCGAGCTTATTCAGTTTTACATTGACCCAACCATAACTATCCAGAAAATAAGGTTGTGTTGAAGACTTAAAGCGTTGGGTGATTTCCAACGCACGGTTCAAGTTTTCTGGCGACTCGAACCGATCGGTTAATAAGCTGGCTAAATTATTAGCAGCAATATCCACATTATTATTCTTTTTCAGAATTGCATCATACAAATTACGTGCTTCACCATAATTACCTCGCGACTCTTCAATAGAAGCCAGTTGTAGTGAAAAACGGATATTGTCATCTATATTATCAACCGCTTGTTTCAATACCTTTGCAGCGTCATTTAATTTGTCATTACGTAAGTAATAATCTGTTAAGAGCGAGTAACCCAGCGTCCAGTTTTTCTGTTCAGCAATTTTTTTCTCAAGAATACTGACAGCCTGTTCCGCTTTGTCGACCCTAAAGTAGTGAATAGCCAGAGTGGCATAACCATTCATCGAATTAGGGTATTTTTGGTTGAAATTGTTCAAATAACTTTCTAGTTGTTCATTTTCATCCAATGCTTCCATACTGGTAGCCAGTCCCTGCATTGCACGACTTGAATTAGGTTCCAACTCAAGAGCAGCTTCATACTCGGCCTTGGCAAGCGCGTAGTCACCCTGCCCTTCGTATAACTGTCCAGATAATAAATGGGAAAGTAAGGTATCACCTTGCTGGTCTTTAAGAAGGTCAATGGTTTCAATGCCTGCTTTCCAGTCTTTCTTAAGAATTCTGACCTCTGTCAGTTGTTGCAGCAATGTAGCGTTGGTCGGATTTTTGTCTAAAGCCGTCACCAAAACTTGTTCAGCCTTATCGTAATTACTTTCTTGAACCAACATACTCGATACTGTTAATGCAGCAGTTGCGTTATAAGGGTTGGCTGCTAAAGCTTGTCGGAAGCTGTCTTCTGCCAGAGCTTCAGAACCTTGTTTCTGATAGGCTTGTGCAAGTAATATCATAGCTTCATCAGAATCAGGCGAGTTTCTTAATACGGTTCTTAAATCCGTGACTGCCTGATCATACTTTTGATCGATTAAGTCCAGTTTGGCTCTGACCAACAATGCACCACTTTCCTCAGGAGCAACATCAAGAACCGCCTGTGCTAATTCACGTGCCTTGTTGAAATCCTGTTTTGACGCATAGTAAGACGCTAACATCACCCGCGCCTTATTTCCGTTAATACCCTGAGGGTCTTCCTCAACAATACGGTTAAGTTCGCTGACAGAACCATCCACATCACCATTTTTATCTAACAAGGCCGCTTTAGCAAAACGCAAGTCATAGTTCTCGGGTGCGGCTTTAATCATCTCGTCCAGTTTAGTGAGTGCTTCTTGAGGATTTTTCTGATTAATTAGTCCCAGTAAAAATTGCTGAGCTTCAGCGTCATCAGGATGGTTTTTCAGGAAAGACTGTAAGATGTTTAGCGCATCGTCATATCTATCCAACTGTGAGACTAAAAGTTTAGCGTAAGACAATACCACTTCGCGTTCATCAGGCTTTCGCTCTAAAATCTCTTCATAGACATTAGCCATACCCTTGTAGTCTTTCATTTCGTTATAAAGACTTAATTCGATTAATCGCAACGACAGATCTTCAGGATATTTTTCAACAGCCTCTTGAGCTTTTGCCAGTGCGGCAGGTAACTGGCCTTTGTCTTTCAGGATTAAAACTTCTAAAGACAGAATGTCTTTATGATCAGGATAATCTTTTGCTACTTCAGTAAGCAGTTTGGATGCTTGATCAAACTTCTGCTCCTTAGCCAGGATAGAGGCTTTGAGAATTCGACCATCAAAACTCTCAGGTTTTAAAGACAGCGCTTTGTCGGCTCTGGTCATCGCTTCATCGAGTTTACCGCCCAGCAGGTAAAGTCTTCCAAGTTTAATCTGAGCATCTACATGGTTGGGGTCCAGCTGTTCAACCGTGGTCAGATTAGCAAACATTTGCTTCCAGTTTTTGCTTTGCTCGTCTAACAGGGCTAATCGATAGTATGGTTCTGCTTGTCGGGGATCAATCTGAATAGCATTTTTATATTCTAACCGAGCTTTGTCATAATTCCCGTTATCAAAAAACTCGTTACCACTTTCAACATAATCCGCTGCACTATCAGCAGAACTTCCACATCCCGCTGCCATCCCCAGCATCAATACCAGCAATAAACCTTTACTCGCTTTCATATCCCTACCTTATTCCGCAATATATTGTTTTAACTTTGGCTCGGCGACCTGCATAAACGACAATATTCGTTGTTCTGCCTGCGCCACTGTTTCATTGTCCGCCACCATGGTGACCATTCTCACCAATGAGCCATCAGTTCTATTTTTAATGATTGAATCTTGTAATAAATACCACTTGTTAATGTATTCATTCGCGACAATACGACCATGCCCCTGGAACCAGTAATACACGAGTTGTTCTTGTGTGCCTTTTTTAATGATCACACGATTGGCGGGGTGGCCATTCGCTTCGATTCGGTCAAATGCAGCTATCTCCCAACCACCGCCAGGAATACATACGCGTGGTGAATGCGGTGACTCACCTTTACGTTGCGTTTCATAATAAGCCACATAAAAGTTGACTGTTTGTTTCTGCTTATTTTGATAGTTTGCTAATAAATAATCGGTCATGGCCAATTTGGACTCAACCCTGTCATCCAAAGGCATTTGATATCCTGTCCACTCATCCAGTTTCATCGGAAAATTTACTAAGGCATTATGTTCTGGAATGATTTCCTGACGATTATCAATATAGTGTGTTACACCATAGCTGGATAAAAGGGTGAGAACTGTCAGAGAAAAAATTATCAGATTACCCGATGACGAAGCATTATTTTCATAAAATATTGGTTTGGTTTTATTGTATTGCTCTACCCCGAAGACATCGGCAAACGAATAGCCCGTTGTCAGCTTTTCCATTAACCAAATCAGCAATGCAAGCAGACCAGCACAGGCCATGAAGATAATCCAGCCTTCAAAATCATGTAAAAAACCTTCTGCTTGGGCAATACCCCAGTTATCCACCAGCACGCCAATCACACCAATTCGGAAACTGTTCATCAAAATCGTGATGGGGATGGTTGCCAGAAAAACGACGGCTTTTTTCCAGAAGCTGGCACGGTAAAAATAAGCGGCAATAAACCCAAGGCTCATCAACGGGAATAAATAGCGTAAACCACTACAGGCCTCAACCACCTGAAGTTTGTAGACGCCAAGATCAATGATATTCCCTTCCAGATACACGGGAATATCAAAAAGGCGAATGACCTGAACCCCTAACCAGGATGACACCAACTGCAATTTGGCCGTCAGCACAACCTCAATGACGTAAGGTAAAGGTATGGCAAATAACAGTAGCAAGATAGGAGCAAGTGTATATCGACTGGCTTTGCCAAGAAAAATCATGGACAAGCCAACCAGAGTCAGAACAAAGGAATATTGAATCAGAATAAATAAGGCGCTTAATTCTCCAAGTATGTATACGAGTAGTGAGAGAAGAATTAAAAAATAGCCACTCCACATAGGCCGAGTGACCGATGAGAGAATCAGATCTTTTTTCTCCCAAAGTATATACAGACTGACCAATGGAATGAGGAAACCATGACTATACTCTTCCTGTGTATTCCACCGCGTATATGCTTCAGCAATCCCCCCCCAATAGGTGATAAAAGCCAACACAAGCGTGACTATAAATACACTTGCTTTTTGATAGCTTAACACTGTGCCCGCTCCTTGCTGTTTCATGTAATGAATTAGCCTGAGATTACCTTGAATCGTTTTAAAACACCAGCTAATGACATTAATCGTTTTATTTTCTGTTTGGGATTCAAAACAATAAGATCACAACCTGCCAAATTAAGCTTGCCCTGAAGTGTCAATAACTTCGCCATAAATTTACTATCAATATAGCTAACACCAGACAAATCGATCTTTAATTGAGAATGATTAGCTAGCACCATGGTACTTATCAATGCATCTAATTTTTCAAGATTATCAGACTGAAAACAGCCGGCTAAAAATAAGGTGTATGTGTTTGGCTGCCAGTTGACGACATTATCCTGACTCACACCACGCCTATACTTTTTATTCACAAAATAATAGGGAAGTTGCTTTGTCAGTAATAACCAACTCAAACTCCAGCCATCTTTTACATACCGTTTCCACAAGTTTGGCTCTTGTTTTATACGCCAAAGCCATTCCAGTCCGAATTTACGCCATTTCTCAGGCGCTCTGACAACTGAACCAGCCACAAAATTAATCACCGCCCCCAAATGGCTAATCACTGGCGCGTTTAGCTTCGCCATATTATTCATAATCCAGGCCTGACCTTTTTTGGCACCCAGCGCGACAAGCACAAAATCAGCTTGAGAGGCATTGATATTCTCAATAATGTTGTCTTGACTCATCTCTTCAATGCTCACAAAGCCAGGATCATAAAATCCGACACTCACCATACCTTTAGAATAACTGTTGAGTTGCTCATGAGCTTGTTCAGCAACACCTGGTTCGCCACCAAAGAAAAATACACGTATCGGTTGGTGTCGATGAGTGTCAGACAAAAATTGAAATAAGTCAGAGCCGGCTACACGTTCCATGATAGGTAAGCCCATTATCTTGGCTAACCACACTAAAGGCATACCATCAATGACAGACAAATCACTAATAGCAACAGATTGATAAAAAGCCTCATCCTCGTGTGCAGCAATCGTGAAGTTGATATTCGGCGTCGATAGAAAACAGCGTTTGTTAGATGAAATGGCTTGCTCAATTAGCTTTGCAGATTGAGCAATACTGACAAAATCAAAAGGTAGCCCCATTAAAACAAATTGTTTCCTCCGGTTTCTCGAAGGGTTAGGGCAATTCTTGGCTAACTTAGCCTCTATTTTCATTGTTACTGATCCAGTTGTTCTGGAAAAAAGAATTTCTGTCTCATCTTTTTAAGTTTTGGTTCTATAGATAAGTCATAATCTCCATCACGCATCTGAATTAGATAATTCCATGGATAGCTATCGGTTTGTTTCTCCAACTTTTCTACAAACTGCTCTAATGTTGATATTTTTTTTGCTGGAACACCAACTACAACAGAGTCTTCTTCAATATCTTTAGTTACAACAGCACCGGCCCCAACTACAACATTAGGTCCAATGGTAACTCCAGGTAAAATTATTGCTCCATGACCAACGAAAACATTATTTTTAATATCCACTTTACCGACTGAGTCTAACTTTTTATTAAAAGCCTTATTTAATACAGCGATAGAGCCATCATGACCCAATATTGTGCAATTTGTTAACATTACGTTATCACCAAGAGATGTATATTCAGGGTCAGTTATATTTGTATATGGCCATAACACTACATCTTTTCCCATGTGATACAGATTGCCCCATTTCCTTATATACTCTGAATATTCAGCAGCACTAGGTTTGCAAATTTTCAGATATAGACTTTTAAGCCTGCCTGTTTTGAATGCCACCATTCTTATGATTTTTTTGAGCATACATATCACCCACTAAAATTGGAAATAATAAATAAACCAACATTATTATCTTTTTGTTTCATTGTTCCTCCCCCACATTTCTTGGTGAGAATCCTTGGCTGGTAAATCAAAACAACAATGTGCATAAATCCAGCCGATTAATTCAACCAGTACCGTTTTGGCTCCGGCACTGGTTTGCCACCAATATTGCAAAGTGAAGTCCTCAGGCACAGCACGGATAATACCAATGGGTATGGGCAAAGCATTAAAGGCCTGTTGATATAAAAACTGAGTTCTACGGCTGTGAACATCAGCAGAAAATACATTAATGCCTATCACTTTATCTCCGACAATTGATGACTCAATAAACTTTCTCACCATAACGGCACTTAAATAGGTTCTATCCTGAGCAGAAGCTGGGGTGGCAACAACCTGTAACTTATTCTCATCAAGCCCCAATAAGGCTAGCTGATATGCCGATTGTTCGGCATATGAATCGAACTGGTCGGTAAAATTTCTTGCTTCAGGGCCACCGGTAGTAATGACAAAATCATAATGACCTGTTTTATATTCAGTGTAAGCCTGACTGAGTGCGGCTGGCTCAAGCCAGCCTTCTACCACTAGAATATTAGCTTCAACTGGCTCTTGTTTCGCTAAAAAGAACGCAACATTGTTTACAAGAAATACGGTTATGCTAAGCAATAACAATATAGTAATAATCACTGTCCATAGCGTAGGAACAAGAATATATCGTCGTCTGAAAAACCGTCCCTGTTTTTGCATCTAAAAACGACCGATTGTTTCAGTAAATAATGTCTGCAAACGCCTGGCGTTGATATCCTGTGCAAACTCTTGTTGAACTTTTTTCTCAGCATTACTGATCAGTGTCGTCCTTAAAGCCTCGTCCTTTATTAGCCCGAGCATCGCTACAGCCAATTGTTCGCTGTTGTCAGGCTCAATCAGCATACCGGTTTGTTCATTAACCACCAGCTCAGGAATACCTGAAATCTTTGCGGATATAACGGCCGTCCCCACCATCATAGCTTCCATCAGCACGACCGGGATACCATCCATATCACCCTGTTTGTCTTTTTTACAGGGTAAGACAAACAAATCCAATCCAGTAACAAATTTAACCACCTGATCGTGAGGTAATGCCCCTAAAAATGTAACTTTATCGGTCAGCTCAAGTTGGTTGACTTGCTGTTTTAATTGCTCTTCCAGTGGACCTGAACCAGCAATCTCCACTTTAAAATCAGAAAATTGAGTTTGCAGAATAGCTAGAGCAGAAATAAGCGTATCAATGCCTTTTTTTTCTACCAACCTGCCGACCACACCGATCCGAACAGGATCTGATAATGCGATTGAAGTCTTGCGAGTGAACACACGGCTATCTACGCCACAGCGAATAATTTCTAATTTACCAGGATCAACTTGATAGGTCTGCTGAATGTAGTGACGATTAAAATCAGAAATTGTGGCAAAAAAACCTGACCTTTCGACCTTTTTATCTAACAATAAACCACGCTCAAATATATCGTTGGCATGAGCTGTTACACTGAAAGGAATACTTGAAAGCATACTGGCATACATCGCAATATCAGTGGGCACATGTGCAAAATGCACATGTAAATGCTGAATATCATTGTCTAATAAATCTTGTGCCAGCTTAGCTGCATAGAAGAAGCGATAAAAAAGACCTCGTGCATCACGCGATAGAATGTTCACTTGGAACATATCTTTCACACACTCACTAAGTGCTTTGATGTAGTGAATAGGTTTTTTAGTCAGTAGTTTGAGATGACTAAAAAAAACAGTCTTTTTTGGCATCGCATAAAGGTATATAACCTTCGACCTCAATTCATCAAGGTGTTGATCAGTGGCTGGCATGATCGGTTTATGCACAGAGAACGGTATTATCTCGTGGCCTAGTTCAGTCAACGCCAGAATTTCGTTATATACAAATGTGGCGGATAACGCAGGAATCTCAGGTGCCAGATATGCCAGTTTCAAACGTATTCCCTTCTAACCGTGAGATTGTTGCCAAACAACTGTTTGTTGTTCGTTTAACTGTCGAGTTGCTTCAGCTTTCCCTTTGACAAGACATTGCCATTGGTAATGACGAATAAACGTAACAAGTGGCTTGTCAGCAAAGCGTGGCTGCCGGGTCAGCATGCTTTTCACATATCCCCACCACATAGCAGCACCACCAAGAAAATAAGGAGGATGCAACATACGGAAGATCGAGGAAGCGGTCATATAAATCAGTCCAGTTCCCATAAAATACTGACCAAACCCATGACGCATACGCCCGGTAAATATTCCCTTCTGGCTTGAGCCCATAGGTCTTAGATGAATGAATTTTAAATCAGGTTCATCCCAGCTCACCGCTATCCACCCCAATTGACGGCACTTATGACAGTCGATTCCATCCCACATCACTTGGCGTACAAAGCCACCAATTTCTTCAAAACAGCTTCGGCGATAAAACTTTGTCATACCAACGGACATCTCATCACCACATTTTTCACTAATGAGCTCACCAGATTTTTTATCTCTGAAATACGCTTTACCACTGCATGTACCAATACGTGGATTTTGTTTCATGCGGTCAATCAAAATCTCAAAATAACGTGGGGGTAAATCTAAATCCAGATCAAACTTACAGATAAAATCAAACTGACTGACATCCACCTGATCATAGCCATAATAAAAGGCTTCGATCACACCAGGACCGACACTACGATGGCCTCGATTCTCACGTGTTATCACTTTGATAAATGGATATTTCTCTGCGTAATCAGCCAAAATTTGTGGCGTCGCATCAGTAGAACCATCATCAACAATCACCCATAGATCAGGCTGGATGGACTGATTCACGACACTATCCAATGTTATCCGCATATAGTCAGATTCATTGCGACACGGTGAAACCAGTAGATAACTCATAAATTATTCTCATTATATTTAAGTAGTCGGAAATTCAGTCGAATCTGAGAGTTATTTGTATTCGATGATTTTCTGTCGTTTACCTGTTAAAAAGTTTTTATAAAACGTCATGATGCCTAATGTTTGTGGAAATTTAGATAATACGTTTGAACAGGCAACAATAAAAGATAGTGAAATCGAAGCATACTTGCTCTTGTCACGTATTGTCAGCCTTAATATTTGCAGCGGATATACAAACAAAAGCCATAACATCAACGGCTGCCATAATGAGAACAAGAGCACTGTAGGTAAAAGGAGCGACCAAAAAATATTACTTCTGACTTCTTTATATCTAAACAGCTCTTGAGTACCACCATGAAGATAAAACGATTCAGCATAAGCGTGACCAGCTCTTTTATGACGTTTCCACCACTGTGAGACTTTAGTCATAGCAGCGTCATGCAGTGTCATTTCAACATCTAAACGCCTAATTTTCCAACCCTGCTGACGTAGACGAAAACACATTTCTGGCTCTTCACCCGCGATCAGACTTGCGTTATAGCCATTCACTTGCTGGAATGCTTTAACTCTTATCAGAGCATCACCACCGCAAGACTTTGCATCACCGACAGGCGTATTCCATTCAATCTCACAAAGTTGATTAAATACCGAAGCATCTGGATAGCGTTCCCGGCGTCTTCCACAAACGATCGCATAAGGATCTGATTCTTTAAGAAAAGCATATGCTTTGTCTAGCCAATCAGCTTGAACCTCACAGTCACCATCGACAAACTGAATAAACTCAATTTGTGGGTTGATCTTTAGTAAAGCTTTTGCCCCTTCATTACGAGCTCGTGCAGCGGTAAATGGAATAGTAAGGTCAAGATTAACTACATGAACGCCTAATGACTGGGCTAATTCGACACTAGAATCTGTAGAGCCCGAGTCTACATAGGTAACATATTTCAACTGTTCCCTAATTGACTCGAGACAAACTCTCAGGCGCTCGCCTTCATTTCGACCTATAACAACAGCACCTATCGAATTGTTATTCAAAATCAACTATCCATTTCTTTTGTAGAACCAATGACCTTTGCTGGAACACCAGCAACAATAGCAAAGTCTGGAACATCTTTCGTTACTACTGCATTAGCACCAATCTGAGCATGTTTGCCAATAGTGATGTGCCCGATTATTTTTGCACCTGCCCCAATATCCACATGCCCTGCAATTTTAGGTGCACCGTCATTGCTAGACTTAACACCAATCGTGACTTGCTGATGAATCAGGCAATTAGGCCCAATGATAACTGCAGAGTGAATAACAATCCCATTTGGATGCGGCATCAACACACCGCCACCTATCTGGCAATTCAATGGAATATCAGCTCCAGTAATCACCGTCCAGAACCTGTGACGTAAAACAGCAAGTTTTTTTAATAATTTATTCAAAAACCCTGTTTTGGCTGTATATCTCTGATAATCCCGTATTGCACATAATAATTTTTTTGAAGGTGACCAAAAAGATCCAAGCTTTTCACGTGTCCAGTCAGGTATGTCAGATGAGATATTATTCATATCTCCTCACTTCTGACTTTTATTTTTATTACCTCCGCAGGAATACCAACAGCAACAGCATAATCAGGTATGTCACGTGTTACAACAGCATTGGCACCAATACTGGCATGATGTCCAATAGTCACTTTACCGAGTATTTTAGCTCCAGCGCCAATATTCACATAATTGCCGATAATCGGCGCATCATGTGGTGCGTCAAGACTTTTGTTTCCAATAGTGACGCCCTGGCGAATAATACACCCATCACCAATTTTGGCCTGACCGTGAATCACAATGCCGTGTTGATGTTCAAACACAACTCTTTTACCTAGTTCTACTGTGTAAGGTAATTCTATGCCATACTTAAATCGGACATGCCTTTCCAACATTCGATATATCAGACTCAACCCAGCTCTTAAGAAACGAGGCTGAACAGACATACGCCAGCGGCCAAAGCGATAAACAATTAATGTTCTAAAACCAGCATGGTTAATCGCTCTATTATTTGCTTCACGGTCATCCCTGATATTAGAGAAAACCATGTTAGAACCTATCCAACCATGACAAAAAAATGCTATTTCGCCAAAAATCTCTGAGCATGTATTCGGGATCAGTTCCTTTCTTTCCCTGTATCAGATATCGAAGCTGTAATAAGCTAAACCCAAGTCCCCACGCTAAGTCAGCAAACATCGTGTAGATAATGCCATGATTTTTTATAAAATAATGTTGTCTGGACTGAAACCAGTACTTAGGACGTCTTCTTCTTTGAACATCCCCACTTACAATTCCAGTACTTTGTCCGACGTAATGCAAAACACGACTTTCTGGTACATACCAACATTCCCATCCAGCTCTTTTAGCCTGTAAACAAAAATCCGTTTCTTCAAAGTAGAGAAAGTACGTTTCATCCATCATTCCTGCATTTTCAAACACTCTATATCGGACAAACATACTGGCACCAGCAACCCAATCACATTCAATGCTCGTATCCGGCATTTCAGGCAGGCTGACAAGGTAACGCTGAAATTTTTTATTAAGAATACCAATGCTTAATGAAGATAATAATTCACTAGAAATGCTACAAAATCTAAATGCGGAATCTTGAACTGAACCATTTTCACTCTCAAGCCTACTTCCAATTATCCCAACTTTGGGGCTTTCGTCAGAAAAAGCCAATAAGGCCTTCAAAGCATTTGATTTAATTTGTGTATCAGGATTCACAAACCATACATATAATGGCTTTTTATTGTAAAAATTTATTGCAGTCTTTATCGCAAGATTATTGCCATAAGAAAATCCACCATTCACTTCAGCAGGAATAAGCTTCACAAATTCCTGCCAATTACTTCTGTCTATAAAACTTTGTATTTCAGATACAGAGTTATCTGGTGACTTATTATCAATAATAATAATACGATCAGTATCTAGATCAAGTTGAGAAATAAGTGTTGGTAGAAGATTACATACCAGCTGCGATGATTTATAGTTAACAATACTTACGGCTAATCGAAACGTTTCTAAATTGCTTTCCATTTTTAACTATCAGCCTAAAGTTTAAAGTGCAATGACAGCCTGTGTTAAATACATTAAATTTCCAGGCATAAGTTTAAAAATAATCAGAACAAAATACTAATATAGCTAGCTAATAAGTTTATATTTAATGGCATTGATGATTTTTTTAAAGCGTTTGCCCAGTTTTTCGATAGGCATAGAAACATGCCCTCTGATAAATTCATCTGGTCTTGGCTTAAAGATTGTTGAATGCTTTTTACCATCCCACCCTTCTGGTGCATCTTTTGTGTAATAGTATGTAGCAAACGATTGTCTTACAACACCTTTAGGACAATGAATTGGAGTTACTCCATGAAAACTAATATCACTCGTTACAAAGCCACATAAGCGATTAAACTTTGGTTCAAAGTAACCTATTCTATTTTTTACATCTTTATCCCATAGGTCAAGATATCCACCATATTCTTCTTTCCAATTTTTATTGAAATAGAGTAGAAGATTGAGCCTTCTATGCATTTGATTCTTTTCAACAAAGTTAAAATCGACATGAACATCCAAGCGACCTCCGGAGTCAGTTTGATGTATGCCCCCACCAATTAAGGTCGGATCAGATTGAAGTGAGTCTATATCAAAAACGTAGCTCAGCATTTCGACAAATTCAGCAGATGCTAAAAGGTCATTCAATTGTTTAATCGGGGGAGGAAATAGCTTGGAATCGGTTATTTGAACTTTTTTCTTCTCATTGACTGCCTTAAACTCTAGCCCAACTTTTTGCGCATACTGGTAATCGGGGAAAGATTCAAATATTGCTTCAGCAAACTCTTCCTTGAGAAAGTCATCTAAACAAAAATGGGGAAATTCCGGTGCATTTTGTACCCTATTTTTGAATTCTTCAACATTAATCGGGTTAACCAATTCCCACATATAAAATCCTTATCAAAATTCAAAACAGCTACGCCATGGAATCTTAAATGTATCACTCTAAAAAAATAATTTCACCTAGTGTTATTCGAGTATTTTCTTGAATAAGAAAATGCCAACATCAAGCATAATAAATATTGTGCTAAAAACATTAATAAAAATACTCCCTTAAATTCTGGATACGTACTACAAAGAATAGCGAAAATAAGAATACATAAACAAAAAAAGAATATATATGTATTGTTCTGCTTCAAAGCCAAATACTTTGCAAAAGAATCCGTACGCTTTGCAATATAAAAACAAACGACTAACCACGGAGCAAGAGAAAATAAATATATCTCGGCACTCATTTTCACATCTAGGATATTTGTGATGTTTAGAAATAGATAATGAACAGGGACAATAGCTAAACTACTTACTCCTTGCATAGACAAACTGGTTGAAATAAATCTCATAGCGAAGAACTCGCTGATTATATTAGCTAAGGCTACGCAAAATAAGAGACAAGCAATGCTAGCTATAAAGAAATTAACAGATACGGTGCCCCATCTGAAGTAGATAGAACCATGATTACTCATTACAAAACTAATGAAGCTAATTATTAGTCCAGACATTAGCATTAATGAAATTAATGGCAACAATAACCGTTTATGTTTTTCATTATGAAATTTATACATCGCCCCATATATGAAGCCTATCAAAGGATATATTAACCATGGTGTAAACCAATAGGAGACACCGTCTATAGCTTTTATTCCAATGATGACAGCTATCCAATCGTTATTGCTATAATGTCCACTATAATAGCCCCCCCACGCCATATCTGATAATAAATAAGGTTAATATGGAGATAAAAGCTTTAATTATGGCATTGTTTCTCCCACGAAAGAAATGAAGAAAAAGCATAGAAAATGCAATAAATGCTAGGAAATCCCAGCCAAAAGAATGTAGGTCACCACCTCGCATAAAAATATCTGCCACAATCAAAATAATGACTTTAATCAAAAGCGGCCGTATTGCTGCTGGTCGTCCTTGCTCATGAGCAAGACCAAACCCCACACCAGTTGCAAAGAAAAACAAAACAGGAGCGAAACTACTAATAAAGCTAATACTGGTTATATACTCATAATTAAAGTCAGATTTATTTAACCATTGTACTAATGAGTGATTAACCAACATAAAAATGACGGCAAACCCTCTTAAAAGATCCAGTGACTGCCATCTTTTCATTCCTCCCTCTCCCCACAAAAACGATCCATATTAAAATTTGAACAGACTAGTTATTATCTTTAGAGAAAAAATATTTTACTCTCAACTCTTTTAATTGAGGTTCGATTTTGGGGTCAAAACAATTCCCTCGTTCAATAATCAAAGAATACCAAGGCACTTTCTTTGTTTCTAATTCTAGTTTTTTTACCAGAAGATCTACATCACCAATAACTCTAGCAGGAACACCGGCTACAACACTATTCTCTGGTACATCTTTACTAACAACTGCACCAGCCGCAACAATAGCATTAGGACCAACAGTTACTCCTGGAAGAATGATTGCCCCATGACCAACAAAGACATTGTCATTGAGAACAACTTTTCCGACTCTATCTAGATTTGTACCAAAGGCTCGGTTTAACATAACAACAGAAGCATCATGGCCAAGAACAGTACAGTTCGATAACCTTACATTATTCCCAATTAAAACATATTCTGGATCGGTAATATTTGTGTATGGGTATATCGCACAGTGTTCACCTATAGCGTAAAACTTTCCCTATTTCCGTAAATAATCAGCATATTCTTCACCAGATGGTTTATAAACTTTAAGCCAAACCTTTTTAAACCTGCCAGTTGTCATCACGATGTAATTTATGATTTTTTTCATTACTTTATATACGCTCCCTGATGTTCGGCATTCACATGATTCGGTTTTTTTAAAGTGAAATCAGAACTCTTTGGCTTCTCAGATATAGACTGAACCCGTCCAAACAAACTGCCAACGATAAGCCAGTAGAGTGAATTGAGTGAGGAATTTGGAATCTGATCTAATAAAATAATTGATACAAGAAGAGAATGCCCGGCAAGGAGAAGCTTCTCTCGTTCAGTGATATTTTGAGTTCGTCGCTGTATTCTATACGCATATAATAACGGGACGACAATAAATAAGAAGCGAGATAAAAAACCTAACCAACCATATGTTCCTAATGTAATAATCCATGTTCCATCTGTAACGCTTATATCTTTTCCAGATTCTTCATCGTAAATCCTATTTCGCCCCCAGCCCCCCCAACCAAACCATGATTTTTCATTCGCATGGGCAAGTAAGGCTTTTTCGTTCTTAAAGCGAAATTCCAAAGATCCAGCTCGATCTTTACTAAAATATTCTGCGAATTTAACGATTCCATCATGAGGAAATAAATTCACCGTACTTAAAAATGGATAGGTAATAAACATAATTGCAATCATTGCTGATGCACGATGTATCCATTTTGTATTAATAAAGTGGATTGATAGATAGACAAATAATGCAAAAACAAATGACGCATAGCTTTTGGATAAAACTAGAGTAATAAGAAGTAATGTTATCGCAAGGTTTGTACTAAAGTTAAAGATTCTAATTTTAGCTTTTCTCAGAATCCCCATTGTTCCAAACCCAAGAGCCAGAAACATGGCGACCAAAAGCCCATGCCCCATAAATAAGACAGCCCTGAAACCGCCCTCACGGTATTGCTGTAGAAATGAATGTGGAAAATAACCATATAAGTCCACGTGTAATTGTGGACTCATTCTTATCTCATACAAGGCTAAAAACGCATAAAAAAAGGCTGCTATGCTTAAATACTGAAATAACTTTACTTGATTTATTTCATCACGGAAAAAGCTTATTCCAATAAAAAAGGGAAAGAAATACAAGAACCCCATTATTGATTGGCTTAACCCATCATACATTGATAAGCCTGGCATAAATAAATATGGGGATTTGTTAGTGAGTGAAGTAAAAAATGGAGCAACCATAAAGCTAAAAAAAACAACCATCATCGGTTTATTTAGATAATGAAAGCCTAATCGTTTCCCGCTCACTAAAAAATAGATAATAATCGTGATACTGGTTATGGTAAATTTATCAAGCGATGGCATTCCCGGCAGATTGATAGCAAAAGATGCCGGCAAAAACATATATCCCAAGAGATAACTCAGAAAGCTGCCTATTCCATACCCATAACGTCGAATCAGGAAAATAATAACTAAAGGCCAAAAACATATAGCAAAATAAGCAAAAAAATTAGGCATCAGTTAGTGATCTTCAAAAAAAATTAAAGATTGTGTCAAGCCAGTTTCAAGACTGACTAATGGGTTCCAATCTAAGGTTTTAATCGCTTTGCTGTTATCAAGAATCATTTCTGGCACATCAAAGTTTCGATGTTGCTGATATTCAACATTTATTTTTCTTTGGATTAATGTTTCAACCGCCAAAATAATTTCATTAATTGAGTATCCTTCCCCACTACTTATATTAAAAATTCCCTGAGGCAGTAGCTCCATCGCCTTGATGGTTGCACTTACCATGTCTGATACATAAATATAATCACGAATAACACTGCCATCGCCCCAAACAGTCAGCTTTGAATTGTTAACTGCTGCTTTAAGGCAGGTACCAATGAACCCTTGGACCCCCATTCGTTTCTGCCCAGGGCCATAAGGATTAGATGGCCTTAAAATAGTTGAGCTTATCCCATATAAAGAATGGTACATATAGAGATATTTTTCTATTGCTAGCTTAACGACACCATAGCTGCAAATCGGATTTGTTTTATGACTTTCATCCATCGGTGAATAGTCAGGAATACCATAAACGGTTCCGCCGGAAGAGAAATAGACAAGATTGGATACATCTGACTGCCGCATCAAGTCCAAAAGATTTACAGTGTTTACTAAGTTACCATTTATATCACTAATTGGATCATGATTAGATGTACTTGGCACCGATGTACTGATCATATGAATGACGACATCAATACCTATCAATGCTTCTGATAAAGCCATTCTGTCTGAGAAATCGGCGTTAATAAATTCTACATCACCGCGTTCGATAACTGATTTATCAAATAAACGAACATTATGTCCCTGGGCAACGATGGCATCAGTTACATGGCTCCCAAGAAAACCTGTCCCACCCAATATTAAAACATTCACAATTAGCTTATCACTTTAGTTAGAATTTGCTGAGCTCTCTTAGCTGCTACATTGGTCCATAAAAACTCTTGAGCCCGCTGCCTAGCAGCAAGTGCTAAATTAACTCTTATTTGTCTATCTTCATAGATCGTTTGCAATTTATCTATCCAACCTAACTTATTATGAGGCTCGATAATATAACCTTCGATATTTTCTCTAATGATACCTTCGCCAGCCATAGGGGAAACTAAGCATGGTACCCCAGCCCCTATCGCTAAATAAGTCACAAGTGGGCTTCCCTCTTCTAAGCTTGGCATAAGAAACACATCGGCAGTTGAGTAATGAGATTTTAAATCGTTCGTAAAAGATATAAACTCTATTGATGGATCAGTTTCATATTTTGCTAGGATAGGCTTCATAACGCTATCAACTTTACCTATAATCTTCAGTTTTCCTTTAATCTTAGATGCTTGCCAGTATTCCAGAAGAAGGTGAACCCCTTTTCTAGGAATAACACTACCCACAAATAGTGCTGTGAACTCATTATGGCTTTTACTCTCTATTCCAACTGTTGATACTAAGTCATCAGTATCAAGCCCATAAGAAGTGCTTAATATCTTTTCAAGAGAAATGCCAGCCTCCACAAGAGATTTTGTCACTTGCGGACTAGGACTAAAAATAAAGTCTGCATGATCTAAAATAGCGTTTTCGGATATTAATTTCGACTCAGGGATATTATAGCTGTCATCCAGTCCTATCCGTTTATATTCATCATTTAATATAGAAATTGAGGATTTATGATGACAATTGATATTTTCTATTATTAACTTAACACCATTATTTTTTATATATTTAACCGTTTCTAATGAACTTCCTGGCCACAAATGCAATACGGAATAATTATCAGAAATTTTTCTTAATATACGCTCGGACTTTTTTATTAAATGCTGCTCGTCGTGAAATCGAACAGCTAACTTATATAACCAATTAATTGGATATGATTCCTTAACATGTCTATCAAGCTGGGCAAAATCTGACTTAACTGATAATAGTTCTGAAACTAAGGAGTTTGAATTCATCCTCATAGCAATTGAATGAGCAGCATAACCAATCCCATAAGACTTCACATGATGTGGCAAATAAGCTAATACACTTTTTTGTTCAGTTTTCATCCTTAATAGCTTCTTCTTTAAATTATATTTAGTAATTAACTTGCTAGATGCTTAAGTAATCTCCTAAGAGGTAATGGTACTCTTGCCACATCTGACAAACGCGATAAATCAACCTTATCTTGTTCTCTCAATCCATATTGAACTATAAAACAAATATAGATAATAGCGCTTATTGCTGAAACTGTTAAAAGCATAAACCAACTATTAATATCGATAAATAACTTAACAATTAAGCAAAAAATAAAGCTTGGAATTGCTGGAACAAAAGTAGGTAATACAGTCTCTTTGAACCAATATAAAAAAGGAGTATGCGCGAGTCTACGACAAAAAGGCCATTTTAATGCTATGTCAAGTATCACCACAGCAATAATGGACGCATAAGCTGAACCATAAGCGCCTTGCTCAAAATACACAACGAAAAGAAAAGTCAAAAGCAAATTTGTGGCTTGAATAATTATTACTCGAAGGGACAGCCCCCTCATATCACCAGAAGCTAGAGCAACAGCAGAGCCTAATGCATTTAATGCATTCATTATACTTACACCCAATAGAATGCTCATTACTCCACCCGCATCATCATATTTACCATTCAGATAGAGATGCATTAGTTCAGTACTAAAACTCATTGCAGGAATAGCTATCATTAAAACAACCCAAGTATGGTATCGAGATGTCCTGGTGTAGGTATTTCTCAATCTTGTATAATCTTCTGTAGCGACCATCCCTGCGAGCACAGGGAAGAATGGTTTACTAATCGGTGTAAGAATTTGGATCATGGTTCTGGGGACCAAGTCAGCCACATAAAATATAGTCACCTCTACAGCTGTCGAAAAACGGTTGAGAATTAATGGATCCATCGCTTTTTTTATTACATCAGCGAGACTACCAATAAACCACCAACTACCAAAGGACGTAATCTCTCTAGCTAGAGTTTTTTTGAACTTTTTCCACGAAACTTTTTGCGCCGGTAACAACTTTAAAGAAATAGGGGTGGAAATAGCCAAATTTAAAAGTTCACTACAAACTAATGCAACGGTAACCCATAAAGCTTTCGTGCTTAGACCAAATAGAAGAATAAATAGCAAAATAATTCGAAAAACATTACATGTAATATCTATCAAGTCTTGCCAAACTAGTTTCTGTCTAACCATAAAGCCAGACAAAAAAGTAGATAAAGGAAGCCTAATGGCAGTTGAAAAAACCATTAGTGCAAGCATTAGCTTGGCGTCTGTTAAATATTCAGGACTTATCTTAAGAAAAGAATCAATATGCCAAGCAACCCAGCAACCCACTGAAAGAAAGAATACCCCAGCCAGTAACAATATGGGAAACATGGTCGAACATATCGTACTTACCTGCTCCAAATCACCTTTAGCATAAGCCGCCGTAACAAACCTTGACAGTCCACCTGTCAAGACAGTAGTTAAAAGCGGTGCAAATGCCATTGCTGACAACACTATAGGGATCAGGCTATATTCACTAGCTGAAATATGATTTAAAAGGTATTGTTGAAGCCAAATCAGCACCGACATATTTATAAGCAGCGCTAGAGCTGAACTTATTGAGTTTATAATGATGATTTTCTTGCTGATTTCAATACCGGTCATTTACATTTAAATCCAATAGAAGAATGGTGCTAGTTCTAGATATCAGTATATATACAAATTTAAGAGCAGATAAAAACAGACATTCCAGAATTAAAAGAACTTTTAACAATCAATTTTCTAGTGCGAGAAACTCCCTTATGCAAAACCTACCTTTAGTCAGTATTATTATCCCATGCTACAACAGAGAGAAGTATATTTCGCAAGCTATAGATAGTTGTTTGACACAAACATATCAGAATATTGAAATCATCGTCATAGATGATGGTTCTTCAGATAACTCGGTTAGAGTAGTCGAAAGCTATTTACCAAAAATTTCTCTCATAAAACAAAAAAACCTTGGGGTTAGTGCTGCGCGGAACAGAGGCATTCAGGCATCAAAAGGAGAACTACTGGTTTTTCTAGACTCAGATGATTGGCTGTCAAATGACATTATAGAGCAGCATGTAAAAACATTTAAACAATACGAAAATATTGATATAAGTTGTGCTGATTCTACCAGTGCGGCAAGCATTAACGGCACAATAAAAAAGTCGAACTGGCCTGAAAAGCCATCCACCCCATTAGAACTATTCCTTCTCTCCCCACCTCCCTTTCCAGCATGTGAGATGTATCGTACTTCAACTGTAAAAAAATTAGGAGGCTATGATGAGGAGATGAGAGCTTTTGCTGACTCTATATTACGTATAAGAATTATTCTAAATAAAGGTCAAGTAGTCAGAACTAAAGGAGGTTACGCAACATATCGGCCAGTTGAGAATTCCATAACCAAGAATGGAAGAAAACTACATTACTATGCCCTTAAACTTATAAGAAAGTTAAAAAATGAATTCTCAAATTCTTATGAAGTATCTAAATTATTAGATAAAAGGCTAAAAAAGCATAGATACCGATACTGGTTCTCTACATTCTATTATCACCTATCATATAGGCCAAACGAAGTTGCAAAGTTTTTTTGGCACCTTGTGAAAGTAACAAAGGTGGACCCACTTTACATTCTATTTATAGTGACTGAAAAACCGTGGAATAAAACTGAAAAAGAATCTTTCTAGTAATTAACTAAATAAAAATGCCCACAAATTCATGTGGGCATTTTTCTAATCTTATTCAAGGTAAAACATAAGAAACTAACGCATTAGACATACACCTCTAGAATATGCCCTACAGGTAGAAACATCGACATCAGCTTTGTCTTCTCTTGTAGCTTCTAGAACATCCCCAATCGTCACACTTTTAATTGTGCTTTTTGCCCCACTCCCTCTGTCATAACGACCATCTACTATAGATGGGCTCAGAGTTGTCTCTTCTGTTGTTATTTCAACTTCATTAGACAAAACCGTTGCTGTGCTTTCTACATTGTTAGTGTCTCTATATCTTGAGTATGGATCACTTGAACTTGAACTTGAACTTGAACTTGAACTTGAACTTGAACTTGAACTTGAACTTGAACTTGAACTTGAACTTGAACTTGAACTTGAACTTGAACTTGAACTTGAACTTGAACTTGAACTTGAACTTGAACTTGAACTAATTGTTGAAGAAACCGTTCCAGAAGTTCCAGTGTTTGATGGACTATGCCTATCATAAGAATCAGATATTCTAACTTTAGCATTTGGATCACTAACATTACTTACTTGACCGCTAGTAATAGTACGCTCTGAAGTTTTTTGTTCTTCAACCGTCTTTTCTATTGCTTCAGCAACAGGAGTAAGATTCTGTTCATTAGCATCTTTAATCACAATGCTTTGCTGCAAAAAACAGGAATTGGCTGAAAAATCAGTAACAATGCTATTAATATCAATATCTTTGAAACATTTTGCAGCACTATCTTGAATCATGTATATATGGTTGGAAAGTGTTGATATTGGGTTTATCCCCCCAATTCTTATACCGATTCCAGAAGGATTAGAAAGAGCAACATTATTTCCTGTAATTTCAATATTTTCAGTAATTGCATCAGGCAATTTATCAGGCTTATCTGGCACGGCTATTCCGTATAATACAGCTCCGCCTTCATCAATGATGTCATTATTCCTGAAGACTGAGTTCTGGATAGCCCCGCCAGCCAGACCTATGCCACCGACATTTTTTATTATATTATCTTCGACTACAGCATTTCTAAAGTACTCACCTCGCGAATATCCAGTACCCAGGCCAATACCATAGCAATATTTATTAGCCTTACCGACACCTTCCTCAACAACATTACCTTTGATAATTATATTGTCGACGCGTCCGTGAATAGCTAAAGAAGCACCGCCACACTGACCATTATCCATAGCAGACTGAGTGAGATAATTATCAATGATCTTGACATTTTTTATTTGTTGGATTGGCTCTAAAGTTGCTGAAGGATCATTCAAATAGATATTATGATAAAGGAAAGATTCTTTAGCGCCGCCAAAGCCATTATTCACAAATTGATTATTTATCAAACTTAGGTTGTTAGCTCCGCCCAGCAAACCTTGTAAGTGATTATTTAATATTTGTGAATTTTTTATTATTATATTATTACTGAGTCTGCTTCCTCCCCCTAAACTGAATCCAACGCTAAAACCATCAATAATCACGTTATCAAAAACAGCATCAGTAAAGCCATTATAGAAGAAGACTCCAACGCCATCACCATTACCTAATAAATATAAATTTCTTACAATGATACCTCCATTAGGTTTTTCATAATTTCTGTTACCAAAATAAAGTGCACCACCTGAGTTATTGTAAATGATAGGCAGCGGAGCCTCAGTACTAGAACCCGGTGGATAATAATCTTTTATTTCCCCGGGAATATCAGCTGACACCTTATATAAGTCAAATGGTTTATACTCAGTAACTTCGAACTTACCCCCGCGACAAAAGGATAAGGTATCGCCTCCCTTCATTTTTAAACGAATAATTTCGGAAGCTTTACTAAAAGTTTTAAATGGTTTGTCGACCGTTGTTCCAAAGTTACCATCGTCTCCACCAGAATCACAGACATAATAGTCAGTCGCAAAACTTGGTGATGATAAGGCTAATAAAGTAATAACAAAAACTGTTGTAAGATAGTGTTTCATAATTCCCCCCCACACTACATTGCTTGACTCAGTGATTGAGTACTAAGCTTATCGTCAATATTATGTGTATCAACAATAAAAATTAGTGATCCTATCGACACTTTTAATAACAAATCTTTACCAATATCCAACACCATTGCCCCTGGCCATTTTATACTGAGAAAGAAAATAAACCACGGCATCGAATATAAGTCCGAATAAGAGCGTTATTATTTTTTTTGGAGTATTTATAAGCGTCGGTTGTTCCAAAGCTCGGCGTAATCTTTTGGTTAAAAAAGAAAAAGGCACCCACGCAAATGGCCAAGTTGGTAATTCAGATTTAATTAGCGATTGCAGCCAAAGCTCATCCATACTTGCTTGTTTTAATATTTCTTGTCTTTCAGAAGCTTTAAACGATCTAAGGTGTTTATATATAACAGCATTGATAGCACTGCCAATAACGATTCTTGATTGATGTTTTATGAGAGCTCCTATTGTTCTCTCTGACTCGTAAACATGAAAAATATTTTCATCACCATCAATCTTTGTTGTGTCTTCTTCGGCCTTTAATCCATCAGTGAGGATCATTGCTCTCATATATCCATCTTCAACAGGCAAACCGATTGGCATATAAACACTTTTTGCCACAATAGCCTTTGTAATGTACAACTGACCACAAATTGAGTGTCGCCAGTCATTTAAAGCTCCCCCGGAAGATAAAATAATTTTATCAAGCAGGGATAAATGCTGCTCTGTTATAGCAAGATCTTTTACTGGTCGACTACTGACTGCTTTTAATTCACTATCAGACTCGAGCTTTCTAACAAGTGCTGACAGAACATCACTTCGGGTAAAATAGATATCACAATCAGCAAAGATGAGATAGTCACTATCTTTTCTGCTTACTTCATGTACAAATTTATTCCAAGTTCTGGACTTCCCTCCCTCGTCAAAATTTAATACTTGAAGGGTTTCATTCAAACCAAGCTTTTCAATTAAGTTAATCGCTATTGGAACAGAATTATCGTTACAGCCATTTGCCAAGAAAGTAACACGTACAGAAAAATGCTTATCTTCTAAAATATCTTGTTCAGATAACTCATGAATCATCCGAATAATATTTTTCTCTTCGTTATGAACAAAAACGCCAATGTCGACTTGAAGCATTATTTATATATCCGCAAAGAAGTTCTTATTGTAAAAATAAAACTGGTTATTAATAATCTCACCATCACATAATGGATATTAAGTTCGAGCTTCAATTCAAAAAAAGCCCGGTGTCACCACCGGGCTAAAAAACTCTCTGGGGGGCAGAAAGTTTTTTTAACTACAGTGATAATTTATCGTGCTTAGTTACTGTTATATGTGATCTATTTCACACATGGTCAGACATTAGACTAAATGTATATTGTAAAGCTCTAAAAGCCAACTACGAACACGTTTAACATCAGGGTTTTGGCTTTCTTTCATTTTAATAATCGTAGATGATCGCTTGTCTTTGATCATGTCAATCACCGTATTGACGTTCACCTCTTTAGAGTCGTCAGCAAATGCATAGACCAAAGCAAAATCACATAAGTTATTAATACGTCTTGGAACACCTTCGCTATAACAAAAAATGGCAGCACAGGCTTCATTGGTAAAAATTTTGTGATCAGCGCCAGCAACTTCCATCCTATGCTCAATATATTTTTGCGTTTCAGGATAACTTAAAGCTCTCAAGTGATACTCAACACCAATTCTCTGTGCGAACTGTTCAAGTTCAGGTAGGTTTAATTTATCACTGAGCTCAGGCTGGCCCGTTAATACCAATTGCATAAAAATATCAGCATCGATATTCACATTTGATAGTAGCCTTAGCTCTTCTAGTGCTTTAACCGATAGGTTTTGTGCTTCATCAACGATCAGAACAATTTTTTTACCTTTAGCGTGTTGTTCAATAACAAAGTCGACATAGTCACGATAACGCCCGGCGTTATCAGTAGCAGATGAGGGGATCTCCAGAGCATCAAGCACCCATTCCATTAATTGTCCGAAAGACTCACTGGTATTATTGATCAGCCCAATGAGATATTCGTCATCCAATTTGTTTAACAAGGAGCGCACTAAGGTTGTTTTCCCTGCACCAATTTCACCGGTGACCACAGTAAAGCCAGCCTGACTCATCAAGCCATATTCCAACATGGTCAGAGCTTTTTTATGTACTGGGCTAAGATATAAAAACTTAGGGTCGGGTACCAGGTTAAATGGCTTGAAGTTCAGACCAAAATGTTCTGTATACATGAATCAATAATTCTGATGGGTTGGATGTGTTTCTGCCTTGTTAAGAACAGTACCGACTAGGTGCGTGCCCTCTAAAAGCTGCAATGACTTTTTGATGTTCTCTTCATTGTTTTTACCGTCTTCCAGTACTAACAATGTGCAGTCAAAATAGTTTGAGGACATTAATACATCATCCGTTTGTAATAGAGGGGGTACATCAAAAATAATCAAACGTGAATTGTATTGTGACTTAATATCTTTCACTAACGAGGCCATTTTCGGACTGGACAATAACTCGGCAGAGTCTTCAGCCCTTCCCATACCAGGTAGGATAACCAGTCTTTCTATTCCAGGGTTGACCAGAACATGATGGAGGTACAAATCGTCTTCCAGGTATTCTTTTAAGCCCGCTTCCACATTTAAGCCAAAATAGCTGGCAATGGAAGGATTTCTTAAATCCATATCTACCAGCAAGACTGTCTGGTTTAACTCCATGGCAATTGCTACAGCAAGGTTAGCTGAAACCAATGATTTACCCTCTCCCGCAGTGGGGGAAGTAATGGCTATTGTCTGCCAATCATTCTGACGCATTTTCTGCAAAACCTGGGTACGCAACATCCTGAAGACAGCGGATTGTGGATTATTGTAATGTCCAGCGATGACTCTATTGTTTTCTAAAACACTTTGAGGCGTTTTAACGACTTTTGTTTGCGTATATTCAATATTCTGTAGAGGTGGCGCTAGCGGATCTTCGGGAAAAGATGTCTTTTCCTGTGTCTCCGTTTGAATGACTGTGTTATCTGGTTCGACCTCGATCCCCGCATGCTTCTGCTTGGCTTTATCTAAGGCTTTTTGAATTCTATCCATTCTTATTTCCTACTCAGAAGTATAACGTCACGATTACAGCAAGCTGACTTTACGCATCAACCGATACCAGAGCACTTCGAGATTAATGACATAAAAATGTATTGCAATGATTGAAATTATCGTGAGGATGATAGCCACTATAATCCAGCGGTTTCTTAATGTTTTCCTACGAGCAAGCTCTCTGGTGGTCGTAATCATCGGAATCACAACAAGTGGCGATTTCCCCACTATATGGGCCACCTGTGTGTAGCCTCTGACACCACCAAAAAACATCTCAACTAAAAATGCCAACCCAAGCCCTACACCTACTGATGCGCCTAATCCCAACACTAACAATTTTGGTCTGTTGGGCTTTTCGGCTTTTGATGGAACCGCAGGAGGTTCAATCAAGGTAAAGCTTTCACCTTTATTTTCAGACTCAAGATTTTGAGCCAGCTCAGCCTGTAACTGCTTAGAGCGTAACTCACGATATTTTGCGACAGTATTCTCATGATCACGTGTCAGCTCATCATAAGCGCGTTGTACTTGGTATGTTTCAGATACCCGACGCTCAAACTCGGCCAGTTTGGTTTTAATTTCTTCTTGCCTGCTACGAAGCCTAGACACCTCATTCTCAGTAGAGTCAATTTTTGACTTAAGCTGTACATAGGCTGGGTTCAATCGGTCATTAGATGATTTTGTTTCAGCAGGCTGACTATCTGCTTTTTTAAGGCGCTCCTCAAGACTGGCAATTTTATTTTTTTGCGCTTTTATATCAGGATGACTATCAGCATATTTTTCACTTAGAGTATTCAACTCCGTTTTAGCCTGTTCTAATTCAGTCTGAATCACTTGAGCATCATTGCCCGTGACACCTAATTCTTTTTCTAACGCATCAATTTGTCGCTTGACTCTTACCACATCAGGATGAGTTGGCTCATACTTTGATAATAAGGTGCTATATTCAATTCTTAATTGTTCTAGCCTCACTTCAGAACTGCTTGGTTCATTCGAACTGCTTGCTGTCACACCTAAAGGCAAATACATCGGGACAGTTGAAAGTTGCAAACTCAGAGTCGTGATTTGATCTTTTAATAGTAATATTTCGTTTTGATTGGAGGTTTGTTCATCTCCTAATCTTTGAATCATTGAAAGGTTGTACTGTAATAACTCTGGTAAGCTGCCACTGTAGCGGTCTTTAAATTCTGCAATTTGTTTTTCCAGTTCACGCACCTTTGCCTGAAACTTATCCCCTTCTTCTTTCAGGAAGTCTTTCGTTTCTGCCGCACGATCTGTTCGGGCTTTGACGTTTTCATTCAAAAACTCAGTAACCAGCTCATTCGCGACCTGTTGTGCTTTTTGGGGCGATTTATCCATAAACGAGACGGTAAAAGCGATACTGGCTCTTTTAGCACGACCACTCACTGGATCAGTAACATTCGCCTGGACTAAATCCACACTGACATTGGACTTAAACAACTCTACAATAGTAGAAGTAGCTGCCGTTTTTTGACGTTCAGGCCTGTATAGATCATATTTACTGACCATCTCCATCACTCTGGAAGTCGTCATCAATCGTTGTTTGATGACTTCGATACGTTGGTCAGCATAACTTGTGACGGTTGAACGAACTAAATCATTTGGAATTTCTTGTGATTCAATCAGGATGGTGCCCTGAGATTTATAGGTGGCAGGGAGTGAAAATACCACTATAAATGTCGCTATGGCTAACAACGTAGCAGGAATAATAACCCAAATCTTCCTGCGCCAGAGAAGATTAAGATAATCCCCTAAGCCTTTTACTTCTTCTTCCATTTATTATTGCTCTTTGCTGTAGATTTAGCGAGAAAAACGAATTCCATCCCAATTGTAGTCGATGTTGAATGAAAGCGCATTGCTGTCGACATCCTTGCCATCTGACTCATCAACACTACGATATCGGTATGAAAAAACAAGTGCCCAGTCTTCAGCTAGTTTCCACGATAGACTGGGTGAAAAATCAATGTATTTTGTCTCTGTACTATCTAAATCATCGGCGCTGCGATATTTACGATAGCTTGCTGATAAACTTCCAGAAACTTTCTCGGTAAAGCTCCTCCGATATGTGAACGTATAGGCATCCTGTTCATTTACATCACCTTCACTTGATGGCGTTAATGAGCGACTTGCTGAAAATGTGTAACTATTTAACTCATCTTCTCTTGTTGTACTGATTGAGTAATTTAAACCTGAACTTTGATCAGATGTTTGCGGACCAATTGCAGGGTTATTTTCGCTATCCAAATAACGTGCACCCAATAAACCATTTACTGACCAAAGTTCAGACAATTGATATTCACTTGTGAGTCCTAATGAGTAAGAGTCGTATTCATTATCCAGTCTGTCAGACTCAGCTTGATAGTTAACATAACTGACTGACAAACCCGCGTTTAACCGTTCTGTATATTGATGTTGCCAGGCCAGGTTAAGACTAGCCGTTTCATTATCTGTTAGGTTAGACGATGAACCCAGTATAGTGTTATTGCTTCCTGAATCTGACTGTTTTCGAGTTTGGTATGAGAAGCTAGAACTTATTGTGTCTAATTCCGTCAATCTGTAGCTATATGATGGCGAGATACTTTTCGTAATTGTGGTGGATGTGTTACTAAAATCGGCCGTATCTTCTTCTGCAATATCGCGTGATTCACGTTCTGCATAATTTAAATTGAGACCATAGGTACTTCTCTCATTAGCATAAGAGGTACTAAAACTGGCGAAGGGATTTTCTTTATCGAGGTCTTTTAGATCTTGATATCTGCTTATTCTATAACCTAAACGAACTTCTGATGTTGAGTTTTCTAATGATCGCGTTAAGCTTAGTGTAGGATCAATATTTAAACTGAAATCATCTAATCTATCTTCACGAAGTAGCTCATTATCGTCATATTTAAACTTAGGATCAGCCTGTGCATTAAATACCCATTCTGCTGCTGATGCTGTATTTATCAGCAGGCAAGGCAATAATAGCGGAATATATTTTCTCATGGACATGTGTCTCGGCTATTTTGCTTAAGGTACGATAATAACGTCGCCACTTTCCAATGTAATGTTGGTATTTAGTGCTTTGCCTTTTTTTATCTCTGCATATTTCACGGGTAAGACTTGTTGCTTAGCCCCATCTCTGCGAAGCACGATAATGTTGTTTTCTTCTGCATAAGGCGATAAACCACCGGCTAAACTTAGCGCTTGCATGGCGTCTAACGGTTGATTCATCACAAAAGAGCCTGGGTTGAGTACTTTCCCTAAAATATGAACTCTATTACCTTCAACATTTGTGACAGAGACCGTAACAACCGGATCTGCCAGGTATTCACTGAGTTTTTTAGTTAATTCTTCTTCAACTTCTGCCACCGTTTTTTCTTTAGCGACAACTTCGCCTGCTAAAGGAAAGGTGATAACTCCATCAGGCAGGACCGTTACTTGTTTTTGCAAAGACTCTTCATTCCATACTGAAATGTCTAAGACGTCGCCTGAATTCAATAAATAGCGTTCTGCAGCAAACGTCGTTGAAGAAAATAGAGAAAAAAGTGCAACAAAAAGTACAAGGAAGCGCTTAAGCATGAGGGAAAATCCTTATCTATAATTAACATTCAAAATTGATATTAACACTCTATTTTTCAAAAAAAAAGGGAGCTTTTGCTCCCTTTCAATTTGTAACAGTTAAGTTACTGTTAACTTAAATCTTAGTTCTTATGCAGCAACTGCTGATTTTCTTCTAAGCCCTAAGAAACCTAATAAGGCCGGAGCAAACAAGAATAATGCGGCTGGTACTGGTACAGCAGATACTGATACATCATATTTCAAAATGTTAGATGCAGCATCAATAATATCTAAACCGTAGAAAACGTTCGCAGCTAAAAATGCAGTGAAACTAAAATCACCAGTGATAACAAAGGTTTGTGCACCTGGTAAGTAACTGCCGTTAGGGCCGGTGATTTCTCCGAATTTTACTGTTGCGCCTGTTAAAGCTGTGAATGGATTGAAAGACCATTCAATTTTCACGTTGGTAGCTGTATCAGAGGTAAGATCAAATTGTGAATACCAGTTACCAACCTCACCTACAGTACCACCAGCGAGTACAGTACTGTTGTTATTTACATCAACAGATTGTGTTGCGCCACTTGATCCGATACCAGTAAGAGTCAATGTTGCAGCATTGACACCAACCGAAAACATGAGAGCTACTAAAAATAGCATCGCCTTTTTCATAATAAACTTCCTTATGCATAAGTTGAAAAAACAAGCAATGCAACCCAGCCATCTTTAAATTAAAGATCTGTGGCTTTCCGACCCCGCCTCACGACGAGTTTGGCTTTTGTTAAATTACCATATCCATAAGATATGATAATCACCTATCTGACTTTTTCAGATGAGTGAATGATATGGAGCATTGTCCACCCGTGTCTATTGTACCTTGGTACAATTTTGCTATTGGAATTTAAAATCAATTCGCTAATGGATATAAAAAAGGGAGCCTAAGCTCCCTTTTTTATCAAAAACATTGTTTTTATGCTGCAACAGCTGTTTTTCTACGCAGACCCAAAAAGCCTAATAAAGCAGGGGCAAACAAGAATAATGCAGCTGGAACAGGTACTGCAGATACTGAAACGTCATATTTAACTACGCCTGATGTCGCATCAATGATACTCAGGATGTAGCTAGTACCTGCTGTCAACATAGCTGTGAAGCTGAAGTCTTCAGTAATTGCATATGACACAGTGTCACCCAATGTACCAAAAACTAATGTTGCACCTTTAATTGCAGGGTTAAATGACCATGCGATTACAACAGGTGTATCTGTATCAGTTGTGAGTGAAAATGCTGAACTCCAAGTACTTTTTGAAGAAACAGTACCACTACCTAACACAACAGACCCAGAGGTAACATCAGCACTTTGACTTGCGATAGTTGAACCAGCTTCAGTCAGAGATAACGTCGCTGCGTTAACACTTACTGAAAACAATAAAGCTACGATAAATAGCATCGCTTTTTTCATAATAATTTCCTTATGCATAAGAATTCGAAAAAACAAGCAATGCAACCCAGCCATCTTTAAATGTAGATTTAAAGATCTGTGGCTTTCCGACCCCGCCTCACAGCGAGTTTGGCTTTAATTACACAACATCAAACACGCCGACATTGTGTAAGACCATATTATGATCTTGCTACAAAGCCATCACCGTTGATGTCTATTGTTCTGATTGCTATTAAGATATTTAAGATAACTAGTATTATCTAGTGTATATGCTTTACACCGATACCTTAACAGTATGGATATGATACTGTGTCTCAAGGTAAGTAACAAGTATATTTAGTAAGTAACATTACTAATTAAAACTAAACAGACAATTAGTAGGCGTTTTTACCGACAAACCCTTTGAACAGTGTTAAAAAAATAATCTCAAGATCTAGTAATAGCGACCAGTTCTGAATATATTTGAGATCATAATGCACACGTCCCTGCATTTTATCCAACGTATCTGTTTCCCCTCTAAAACCATTAATTTGTGCTAATCCGGTAATGCCCGGTTTAACTTTATGTCTCAGCATATATCCCTGAATCTGTGCACGATATTGCTCATTATGTGCTACAGCATGTGGCCGTGGACCAACGATGGACATCGACCCACCCAGAGAATTAAAAAATTGTGGAAGCTCGTCAAGAGACGTTCTACGCAGGAAACCACCAAAAGGGGTAATTCGGCTGTCATTCTTCTGAGCTTGTGTGACCTTTTCACCATCTTCCGTGACAGTCATTGTACGGAATTTCCATACTTTAATTTTTTCACCATCCACGCCATAACGTGTCTGTTTGAAAAATACAGGACCTTTAGATGTGAACTTCACCCCAGCTGCAATAATTAACATGGGTATAGCGATAATTGCCAGGATAATAATACTGAGAATAATATCCTCTAATCGTTTCAATATACTGTCGATACCAGCAAAGGGCGTTTCATAAACTGAAATAGCCGTGATGCCCTGATAATCCACCCAACGTGAATTGAGAAGATTGAACGTGAACAAGTCTGGTACTAAGTATACTGATGCCGTGCTATCTGCCAATAGCTCAGTTATATGCCGTATTCTATGCTCGGCTGACATAGCAAGGGTAATGTATACCGTATCCACTTTGCCTGCTTTACAGTCTTCAATCAGCTGGTTGAAGTCACCCACGTTTTTGTTGGTGACGACTAAGTTAGGCTCTGTTTCAACACGTTTTTGTGATCGGTCATCGTAATAACCGACCAATCTGAATCCTGACCAGTCCATTTCATTAAATGCACGCTCCAGGCGTTTACCTAATGTTGTTTCACCAACGATAGCAACGTTTCTGGTATTTACACCACGTGCACGGAGGATTGCCAATGATGTTCTTACAATGGCATGCCAGGAAATTAATTCAATTGGCGTCAATAAAAACCATAAAAAAACAAAGCTATCAAGATAACTACCAGAGTGAATGAAAAAGATATCAATCATTACTAGAATGAAAACACTGGTAAACCATGAAAACATAACTGCCGAGACTTCTTCTCGCAATGCAGTACCTCGCCATGAACGATAGGCATCTTGAGATTCGGCAAAGAAATTAAACAATAAAATAGCGAATAAGAGGCTCCATATGTAAAGGACATCCCATCCCGCCTTAAAAATATCAAATAAGGCCAAAAAGGTAAGCAGGATAATGCCACTATCAATCAGGCGTGATATCGCATTAATTTTTGCATCGTATTGTCTGATCCTGCCTTGAGCCATTTGTTCCTTTCCAATTCCAGATTCTGCTGGCAATAATACAGTAATTACGTCAGAGTATTGATATCAAAATATTGAATCTTTTCTGGCTGGTCACTTGTTGTATCATCTAATTGTTTATCTAAATACTATTAGACGAGTTACATCTTCCATATCATTACAGTATAAAGAACTTATAAATGAGAACAAATCCCAAACTTAAAACATATTATCCGTATTTTGACTATGTAAGATTTATCGCTGCAAGTATCGTAATGTTTTACCATGATGGCCTAATCAATTGGGATCCAAGTGGAAGTATCGCTGTTGATGTTTTCTTTGCTTTGAGTGGTTGGTTGATAGGGGGGATTTTACTGAGAAGTAAAACGGAAGACTTACCTCGATTTTATTTCAATAGAGCAATCAGAATATGGATTCCTTATTTTGCTGCTCTATCACTAATCATTCTTGTTAGTCTATTAAAAGATCCGGTTAATATTAAATGGTTTGAGTTCATCCTATACAAACTCACCTTTGTCTATAATATCTTTGGACCGCCGCAGCTACTCGAATACAAAGATATGATGCCTCTGGATGGAACCGGAAATCATTTTTGGAGTGTCAATGCTGAAGAACAGTTCTATTTATTTGCACCAATTTTACTAGTTCTAATTGGCAAATTTGGTCGCCACCCCATCACTTGGGCACTATTGTCGGTCATTGCTTGGCATCAACATCTTTATGCCCCCATATTTCTTGGTGTATTTGCTGCGATTTGTGCATACAAATATGGTAATTTCTATGAGAAACCGTTCGTCAAATTTATTCTTTTTGCTATTTTGGTCACTAGTACTTTTGGAATAATCTATAGTAATTATCAATATTTTTCCCCAGCATTTTCTATATCTCTCATTTTATTATTAGCTATTAAAGGTGAGAAAAGTGATTTCGGGGAATTCTTAGGAGGAATATCCTATCCCCTATATTTAAACCATTGGATAGGCGTCTTTGCTGCTAACAGTATCTCAGGTATTTTCGGCTTCAGAGGTACGCTTTACAGTATAGTTCTAGCGATCCTAATTGGTTATTTACTTAGTGCAATAATGTATCTGTTGATAGATAAACAATGTTTAAAACATAGGTCAAAATTTTACTCTCATGCAAGAGGAGTATGGATAACCATCAGCGCTTATCTCATGATAGTGATTGGTTTGAGTTTTGGTATATTTGTCTGGTGAAACAGGGTTTAACTCAATTAGCTCTCATAGAGACTAGTTATAGTAATTTTCTATGAGAGATATTAATCTTGGTAACTCATCTTCATTCAAGAAATTAATACCCGCGGCAGCTTTCCTGCCTCCACCAGTGTCAAATTGGCCTGCAATATAATCAGCTCCTTCTTGACGTATTTTGGGTGCTCTTATGCTTACCACATAAGCAGATGAATCAGGTATTTCAGTGAGAATTAAATGTGCCCGCGAAGGAAATTGATTGCTTAAATAATTACTATAGGTACCACTAATACGCCTTGCCCATTTATCATCAGGTAGTGTGATTACTCCCACCATCTCATTTTCATAGCTTAGCTTTTGTTGTTTTGCCTGTGCCAAATCTGAGTTGTAGCCTGAGTCCAGAGTCTCAATTATCTCAGCATTGTCATCAATAAAATCTAGAGGTGAGCGGTAGTTAACACAACACGAATACAACTCATCAGGCGCGAAGAATAAATCATCAATACTGGCACCATAGCCATTGTAATTAATATGCTGCCCCAAGGTTTTGAGTTTAATTATTTTACTTTCATCAAGATGGATTTTTTTTGCATAATTTTCAGCAACACTTGTGAGATTGTCACCAAAAGCCGCCGTTATCGCCCATAATTCATAGGCATTATTTAAGTACTCATTGATTATCAACGCAGTACATTTATTGGGATGCATATCAATCAGTGCTTGTAAACGAGGATGACTTATTTGCTCTCCTGGGTTGTGATGATCGGCATAAAACACATCGACATCATGTAATAGCAGATTCAGCAGTGCATCATGATTTTTTTGCATTGAAACATCTAATACTGTTACTTGGGAGGCTTTTTCTACATCGACCCTACTCAGTAATTTTATATCTCGTTTAACCCCGGTAATTAGTTCAGAGCGAATGGGATTAGCTAATCGCAATTGAACTAACGCACAAATCCCATCAGCATCACCATTAAAAACATCAAAGTTTGTCATTAGCTTTACTTTAAATAAGCTCGTTTTGTTTTAAATACGAAATGACTATATCAACGCATTCATTTACATTGAGTTCAGCTGTATTGAGTGTTACTTCAGGATGGTGTGGCACTTCGTAATCGGAATCAATGCCGGTAAAATTTTTTATCTGTCCACTTCTGGCTTTTTTATAGAGACCTTTGGGATCACGCTCTTCGCATGTACTGAGAGGTGTAGAGATATAAACTTCAACAAACTCTTTTTCTTCAACAAGATCACGAACCATTTGCCTATCACTGCGAAACGGTGAGATAAAAGCACTCATGACAATCAGACCAGCATCAGCAAATAGCTTAGCCATTTCCCCAATTCGTCTGATATTCTCAACACGATCAGCATCAGAAAATCCCAGATCTTTATTTAGCCCATGCCTGACATTATCGCCATCAAGTAAATAAGTGTGATGTCCCAGCTCAAATAGCTTTTGTTCTACAGCATTTGCAACCGTAGATTTACCTGCACCACTCAGGCCTGTAAACCACAAAATACAGGGTTTTTGTTTTTTTTGTTTTGATCGATCTAACTTTATTACCTTGTGTTTATGCCAGACGATATTTTTCATAATGAAAAAAATTCCTTATCCGAATAAGTAATATATTGAAGTAGATATTACCGACCTCACCAATTATTCCTAGTACACTTGATGTAAGTTTATTATTTCGTTATTACTAAAGTTTATAGGCAAAAAAAAGCCTGACATTAGTCAGGCTTTTTAATATGGTACCGACGGCCGGAGTCGAACCGGCACACCCGAAGGCACTACCCCCTCAAGATAGCGTGTCTACCAATTCCACCACGTCGGCAAGGGTAATCAAGGTTGCGTATTCTACGGTAATTCAGGCAAATCTGCAGGTGTTTTATCGACTTTTTGTTCTGTTGTTGGCGCAGACTCAGTCACACTTTTTGCTTTTCCGGGTGTTTCCACAGAAAAATAGGCAAGTGTCAGGCTGGTGATAAAGAAAATAGTCGCTAAGATCGCACTGGCGCGGCTTAAAAATGAAGCTGATCCCTGACTGCCGAACAGACTACCTGAAGCACCGCCACCGCCGCCACCAAATGCAGCACCTGCATCAGCGCCTTTACCGTGCTGAATCAGAACAAATCCAATCAGCAAAAGACAGGCAATAATATGAACTGTGAGAATAATCGCGTGCATGTGTTGTTAACCTAATTTTAAAACTGCGGCCTGACATATTTTAACAAATTCATCGGCGTCGAGTGATCCCCCGCCGACAAGTCCACCATCAATATCAGGTTGTAGAAACAATGGCGCAGCATTATTACCTTTTATGCTGCCTCCGTAAAGTATTCTTATATTTTTTGCTATCTCTTTATCGTGTTTTGCTACACGTTGTCGCATAAAACTATGTACGTCTTGCGCCCATTCTGGCGTGGCTGAGCGGCCTGTGCCGATAGCCCATACCGGTTCATATGCTAAAACCGTATGAGCGAGCCCTTCAACGCCCTGATGCGCAATAACAGTATCGAGTAATCGCAACACCACTTCTTCGGTACGACCAACAGCATGTTCGTCAGGGCTTTCCCCAATGCATATAATTGGTGTAATGCCCGCTCTGACTGCCATTTCATATTTTTCAGCGATAATACGGTCAAGTAGACATTGATCCAGGTCTAACTCAGCATATAAACAGCGTCTTTCTGAATGGCCTATTAATACATATTTGCAGCCAAAATCTACCAGCATGCTCGCCGAAATTTCGCCCGTGTAAGCCCCTTTCTCAAACTGAGACAGGTTCTGCGTCCCCCAAGCTAAACCTGTACCTGTAAGGGCAGATTGTACTTGTTGCAGGTAAACAGACGGCGGAAATAACGCGACTTCGATATCAGAAAAGGTATCGGCTTTAGAGAGTATGCCTTCAAGTAGTGCTTTATTACTCTCACTAGAGCCGTTCATTTTCCAGTTACCAGCGACTAGTGGTTTACGCACTTAACACTCTCTTTCAATATAAAATGAAACATCAGACTACATACCCACTATGGATAAAGCAATGTATGAAATAGTTCTGGCTAACCAATTACCAGAATAAGACTCAGCTAATATCAAAACATCTCATTTAATTTTTCAGCTCCTGCTCAATTACAGAGGCAAGTTCCTCAGCCAGTTGTTTGGTTAATGTGGCATCAATGCCTTCGACCATGACACGAATAACCGGTTCAGTTCCTGAGGCTCTGAGTAATACCCGCCCCTCATCACCCAGTCTTTTCTCTACCGATGCAATGGCTTGGTTAATCTCAGCATTTTTATTCAGATCAATCATTTTATTGACTCTGACATTAATCAAATGTTGAGGATATTTTGTTACGACAGATCGTAACTCATGCAGACTATTGTTAGTTTGCTGAATTTCTGCAACCACTTGCAGTGCTGCAACGATGCCATCGCCTGTTGATGTCTTGTCCAGACAAATGATGTGACCAGATGCTTCACCACCCAGTAAACCACCGACCTGTTGCAGTTTTTCCATGACATAACGATCACCGACTTTTGCCCGATGAAGTGACATATCGAATTTCGCCAGCGCATGTTCTAAGCCAAGGTTTGACATCTGGGTGCCAACAACATCAGGCATACTTGCGCCAATACGTTGTCTTGCTCTGGCAATGATAAATAATAATTCATCACCATCGACGATTTCGCCACGATGATCGACCATAATGATACGGTCACCATCACCATCTAAGGCAAGGCCCAGATCGGCTTTATTCTCAAGCACAGCTTGTTGTAGAAGTCGCGGTTCGGTCGAGCCACAGTTTAGATTGATGTTAAATCCATCAGGCTCAGCGCCCATAACAATGACTTGAGCGCCCAACTCTTTAAAGACATCAGGTGCAACGTGATAGGTAGCACCATGCGCACAATCAACAACGAGTTTTAGTCCACTTAAATCAATGCCACTTGGTATGGTACTTTTACAAAACTCAATATAACGACCTGCCGCATCACCAATACGATGTGCTTTACCCAAACGGGTAGAATCAACCGTTTTTAATGGTTGTTCCAGCATCGCCTCGATTTCCAGCTCTATTTCATCAGGTAATTTTGTCCCCTGCGCCGAAAAAAACTTAATGCCATTATCATGATAAGGATTATGCGAAGCACTGATGACTATGCCAGCTTGAGCATGAAAAGTACGAGTTAGATAAGCAACTGCCGGAGTAGGCATGGGCCCTAGTAAATAAATATCAACGCCTGCAGCAGATAGGCCAGCCTGTAAGGCAGACTCAAACATATATCCCGAAATACGGGTATCTTTACCAATGATGACCCTGCTGTTACGTTCTTTCGCCAGGACTCTACCAACCGCCCAGCCGAGTTTTAATACAAAGTCCGGCGTGACAGCACCATCACCAACACGACCACGGATGCCGTCTGTTCCAAAATAACGTCTTTGTTTAGTCAAAATCTTCTACCTGCATAACTGCCTGACTTAATTTTACGGCTTGGAGCGTCTCTTTCACATCGTGAGTTCTAATGAGCTTTGCACCCAACCATGTCGCGATTGAAGCAAGTGATAAACTCCCCGCTAATCGTTCATCTACACTGACTTTTAACATATCGCCAATTATAGACTTACGTGAAACGCCAACTAAAACCGGATAAGGTAAATCCGTCAGACTGGATAAATGTTTCATCAGCCTTAGATTATGGCGGGCACGTTTACCGAAGCCAAAACCAGGATCAAGCATGATCTGTTCAGCTTTAATACCTGCGTTTAGACAGGTATCTACGCGTTCCAACAAGAACGCTTTCACTTCAGCAACCACATCAGTGTAGTGAGGTTCATGTTGCATGGTTTGAGGTGTGCCTTGCATATGCATTAGACAGACTGGCACATTTAGCTCAACAGCGGCTGCCAGTGCGCCTTCAGTTCGCAAAGCATTCACATCATTGATGAGCCCAGCACCAGCCTTCACCGCTGCTCTCATGACTCCAGGCTTCATTGTGTCGATAGAGATAGGAATATCGAATTCCGCACTTATCATTTCTATGACCGGTGCGACTCGTTCGATTTCTTCTTGCTCTGCCACGATATCTGAGCCAGGTCGTGTAGATTCACCGCCGATATCTAGAATATCCGCGCCTTCGACGATAAGCTTTTCAGCTTGTTTGAGGGCTGCATCACGATTAAGGAATTTGCCACCATCTGAAAATGAATCAGGAGTGACATTTACGATGCCCATAATACGAGGAACGGACAAGTCCAAGGACTTGCCCGCGCAATCAAAAATCACGTAATTACTTCCTGGTTTTTAATGCAGCTGATCAGCTGGTTTGCCAGAAGGTGTTTCTGAAGAATCAGACTCTGTATCACCAGATGGTGGTGTAGATGAACGATCAGTCCAATCTTTTGGTTCACCCGGTTCACGACCTTCCATAATGGCATCAATCTGATCACTATCAATGGTTTCATATTTCATTAATAGTTTAGCCATGGTATGCAATTTATCCATATTATCAATCAGCAATTGTTTTGCACGATCATAGTTACGGTTGATAACACGTCTTACATCTTCATCGATCTGTTTCGCTGTCAGATCAGACACCGCTTTATGCTGAGTCACACTGCGGCCCAAGAAAACTTCGCCTTCATCTTCACCATAAGACAATGGTCCCATGTTGTCAGAAAGCCCCCATTTAGTGACCATATTATGAGCGAGCTCAGTGGCACGTTGGATATCATTGGACGCACCGGTAGTCACCGCTTCCTGACCAAAGATAAGCTCTTCAGCTAAACGACCACCATATAAACTTGAAATTTGGCTTTCTAAGGTCTGTTTGCTGTAACTGTATTTATCTTCTGTCGGTAAGAACATCGTCACACCCAATGCTCTACCCCTTGGAATAATACTGACTTTATAGACAGGATCATGCCCCGGTACTAAACGACCAATGATGGCATGGCCAGCCTCATGATAAGCCGTTAACTCTTTCTCTTTTTCATTCATCACCATGGAGCGTCGTTCTGCACCCATCATGATTTTATCTTTTGCCAATTCAAGTTGTTCCATGCCAACCAGACGTTTATTACCGCGAGCAGCGAATAATGCCGCTTCATTAACCAAGTTAGCTAAGTCTGCACCAGAAAAGCCTGGTGTACCACGAGCAATCACTCTTGCGTCGACGTCATCAGCGGCTGGTACTTTACGCAGATGCACATTGAGGATCTGTTCACGACCACGAATGTCAGGCAGCGGTACCACGACCTGACGGTCAAAACGGCCTGGACGTAATAATGCAGGGTCAAGTACATCAGGACGGTTGGTTGCCGCGATAACGATGACACCTTCATTACCTTCAAAACCATCCATTTCTACTAATAATTGGTTAAGTGTTTGCTCACGTTCATCATTACCTCCGCCCATACCGGCGCCACGGTGACGACCTACAGCATCAATTTCGTCAATAAAAATGATACATGGTGCATGCTTTTTCGCTTGTTCAAACATATCACGAACACGCGACGCACCCACACCAACAAACATTTCAACGAAGTCAGAACCAGAAATAGAGAAAAACGGTACTTTAGCTTCACCTGCAATGGCTTTAGCCAGTAAGGTTTTACCTGTACCTGGTGAGCCGGCCATCAAAATACCGCGAGGGATACGACCACCCAGTTTCTGGAACTTGCTTGGATCGCGCAGAAAATCAACCAGTTCAGCCACTTCTTCTTTGGCTTCTTCTACACCAGCGACATCTTTGAAGGTGACTTTAACTTGATCTTCGTTAAGCATGCGCGCTTTGCTTTTACCGAATGACATGGGGTTTTTACCGCCACCACCCTGCATTTGTCGCATAAAGAAAATCCAGACACCAATCAATAGAAGCATTGGGAACCATGAGATAAAGATCTGCATCAGTAAGCTGGTTTTTTCTGCTGGTTCCGCTTTGATGGTGACGCCATTATCTAATAAATCACCAATCAAACCGGGATCGTAATCAGGACTATATGTCGTGAATTTACTACCATCTGTCAGTTCACCTGAAATGGTTCTGCCCTGAATATCAACTCTGGCTACAGCCCCGTTTTTCACGTTGCTGATAAAGCTAGAATAATCCATGCTGCCTGAATCATTACTTTGTGGACCAAAATTATTAAAAACAGACATCAGCACAACGGCGATGACTACCCACAAAACAATATTTTTCATCATGTCATTCAATGTAAGGTACCTCTGGTTACCATTAAATGTTATTTGAGACCACGCCCCAACAAATAAACTTCACGACTTCTCGCTCGAGAAGCCCCCGGCTTACGGGTAACAACTTTCGTGAAGTTGTCTCTCATTTCTTTCAAAAAAGCTTCGAATCCTTCGCCTTGAAACACTTTGACAAGAAAGCAGCCGCTTTTACTTAAATTATTCAATGCAAAATCTAAAGCCAACTCGACCAAGTACATACTTGAAGGCTGATCTATCGACCCTACACCTGTCATATTGGGGGCCATATCCGATAATACAAGGTCTATTTGCCGACCATCCAATACTTTATTCAATTCATCTAGTACATCGTCTTCACGGAAATCACCTTGAATAAAATGTACTCCAGTCAAAGGGGTCATTTCTAATATATCTAGTGCGATGACTTTACCACTATCGCCAACCTTAGCTAAGGCATAGTCGGACCAACCGCCAGGTGCTGAGCCAAGATCAACGACACTCATACCAGGACGAATGAGTTTATCTTTATCATCAATTTCTTTTAATTTGAAAGTCGCACGTGAACGATGGCCTTCTTTCTGAGCCTGTTTGACATACTGATCATCAAAATGTTCTTTTAACCAGCTTTGACTTGATTTACTTCTAGCCATATCAGGATGTTTGCTCTGCTTCTGCACGCTTGTCTGAAGTCAATACTAACATCAAACCAAGTAAGCTCATTAACATGTATATACTCTCACTTAGTTTATGCAGCGTATTGAACCGTTCAGTTAATACAGGATCTGCACGCCAGTCTAATAATTTTATCGATGCCATATCAGGCTGAATAAAAAGCAGGAAGACAACACTCATTATTAACATGGCTAAAATAAGCCAGCTTCGCCAATAGCGATGAAATGTGGTGACACCAAAAACAAATAACCGGCTTATCAACAAAATACAAGCACTTATAAGGCTTAGAATATTGACGGCATAAAACAATTTGCCGGCGTAATCACCAGCAATTGTAAGTTCTAAATTCGCAAAGGCCATTGGTACAGCTAAATATCCTATCGACCATAATGAACCAATCCAAAGGGTCAAAAGTAATCGTTCACCTGAATAGCCAGACAGCATTCTACGCCTCGTAACCTATATCAATAATTTCATATTCGATATTACCGCCTGGCGCTTGCACTGTTGCTACATCATCAATTTCTTTACCAATCAGTGCACGTGCAATAGGCGAAGATACAGAAATACGATTTAATTTAATATCAGATTCATAGTCACCTACGATCTGATATTTCACTTCCTGATCAGTATCTATATTTAATAAGGTTACTGTCACCCCAAATACCACGCGACCTTCTTTAGGCAAAGTAGCCGGGTCGATTATCTGAGCATTAGACAATACCGACTCCAATTCCTGAATACGACCTTCGATAAAACTTTGCTGCTCTTTTGCTGCGTGGTACTCCGCATTTTCTTTTAAATCACCATGTGCGCGGGCTTCTGAAATAGCCGCAACCACTTCAGGCCTTGCCACCATCTTCAGGTGTTTTAATTCTTCTTTAAGTGCTTCAGCACCACGTGAAGTAATAGGTACAGCCATTAATTTAACTCTCCATGCAAAGATTGCAGCCTGTTTACTGAGCCAATATCTTCGCTATTTAATGCTTGAACAGTGGCTCTAGCAGCTGCCAATGTTGTCGTATAGTTGACTTGATGCTGCAGTGCTGCACGACGAATTTCTCTTGAATCGGCAACAGATTGGCGACCTTCGGTCGTATTCACAATCAAGTCAATTTCATCATTTTTAATCATATCGACGATATGAGGTTGACCTTCCGCGACTTTGTTCACAGGCTCACAATTCACACCCGCTTCTTCTAATACACGCTGTGTGCCTCGTGTAGCGAGCAATGCGAAACCAAGTGAGGACAAGTCTTTCGCAATTTGTATAACAGCTACCTTATCAGCCTCACGCACACTGATAAAGGCTTTGCCTCCAGTAGGCAGTACAACTGAAGCGGCTAACTGTGATTTTGCAAAAGCTTCACCAAATGTTCTGCCAACCCCCATGACTTCACCCGTAGATTTCATTTCAGGGCCAAGAATAGGATCAACGCCTTGGAATTTAATGAATGGGAATACCGCTTCTTTAACAGAGTAATAAGAAGGAATGACCTCTTTCGTTACGCCTTGGTCCACTAGTGAACGACCAGCCATGGCTCTCGCAGCAATCTTGGCCAACGGCACACCAATGGATTTCGACACATACGGCACGGTACGTGACGCACGTGGATTGACTTCAAGAATATAAATTTGATCACCCTTGATGGCAAACTGCGTATTCATTAAACCTTTTACGCCGAGCTCTAACGCCATTTGACGTACTTGCTCACGCAACTGGTCCTGTGTTGCCTGACTCAGGCTATATGGCGGTAAGGCACAAGCAGAGTCACCAGAGTGGACACCAGCTTGTTCAATGTGTTCCATAATGCCGCCAATCAGCACATCTTTACCGTCACAGATAGCATCTACATCGACTTCAATAGCATCATCAAGGAAACGGTCTAATAAAACGGGTGATTCATTCGATACTTTCACCGCATTCAGCATATAACGTTGTAATTCTTCTTCGTTATAAACGATTTCCATCGCGCGTCCACCCAATACATACGAGGGACGTACCACTAAGGGATAGCCAATTTCCGATGCTAATGCGACAGCCGTATCAACAGAATGGGCCAGTCTATTTGGTGGTTGTAACAAGTTTAGTTTTTCAACCATTTGCTGGAAACGTTCACGATCTTCTGCATGATCAATGGCATCTGGTGATGTTCCGATAATAGGAACACCCGCAGCTTCAAGCGCACGTGCCAGTTTCAACGGTGTTTGACCACCAAACTGCACGATCACCCCTTTCGGTTTTTCCAGTTCAACGATTTCTAATACATCTTCCAGCGTCAAAGACTCAAAATACAGACGATCTGAAGTGTCGTAATCTGTTGAAACTGTTTCTGGGTTACAGTTGACCATGATGGTTTCATAACCATCTTCACGTAATGCCAATGCCGCATGAACACAGCAATAATCAAACTCAATACCCTGGCCGATACGGTTAGGACCACCACCTAGAATCATGATTTTGTCACGATCACTTGGGTTGGCCTCACATTCCATATCGTAAGTTGAATACATATACGCCGTGCCAGTAGCAAATTCAGCACCACAGGTATCAACACGTTTATAGACAGGACGTACTTGCATGGCCTGACGATACTCACGGATCTGTTTTTCTGTTTTTTGTAACAGTTTAGCCAATCGTGAATCAGAGAAACCTTTGCGTTTTAAGGCATACATTTCCTGCTGATCAATATCGTTAAGCGAGCGTTCTTTAAGTTGATTTTCTAATGTCACCAACTCTTCAATTTGAATCAGGAACCATGGGTCTATATGAGTCAGCTTTTGAATCTCATCAAAACTGAAACCATAACGGAAGGCATCTGCTACGTACCATAAACGATCTGAACCCGGTAAGCTCAGCTCACGGCGTAATGTTTCTGCTATATTTTCCTCAGTCAGGTCAATCACTTCTGTCAAACCATCACGATCAATTTCAAGGCCACGTAAAGCCTTTTGTAATGATTCCTGGAAGTTACGACCAATAGCCATCACCTCACCGACAGACTTCATCTGCGTACTTAGACGGTTATCAGCCTGTGGGAATTTTTCAAACGTAAAGCGCGGTACTTTTGTCACCACGTAATCGATTGTTGGCTCAAACGAAGCCGGTGTTGCGTTACCGGTAATTTCGTTTTGCAATTCGTCCAGCGTATAACCTACTGCCAGTTTTGCAGCGACTTTCGCAATAGGGAAACCTGTGGCTTTAGAAGCCAGGGCTGAAGAACGCGAGACACGTGGATTCATCTCAATGATAATCAGACGACCTGTTTCTGGATTAACAGCAAACTGTACGTTTGAACCACCGGTATCCACACCAATTTCACGCAATACTGCCAGAGAGGCATTACGCATGATTTGATATTCTTTATCTGTCAGAGTTTGAGCAGGGGCAACGGTGATTGAGTCACCTGTGTGTACGCCCATGGGATCCAGATTTTCAATGGAACAGATAATGATGGCGTTATCTTTACGGTCACGCACCACTTCCATTTCATACTCTTTCCAGCCAATGATTGACTCTTCAATCAGTAATTCAGATGTTGGGCTGAGGTATAAACCACGCTGACAGATTTCAATAAAATCCTGCTTATTATAAGCGATACCACCGCCACTACCGCCCATAGTAAAAGAAGGACGGATAATCACTGGGAAACCAAATTTTTCTTGAACCTGTAAGGCTTCGTCAAGCGTGTGCGCAATATCAGACTGCGGCATATCCAGACCAATTTTACGCATGGCCTCACGGAATAAGTCACGGTCTTCAGCTTTGTTAATAGCTTCACTATCAGCACCGATCATTTCGACACCGAATTGTTCTAAAATACCGTGTTTTTCCAGATCCAATGCACAGTTAAGCGCTGTCTGTCCGCCCATAGTAGGCAAAATGGCATCTGGACGTTCTGCTTCAATGACTTTGCTTACAGCTTGCCAGGTAACCGGTTCGATGTAAGTGGCATCAGCCATATTAGGGTCAGTCATGATCGTGGCTGGATTCGAGTTCACCAGAATGACACGATAACCTTCTTCTCGCAGCGCTTTACACGCTTGTGCACCAGAATAATCGAATTCACAGGCTTGACCGATAACAATCGGTCCTGCACCCAGAATCAGAATACTTTGAATATCAGTACGTTTAGCCATCGTGTGTTATTTACCCGTTGCTTGTTCAAGTAGATCGATGAAGTGATCAAAAAGAGGAGCTGCATCTTGCGGACCAGGACTTGCTTCAGGATGTCCCTGGAAACTAAATGCTGGCTTGCTGACGTGGTGGATACCCTGCAAGGTGCCATCGAATAATGATCTGTGCGTTGCTGTTAATGTGTCTGGCAATGTTTCTTCATCTACGGCAAAGCCATGATTCTGGCTGGTAATCATAACCAATCCCGCCAGCAGCTCTTGCACAGGATGGTTAGCACCATGATGACCAAACTTCATTTTGACTGTTTTGGCGCCACAGGCGAGACCTAACAATTGGTGACCAAGGCAAATACCAAAAGTCGGGATATCTCTTTCCAGCAACGTTTGAATCGCTTTTATCGCATAATCACAGGGTTCAGGATCGCCAGGACCATTCGACAGGAATACTCCATCCGGATTAAGTGCCAAGACTTCTTCAACAGGGGTTTGGGCCGGCACAACGGTGAGCTTGCAACCACGCTCAACCAACATTCTCAGAATGTTTTTCTTGGCACCATAGTCATAAGCCACCACATGATATTTCGGTTCAGCCGCTTGAGACTGACCATCAATATGCCAGCAGGCCTCATCCCAGACATAAGATTCTTTTGTGCTGACTTCTTTGGCAAGATCCAGCCCTTTTAAACCTTGAAAGCCTTTTGCAGCAGCGATAGCCGCTTCAATGTCAATGTTATCACCTGCGACGATGCAGCCTTTCATCGCCCCTTTTTCACGAATCAAACGTGTTAGTGAGCGTGTATCAATACCTGCCAAGCCGACGATATTGTGTTTGACCAGGTAAGCATCCAATGCTTGTTCACTTCTCCAGCTGCTTACAACAGGAGAAAGTTCTCGAATAATAAGTCCACTTGCGTAAACGTTGTCAGATTCTTCATCCTCATCATTAACACCGGTATTTCCGATATGAGGATAGGTTAATGTGACTATTTGTCGACAATAAGAAGGATCGGTCAGGATTTCCTGATAGCCAGTCATTGACGTGTTAAAAACAACTTCACCGACTGACTGGCCAATGGCTCCAATCGATTCGCCGTGATAAACCGTGCCGTCTTCAAGAGCAAGTAACGCACTCGTTCGCAAGGGAAACCTCCACCAGATAAAAATAATGGGGCAAACATGACGTTCTCCCCAGACAAAATCTTTGCAATTTTATCGCAAAACAGCCGGTCGAGTCCACGCTAAAAACGATTATCCTCTGGCGCTAGTGCTAACTATTTCAATTTCCTGAAGTGTATCTAGGATTCTATATATAAAGTTCCGGTCTGCGATGTGTGTGTAGCGGCATATTCGACCGAACCTGACGCAGATACTCAATATCAATTCGACTCAGGGTGAGACCGACTCTTTCAGGCGCACAGCACAGGATACTTCCCCAGGGATCAATAATGACGCTACTACCATATGAAATGCGATCACCATAATGCTTCCCCCACTGATTCGGCGCAACAATATAGACCTGATTTTCGATAGCCCTTGCAATTAACAGCGGTAACCAGTGATGTTTGCCTGTGTGGAGAAAAAATGCCGCCGGAACAAAAATAATTTCAGCGCCTTTGTCTGACAGTGATCGAAACAAGTCCGGAAAACGTAAGTCATAACAAATGCTAAATCCCAGCCGACCCAGCTCATGATCAATCACCACTGTTTTACTACCCGGCTTTATGCCGGCTGATTCCATATACCCCAGTGGAACGGCGTCACACATATGAATTTTCTGATAGCGGGCTTTTTCAGTGCCATCGCGATCGATGAAGATAGACGTATTGAACAACCTTCCACTGTTTTCATCAGTGATTTCATACACACTGCTCAGCAATAGAGCACAGTTACTCTGTTTGGCAAGCTGGCTAAAGCGAGGCAGGATATCCGTTTCCAGTTTCTCGGCCACATCATGCTTCGCTGAATGGTCATTACCGACATAGAGAAAGGTTTCAGGAAAGGCTAAAAGATTGAGCTTTCGCTCAGCGGCTTCTGCAATCATATGCTCAGAAAAAGCCAGATTATCTTCATAGCTTTCGGACGAATTCATCTGCACGATGCCCACATCAATTACCATCACATCACCTTATCTTTTATACGGTTAATCCCCTTTAGCGAAAATATAACAAAAATACGCTCTACACAAACTCATGCCAGACACATTAGAAAATCACTGGTGACATTAGGATTGCTTGGGTATATTGGAGTGTTTAATGTGTAATCAATGAGGTCAGCCATGACACAATCAATAATCAATAGTGGTTTCCCCAACCAACGCCCCAGAAGAATGCGTAAAGATGATTTTTCTCGACGTTTAATGCGGGAAAATGTGCTGACGGTTAATGATTTAATCTACCCCTGTTTTGTTCTGGAAGGTTCTAATCAGCGTGAAGAAGTAAAATCGATGCCTGGCGTGGATAGGCTTAGTATTGATCTTCTTCTAAAAGAAGCTGAAACCATTCATACGCTTGGTGTGCCAGTGATGGCCTTATTCCCTGTCACGCCTATTGAGAAAAAAACAGAAGATGCACGTGAAGCCTATAATCCTGACGGCCTTGTTCAACAAGCCGTCCGTGCATTACGAAAAGAATTCCCTGAGCTTGGTATTATGACCGATGTCGCATTAGACCCTTTCACAACACATGGCCAGGATGGTTTACTCGATGATGATGGTTATATCGTGAATGATCACACTGTCGATGTGCTGATTAAACAAGCTCTGTCTCATGCCGAAGCTGGTGCTCAAATTGTCGCACCTTCCGATATGATGGATGGCAGAATTGGCGCCATTCGCGATGCACTGGAATTCAACAGTCACATTCATACGCGCATCATGGCTTACTCAGCCAAATATGCTTCCAGCTTTTATGGACCATTTCGTGATGCTGTAGGCAGCTCAGGTAATTTAGGCAGTGGTAACAAATTTACCTACCAGATGGATCCGGCCAACAGTGATGAAGCCTTGCATGAAGTCGCATTAGATATTCAGGAAGGGGCTGATATGGTGATGGTCAAACCAGGAATGCCCTATCTTGACGTTTTATACCGTGTCAAAGAGACCTTTAAAAAGCCGACCTATGTTTATCAGGTCAGCGGTGAATACGCCATGTTAAAAGCGGCGATTCAAAACGGTTGGTTATCAGATGCGGTGATTGAGGAAAGTCTGCTTGCCTTCAAGCGCGCTGGTGCTGATGGCATTCTGACCTATTTTGCCAAAGATGTTGCTCAGCGGCTGAAAGCTGGGATCTGATTCTCAAGAAATTTATTAGCTATATCTATGACAGATAAATATGCCGTTATCGGCCACCCGATTAAACATAGTAAATCACCTTTTATTCATGCGGAGTTTGCCAAACAATGTCAGCAGGATATTGAATACACCGCAATAGAAGTGCCACTGGACTCGCTGGCTCCAAGTCTTCAGCAACTACGTGATGTTCTGAAATTAAAAGGCATTAATATTACCGTTCCATTTAAGGAACAGGCATGGGAGCTGGCAGACAATTTATCGGACCGTGCTCAACGTGCCGGTGCGATAAACACCCTGATGTTTGAAAATAATGGTTCGATGTTTGGAGACAATACTGATGGCATTGGTTTATGTCGTGATCTTGAAAACCATGATGTTAACTTAAAAGATAAACGGGTTTTATTAATTGGTGCAGGCGGTGCAGCGCGTGGTGTGATTGCGCCGTTAATGAGCTACCAGCCTGCTGAGCTTTTTATTGCCAATAGAACCGCCAGCAAAGCGAAAAAACTGGCAGAGCTATTTGCTGATTTAGGCCAGATTCAGGGAGGTGGCTTTAGTGAGGTAAATAGTCACTTCGACGTGATTATCAATGCCACAGCAGCAAGCTTACAGGGGGAAGTACCTGATTTACCTGCCAGCATTTTTACTGAGCAAACTTGTTGTTACGACATGATGTATGCCAATACCGACACCGCTTTCATTGCATGGGCTAAAAAACATAATGTCAGTAAAACAGTAGATGGCTTAGGGATGCTTGTTGAACAAGCTGCCGAAGCTTTTTATCTCTGGCGAAAAATCAGACCTGACACTGGTTCAGTCATGCAAAAACTTCGAGACGATATGCAAACAAGCTGAGCGCACCCTACTCTAAAAAATAAAGCCTGCAAAAGCAGGCTTTATTTATTCTGAAAGCATTCAAAACTATTTATGCTCTTGCGCTAATTCCGGATGCGTATTGTGAACATGATGTTTGTCTCTTACCGGACGGATAGATAAATTTGCAATAAAGGCAATGATCAATAGTCCTGCCATGGCGAACATGGTTGAGTTATACAAGCTAGGCGTTGGATCCAAAGTGCCTGCCGGTGCAATTTCCATCAACTGCGAAATAGACACCGTTTTTGCCGCGATCAATTGATCAAGATTATCGATACTCGCCCCGAATTTTTGTAAAAAGGCTGCCGGATCCACTTTGGCAGCTAATTCATGTAGCACTTTATTCAGCGAGTTTTCGCGTAAATGCGTAATGACATAAGGCCCCAAAATACCTGCCGTGCTCCAAGCGGTTAATAAACGACCGTGGATGCCACCCACATGCATCGTACCGAAAATATCAGCCAGATAAGCAGGAATAGTGGCAAAACCACCACCATACATTGTGAAGATAATCATGGTTACCGCATAAAACATGACTAATGCGGTCACACTAGGGCTCACACTTGCTTGCGTTGCAATATAAGGAATAGATAAATACAGCAATGCGCCCAGAACAAAAAAGCAATGATAGGTATTCTTACGGCCAATATAGTCAGACGCTGTCGACCATAAAAAACGGCCTGACATATTAAAGACACTGATCATCAACACATAGGTGGCAGCAAAACTGGCGTCGACGATACCTGGCAAGCTAGGGCTAAAGATATCGGTAATCATGGTTTTTGCGACACCAATCACCCCGATCCCTGCTGTCACGTTAAAACATAAGACGATCCATAGTTGATAAAACTGAGGAGTTTTTAATGCTTGATCAATATGAACGTGATTATCTGTAATCAGACGATTTTTTGTTGATTCATTTTTAGCCGGAGGAGTCCAGTTTTCAGGTTTCCAGTCTTTTGCTGGTACGCGGAAGCTAAACGCTGCTATTGTCATCACGATGAAGTAAACAATGCCAAGAGTAATAAATACGCTTGTAGCACCAGTATCACCAGTACCGACGACATACACCCCTTCTGGCCCTGGAATCGGGGTTTTTAACATATCGGCAGCAGAAGCAATAACCACTTCAACTTGTTGGCCAGCGACGTCAGCATAACGTCTGCCTGCCTCTGTTATCAGGTTAACATCCGCCACTTTGCCCAGATATTCCGGCATCTGATAATACAAACGCAGTAGGTAAGTTATCAGTGGTGCGCCTATCATCGCGCCACCGCCAAATCCCATAATGGCAATCCCCGTTGCCATTCCTCGTCGGTCAGGGAACCAGCGAATCAGTGTGCTTACCGGTGTGACATAAGCCAGACCCAATCCACAGCCACCAATAGCACCATAACCTAAATAGATAAGCCAAAGTTCATGTGTGGCAATACCAATACTACCAACAAGAAAACCACCGCCCCATAAACAGGCAGCGAGAAATCCAGTGGCTCTTGGTCCGACTTCTTCCAGCCATTTACCGCCAATAGCAGCAGCTAAACCCAAAAAAACAATGGCCGTTGAAAAAATCCAGACTACTGATGAAAAGCTCCAGTCATCGGCGGCACTCGCTACAACTCCAAATTGTTTGGTTAATGCAGGATTAAAAATACTCCACGCATACACTGAACCAATACATAAATGGATAGCAACAGATGCTGGTGCGATTAACCAGCGATTAAATCCGGGGTTGGCGATGATATGTTTCTTGGATAGCCGAGCGGCTAGGTTATCGAACAATGACATCAGTAATATTCCTCTCTAGATATAGTTATTATGTTTTTCAGCAACATATCACAACTATTCATCAAGACGGAACCGCCATAGCAAAAAAGCCGAAAAAAGCGACTCAGAGATTATTTACAGTGGCGTATAAACAGACTAAGAAAAACATCCCCACCGATAATGACCGGCTTCTTTTTTATGATTAGGATCAGGTGAGGATGAAGGGAAAATTGAGCCCCACAGTGTCGGTGCGACGGGGGTTCTTGAACCATGAGATTCAAGAGGGAAACTTCATGAAGATGGCAAACTTCCCGTCAAGCGGGCTTGTTTTTCAACTTCTAATTTTCAGTTTCCTTAAGCATTTGCTTATCGGCTCAAGACACACATGTCGCTATCGAGCACCGCAGGGACATAACTAATGATACGCAAAATAACTTGGCTTAGCTCAAGTTTTTCAGAGCTCTAACTGTCTATCTTCTTCCAGAAAAGCGCTAACACGCTCTTTCAATTGTAGAATTTTATTGTTTACTTTTTCCATGTCATGACCTTCGTCATGTTTAAAAATAAGCAACTCATGCGCTAAATTTAATGCTGCCATCACAGCAATGCGATCCACACCCACGACTTTTCCGGTTTGGCGGATTTTTTCCATATTGTCATGGACCATTTTTGCGGACGCAATCAACGCTTCTTTTTCTTCCTCAGGACAAGCAATTTGATATTCCTTACCCAGAATGGTGACGGTTACCGGTGAACTCATAATTCGCTATCCAATTCTCTCAAACGATTAACCATTTTCTCAATCCGGCTTCGAGCAACATCGGTTTTTTCGATCAGTTGCGTACGTTCTGAAAGCCATGCTGTCTGCTGTGAGCGTAACAACATGTTCTCTTCCCGCAATCGACGACTGGTACGAAGTAGCTCATCCACTTGTTGTTCCAATTGTTGTATCGCGTTTTTATCCATTAATATGAGTTCTTTCGCTGTGCGAGAATAAAGCCTAACTATAGACGTGCGCTGCCGACTCGGTCAACAACTGTCATAATAGGAACAATTTGTGTTCCAATGCATCACATTGAACAAGATATCTTTTTAGTCATTATTCAGGTTTTAACTTTATGTCACAACTCTATTTTCCATCCTTATCTCCCGATAATCAGACAGGTGATGGCCCGGCAAGCCTGGCAGAACTCCAGGGCGCATTATGCGGTTTGCTGTGTATGGATGCATTAGCTGATCGAAAAAACTGGTATGTACGGCTGTTTGAAGACTTTTCGCCAGCCGAAGAAGAAAAACAAGATTTAACACATTTATTTGACGAGACCATTCAGTCATTAAACAGCCTCGACTTCGATTTTCAGATTGAACTTCCGGATGATAATGCTCCGATAGTTTCGCGTTTATCTGCGATGGCTGATTGGTGTCAGGGACTAGTCTATGGCCTCGGTACATCAGGTATGACTAATGAGACCGAGTTATCTGATGATTGTCAGGAATACGTCACCGATGTGATCAAAATCAGCCAGGTAAACTTTGAAAACGTGGAAGATACAGAAGAAGAACGTGCTAACTTTGAAGAGTTAGTTGAATACATCCGCATGGGACTCTTTTTATTATATGGAGAGTTACAACCTGCCGATCCTACAGACGAAGCTACCGAACACTAATGCAAAAGAAAGAATTCGCCAAACGCCGTCAACACCTGATGGATATTATGGGGCCTGACACGATAGCCGTGCTACCGAATGCTCCCGTCGCCAACCGTAACCGTGACGTTGACTACCCTTACCGTAGTGACAGTAATTTTCATTACCTTACCGGTTTTGATGAACCTGAATCAGTGCTTGTGCTGATTCCAGGCCGAGAACATGGTGAATATATCTTGTTTTGCCGTGAACGTGATTTGGACAAGGAAATCTGGGATGGTTACCGTGCTGGTCAGGATGGCGCCATAAATAACTTTGGTGCGGACGATTCCTACCCTATCAGCGATCTCGATGATATTTTACCGGGCCTGCTGGAAGACAAAGAAAAAGTCTATTACACCATGGGAAACCAACCCAGCTTTGACCAGCATATGGTGTCTTGGTTAAACCACCTACGACAGGCCTCTCGCTCAGGAAAACATTCACCAACTGAAATTATTGAGTTAGAGCATTGCCTCAATGAGCTTCGCTTATTCAAAAGCAGTCAGGAAATCAAAGCGATGAAACAGGCGGCAAAAGCCTCTGTTCAAGCGCATATTCGTGCAATGCAATTTACTAAACCAGGCAAATGGGAATATGAAGTCGAAGCCGAGATTATTCATGAATTTATGAAACATGGCTGCCGTTCTCCGGCTTACCCTTCTATCGTCGGTGGTGGTGAAAATGGCTGCATCCTTCACTACATCGAAAATAACGCCAAACTGAAAAATAACGACTTGTTATTAATAGACGCTGGTGCAGAGTATGAATGTTACGCAGGTGACATCACCCGGACGTTCCCTGTTAATGGCAAATTCAGCCCAGCTCAGGCGGCCTTATACCAGGTGGTATTAGATGCGCAAAAAGCGGCTATAGCGGCCGTCAAACCTGGCAATCATTGGAATCAGCCTCACGAAGTGGCGGTAGAAGTGCTGACACAAGGCTTGGTTGATCTGGGTATTCTGAAAGGCGATGTCGCTCAACTTATTGAAGACGCCGCCTATCGCGAATTTTATATGCATCGCACCGGTCATTGGTTAGGTATGGACGTTCATGATGTCGGCGATTATAAAGTAGGTGGCGAATGGCGACTGCTTGAACCGGGCATGGTCTTGACTGTTGAACCCGGTCTGTACATACGTGATCAGGCTCATGTTGATAAAAAATGGCACTTCACCGGCATTCGCATAGAAGATGATGTGTTGGTAACAAAGGACGGCTGCGAAGTGCTAACTGAGGCGGCACCCAAAGAAATTGATGAAATTGAAGCTTTAATGGCGGAGGCAATATAAAAACGTGAATCACGGCGTATTTGATGTGCTCATTGTGGGGGGAGGCATGGCGGGAGCCAGCCTTGCTATCGCATTAAAAAATAGTCAGTTAAAAATTGGTCTTATTGAAGCCAAATCATTAGAGACTGATTCACAACCCAGTTACGATGATCGGGGTATTGCGCTTAGTTATGGCTCACAGCGCATATTTGACACCATGGGTATCTGGTCTCACATTGCTCAGCATGCCAGCCCCATTCATCATATTCATGTGTCTGAACGCGGCCGATTCGGCGTTACCCGCTTATCTGCTGAACAAGAACAGGTGCCCGCTTTAGGGCAAGTTATCACTGCCAGACATTTAGGTCACAGTCTTAACCGCCAATTACTGAAACTTAGTAATCTGACATTATTCTGCCCTGCCACGGTGACGAGTGTCTTAACTGAGACTGATAAAGTTAAGGTCACCTTGGGTGATGGAGCAGTATTAGAGACAAAATTGATTGTCGCCGCTGATGGCCGCGACTCTACTATCCGCCATTGCCTGAAATTAGGGGCGTGGGAACAAGATTACAATCAGGTTGCTGTCACGGCCAATATCTCTACGGATAAACCTCATCAGGGATGGGCATACGAACGTTTCACAGCCTCTGGTCCTATGGCTTTGTTACCAATGACTGACAAACGAAGTAGTCTGGTATGGACTGTTAAGTCAGGTGAGCAAGAGGCGTTGCTGGCGATGTCAGAACAAGCGTTTCTGAAACAATTACAGAGCGAATTTGGCTATCGTGCCGGTCGCTTTACTCGTGTCGGCCAGCGAAATAGTCATCCCTTAATTCTGATGCAAGCGGATATGCCTGTTCAGCCAAGGATCGTATTTATTGGTAATGCTGCTCACAGTCTGCATCCTATTGCCGGACAGGGGTTTAACCTCGGACTGCGTGATGTTGCCGTATTAGCAGAACATCTGTTTAACGCAGAAGACTGCGGTGATGCAAAACTACTGAAAAACTATCAGGAACAACGCCAAAAAGACCAGAATCAAGTGGTCAAATCCACTGATCAGTTGGTCAAATTATTCAGTAACAATATCCCTGTTTTGGGTCATCTGCGAGGCGCAGGCCTGACATTAGTTGACGCCATGCCAGTGATGAAACACTGGCTTGCCACAAAAAGTATGGGCTTGGCGCAGGCACAGCCGAAATTAGCCAGAGGTGTTCCACTAACATGAAACAAGAATATGACATTGCGATTGTCGGTGGCGGTATGGTTGGCTCTTGTCTGGCCTTAGCATTATCGCGCCACAGTGACTTTAGTATTGCCCTGATTGAAGCGCAGACATTTGAAACTTTAGCTGAAGATGCCCCTTTTGATATCCGGGTTAGCGCCTTAACCAAGGGCAGTGAGAATATTTTAAAAGCTCTTAATATCTGGTCAATGTTACCGCCGTCCCGCTTATCGGCATTTTCTGATATGAAAGTCTGGGAAACTGCAGGCAGTGAACTGCATTTTAATAGTGCGGATATGGGAGCAGCTAACCTCGGCCACATTATCGAAAACCGACAATTGCAGCAAACCAGTTTCTCTCTATGTCAGCAACAGCCCAATATTGATGTGATTACACCGGTAAAACCGATCGCTATTGAACATCAGCACCTTCATCTCGACAATGATCGTACACTGAAAACGAAACTGATCATCGCTGCTGATGGCGCACATTCCGCCATAAAAGCGTTCGCTGACATTGAAACGAAAGGCTGGACGTATCAACAAAAAGGCTTGGTATGCAACGTCACTACAACAGCCTCACATCAACAGACGGCATGGCAACGCTTTTTACCGGAAGGCCCTCTTGCGTTCCTGCCTCTCGCAGATAGTCACCAGTGTTCTATCGTCTGGACTTTGAGCTCTGACAATGCCGATCATTTATTGGCTCTGCCTGATGATGAGTTTATCAACGAGCTCAATATCGCTTTTGAAGAACGTCTTGGTAAAGTCACAAAAATCAGTCATCGCAATGCTTTCCCTTTACAGTTACGCCATGCTGACACCTATATCAAACCAGGTTTAGTTCTTGTCGGTGATGCTGCTCATACAATTCATCCACTGGCTGGGCAAGGCGTTAATATTGGTCTATTAGATGCGGCAACCTTGGCTGAAGTCATTATTGCTGCAGCCCAGCAAGGCCGAGATATTGGCCAGTTACATACATTACAAAAATATCAGCGACAACGACATGCGGATAATCTGCTGATGCAAATGAGTATGGATATGTTTAAGCGTGTATTCACTAACTCTCTGACCCCAGTAAAATGGTTACGTCAATTGGGTCTACGCCAGGTCAATAAAAGCCGTTTACTAAAAAACCTTTTTATGCAGCAAGCGGCAAGTCGATCCTTTGCCACTCCCAAATTAGCTCATCGCCTTCATGATCATCACTAGTTGAAAAATCAGGCTGACAGACCTGTCTGTTTTTTGATGACTTACCCTACTCCACGGAGCCATGTATGTTTCGATTTCTTACCCGTCAGTTTCTGACCGGCCTTATCACAATACTGCCTATCACCATAACGCTCTATCTGATTTACTGGGTTATTTCCTCAACTGAACAGGCATTGAGTCACGTCATCAAGTTTATCCTGCCTGATTATATGTATTGGCCTGGCATGGGATTTCTCGCTGCCATTGCCTTGATTTTTTCACTCGGCATCATGATGCGGCTCTATGTTTTCAAACGCTTATTCAAATTTGCTGAAAGCTTGCTTTATCACTTACCTGTTATCAAATCGATATATGGCAGCATGCATGATTTTTTCCATTACTTCACCCCCGGTCGAGAAACAGAGTTTCAACAAGTTGTCGCCGTCAAACTCGATAATGGTATGGAAATGATTGGTTTTATTACACTGGATAATGCCGAACATTTGCCGACACAAGATGATGAAGAACGCGTGCTGGTCTATTTTCCGATGAGTTACAACATCGGTGGTTACCCAGTCATTATGCCAAGACGCTTGTTGAAACCTGTCGATATGACCATGGAACAAGCGATGCGTTTTGTATTAACCGCTGGTGTCGCGGGTCATACAAAACCTAAATAGGCAGGAAAGCTAATGTGGCCGCTCTGACGACAAAAGTTTTGATAATACGGCCATTTTTCTGGGCTATGAGTTGAGCAAGATTATCTTGTGTCGCTATCATTTTTCCAAATATACGCTGATAGCTTAAATTACGTACTTCCCCTGAAAGGCTGTCACTAAGCATGAGTAAATTACCCTCAGAGTCACGTTTTTTTGCCAGTAACCAGGCAGCAATTTCGATGTTACGCGCACTGTTGTATAGTTTTTGCTGATCGATAGAAGTCAGATAAAAAAACTCGCTATGATTATCGTAAGACGCCATCAACATTTTTCTTAAGCCGATAATATAGGCCAGCACTCGGTCTCCCTGAAAGCGTTCATCCAACGCAAGCCGGATAATATCGGTGGGTTTTCTGATGATGGCCCATTCGGGATAGATAAAGTCGACCTGTCTGGAGAATGTTCTCTCTACACTCTCTTTTATAGTTCTGACATCCCTGTCATGGCGCAGATTTGGATTACGTTTATATAGCTTAAACATCAACCTTTTGAGCTGAGCCATAACAGCTTGCTGGTGAACTTCTATCACCTCATCTATATCGCTCTTAGCCAGTCGAGAAACGCCAGGCTCGGACTGTCCGTTATTTCCGCTTGTCGCGCACCCCATTAAAAAGCAGACAAGCCATAAAACACTAAACCATCTCATCCACTATTTGCCCTCCTGATGGCTTGGTGTTATCTAAATTCTCAATATACAAATACTGCTGCACTGTTTTTGGTAACACCGTCGATTTTTGTTCAGACTGAGACGATTCACTTTCAGTGCTAATAAAATAACGAATAAACTGTGCTTGTTGGCTATCTTGTGCTGATACCACAGGGGTAACAATATTGGAGGTATCGGCTTGTTCTTTGTCAACCAGCGTTAAACTGGTTTCAACAGCAGAATCAAAAGTAACAGGTAAACGTGAGCTGTTGCGTGATTCAGTGGGAACCAGCGGATAGAAATTAGCTTGTCTGTTATTGTTTATCTGCATGTGAATTTACGCCATTTCTCGGCTTGTTACGCCTGCGTCTTGGTTTTTCTGGTTTATTCACGTCATGTCTTTTTCGCTGCTGTATCGCTTCTTTTTCTCTTTTTACCCGCGGTTTTGGTGTTTCTAAGTGTTCATCAGACGTCGAAGCCAAGGGTAATTTATGCTTAATATAAGCCTCAATATCCGGTAATGAAAACACATATTCTTCACAAGCTAAACTAATGGCCACACCACTGGCGCCGGCACGGGCTGTACGGCCTGTTCTGTGCACATAATCTTCCACATCTTGAGGTAAGTCATAATTAAACACGTGACTGACTGCAGGAATATGCAGGCCTCGCGCAGCGACATCGGTGGCGACAAGAAAAGGAAACTCACCATCCTGAAAATGCTGTAACAGACGCTCGCGTTTTTTTTGCGGTACATCGCCAGAAAGTAATGAAGCTTTGTACCCATTTCCTTCTAAATAGCCCCAAACTGCTTCAGCAGCTTGTTTGGTATTCACAAAAATAATGCCTCGCTCTGGGTTTAACCGAGCAATCAACGCAAGTAATAATGGAATCTTTTCATCATTCGCCGGGTAATACACCCATTCTTCAATACGATCGCCCATCATTTTTTCAGGCTCAACCTGAACCTTTTCCGGGTTATTCATATGTTCATAGGCGAGTTCACTGACTTTGTAACTCAAGGTGGCGGAAAACAACATACCTAAACGTTGTTCGGGTTTGGGAATGCGTCGCAGGAAATAACGTACATCTTTAATAAAGCCAAGATCAAACATCCGATCCGCTTCATCCAGCACCACCACATCAATAAATTTTAAACTGAAAACATGCTGTTTCTGATAATCCAGCAAGCGTCCGGGTGTACCAATCAAAATATCCAGACCACCAGTAATCATATCTCGCTGACGTTGGTAATCTTTGCCACCATGAGCGATGCCTATGCGTAAATTTGATTCCACATTCAGTTTTTCCGCATCCTTGGCTATCTGAATGGCTAATTCGCGGGTTGGCGCCAGGATTAGTGCTCTGGGTTGTTTTCCATCCCAGTTTTCCGCAGGGGCTTTTTCAAGTAAACACTGGAAAGTCGCCAGTAAAAAAGCGATGGTTTTTCCTGTTCCTGTCTGTGCCTGACCAGCGACATCGCGCCCGGATAATAATAGTGGCAGCGCAGATGCTTGGATCGGCGTGCAAAATTCGAATCCGGCCTGTGCCAGCCCGGCTTTTAGTGAAGCGTGGAGTGGCAAGGATGAGAAGGCCTGCTCGGTTAGATGTGCACTCATAGAATACTTGCATTACCTTTTATGATAGGAAAAAATGTTAGGCTATATCGTATGGGAGTATAGACCCACGATAATTTATATACCACTGGAGATAAAACATGAGCGAAAACGTCACCCACGTGACCGATGGCGACTTTGATAGCCAAGTACTACAGTCTGACCTGCCTGTGTTGGTCGATTACTGGGCTGAATGGTGTGGTCCATGCAAAATGATCGCCCCTGTATTGGATGAAATCGCGACCGAGTACGCTGGTAAATTGAAAGTTTGCAAACTGAATATTGACGAAAACCAGGACACTCCACCACGTTACGGTATCCGTGGTATCCCAACATTGATGCTATTTAAAGACGGTGAAGTCGAAGCAACAAAAGTGGGTGCTTTAACGAAATCACAATTAGCTGCATTTTTAGACAGCAATATTTAAAAAAATGAACTCCCCGCCGGATATCCTCAGCGGGGAGTTTGCTTTTTAAGCTTGTGAGTTATGCCGGCTATTCATCAGCCCCCCGCCTGGCTGGTAATGCATGACCACCCTCGACCAGTACATTCAGTCACATCTGATAATGCGCTGGTTTCTTTATGCCTGAACTATATGATCACAAAATGGATGTCTCAGAACTTTTAAATGACCTAAATAAACCACAACGTGAAGCCGTTGCTGCTCCGTTGGGCCACGCCAGAATATTAGCGGGTGCCGGCAGTGGTAAAACGCGTGTATTAGTTCATCGTATCGCCTGGCTGATTCAGGCTGAAGGTTTCTCGGCGGGCAATATTCTTGCTGTTACCTTTACCAACAAAGCTGCCGCTGAAATGCGTGGTCGAATTGAAGACATTCTGGGCTATCCACCCGGCGGAATGTGGGTAGGCACATTCCATGGTCTGGCACATCGTTTACTCCGATCTCACTGGAAAGAGGCAGAACTGCCACAGAACTTTCAGATTCTTGATAGTGATGACCAACTGCGGATGTTAAAACGCATCATCCGAGCCATGGAACTTGATGAAGCCCAATGGCCACCCAAACAGGCTCAGTGGTACATCAATGCTCAGAAGGACGAAGGTCTCAGAGCTAAAGACATTCAAGCCGGCCATGATCCTTATTCAAAAAATATGCTGGCGATTTATAGTGCCTACGAACAGGCCTGTCAGCGCGCTGGTGTGATTGATTTTGGTGAAATATTACTCAGAAGCCATGAACTGTGGTTAAAACGTCCAGATATTCTGGCGCAATATCAGCAGCGGTTTAAACAAATTTTAGTCGACGAATTTCAGGATACCAATACCCTGCAATATGCCTGGTTACGTATGTTAGCTGGCAGTAGCGGACACCTTTTCATCGTCGGGGATGATGACCAATCGATATACGGCTGGCGTGGTGCTCGCATTGAAAATATCCAACAGTTTGATAAAGACTACCAAGGTGCCAGCACCATCCGTCTGGAACAAAACTATCGCTCCACCGGTAATATTCTCAAAGCGGCGAATGCAGTTATCGCCAATAATAGTGAGCGTTTAGGCAAAGAACTCTGGACAGAAGATGATGATGGTGATCTCATCCAGATTTACAACGCTTATAACGAGCGCGATGAAGCTTCTTATCTGGTAGAACAAATCCGCAAATGGGTTGAAAATGGCGGTAAACGCAGTGATGCTGCCGTGCTGTATCGCTCCAACGCCCAATCACGTGTCATTGAGGAAGCCTTATTACAAGCAGCCATGCCCTATCGGGTTTATGGTGGCTTACGCTTCTTCGAGCGAGCCGAAATCAAGGATGTGCTTTCTTATTTACGGCTGGTATCAAATCGTCTCGACGATGCCGCCTTCGAACGTATCGTTAACACCCCGACCCGAGGCATAGGGGCGGCCACGCTGACACAATTGCGTCAATATGCCCGTGAGCGCGGTATTTCCATGTGGCATAGCGCTATTGAAATGCTGAATGCTAAAACTTTCGCTGCCCGTGCTGGCAATGCATTAGCGGCTTTTCTCACCTTGATTGATTCGCTAACGCCTGAGCAAGAAGGTGTGATGTCTTTAAACGAAATCACCCAACTGGTTATCGATGAAAGTGGTTTAAAAGCCCATTATGCGAAAGATAAAACTGAAAAAGGTCAGGGCCGGTTAGACAATCTAGAGGAATTAATCTCCGCCACCAAACAGTTTCACAAGCCTGAAGAAGCTGAAGATATGTCCGATCTGGATGCGTTTCTTGCCCATGCCGCACTGGAGGCAGGTGAGAATCAGGCCGATCGCTGGGAAGACTGTGTGCAGTTAATGACGCTTCATTCGGCTAAAGGTCTGGAGTTTCCTATCGTCTTTATGGTGGGAATGGAAGAAGGCCTTTTCCCCGGACAGAAATCTAGTGATGATCCGGTTCGACTCGCTGAAGAAAGGCGTCTTTGCTACGTCGGCATGACACGTGCCAGAAAGACGTTATATCTGCTATTCACAGAATCGCGTTTTCTCTACGGGCAGGAAATGATGCAACGGCCTTCCCGTTTTTTGAGCGAATTACCCAGCAGCTGTACAGAAGAGGTTCGTGCTCGCAATAATCACATCAGCCCAAGCATCAATAGTGTTCGAGGTCGGGAAAGTCAGACATTAAATGAAACCGGCATCAAAACCGGACAACAAGTACATCATCAAAAATTTGGCCCCGGTGTTGTGGTAGATACTGAAGGTTCAGGTAAAAATGCACGGGTACAAGTCAACTTTAAGCATGCAGGAAGTAAGTGGTTGGTACTTGCTTATGCTAAATTAGACATACTTTAATCAGGGATATTATCTATGTTGGCATCATGTTTATCACGTTCATTCATTGTGGGTTTTCTCGCCCTGATGTTGACCTCATGTGGACAAAGTGATCAATCTCAGTCCGTCACTGATAATACAACGAACAATAAAACCTACCGCTGGAAAATGGTCACGACATGGCCACCAGGCTTCCCTGTTTTACAAGAAGGGGCTGAACGTTTTGCCGCTAATATCAAAGCGATGTCCAATGGTCGTCTTGAAATCAAAGTTTATGCAGGTGGTGAACTGATTCCTGCTTTACAGGTATTTGAAGCCGTGTCACAAGGTACGGTTGAAATGGGTCATGGCAGTGCCTATTACTGGGCCGGTAAAGTACCTGAAGCCCAGTTCTTTTCTACCGTACCTTTTGGTATGACTGCTTTAGGTATGAATTCATGGCTATACGATGGCGGCGGTCTCGAATTATGGCGTGAAATCTATAAACCGTTTCATGTCATCCCCTTCCCACTTGGTAATACGGGTGTTCAGATGGGTGGCTGGTTTAATAAAGAAATCAACTCAGTTGATGATCTGCAAGGTCTAAAAATGCGTATTCCTGGCTTAGGCGGCAAAGTATTGGCTAAAGCTGGCGGTAACCCGGTTTTATTGGCCGGTAGCGAAGTTTATAGTGCGCTTGAACGTAATACCATTGATGCCACTGAATGGATTGGTCCATACCATGATGAGCGTTTAGGCCTTTACCGTGCTGCACAGCATTATTATTATCCGGGCTGGCATGAACCAGGCACCGTACTCGAATTAACCGTCAATGAACGTGCTTGGAATAGCTTACCGGCAGATCTACAGGCAATCGTCACTAATGCCGCGCAAGCAGAAAACCTGACTATGTTGTCAGAAATGGAACACAAAAATGCCGAGGCATTACAGATTTTAAAAGCCCGCGATGACATCACCATTGCACCATTTCCTGATGATGTTTTACAACGTTTAAAAACCTTATCTGAAGAGACATTAGCCGAAGAAGCGGCGAAAAATCCTAAGTTTAAACGTGTGTATGAGGCATATCAGGCATTTCGTAAGAAAGATGCTGCCTGGTCTGAAATCTCTGAGCGTAGCTATCTTAATATTGAACCGGCACAATGATTTTTTTGATCTTTACCGCTGAAGGCTTAGCAGAAGCCGCTGCAGAGATAAAAGCAGAGAAAGCCACACTCTGGCTGAATCCTGGTCTACAAGAAAATGATAAATTGTCTGGGTTTATCGCTGCAGGTTGTGATTGTTATTTTCTACCCGAACAGGTTGATGCAGGCAATGAGAAAGCGGTATTAAATGCCTTAAGTCACGTAGAAAAAAATAGTCGTGACAATGAAATCTATGTTGAATATTTATAAATGAAAAATGTCCTTTTTATCGTCTTTTGTTTGATCAGTTTGTCTGTATTTGCCGACTCAGAGTGGGCTGCCTCAGATGTCCAAGTGGATAAACCGATTGATATCAAGGTTTACCGTAACCCTGATTGCCAATGCTGCCACAAATGGATGACTTACCTGGAAGATCACGGTTTTCATGTTATTGATCAACCAACACACAATCTTGATGCCATAAAAGAGAAGCTCGGTGTGCCCAGTGCGATGCACTCCTGCCACACTGCCTTGGTAGACGGTTATGCTATTGAAGGCCATGTACCAGCAGAAGACATTATGCGCTTATTAACCCAAAAGCCGGATATCACCGGACTCGCCGTCCCACAAATGCCTGTCGGTACACCCGGAATGGAAATGGGACTGCGTAAAGATAACTTTGCTGTTATCGAATTTAATCAAGCACAGCAATATTCTATTTTTACAACATACCAAGTTGATAAGAATCACCAATATCAGGCCAGCACAACCGAGGAATAACGATGGAAGTGCTCGTTGTGCTGAGCAGGTTACTGTTCTCGGCATTTTCTAATGTTTTTCAAAAGCAGCTGACTCACCGTGGTTTTGACTCACTGTTTATTGTGTTTAGTGCTTACCTTGTTCTGGCTGTAATTTGTCTGCCATTACTGTTCTTATTTGATCCGTTTTCGCTGTCGCCCACGTTCTGGATCAATATTTTTTTTGCTGCTTTACTCGACATGGCCGGTACGGTGTATCTGGTGATGTCATTGTCAAAAACTGATTTATCTGTATTCGGCCCATTGAATGCCTATAAAGTCGTTGTTTCAATGATTTTGGCAATGATCTTTATTGGTGAAATACCAAACCTGCAAGGTTTCTTTGGTGTCGCTGTTATCGTTGCCGGTAGTTATTTTTTATTTCCAGCTAAAACAACTCAGCAGAGCCGCATCAAGACCTTATTGAAAGATAAAGGTGTTCAATACCGTTTTTTATCTATTCTGCTTTTTTCTATCGGCACCCTGCCTCTTAAAACAGCTGTGGTTAATGGCGGCGCCTTAGCGACAACCGTTTTCTGGTGTCTATTCGGACTACCACTGGCTGCCATGACCCAATGGTTTTTCATCAAAGGCAAGCTGCAAGAAAACATGACAAAAGCACAGGGAAATATTCAGTCGTTTATTTATCTGGGTTGTCTGATCTTTCTGATGCAATACATGACAATGCTGGTATTTTCACACCTATTCGTCGCTTATTCTCTGGCATTATTTCAGTTAAGTATGGTGTTACAGGTTTTCTTGGGCTACCGTATTTTTAATGAACAATATATATGGCGGCGTCTGTCAGCCTGCCTGGTGATGGTTGCTGGCAGTTTACTGGTGTTAAACGCTTGAGCGAGATCAGGCGTCGCCTGTTATCATGCACTCAGATTGCTAATGGAGAATACAATGAAACGGTTAACTGTCATGCTGACCGGCCTGTTCATGTCAATGCACGTTTTTGCCAACACCATACTGACACCAGTATGGACGAGTCCGGCAGAACTCAAGAACCCTGAGTCCGTTATCTACGATCCGATAACAAAATTGTTATACGTCTCGAACGTCAATGGTAGCCCGCTTGATGTTGATGGCAATGGCTTTATCAGCCAATTATCTGTAGACGGCAAGATACAAAAACTGCACTGGCTGGATGAACTCAATGCACCCAAAGGCCTGGCACTGAATGGCAATAATCTCTATGTTTCTGACATTAATGAGTTAGTCGTCATTGATATTGCTGAGCAACGGATTATTAAACGTTATCCTGCCGAAGGGGCAAAATTTCTAAATGATGTTGCGGTGGATAAACAAGGTAATGTCTATGTAAGCGATATGATGACAGATCGCATCTATCGTTTAGCTGATGACAAATTTGATATCTGGATGGAAGACCCAGCGCTGGAAGCTCCCAACGGATTACTGGTAGAACACAATAATTTAATCGTCGCCAGCTGGGGTCATATGACCAATGGCTTTGAAACCGAAACACCAGGTCATTTAAAAATCATTGATCTCATTACTCACCAAATGAAAAGCCTGGGAGATCAATCTCCTGCAGGTAATCTTGATGGCATTGAAGCCGATGGCCAGGGTAACTACCTGGTCACTGACTGGCTTAATGGTCGTTTATTAAAAATTACACCTCAGGGTCACAGTGAAACCTTGATTGAGTTTAATCAGGGTAGTGCTGATCACACCGTGATGCCAGAGAAAGACCTCGTTATTGTTCCGATGATGATGGATAACGTCATCACCGCATTCCGGATAAATCGTTAAATGTCATTTGAAGATCTTTTACTAGAAGACAGCCTGTTAAGTGCAATTTCTGCTCAAGGCTATACTGAACCCACCCCAATACAAACAGAAACTATACCGCTTATTCTGGCAGGTCAGGATGTGCTGGCCTGTGCAGCGACAGGTACCGGAAAAACAGCGGCCTTTGTGCTGCCTTTGTTGCAAAAACTGTGGGATAGAAAGCAGCGTTCGCATGAACCTGTTGCCTTAATTCTGGCGCCGACACGTGAGCTGGCATTCCAGATCCAGCACGTGATAAAAACATTTAGTAAACAAGATCCTATTGATATTGCGATGATTACCGGCGGTCAGGCGCCCGCAGCACAGCAAAAGTTTTTGGATGAAGGTTGTGATGTCATTATCGCCACACCTGGTCGTCTATTAAATTTAGTTGAACAAGATCAGGCCGATTTATCACTGATTGAATTTGTGGTGATTGATGAAGCTGATCGTATGCTGGATATGGGCCAAGGTCCGGATGTGGCAACACTGTTAGCCTCCATTACAACCGCTTTTCAAACCTGTTTATTTTCCGCCACCCTGGCCGGTGCTGGTGTCGAGATTTTTGCTAATACCTTATTGCCTGATGCCACACGAGTGGATGTGAATGCCTCAAATCAGTACGCAGAACAAGTACAACAACGTGTTTATCTGGCTGATAATCGTGAGCATAAACAGGCTTTATTAACAGCCGTTATCAACTCAGATGCCTGTAAAAGTGCTTTAGTCTTTTGTAATAAAAAAGAACGCGCTGATGAAGTCGCTGACTATCTGCAGTCACAAAACATTTCTGCCCAGGTTGTGCATGGTGAATTTTCACAAGCAGATCGACGCGAGCGCACCCGCAAATTTCGCCAGGGTAAAACTAAAGTATTAGTGGCGACTGACGTTGCCTCTCGCGGCCTGGATTTACCGCAGGTGAGCCATGTCATTAATTATGACGTACCATTCCGCGGCGACATCTATATTCACCGAGTGGGCAGAACCGGTCGGGCCGGGCAGTCAGGGATTGCTGTCAATCTAGTGGAAGCGCACGATCAAAAAAACCTGGAACGTATCCAGCATCATATAGGCCAAACTCTGCCGGTGGTCAAAATGAAAGGTCTGGCTCCAAAGGGTAAAGCCAACAAACAAAAAAGCAAAAAATCAGCAAGCAATCGCTATATCGCTAAAAAAGATCGTGCCCCGGAATAAATCAGCTAAGTCAGTCAATCTGTTACGCTGCTTATTAGTCATAAGCAGCGTGTTGTTGTTGGCAGGGCTGTTTATGCCCATGCTGACGATTACGCAATTTCTGGTCATCAGTGATGATTTCTCGGTGATTTCCGGTATCACTGAACTATGGAAAGCACAAAAGTACGTATTATTTTTTATAATCGGCATTTTTAGCATTGTGATGCCATTAGCCAAAATCGGCCTGCTGTTTCGTTTATTACAGGCAGACTCGCATCCGACACCGGTAAAAATGAAATTATTAAATCTCATGCATGACTATGGTCGCTGGGCGATGCTCGACGTTATGGTGGTTGCCATGCTAATTGTCACCGTCAAACTAGGCGCTATTGCCAGTATTCAAATTCACCCGGGCTTGTACGTGTTTGGCGCAGCCGTATTACTGATTATGCTGACCACGCAACTGACAGTGAATGCATTACGCAGTCAGACAGACTAACCCGTATTTCGCATCCCTGCCGAAATTGCACTAATGGTTCGTAACAACGGATCAAGCCATTTATCGCGTTCTTCTTCGGAAAGGGCATTTTCACGATAACGCTGCAATAACAGAATCTGGATATAGTTAATCGGGTCCAGATACGGCTCGCGTCTGCGCAGAGAGGAGCGCAGTGCCGGGGTTTCCGACATGAGTTTATCTTCATTCACCACCAGCAACACCTGTTTCACCGTACGATGATATTCGGCTGAAATCACCTCAAACACCTGCTGCCCCTGAAATGCATCTTCACACAACGCCGCATAACGGCGAGCGATATTCATATCCGCCTTCGACAGAGACATTTGAGTATTACTCAACAGTGCACTAAAGAAACGCCACTCCTTCACCATTCTGCGTAATGTTTCAATTTTTTCAGGGTCATTCTGATGCCATTGTTCCAGCGCAGTGCCGATGCCATACCATGCCGGTAAAGTATGTCGTGACTGTGCCCAGGAGAAGACCCAACCGATAGCCCGTACTGAGGCTTTGGAACGATCGCCCTGTTTACGGTGCGACGGTCTGGAACCAATATTCATCATGCCGATTTCTGTGACCGGACACACCTCATAAAAGTAATCCAGAAAACCCGCTGTATTTTCTGTTAATTTACGGTAACTCTGCTCACCCACGGTGGTGAGTTGATGCATAACGTCCATAAATGCTGGTTCATCATGACCAGTCTCGGCCACCAGACTACGCGAAGCCTTCATTAATCCAGACACACCCATACCTAATTCATAGGCGGCTGTTTCGATATTGCCATACTTAAACGACAACACTTCGCCTTGCTCAGTGAACTTGATCTGTCCCTGCACCGTACCAACAGGCTGAGAGAGAATAGCATCATGAGTTGGGCCACCACCGCGACCAATGGTGCCACCACGGCCATGGAACATTCGGCATTTCACACCATGTTGTTCTGCCAGATGGCTTATGCGCTGCTGCGCCTGATATAAATTCCATACTGAAGCCAGAATACCGCCATCTTTACAGGAATCAGAATAGCCGAGCATGACTTCCTGTAAATTGCCCGAAGCCGTTAATAAACGACGATAATGTTCATTTTCCAGCAAGGCCGACATCACCGGTTCAATGTGTGATAAATCTTCAATGGTTTCAAACAGCGGTGAAACCCGAAGCAGACAGAACGTCTCCCCATTCTCCTGATAACCACATAAGCCCGCAAAGCGCCCCAGTGTTAACACTTCGAGAATATGGCTCGCCTGATGTGTCATCGATATCACATAGCTGCCAAATGCATTCGCACTGACTTCTTTTTGTAATCGATTCATCAGTTGAAACACGGACAATATCTCTTTATTTTGTCCTTCTAATTCGGGTAATGGTGGTAATTCATGCCTTGCCAGCAGATCGGTAAGTAAAGACTGGCGTTGTGTTTCATCCAACTGTTGATAATCTTCACATAAGCCCGTTTGACGAAGAACCTGAGCCACTGCCTCAGTGTGTAATGTCGATTCCTGACGTACATCCAGGTGATATAAATAAAAACCAAACGTTTCTACCAGTCGAATCAAATCAGTCAGTTCACTGCCAGCCAGATCGGCATCACCATGCGAGACTAATGAGTGATGAATAATGCGAAGATCCTGCAATAATTCCTCTTCATTCTGATAAGCCAGCCCCAATGAAGTGGGTTCAAGATCAGGACGAAAATATTGCTGCAATAGACGTAAATTATCTTCCAGCCGATGCCGCATCATATAAAGTTTTCGACGGTAAGGTTCATTCAGGAACCGATCTGGTTTGGCTCTGAAGGCACCGGCATAACGCTGCTCGGATTCATCAATATTCGCCGCTAATTCGTCACTGATTTGGCACAAAGGCTGTGAATGCGTGAGTTGGTAACTCAATTTAGTGACATCTTCCAGATAACGCCGGATCACCGTACGTTTCTGTAATTGAATTGCCATATCAGTTGTTTCTGCGGTCACGAAAGGATTACCATCACGGTCACCACCAATCCATGAACCAAACTGAATATAACCCGGCACTTTAAATGTGGCACCCGCCGCGATTTCCTCTTTATAAACCCGGCGAATCGCATTTTCCATATTGCGATAACTTCTGGGCACCGCATCAAACAGGCTCACGTTGAAATAATAAAGACCATTCTTAATCTCATCACGCACAGTGGGTTTAACTGCACGAACCTCATCCGTTGACCACAGTAGTTGCACCTGTTTTTTTATCTCTGCCCGTGTGCGCTCTTCTTCAAAAGCCGTTAACGGATCATTGGTCAGCTTTTCATCAAGTAAGAAAATACGACGCAGGATTTCCATCAAGGTACGACGTTTTGACTCGGTCGGATGCGCCGTAAATACAGGCATATACACCATGGTATCCATCATGTGCTGTAATTGCTCGAGGGTGACGCCTTCCTGTTTAAACTGGGTCAGAGTATCTAGATAGGACCCGTGCCATAAATCACGACCGTTACGAAGCTGGATCAGTCGGTTATGGTAGTTAAACGCTTCTTCCGCCGTATTTAGCAGACTGAAATACAAATTAAACGCCCGAATCACTTCACGGAGTGTCGTCGCATCAAGGGTATTCAGAAAACTTAATAACTCTGTTCGTAATAAAGCGTTATCGTCCTTGCGAAGATTGATAAAGCCCTTACGTAACCGCTCTACCGTCTCATAGACCTCACGGCCGGCACGCTCATCAATGACTTCACCAAGGATATGGCCAAGAAAGCGGACGTGTTGGCGCAGCTCTTTGTCGTCAAGCATAGATAATTGCTCGACCGTACTTAGTACAGGTACATAATCTGTCATAGTTTCAACGTTCGTTTACATGGTGATAGAGATCGATATAGATATTGGCGCTGTTTTCCCAACTGAAATCCCCCTCCATTGCGGTGATCATCAGTTTTCGCCATATCCGCGGATGCTGAAACAGTGCGATAGCGCGTTCCAGTGTTTCATATAAAGCTTCTGCTGAAGCCTCGTCAAAACAAAATCCATTAGCGGTGCCGGATTTACGGTTGTCGTCGTTAGCATCAACGACGGTATCAGCCAGGCCACCGGTATTACGCACAACTGGCAGAGTACCATAACGCAGACTATACATCTGATTCAGGCCACAAGGCTCGAAACGGGACGGCATCAGAAATACATCAACGCCAGCCTCAATCTGATGCGAAAGCTTTTCGTCATAGCCAATTGTTAATGCCACTTTATCAGGAAAACGTGCACGAAGTACACGTAATGCTTGCTCAAAATCTGATTCACCACTGCCCAGACAAATCAGCTGAACATCCTGTCCTTGTTCCAGTAAGCGTGTCACGGCTTCTATCGACAGATCAATGCCCTTTTGTGACACCAAACGGCTTATCAAGCCAATGAATAATGTCTGTTCAGATTGAGGTAAATAAAACTTTTGCTGCAATGCCTGCTTATTTTTCTTTTTACGGTTCGGTGTTTTTACTGAATAGTGATAATTCAAATAGGGATCAATGGCCGGATTCCACTCTTCATAATCAATCCCGTTTAAGATACCGCTTAAACGCCCCTGCTCAGCCCGATAAGATAATAAACCTTCTAAACCGTAACCAAATTCAGCATGACAAATCTCTTTGGCATAAGTTGGACTCACCGTTGTAATCTGATCACTAAAAATCAGGCCTGCTTTCATAAATGACATCAGCCCATAAAACTCTAGCCCCTCAATAGACCAGAGCGTTTCAGGTAAGTCGAGCGCATCAAACACCGGGCGTTCAAATAATCCCTGATAGGCCATATTATGGATAGTGAAAATGGTGTCAGGTTTATTTTCTCTCGGCGATAACAGAGCCGGCGCCAAACCCGTTTGCCAATCATTACAATGCAAAATATCCGGTTTCCAGTCCAGACCAGCTTCATCCATGGCCAAGGCTACAATGGCGCGACAAAACAGACTAAACCGAGCCGCATTATCCTCCCAGTCGTAACCATCAGGGTTGCTGTAAGGACCACCATTTCTGTCAAAGTGATACGGTGAATTCAATAACCATACGATAACTTCGGTACCAGGTAATCGCGCTTCGATAATCTCTACCGGCATGTGGTAACCATCCAGTTTCAATCTTGCGACTATTTGAATCTTTTCAATTTTTTGCAGGCATTGGCGATAGGCAGGCATAAAAATTCTGACATCTTGTCCATGTTGCGCCAGAGCAGTCGGTAAGCTGGCAGAAACATCAGCCAAGCCGCCGGTTTTCATTAAAGGATGAACTTCACTACTGGCAAAAAGAATTTTTCGCACGCTTATCTCCCAAAAATTGTACAATTCTCCAAATTATATACGGTCAACGGCTGAGTAATAGCCTGCAACGGGAGAAATCATGCAATCTTGTACCATTGTTATTTTTGGCGCCACAGGCGACTTATCTAAGAAAAAGTTATTGCCTGCTTTATACCATCTTGATGCGGAAAAGCGTTTAACGGCAGATACACGCATTATCTGTATGGGTCGTCGCGAATCCAGTCAAGAAGATTGGAAAGCACAGGTCACAGAATTTGTCAGCCCCAAAGCACGTGGCGGCGTGAATAGTGATCTTCTCAACACATTCCTGGACCGTATTCATTATTTCCAATGCGACATTAATGATGCATTCAGCTATCACGAATTGAATACATTAATTACTACAGAAGAAAATAATTTCTCACAAAACATTGTTTTCTATCTCTCTATCGCGCCCGCACTATTCGGCGTTGTTGGTGATCAGTTAGCCGCCGTTGGCCTGAATAAAGAAGATAATGGCTGGCGTCACTTAGTGGTTGAAAAACCCTTTGGTTACGACCAGAAGAGCGCGGAAGAATTAGAAGGTATTTTGCGCAAAAACTTCACAGAACAACAAACCTATCGTATTGATCATTATCTGGGTAAAGGCACTGTACAGAATATTTTTGTATTCCGCTTTGCTAACTTGTTGCTGGAGCCATTATGGAACCGTAACTATATTGATCACGTCCAGATTACCCACGCTGAACAACAAGGCGTCGGTGGTCGCGCTGGTTACTACGATACATCTGGCGCACTGCGCGATATGATCCAAAGTCACTTGATGCAAGTCATGGCACTCGTGGCAATGGAGCCGCCAGCAGATTTGGGTGATGAATCATTACGCGATGAAAAAGTAAAAGTCCTAAAAGCGATTCGTCCTATTACTGAAGATATCGTTGATGATCACGCCTTCCGCGCGCAATATGCGGCAGGTGAAGTCAATGGTAAAAAAGAGCCTGGTTATCTGGAAGATGATGAAGTACCTAATGACAGCGTGACAGAAACTTACGCAGCTATGAAGCTTTATATCGATAACTGGCGTTGGCGCGGTGTACCGTTCTATTTAAGAACGGGTAAATGCATGCCTGAATCTAAAGCGATGATTGCTATCCGCTTTAAGAAACCACCTCAAGAATTATTTAAAGATACTGTGATTGGTGACAGTCATGCCAACTGGATCGTCATGGGTCTGCAACCAGACAATACCTTACGTATTGAACTGCAAGCCAAACAACCTGGTTTAGAATTAAGTAACCACACAGTGGCACTTGAAACAGTTGAAACCGAAGACACAAAACACCGCTTAGATGCCTATGAGGCATTGATTCTGGATGCTATTTTAGGCGACCGTTCATTGTTCCTACGCTCTGATGAAGTCAATCTGGCATGGAAAGTCGTTGATCCTGTCATCGAGAAATGGGCAAAAGATAAAAGCTTTGTTCACACCTACCCTGCTGGTACATGGGGACCTGAAGAAGTAAGTCGAATTCAGGACAACTCATGCCACGCATGGCGTAATAATGTCTAATCTGTTCCACAATAAAAAAGCCGGCTTCAAGCCGGCTTTTTTATTTCACCTATATACAAACTTAATTCATCGCCTGCCCGAGTTGAATTTTTTTCTCTGGCTGCCATTCTTGATTAAAGGGTTTCATACCAGCAGGTAATAACATCACTACCGTCGAGCCCATATTAAACCGGCCCATTTCCTGGCCTTTTTCAAATGATAGCGCTTCATCTCCTACATAAGTCCAGTTTTCGATTGTTTTACCATAAGGCGGAGTTATCTGACCGGACCATACCGTTTCCATACTGCCAACAAAAATAGCTCCCACCAGTACCAAAACAACATCACCAAATTCCGTGTCAAATACACAAATAACACGTTCATTACGAGCAAATAATCGGGGGACGGCTCTCGCGGTTCGAGGATTAACTGAAAATAATTTTCCAGGCACGTAGCGCATTGCCTTTAACTTTCCCGCGACCGGCATGTGGATACGATGATAATCGCGAGGTGATAAATAAATGGTGGCAAATTGCCCATTATCGTAGCGCTCCGCCAACGCCTTATCGCCGCCCAATAATTCTTCAACACTATAACTTCGGCCCTTAGCCTGAACAATGGTTTGTTCAACGATAGGTCCTATTTGACTCACTGCCCCATCAACGGGTGAAACAACCACATCCTTTCCTGCGGCAACAGGACGAATGTCCTGCCGAAGTTCACGCGTAAAGAAAGCATTGAAGCTTGGATAAAAATCACGATCAGACACCGCAGCTTCACTGAGATTAACGTCAAACTTCCAAGTAATAAAACGGATAAATGCATTCTTAAACCATCTCAGCTGACTACGTGTCAGCGCATGCATGATCACAGATAAGCCATGCTGCGGAATCACATACTGCGGCAACGTCAAAATCACATCAGATAGTTTGCTGAACCAAGAAGGTTGTTGGTATTTTTGCGTTTTACTCATGCCTGCCTCTTTAACCAATTGCCCAAGCTTGTCATAATTCTGTGTAAACCTTTATCGAAATAAATCATGGAGTATAACAAGCAATGAAGAAATCGCTGTCGCTAATCACCATCTTATTAATGTCTATGTTAGTGACGCCGATTCATGCTGCTGATGAAAGCGAGAAAACACCACCCGTTTATTACAAAATCGAAGAACCCTTCACTATCAACTTTGTTAATCAGAGTCAGAAACGCGCCCGTTACCTGCAAATCAAAGTTGCTTTAATGGCCTCAAGCCAGGAAGCTATGGATAGTGCTGTACTCAATCTGCCGATGATTCAGGATGAGCTCAGAACATTGTTTTCACAACAAACATACGAGTCTGTGACGACGATACAAGGCAGAGAAAAATTAGATGCTCTTGCAACTGAACGCGTACAAAAAGTACTGCAAGAAGAAACAGGCAACAGTGATATTAAAAAAGTCTATTTTACGAGCTTTATTCTTCAATAAACGGCACGCTCTTTGCTTAAATTAAACTAACAAAACGGAATAACAATACCATGGCTGAAGAACGCGAAGACATTGAAATTACTGAAGGCAAAGGTGGTAAGAAAAAACTGCTGATTATCATCATTGCTGCATTAGTACTGATCGGAGGCGGTGTAGCAGCATTTTTGCTAATGAGTGGCGGTGACGAACAGGCTGAAGAAGAGAAGGTTGAAGTCAAACAACCCCCTATTTATTACGCCATTGAAGAACCTTTCATTGTGAATTTCTCTGAGCAAAGCAAAGGCGAAGTGAAATACATGCAGATCAAACTCAAGGTTAAAGCCCGCTCTCAGGATGTGATTGATGCGGTCACGCTTAACCTGCCAGCGATCCAACATGAGCTAAATATGCTGTTCTTTAGTCAAAATTATGACGAACTTCAGACTGTCGAAGGTACCAAAGCCTTGCAACAAGCTTCTTTAAACACCATAAATGAAATTTTGAAAAATGAATCTTCCGTTGATGGACAACTGGAAGCCGTCTACTTTACCAGCTTCATAATGCAATAATCATGGCTGTTCATGACATCCTTTCACAAGATGAAGTAGATGCGCTGCTTAATGGCTTGGGTGATGGCGATCTTGAAACTGATTCATCAGACAATAATGCCAATGTAGGCACCCGACCATACGACTTCGGCAATGAAGAACGTATCATCCGTGGCCGGATGCCAACCCTGGAAATGATTAATGAGCGTTTTGGTCGTTATTTAAGGATCAGCCTTTTTAATATGCTGCGCCGCTCTGCTGAAATCTCAGTGGGCGGTGTGCAGGTGATGAAATTCTCTGAGTACATACACACTTTATTTGTACCAACCAGTCTGAACTTGATTCATTTGCATCCGCTCAGAGGTACGGGCTTGGTGGTGTTTGAGCCCAAATTAGTCTTTACATTTTTAGATAATTTCTTTGGTGGCGACGGTCGTTTTCAAGCACGTATTGAAGGAAGGGAATTCACCTCAACCGAGCTACGCGTCATCAACATGGTGCTAAATCTGTGTTTCAAAGACCTGACTGAGGCCTGGTCGCCAGTGATGCCGGTTGAATTCGAGTTTGTTAACCACGAAGTCAATCCACAATTTGCCAATATCGTGAGTCCAAGTGAAGTCGTGGTTATCTCTACCTTCCATGTCGATTTAGACGGTGGCAGTGGCGATATCCACATTACTTTCCCCTACTCTATGCTTGAACCTATTCGTGAGTTGCTGGACACCGGCTTACAAAGTGACCGCAGCATGGATGATGGACGCTGGGAAAAATCCATGCGTGAAGAAATTATGCTGGCTGATGTAGAGCTCTGGGCAAACTTAGCTCAAGCCACATTATCACTTGGACAAATAATGAAATTAAAACCGGGGGATATCATCCCGATTGATATGCCCAAGCAAGTCACGACCATGGTAGAAGACATTCCCATGTTTCGTGCCACATTTGGTGAACATCATGAAAAAACGGCATTAAAAATTATGGAAATTATTGAACATCCTCACGATACAAGTTCAACGATCCACCTGAAAAAAGGTAAAAAATTATGAGTGAAGACACCCAGACACAAGATCAGGAGTTAGCTGACGAATGGGCGGCTGCACTGGAACAACAAGGTGATGCCGCTGGCGCTGAAGAGGATCCATGGGCAGCCGCTTTAGAAGAGCAAGCTGAATCGGAAGCCAGCCAAAAAGCAAATCCTGCCCCAGTAGCCAAACTTGATGACGAAGGAAGACCAAAATCAGATGTTGATCTGGATATGGTGATGGATATCCCTGTCACTATCTCAATGGAAATTGGTCGTACCAAAATCAGTATTCGTAATCTTTTACAGCTCAGTCAGGGCTCAGTGGTTGAGCTAGACAGACTGGCGGGTGAACCGATGGATGTGCTTGTCAACGACACCCTGATTGCTCATGGTGAAGTTGTTGTGGTTAACGATAAGTTTGGTATTCGTTTGACGGATATTATCAGCACGTCAGAACGTATCAAGAAACTGCGCTGATGAAACAACTCTGGCTTCTCATACTAGGCTTGAGCTTTTCAGTATCAAGCTATGCTGCAACCGAGTCCGCGACTCATAGCCTGAATCAATCACCACTTTCGGCCCTTAATTTATTGCAAACCTTATTTGGTTTGTTACTGGTTCTGGCCTGTATTGTCGCCGTTGCGTGGCTGTTGAAACGGACAAATCGTTTCCATGCTGCCGCCAACGGTAAATTAAAGGTCATTGCAGGCATTCCGCTTGGCACCAGAGAACGAGTTATTTTGGTTCAAATTGGTGAAGAACAATTATTACTGGGAGTGACAGCCCAACAGATTAATACCCTACACAAACTGGAAACACCGTTAACAGAGGCCGAATCTTCATCACCTAATGAATTTGCCAATAAACTGCGCCAGTTAATGCAACGAGGTGATGCATGATGCGACTGTTGCTAAGTCTATGCTTATTGGCATTTCCATTAATCAGCATCGCTGCTCCCGGCATTCCGGCTGTGACGGTGACTGATAGTGAAGGTGGCCAAAGCTATAGCGTCACCTTACAAATTTTGGCATTAATGACGGCACTCACATTACTGCCTGCCGCTTTAATGATGATGACCTCTTTCACCCGGATTATTATTGTCTTAGCAATATTACGTCAGGCGATTGGTGTGCAATCAACGCCATCCAATCAGGTATTGATTGGCTTAGCCTTATTTCTGACTATTTTTATAATGCATCCGGTGTTTAATCATGCCTATAACGATGGTATTACGCCATATATGAATGGTGACATCGAATTCACCCAAGCTATTGAGCGAACCGGGCAACCTTTTAAAGAGTTTATGCTTGCCCAGACAAGGGAAAGTGATATTGCTTTGTTTGCTTCTATTGGCGGCTATAAAGAAATGCAAACACCGCAGGATATTCCTTACAGTTTGTTACTACCCTCATTTGTTACCAGTGAACTTAAAACTGCGTTTCAGATTGGTTTTCTGATTTTTATTCCATTTCTGATTATTGATTTAGTGGTTGCCAGTGTACTGATGGCAATGGGGATGATGATGCTTTCCCCTATGTTGATATCGCTACCCTTTAAATTAATGCTATTTGTACTTATTGATGGATGGGCACTACTTATGGGTACCTTAGCTTCGAGTTTTTACGTGTAATTATGACACCAGAAACAGTTCTCACCGTAATGCAGCAAACCTTACAGATCATCTCGATTTTGATCGCTGCCATCTTATTGCCGGCGTTATTGATTGGTCTTCTGGTCAGCATGTTTCAGGCCGCGACTTCAATCAATGAACAAACGTTGAGTTTTATTCCTAAACTGTTCATCACCCTCCTTGTCCTGGTGATGGCCGGACCATGGATGCTGGAAATGGTGCTGGGCTTCACTCGTCGTTTGTATGAAGAAATACCGTTCCTTATCGGTTAATGATGGAAATCAGCACCGCTGAGATTACCGGTATCTTAGGGCTTTATATGTGGCCCTTCATTCGTATTGCAGCCATGATCATGGTCGCCCCGATTTTTAGTAGTAACTTTTTAAGTACCCGCACACGCATCATTATCGCCTTAGCCATCAGTATTATTCTGGTACCGAATATCCCAACTAGTATGCCTAGCGTTGAACCGTTAAGTGTCGAAGGTTTATTGATCATCGCTCAGCAGATTCTGATTGGCGCCTGCATGGGCTTTATGCTGCAATTACTGTTCAATGCTTTTATTGTTGCCGGGCAAATCATTGCGATGCAGATGGGTTTGGGCTTTGCCTCCATGGTTGACCCACAAAACGGCGTACTGGTCCCAGTCATCAGTCAGTTTTATCTGATTTTTATCACATTACTGTTTGTCACCGTAGATGGGCATTTGATTCTAATTAAGGTGCTATCCGAAAGTTTTGTCACCATGCCGATTTCTGCAAGCGGCTTAACCCCTACTGATTTACGAGATATTGCTGCTCAGGCAAGCTGGATGTTTGCCGCTGGCGTCATTATTGCTTTACCTGCGATAGGTTCCATTATGATGGTCAATTTAGCGTTTGGTATCTTATCGCGTGCAGCACCGCAAATCAGTCCATTCTCTATCGGCTTTCCGATGACCATTGTGATGGGGTTTGTCATTATGTTTGTGACCTTGCCATTAGTGGCTGATCACTTACTGGAGATGACAGATCACATATTACAACTAATAAGACTAATGGTGGTTCAGGATGGCTGAGCAAACTGGACAAGAAAAAACAGAACAGCCTACGGGCAAGCGTTTAGAAGACGCCCGACAAAAAGGCCAGGTTCCGCGTTCAAAAGAATTAACAACGGTGATGGTTCTAGTGGCCAGTGCCATCGCTCTTTTTTTTATGGGAAGCAGTCTGATTGCAGACATGGCTGCGGTTATGAATGAATCCCTTACCCTGACCCAAAAACAAATATTTGATCCGATGGCGATGGTGCATCATTTCATGCATATGATCGAAATCATTTCTTTTGATTTGGGCATGTTCCTCGCTGTAACCGTCTTTGCAGCGTTAGCTGCGCCTGCATTGATAGGTGGCTGGAATTTTTCCACACAAGCCATGGCGTTTAAACCTGAAAAAATGGATCCCATTAAGGGGCTTAAACGCGTTTTTGGTCCCCAGGGTTTAGCTGAGCTGGCAAAAGCATTAGGTAAATTTATTCTTATTGGTGCTATATCGACTGCAATTTTGTGGGGAATACGTGACCAATTATTGACGCTTGGCAGCCAGGAAGTGAACGTTGCCATGACCGATTTAGGTTATTTAACGTTGTGGGTATTTCTTGCTATCACAGCCAGTTTGATTTTAATCGCACTCATCGACGTGCCATTTCAATTATGGAATCACAACCGTCAACTGCGGATGACCAAGCAAGAAGTCAAAGATGAAATGAAACAAACTGACGGTAATCCTGAAGTGAAAGGCCGTATCAGACGAATGCAGATTCAAATGTCTCAGCAGCGAATGATGCAGGATATTCCCTCAGCGGATGTCGTTATTACTAACCCGACTCATTATGCTGTCGCACTTCGTTATGATCAATCTCGTCCTGGCGCACCTATTGTTGTGGCTAAAGGCGCAGATTTGATTTCACAACAAATTCGACTGGTTGCACAAAACAATGAAGTTCCTATTCTGGCAGCACCACCACTGACTCGTGCCGTATATTATTCAACAGAAATCGGCGAAGAAATTCCATCTGGTCTATATATTGCAGTAGCTCAGGTACTGGCTTTTGTATTCCAATTGCGTCGCTACCGAAAACAAGGTGGCAAGAAACCGCATTTGAATCCAGAAGATTTGCCAATACCTGAAGAATTTAGACGAGATTAACGCTACATGGAAAATAACGTACTGGCTGCCCGTTTTAAATCAGTTGTAAACGGTCAATTAGCCACGCCAATGCTACTGGTGGCATTGCTGGCCATGGTTATCCTTCCCTTACCAGCTTTTATGCTGGATATGCTATTTACCTTTAATATCGCCCTATCACTGGTGATTGTACTTGCCAGTATTTACATGCTTAAGCCGCTGCACTTTGCTGCATTCCCCAGTATTTTGTTGATCGCAACCCTACTGCGCTTAGCATTAAATGTCGCCTCAACCCGTATCATTCTGCTGGAAGGACACACCGGAGCGGCGGCGGCTGGTAACGTTATCGAAGCCTTTGGCGAGTTCGTTATTGGCGGTAACTATGCTGTCGGTTTTGTGGTGTTTTCTATCCTCGTGATTATTAACTTTGTCGTGGTCACCAAAGGTGCCACACGTATTGCCGAAGTTAGCGCCCGCTTCACTCTGGACTCTATGCCTGGCAAACAAATGGCGATCGATGCCGATTTAAACGCCGGTCTTATCGATCAGGATGAAGCACGTCGCCGTCGTGAAGAAATTATGCAGGAATCAGATTTTTACGGCTCTATGGATGGTGCCAGTAAATTTGTCCGTGGTGATGCTGTCGCCGGTATATTAATCCTGTTTATCAATATTATTGGCGGTTTCATCATTGGCGTTGCCCAACACGATTTGAGTTTTTCTCAGGCCGCACAGAACTACACACTATTAACTATTGGTGATGGTCTGGTTGCCCAGTTACCTTCATTATTACTGGCATCAGCAGCCGGCCTGCTGATTACACGCTCCACAAAAGAACAGGACATGGGGCAACAGATTGTCAGTCAGTTATTGAGTAATCCTAAAACCTTGGCGGTGACATCAATTATCGTAGGTGGACTCGGCTTAATTCCAGGTATGCCAAATATCCCCTTCCTGATTCTAGCCGCCATCGGTGGTGGTAGTGCATTTATGATTCATCAGCGTCAAAAAGTCGCCACGCAGAATGAATTAACGGCGTCCCAACAACCTTCATCTGAGACTTCCCGTGAGCAACGTGAACTCAGCTGGGATGATTTGAGCCCGGTTGATCCCATCGGCCTGGAAGTGGGTTATCGTCTTATTCCTCTGGTAGACAAAAACCAGGGCGGACAATTAATGAACAGAATCAAGGGTATACGTAAGAAAATATCACAAGAAATGGGCTTTTTAATCCCGCCGGTACATATTCGCGATAATTTGGATCTAGCACCAACGGCCTATCAAATCACCCTGTTTGGTGTGACATTTGGTGAAGCAGAAGTACATCCAGACAGAATGTTGGCTATCAACCCTGGTCAGGTTTTTGGTGCGCTTGAAGGTATCAAAACACAAGATCCTGCTTTTGGGCTTGATGCTACGTGGATCGAAACCGGTCAACGAGAATATGCACAAGCACAAGGCTACACCGTTGTTGATGTCGACACGGTTATTGCTACCCATTTGAGTAAGATTCTAAACAACCATGCCCATGATCTGCTAGGTCGCGAAGAAGTCCAGCACTTACTTGATAACCTTGGAAAATCTGCGCCTAAACTGGTTGAAGGTCTGGTGCCTGATACGGTGCCATTGGGTACGGTGCAAAAAGTCCTACAAAACCTGCTGGAAGAAAATATTCCTGTCCGTGACATTCGCACCATCACCGAAGCGATTTCTGAACAGGCAGGTCGTAATCCAGATCCTGAAGCTATTACAGCCGCAACACGCATGGCACTGAGTCATTCTATTATTCAGCATATCAATGGGACTCGCACTGATTTGCCGATTATCACCTTGGATCCAGAACTGGAACAGATATTGCTAAAAACTTTACAGGCATCGGGAGAAGGTGGAGCCAGCCTGGAACCAGGACTGGCAGAGAATATGCACAAGAACTTGCAGGAAGCCACTCAAAGACAGGAAATGACGGGGGACTCGGCTATTCTGGTAGTTCAGGCAGGCTTGAGAAGTTGGATTTCTCGTTTTATTCGCCACTCCATTCCCGGTTTGAACGTGTTGTCCTATAACGAAATACCGGATGACAAACAAATAAGAATAGTGGCCAATATCGGCCGATGAATTAGAGTTTGAGGTTGATGTATGAAAATCAAACGTTTCCAAGCAGCTGATGTACGTCAAGCTATCCGAGAAGTAAGAGATGTTCTCGGTCCGGATGCAGTCATTCTCTCCAACACACGTGTTGATGGCGGGATTGAGATCGTTGCAGCCACTGATTATGACGAATCGCAGTTTCGTCGTCAGTCTCAGGTAGATGAAGTGCCACAACCTCATGTATCTCCAAGGGTAGAAATTAATCCCAGTGTCGAGAGTAATTCGTTTGAGCCATCTCAGCCTGCTCCGAAACAAAATATCTGGTCTCAGGAACCCACTTTAGTCCAGATGCGTAAAGAAATTGCAGGCTTACGTAATATGCTGCAAAACCAGCTTTCCGATCTGACGTGGAAAGACATGGAACGTCAAAATCCAACTCAGGTACAGCTACTAAAGCGCTTTATGCAAATGGGTATTGATGTTGAACTTGCCAAATCCATTACCGCAAAAATACAAGGTATTGATGATTTAGAAACAGCATGGCGTCATTGTCTTGGGCAGTTAGCCTCTCAAATTCATCTCACTGAAGAAGATATTTTATCGCAGGGCGGCATCTATGCACTGGTCGGACCAACCGGTGTTGGCAAAACAACTACCATCGCTAAACTGGCCGCTCGTTGCGCTCTAAAGCATGGCGCCCGGCAGGTTGCCCTCATCACTACTGACTGCTATCGCATTGGTGGACAAGAGCAGTTACGCACCTATGCCAGGATTCTAGGCGTGCCCGTCAGAGTTGCCAGAACCCATGCTGAGCTAACTGAAACACTCAATGACCTGCTTGATCGCCGCTTTATCCTGATAGATACTGCGGGAATGAATCAACGTGATATAAAACTGACAGAGAAGTTTGCCGTGATTAAACAGCAGTCACCTCGTGTCAAAACTTACTTAACGATGTCAGCGAACACTCAATCAAGTGCTATGGATGATATTATTAATGCCTATTCTCACTTGAACTTGAGCGGCTGTATCCTGACAAAAACAGATGAAGCCAGCAGTCTTGGTGGTGCCGTTTCAGCTTTAGTTCGGCATCGTTTACCACTGGCCTATATTGCTAATGGTCAACAGGTTCCTGAGGATCTGAGTCTTGCTCGGCCGAATACACTTGTTAATCAGGCCAGTGAGTTGATGAATGATGAGCAACAACTGGATCCTCAAACTGTATCCAGTTATGGAGGTTTTGCCGCCTATGGCTGAAAATACCCATGATCAAGCTGCTGGCCTTCGAAAAATGGCACAAGCAGCCAGACCAGTGAAGGTCATTGCTATTGCCAGTGGTAAAGGTGGGGTTGGTAAAACCAATGTCACTGTTAACCTAGGCGTTGCACTAGCTGCATTGGGCAAAGAAGTCGTTCTATTGGATGCTGACTTAGGCTTGGCAAATATTGATGTTATGTTGGGGCTCCATCCTCAATTTAATCTGCTTCATGTTTTGGATGGCACTAAAACACTAAATGAAATTATGGTTGAGGGCCCTTCTGGTCTAAAAATCATTCCTGCGACCTCTGGCGTGAAAAAAATGGCCGAGCTAAGCAGTGCTGAACATGCTGGCATGATACAAGCCTTCAGCGAAATGGATCAGCATATTGATGTATTACTTATCGATAGTGCAGCCGGGATCGCTGATAGTGTTATCAGCTTTAGTAAAGCTGCTCAAGAAGTCATTGTGGTGGTGTGTGATGAACCCGCTTCCATCACCGATGCTTACGCTTTAATCAAATTACTCAGTCGTGAACACCAAGTAGAGCGCTTCCATATCGTCACTAATATGTGTAGAAGTGTACAAGAAGGTCGTGAACTGTTTGATAAAATTTCGCTAGTCTGTGATCGCTTTCTCGACGTCACCCTCGATTTTATGGGTATAGTACCGTTTGATGAGGATTTAAGACGGTCTGTCAAGAAACAACGCAGTGTAGTAGAAGCATTTCCACGTAGCAAAGCGGCTACAGCGTTTAATCATTTAGCTAAAAAAATAGAGTATTGGCCAGTACAGAAGCAGCCACGTGGGCACATGGAATTTTTTGTTGAAAGACTCATTCAGGCAAGTATGGAAATGGTATGAGCAACAGAGCTGTCATGTACACATCGGGTCAAAGTAAATCAGAATTGATTGAACAGCACGCGCCTTTGGTAAAGCGAATCGCTTATCACATGATCGCCAGACTGCCAGCATCGGTTGATGTAGAAGATTTGATCCAGGCAGGTATGATTGGCTTACTTGATGCTTCACATCAGTATAACTCAGCTCAGGGTGCCAGTTTTGAAACCTATGCCGGTATCCGTATTCGTGGTTCGATGCTGGATGAAATCCGACGTAATGACTGGGCACCGAGATCCGTTCATAGAAAAGCCCGAGAAATTGCAGAACAAATGCATAAAATAGAACAAGAAAAAGGGCGAAATGCTTCAGACAGTGAAGTAGCGAGTGCACTTGGTATCGATATCAATGAATACTATCAACAGTTAAATGATTCGAGTGGTTATCAGATTTTCAGTCTTGACGAGTTTACTGATAATGATGAAACCCATGCTCATCCAATATCTGTCGACCCCAGCGGACCCGATGATGAAGTTCAGGATGATGATTTCCAACAGGCATTGGCACAAGCCATAGACACACTACCAGAGCGAGAGCGCTTATTAATGAGCCTGTATTATAATGACGAATTAAATTTAAAGGAGATAGGCGAGGTTCTGGGAGTCAGTGAATCCAGGGTCAGTCAGATTCATAGCCAAACTGTGATTCGACTTCGCGCCAAACTTCGTGACTGGATTATGTAAATTTTGGAGGTGTGCTTTGGATAAAAATATGAAGATCCTGATCGTGGATGATTTTTCCACAATGCGTCGGATAATAAAAAACCTGTTACGAGATCTGGGATTTAACAATACGCAAGAAGCTGATGATGGTCTTACGGCCTTGCCTATTCTTCAGGCAGGCGGAATTGATTTTCTGGTCACCGATTGGAATATGCCAGGCATGCAAGGTATTGATCTGCTTAAAACTGTTCGTGCCGATGAAAAACTTTCATCACTACCGGTTCTGATGGTCACCGCCGAAACAAAACGCGAGCAGATTATTGAAGCGGCACAGGCTGGCGTGAATGGTTATATCGTCAAGCCATTTACTGCAGCAACGCTTAAAGAAAAAATCGAAAAGATTTTTGAACGCATCAACGCACAATAAGGAGCACTCGGCTCATGGCTTCAGCAAATCAGGCAACCCAATTAGAAGCAGCACGAGCCCTCGTCGAGGCGCTTGAAAAGAATGATGAGATCGCTGCTGAGGAACAACTGACAATTCTGGCAAAAGCACAGGAAAGTCATTTATTCAAAGAAGTAGGCAAGCTTACACGTGAACTTCATGATTCTTTGAATAACTTCAATCTTGATGCAAAACTGGTCGATTTAACCCAGAATAATATGCCTAACACACGTGAACGGCTTAACTATGTCATCACCACGACAGAAGAAGCGGCACACAAAACCTTAGGTTACATCGATAACACCTTACCTTTAGCTCAAGAACTCCGAAATACTGCCGAAAAGATAGATGAGAGTTGGCACCGTTTTCGGAAAAAGGAAATGAATGCAGATGAGTTTCGCTTGTTGGTAAAAGAAATAGAAGAGTATTTACCTACAGTGAAACAACATGCAGATCAGGTTCACCATAATTTATCTGAAATGATGTTGGCTCAGGGCTTCCAGGACTTAACAGGACAAGTGATTCGTCAGGTTATTAGCTTGGTAGAAGAAGTGGAAGACAGTTTAGTGCAGTTAGTCAAAGTGGCTGGCAAACCGAAACAGTCTCCGAATAAAAAAGAAATTGACCCAATTAAAGCCGAAGGTCCGCAGATAAATGCACAAGACAACCCGAACGTGGTGAATAACCAGGATGATGTGGATGACTTGTTATCTAGCCTCGGCTTCTGAGGAAATGATTCATGGCGCTGGACACAGATGATGAAATCCTGCAAGACTTTCTTGTTGAAGCAGAAGAAATATTAGAAGGTCTGAATGAGCAACTTGTTGAGCTAGAAAATAGCCCGCAAGATGCCGATCTCCTTAACTCCATCTTTCGTGGTTTTCATACTATTAAAGGCGGTGCAGGCTTTCTTAGTCTGGAAGCGATGGTCAATCTTTGCCACAAGAGCGAGGACTTATTCAATCTGTTAAGACAAGGTGAACGCTTTGTCGATGCCGATATGATGGATACCTTCCTCAAAGTGCTCGATATTCTTAATACGATGTTTGCCGAAATTAAATCCGGTCAATATCCAAGCCCTGCTGATAATGAAATTATTGAGCAATTATCTGTATACATCAATAATGATTCAGCCGTGGCTGCGCCAGAGCCAGAACCAGAAGTCGCGCCTGAAGAACAAGTTGAGGAAGTTGCGCCATCTCAAGGATCAGAATCAGCCAGTGCAGCTGCAGATGATGAAATCACGGATGATGAATTTGAAGCTTTATTAGACCAGCTCCATGGTAATTCTGCGCCAGGCATTAAAGACACAGAAAAAGCAAGTACACCTGCTCCTACCCCAACACCCACTTCAACAGGTAGTGATGACATAACTGAAGAAGAGTTTGAGGCTCTTCTGGATGAATTACAGGGGGCAAAAAAGGCACAAGCTGAGCCCCCTGCCCCAACGCCATCCGTGCCCAAACCAGCTAGCCCGCCAGCATCTGATAAAGCGGCAGAAACCAAAGCTTCTGCACCGAAACCAGTAGAAAAAGCCCCTGCTGCTGAAAAGGTTGAAGCGAAAGCGGCTCCTGCCAAACAAGCAGCGGATACCAGTGTACGTGTTGATACAAGCCGTCTTGATGAAATCATGAATATGGTGGGTGAACTTGTACTGGTAAGAAACCGTATAAGCACGCTTGAATCAGCGTTTGAAAATGAAGAGATGGCAAAGGCTGTCAATAATCTGCGCGTGGTCACAGGGGATTTACAGACGGCTGTGATGAAAACGCGTATGCAGCCAATCAAAAAAGTATTTGGTCGCTTCCCTCGCGTTGTGCGGGATATAGCCAGAAGCCTTAAAAAAGATATTGATCTTGAGCTTCGTGGTGAGGAAACCGATCTTGATAAAAACTTAGTTGAGGCACTGGCCGATCCGCTTGTGCATTTGGTCAGAAATGCGGTGGATCATGGTATTGAAATGCCCGATGTGCGTGAAGCTGCTGGTAAACCTCGTCAAGGTAAAGTCGTCCTCTCTGCCGCTCAGGAAGGTGATCATATCTTACTGACTATCGCTGATGATGGTGCGGGTATGAACCCTGAAACCCTGCGCCGTAAAGCTGTTGAAAAAGGTATGATGGATGAAGACACAGCAGGAAGACTCACAGAATCCGAGTGCTTTTCACTGATCTTCTCTCCCGGTTTTTCCATGAAACAGGAAATATCAGATATTTCTGGCCGTGGTGTCGGTATGGACGTAGTAAAAACCAGCATATCGAAACTGAATGGCGTTATTGATATTCAGTCTGAAGTCGGTGTGGGTACAACTCTATCTATTAAAGTCCCGCTGACATTAGCCATTATGCCGACATTGATGGTGATGTTGGGTGAACAAATTTTTGCATTCCCGTTGGTTAACGTGAATGAGATATTCCATCTCGATCTTTCTAAAACCAATGTGGTGGATGGTCAACAAACCATTATGGTGAGAAATAAAGCCTTACCCTTATTTTATCTCAGCAAATGGCTGACCAAAGGTCGGACTGATGGCAAAAAACCTGAAATTGAACATGTTGTTATCGTAAATGTAGGTACTCAGCGTGTCGGCTTTGTGGTCGATGTCCTGCTGGGGCAAGAAGAAGTTGTTATTAAACCACTTGGAGCTTTGTTACAAGGAACTCATGGGTTTGCTGGCGCGACTATTACTGGTGACGGCCGCATTGCATTAATTCTGGATTTCCCAGAATTAATGAAAGTCCATGCTAACCGTGGATATTAGGAGTAGGTGTGACGGTTAAGGTTCTGATAGTCGATGACTCAAGTTTTTTCCGTAAACGTCTTGCTGAAATCATAGCAACCGATCCACGACTTCAAGTCATTGCCACTGCCAGTAATGGCGAAGAAGCTATCAGGGAAGTACAACGTCACCATCCCGATGTGGTCACAATGGACTTAGAAATGCCGGTGATGGATGGCATTACCGCCGTACGTAAAATAAAAGCAATCCGTAATACACCCGTCCTTATGTTGTCGACCTGGACCACGGAAGGAGCGAAATCGACGCTGGATGCACTGGAAGCCGGTGCGACAGATTTTTTACCAAAGCGTTTTGAAGATTTATCGAGTGATAAAGTTGAAGCTCAACGCAAGCTTTGCCAGCGAATATATCAACTGTCCAGTGGCTTTCACGCCAATCACTCAGATTTATCAGCGGCGAACAGAATAGTCAAAAGCCAAGTATCTGTTCCAGTGAAAGCTGATAAGTCCTCAAATACGACACCTGAGCTGGTTGCCATCGGTACCTCGACAGGTGGCCCGGTTGCTCTACAAAAAGTATTAACACAATTGCCGGCGAATTTTCCTTGTCCTATTTTATTAATTCAGCACATGCCGGCCACATTTACACCCTCATTTGCAGAACGCTTGAATACACAATGTGCAATTCGGGTAAAACAGGCAGAAAATGGTGAAGTGTTGCAAGCGGGTACAGCCTATCTGGCACCTGGTGGCCAACAAATGTTACTTAAAGGCCGCCCAAATCATCTCTATGTCAGTATCGAAGCCGGTGACGCTAATGAGACCTATAAACCCTGTGTGGATCTGACATTTGATTCTATTGCCAATATATGTGGAGCCAAAACCTTAGCTGTTATCTTGACAGGTATGGGTAGTGATGGTCGTAATGGCTGTGAAAATATCAAGAAAAGAACTGGCACCGTATGGGCTCAGGATCAACAAAGCAGTACGATTTATGGCATGCCAATGGCTGTCGCTAAAGCTGGCCTGGCTGACAAAATTCTCGATATCAACGACATTGGTCGACAACTGGCGGAACTGAGTTGATATGGATATTTTGAGTATCCTCGGACTCATTATTGGTTTTGGGGCCATACTGATAGGCCAGTATCTTGAAGGCGGTCATATTGACACCATTATGAACGCTGTCGCCCTGTTGATTGTGATGGGCGGCACGCTTGGTGCAGTCATGCTACAAACGCCAATGAGTACATTTCTGCGTGCCATGCGAATGTCTTTATGGATCATCAAACCACCCAAGTTATCACCTCGCCTGCAATTAGAAAAAATACTGGAATGGAATCAGGTTGCACGACGAGAAGGACTCATCAGACTGGAATCTATGGCGATTGAAGAGACCGATCTTTTCACGCAAAAAGGCCTGCAATTGATTGCCGATGGCATTGAACCGGAAGTACTCAGAGAAGTGTTGGAGAATGACCTGGATATTCAGGAATCAGATGATTTTCAGGCAGCCAAAGTGTTTGAAGCCATGGGTGGATACTCACCCACTATTGGTATTATTGGCGCTGTGATGGGACTGATTCATGTGATGGGAAATCTGGCAGATCCTGCCTCACTGGGTTCAGGTATTGCTGTTGCCTTTGTCGCTACAATTTATGGTGTGGGTCTTGCCAATCTATTATTCCTGCCAATCGGTAATAAGCTAAAAGCGTTGATTAATAAGCGTAGTCGTCTTCAAATGATGTTGATTGAAGGGTTAATTGGTGTAGCTGATGGTGACAACCCAAGAAATATCGAAAGTCGCCTTCAGGCCTATTTAAACTGAGTGATGCTCTATGGCTCGTCGAAACAGACATGAAGAACATGAAAATCACGAACGTTGGCTGGTCTCCTATGCTGACTTTATCACCCTTTTATTTGCTTTTTTTGTCGTGATGTACTCGATCTCTTCCGTCAATGAAGGTAAATACCGTGTGCTGTCCGATACTCTGGAAGCGGTATTCTCAGAACCTGTTCGTAGTAAAGATCCAATACAAATTGGTGAAATCAGTCGGGGAAAAGGTGAGATAGTGATTGAACCTCTCGCCCCAGTAGTGCCGGAAACGCCTCTACCTGAGGTTGTTTCAACTTTTCCACCTAAAGCGACAGATAATGATATCCGTACCATCAATGATCTATCCAAACAATTCAGCTCTGCTTTATCTGATTGGATTAAATCTGACGATGTCATGATAAAACAAGGTGAAGACTGGCTGGAACTTGAAATAAAGTCACGAGTGTTATTTGAAAGTGGTGAAGCCAGGCTGGCCCGCCCTGCTATACCTGTTCTGGGGGAGATAGCTAGTATCCTTCAAAAATCAGCTAATCCTATTCAGGTTGAAGGATTTACTGATAATAACCCCATTAATACGCCACGTTTTCCATCTAACTGGGAATTATCGGCTGCACGTGCTGCCAGTGTTGTCCATTTATTGGACAGGTACGGTATTCAACCTGACCGTATGTCAGCTATCGGCTATGGTGAGTATAAACCGATTGCAAGTAATGATACTGAAGCAGGACGGCAGAAAAACCGCCGGGTGGTGTTGGTTGTGTTGGGTAATGATATGAGCCGTCGGGATATCAATGTTTTCCATGATGCAAGCACAGGCTCCCCTTCATCCAGATCGTCAATCCCCGTTAATTCTGACACAAGCCAGTCTGGCCAAAATAATACAGGTGAACAATAATCATGGCTGTCTGGGCAGTATGTAATCAGAAAGGCGGGGTCGCAAAAACGACAACAGTAGTGTCGCTTGCCAGCCTACTTGCACAGAAAGGTGAGCCCGTGCTGATGCTAGATCTTGATCCTCATGGCTCACTGACAACCTATCTCGGTTATGATCCTGACAGCATTGAAACCAGTATTTACACCTTATTTCAGCAATTAGACAACACCCCCAAAGAAGCCATTTTAAAAAGTCTGAAAAAAACTCGTCACGATAATATTTTCTTATTACCCGCCTCCACCGCGATGGCAACGCTGGACCGACAGTTAGGTGCTCAACAAGGGAAAGGCTTAGTGATTCGTAAAACATTAAGCTTTTTCAAAGATCGCTTTAAACACGTGCTTATTGACTGCCCGCCAATGCTTGGGGTGTTAATGATCAACGCGCTGGCAGCCTGCGATAAACTGATTATTCCGGTCCAGACTGAGTTTTTATCGCTCAAAGGTCTTGAGCATATGTTGCATACCGTGTCGATGATTAATCATTCGCGACGAAGCGCCCTGCCCTATTTTATTGTTCCGACCATGCATGATGGCCGAACAAAAGCAGCTATTGACTGTCTGGCAGAACTTCATAAACGCTATGGTGATAATGTCTGGCAAAGTTTTGTTCCTATCGATATCGGCTTTCGTGAAGCCAGTAAGCTTGGACTGCCTTTACCAGAAATGTCACCCGATAGCGCAGGCACAAGAGCCTATAAACAATTGTTGAATATGTTAAATGAGCCAGAGGTGAATGTTTCCAATGGCTAAGAAAAAAATTTATGAACAGCGGGATGCGTTATCCGCTTACTTCAATGATATGTTATTGGATTCAGAGCAGACCGCGAGCGATGCTGCTGTAAGCCATTCAGAACCACCAATAACCAAACCCGCATTGAAACAGACTGTCATATTTCCAACAGAGGATATTATCCAGTCTGATGAAGATATTGTCGTTCCAGCCAGCGCGCTGGTATCGACACCGACGCCAGAAAACGAGGATGACATACCGCCTCAAGACGTGAGCAGCGAAACAGAATCGATAGTAGAAGAGTCCCTCCAATCTGATGCCGCATCAGAAACGACAGCAGACAAGCGACAAATACCGAACACTGTTCTCAAAATATTATTGTGTGATATCGGTGGTATGAAAGTCGCTATCAAAGTTGATTCGCTTGATAATATTATTCGCTGGCCAACGCAGGGGCTGAGTCAAATTCCTGGACGTAAATCATGGGAAGTCGGTCTTTTCAGTGACAATGGTCAAAATACTAATGTCATTGATATCAGAACGCTATTACATACCCCCAATAAAGAAACAGCATTACAAGCAAACTATATACTTCTGGTCAATGACAGACGCACTGGTATCGCATGCGATAACATTGAGCAAATTATCAATAAAAACAGTGGCGACATTAACTGGCGCCATGATACAAGTCAGCGGCCATGGTTTACAGGCGTACTGAGCGAAACAATGCACAGTATTTTGGATATCTCTGCCATCATTAATGCCTTAGAGTGATGTTAACTGGCATGATGTCTGCATATCCTTTATCAGCAGCTCGCTGTCATAAAAATGACAGCCATATCAGAAGGTCATAAAACATGAGCGAGAAAGATAACAGTAACGAAAACCCGATTTTACAGTGGGTGACGTATCAACTCGAAGACGAATACTATGGTATTAACGTCATGCAGGTGCAGGAAGTATTACGCATGACTGAAATTGCACCGGTACCAGGCGCGCCTTCTTATGTACTGGGTATTATTAATTTACGTGGCAATGTAGTGACTGTCATCGATACCCGAATGCGTTTTGGTTTAAACGCGATTGAACCTGATGATCGGGCTCGAATTATTATCGTAGAAGTCTCTGGCCATGTTATTGGTATGTTGGTCGACTGTGTGGCAGAAGTCGTTTATTTACGCCAGTCAGAAATTGATACTGCACCGAACGTCAGTGATGACAGTTCACGCTTTATTCAAGGGGTCTGCAAACGTGATAAATATTTGTTGATTCTGGTCGACGTCAATAAATTATTAAACGATGAAGAGATTGCTGACATTTCTGGTTTTTAAGGGATAACGTCAATGGCTGATGATATTAATCCTATCCAGCCGACCACGCCCTTGCCGGTTATTCATCCTGTCTCAGATGAAGATAAACCGGCGCAACAGGATCAGCACAAGAAGAAACAAGAGACGACTGAAGAAGAAGAGAAACCGCGTCCAAAAGAAGATGATAAGGGCGAGTTTATTGATGAGTACGTTTAAGTTCAGACAGCTGTCTGGGGAGTAAAACCATGACTATTTTCGTCGTATTTACCGTGATGAGTGCCGTATTTCTGGTCATTGGCCTCGCTACCATGCGTCTGCTGAAACTGTATCAATTGCAAACTAAACGTATTCATGATCTTCAAAATCAAATCACCGCCTTATGCTCGGGTGCTGCTGGTACTGATGATCGTATCCATAAGTTCGAGCAAACACTGAGTAAACTGCGTGATCATCAACGCAGCCTCGACCTCAGTGCCAATCATCAACCGGGTTACGACCATGCGATTCGTTTAGCTAAGAAAGGGGCAGATATTCAACAGCTGATAAATAACTGTAATTTAAGCGATGAAGAGGCTCATCTGATTACCACATTACATGGACAGCGTAATGTACATTAATCTTTTGGTTTCGGTATTTTGGCGTTGGGTTTACCGACTAAAAAGCCTTGAACCATATCAACACCATAACTCTTTAACAATTCTAAGGTACTTCTTCTCTCGACAAACTCCGCCACCGTCTTTTTACCAAGGCTATGAGCAATATCGATCATCGATTTCACTAATTGCTGATCAACCGGGTCGTTATCCAAATCAGTAATAAATCCGCCGTCAATTTTCAAAATGTCGACAGGGAAATGTTTTAAATAACTATACGAATTAAAGCCTGCCCCAAAATCATCGAGTGCAAAGCGGCATCCCAGTGAACGCAAATCTGACACCATTCTTCTTGTCTGCTCAAAGTTAGAAATGGCGTAGGTTTCGGTAATTTCAAAAACAATACGATTCGGATCTATCTTGGTCTGACTCAGCTTATCCCGTACTAACTTGTATAAATTCTCATCCAGAAATACATTGCCTGAAAGATTGATAGCAAACGATAGATTTTCTGGCATATTGACGATCAGCTCAAAGACTTTCGCCACTACCCAGAAATCAATCTGATGTATCAACCCCATTGCTTCAGCAACAGGAATGAACTCTTTTGGATAAAAAATAACGTTACCATCACCACGCATACGAATCAGGCACTCATAGTGTGAGACCTGCTCGGATTCAAGTGAATAAATCGGTTGGAACTCTAATAAAAACAAACCTTCCTTCAACGCAGCGCGAATGCGTGGTGCCCATTCCACACTATGACGCAAGGTATGCATTTCTCGGTCATCAGGACTATAAAGATGCACTCTGTTGCGTCCGCGTGTTTTGGCGGTATAACAAGCCTGATTCGAATGTGACAGTACTTCCCCTACCGTGGTGGCATTGTCCGCATCAATCACTTTTAAACCGATACTGGCTGACAGATGATAATGATGACCATGATGTTCAAAATCATAGCCATCAAAAAGATTGCGTAGATCTTCAGCTAATTTGATGGCTGTTTCTTTATCCGTATTGTTGACCAGCACAGCAAACTCATCCGAACCAATCCTCACCAGAATATCGTTAATATTAAAATAACGCCTCAGCGAGTTAGCCACCTGTACCAGCAAAGTATCGCCTGCTTCATGTCCCTCGGCGTCATTCAGCACTTTAAAGCTATCTAAATCAATATAAAAAAGTGCACTGACGCTCATGAAATTACGCACCTGACTCAAGGTCATATCCAGTGCATTCTCTAGACGTCGTCGATTAGCCAGGCCGGTTAAATCATCATGATTCACTGAAAACTGTAAGCGTGCTTCCATCACTTTCAGGTTAGCAAGTTCATCTTCAAGCTCTGTTTGTCGTTTAAACGTTTTATCACGCTCTCGTTTAATTGCTAATGCCGTCATAATCGCTGGAGGTAATGATTCAGCTGTCATCGGGTGGTAAAGGAGCGAAGTCACACCATAGCCTAAATCAGTAAGTAACTGAGCATGATCCCAAATAGATTGCCTGCATAACGAAATAATGGGGATCAAACGCCATTCATCAAACTGATCCATCACCATACGAATATCTTTGGTAGAAATTCCAGGTAAATCATTATCTAAAATCAATAAGTCGATATCGGATAAGTCGTTTTGGATACTTTGCCGCAGTAACAGCATAACCCCATCAGTATCAGTCGCACTTTGTATGCGTTTAAAACCACTGATTTCAAGTAAGGTTTTTGTAAATGCCGTTTCGGCTGGATGGCGACCGCCAATGATGATCTTTGCATCAAGGAGTTCTGTAACTGAAGCTATGCTAGCAGGTAGATCAGATTTCTGATCAAGTGCTATCTCACGCATCAACGTTTCCTTGATTTTATTTTTCATCAGTTAGGGGAGCTACATTCTGTAGACCAGAAATTAAACATGCACCGACAATATCGGATATATATATTAAAATCAACACTTAATGTTATTTTTATAATCCTGATTATAAAGTTTATGAGTATGTTTACAGAAAATGCTTATGTATATAAATGCTGAGTTTCAGCTTTGGTTTTTATTTTCTCTTTTATTTACAGGAACTTTTCCTGACACCAGATACGCATACGCAATAACCTCGGCAATCGCTCTGTAGAGTATCGGGGGAATTTCTTCACCAAGTTTGAGTTCACTCAATAACTCGGTCAACAGCGCATCCTGACGCAATGGGATATTGTGTTCGCGTGCTATGCGAATAATTTCATCCGCAATATCACCCTGACCAGTGGCGGTGACAATAGGTGCATTCTCACCATCATATTGAAGTGCTATGGCATGCAAAATATCTTTTTTACTCATACGGAAATATCCACCAGGTGATCATTTCGTTCTGTCATCACAATCGGTGTTACAGGCTTTACAATGCCTTGTCTGCAACTTAGGTGACTGACATTAAGCCCAATATCATTTAAGCGTCCATCTAAATGCTCTAAATAAGTTGTCAATAATGTGGCACTTTGCTGACGTTCCGCTAATAACACCACACTTACATCAAGCGCGTGCAGTGTGATTCTGGCTTGCATAGGACCTAAATTCTGAGTTTCAAGGTTGAGTTGGACCTGCCAAATCGCTGAATCCTTATCTTTGTTCTTCCCGGTATATTGTTGGTCAATCCGCATCTGCAACATTTCCAGTTGCTGCTTTTCCTTAACGGGTAGATCAAATAGCCAAACATTGGCGTTGGTATTGAGATCATTGTCTTGGACCATAGACAATTGATTGAACTGAATTTTCGCAGTGACTGACTCAACATCCTGCAATAAATCACGCATCATTTGAAACTCAATCGCTCGTGTAACAGCCTGTTGCGCATTTGCAGCCACATTCACAACTGGTGCAGTCGTGACCGGTGGTGAACTTGTCGTCACTGGTGGTGCTGTTTTATCTGTATTGCTTGCTGTTGTTAATCCTGACAATAAACTGAATAACAGCTGAGTTGGTGTTTGCCCACGATTTGCCAGAGCTGGCAATATTTGTGCTGGCAGAGGTCTCATATCCTGCGGTGTTGATAATACCTGCCTGATAGCAGTTTGCACCTCGATCGGTAGTTGTTTTACCAACTCTGGGTTATCCAGTAATTTAGGTAATAATGGGGATTGTAATTGTGCTCTAAGCACATCTGCTAATCGTAATAAATTCCCTTTCAAGTTCTGTTGTAAATTCGTCTCCGCAGTCGTTTGTTTCAGCTGATTTTCAAAAAACACCCCACTGTTATTAATCGTTTGTTGCAGCTTTTCCGGCTGCTGCAAGCTGCTCTTATCCACCAGGTTTTGTATTAAACCAGTTAGTGCTTGTCGCACGGGCTCAGGCAGAGATTGCGTAGTATCTGGCGATAAATTTATGCTCGCCGGTTTAGCTATCAGGTTCTGTAATAATGGCAATAATTCTCGCTGGTAATTCATCACCCGCTGTTCACGAGTCGCAGCATCCGGCATGATCTTCACCGATAATGGCAGTGTTTTTAATACCTCAACAGCAAGTTTATCGCCTGTTTTAAACAGCTGATTGATACCACTAACATCAATTTCCATTAGCTTAGGTAAAGCGTTGTTTAATTGAGCAAGCTGGTTAGATTGAGGCTGATTTACCGACGCATCAGTAATAAATTTAGGTGCCACTAATAAGCGATTTTGTGCAAGCATTTTGACAACATCGGCAGCAATGACTTGCCCCGCTTTTAGTAGTGTTGCCATAGTTATTGGCTCAATATCGATTTTTTGTGCTGAGGCAGGCGTTAATTGAATGACTGGCTGGCCAGCTTCGATAGATTTCTGCAGAGTGACTTTTTGACCAGGCATCAGCTCTTGTTGCGTATTGACCTGAAACACCTTATCACCAAGCTGAAGTTTAATCTGTTCGGGATTGACTCTTCCAATCACTGTCGCCTCTACTTTTTGGCCAACAGGAAGTGCATCCGCTAATTTTGTAGAGGCATTTACAATCACTTCAGTATTCGCTTGTTGAGATCTATTTATCTGCATAAAGTCACTATATAACTCGACATAATGCTAGTATAGCAATCTGGTTATTGCTAAGAGCAATGGCAATGAAACATAAAAATGGACAATGGTATATTCGTAAACAGGGCAAGATTTCAGGCCCGTTTACCGCTTCTGTTATTAGTAATCACCTAAAAGTAGGGCGGCTTAGTTTGGATGATGAGGTCTCACGTGACCGTCGTCATTGGCATAGCTTTGCTGATTCTGCTGATTTCACTATTGCTCCCTCAAAAGATCAGCCTGTAAAAGGCTATTTAGATGAGCGTACAGGCTTGGATCGACGTAATTCAACAGATACTGTAGTCGATGAGTCAGTATTGCAACAACGTCAAGGCGAACGGCGCGAGGAGGAAGCGGAAATAGAGCTGAAAAGACGATATCTGCGTCGAATCCTAATGCATCGTTACTTAAACCGTAACCAAAACATATTATGGCCCAGCATCTCTATTTTAATTGTCCTTGTCATTGTCAGTATTTTAGCCGTTCGCTTTCCAACTCCTTTGCCAACCCCACAATCTGATTGCCAGTCTCCAGCAACACCTAAGGTCAATTGGAATAACTGTCAGCTTTCAGGCCAAAATCTTACCAATACCTCTCTCTCCATGGCGTTAATGCGTGCTAGTAATCTTAGCAATGCTAACCTGATGAACAGTGACTTATCGGGAGCTGATTTGGCTTATAGTGATCTGCGTAAGGCGAATTTGAGTTACGCCCTATTAATGAAGGCTGATCTGAAAGGTGCAAACTTAAGAGAAGCAGATTTAGGTGATGCCGATTTGTCTTATGCAGATTTGTCCTACGCCGATTTAACCCTGGCCAATATCAATGGTGCCAAGCTGGAAGGCGTTCAGTTAGATAATGCCATCTGGATTAATGGTGCAATATGCGGTAAAAACTCGATTGGTATTTGCCGACAATCAGTGCAATAGTTCGGCTAATTGGCGGTCCTGAGTTCTAGCAAAAACACATTGAGCAACGATACTGCCATTTAAGGCTAAGAACATATCCCACTGTGTATCCCAGTTATCACCTTGCGTTCCCAGGAAAGCCTCAGCCGCCTGGGCATTAATTACAGCAGCGGCCCACTCGACAAACTCATAACAGGCACTGATAGCCAGACTTACAGAGCAGACCAGAAAAAATAACCACTTGCCTCGCTGAAGTGGAGAAGTGCGTAATAATATTTCACGAGCTAATAATGCTGGTACAACACCCTGAATAAAATGGCCCAGACGATCATAATGGTTACGGGCTAAGTCGAACTCTTGCTGAATCCAGTTAAATAAGGGATTTTCTGCATAGGTGTAAAAACCGCCAATAATCAGAATAAAAGCAAAGATGCCAATAGCGCGAATTGAAATAATAGTCAGTGGAAATCGTCTATGAGTCACTAGCAATAGGGGTATTGCAACCATGACCGGCACGGTTTCCATAAACCAGGTCAATCGATCAGCAACCGGATCTATGGCAGAAACAAGCAAGGCAATAGAAATGAATCCCAACCAGATCAGTTTTTCTATATTATGACTTGTCAGCATTACGCAGAGCGTGGGCTTAGTGCAATTTACGTGGCGCAGCCAGGGTGAATGCCGGAATATTCACTTCAAAGCGTTCGCCATTATCACCCATCATTTTGTAATGACCTTGCATCATACCAACAGGCGTATCTAGCATCGCCGCACTGGTATAGGTGAATTCCTGTTCAGGGGCGAGATAAGGGTGAAGTCCTACGACACCATCGCCTTCAACTTCTTGCTCATGACCGTCGCCACCGGTAATTTTCCAGTAACGCGATAACAGCCGTGCCGATGATTGGCTGTGATTTTTGATAGTGATGGTATAGGCAAATAGATAGCGTGCTTTTTCCGGATCTGACTCTTCATCCAGATAGGTCGTTTCTACATCAACTAAAATATCGTTATTTTGTTCATTCATAGCTTAATTATACATGGCTTTTTGTGCCAATAAGCGCGCACCTTTCAGACCGACTTCCTCATCAAGTACGATATGGATCGGTATCTGCTTCATCAACGTCGTCATACGGCCTTTTTCAGCAAAGCTGTTGATAAATGATGGGGATCTAAACTTAGCCATATTCTTCAGCAGAATGTTGCCAACCAGATAAACACCACCTCGAGCAAGTGTTGTCAGCGCTAAATTCCCGGCTTGCGCCGCATAAATATCTACAAACATGTCTAAGGCTTCATTTGCTAGAACATCATTGTGTTTCAGCGCAAACTGACTAATAGCAGATGCCGCATCACCATTAACCATGGCTAATCGCAAAGCATTATTTTCGTCAATTTGTTTATAGTCACGTAAGAAATGATAAAGACTAACAAGACCGCTACCACAGACAATACGGTCATAAGACACATGACCATGACGTTGTTGTAGATGCTCCAGAAAAAGCTGTTGCGTCCGATCTAATGGTGCGAAATCAACGTGTCCGCCTTCTGTCGGAAAAACTCGCCAGTCACCATTGTCAGGAATCAATATCGCCTGCCCTAGTCCGGTGCCTGCACCTAAGACAACGCGGGGCGAAATTTCACTAGGCTCTCCAATTTGTATGGTTTCAAAATCCGCTGACTGAAGACTGGCAATGCCGTAACCCACCGCTTCAAAATCATTACAGAGGGTGACACGCTTGATTGAGAATTGCTTCTCAATCAAGCTCGCATCTAACTTCCAGGGTAATTTTGTCACTTGTCCATACTGACCACTGACCGGGCCAGCAAGCGCAATACAGGCTGAATCAATCGAATATGCTTGTGGCAGCTGTTCAATAAAAGCAGCCAGAATCGCATCAAAACTATCAAAGCGCTGACTATCTAATCTGAGCTTAGATAAAACATGGCCATCAGCATCGGATAACTCAAATAGTGTTTTTGTTCCACCTACATCAACGGCCAGCATACGTGACATCACTACTGACCCGCAGCAGCTTTATCCATAAACCAGTAATAATCATTCTCCGGCGCCAGACGCTGTACTGGTAGGCCAGAGACAGCATCAGTTGTAATATCATTGACGATCGCCGCTTTGGCTTCGCCAGCAATAAATACAATTACCTGACGCGCGGCGTTAATAACGGGATAGGTAATAGTCACTCGCCATGAATCAAATTTTTCCACATAAAGGCTTGCCGTGAGCGTGTCAGTGACCTCTAAAGCTGGTGTCTCAGGGAACAATGAAGCAATATGCCCATCGGGCCCTAAGCCTAACAAGACTAAATCAAACGGCGCACCATCCATGATCATTTTCATAGTATCGGCGTATCGTGCTGCTACATCAGCTGCATCACCACTTTCTGTTGGCATACGATGCACATTTTCTGCCGGGATCGGTATTAAATCGATCATGGCCTGACGGGCCATCTTAAAATTACTGTCATCATGTGTGGCAGGCACACATCGCTCATCACCAAAAAATAAATGTACCCGCGCCCAGTCAATCTGTTCGATATAAGGTGATGTCGCTAATTTTTCATATAAACCTTTTGGCGTAGAACCACCTGCGAGTGCCACATAAAAAACACCCCTTTTTGCAATCGCTGACCGCGCTGTACTGACAAAATGTTCTGCTGCAGCGGTAATTAAACTCGTCGCATCAGGCAGGATTTTTTGTTCTGCTTTCATTGTGTTCCTCAATTTCTGATTATTTAAACTATGCTGAAATTGTGGCGATTAAACACCACAATTCCTAAATGAATTTTTAGCATGATATATCAAAACTTAACGCTTTTGAGCTAGTCTTAAAATACGCAGCATTTTTTATACAATTAAGGAAGGATCTATGAAAAAAACTTTGGCACTCATTTCGCTTTTAGCCATCAGCCCGCTCAGTTTTGCTGAAGACGTCCTACAACTAGGCATGGTGACCCTTGATACCAGCGCCAGCATGGACGTTGAAAATGATGAACTCATCACCCGCTTGCAAGTTTTTGAGCAAGGAAAAGATCCAGCCAAATTAACCAATATGGTGAATAAAAAAACAGCCCTTGTTCTGGATGCCGTTAAAAATTTCAACGCCATTAAAGCCGAAACATCCAACTACTCCACCCAGCCTATCTATGATGATGGCAAAATTGCCAGTTGGCGCGTCAGTCAACAACTGACTCTGGAAACACGCCAGTTTGACCAAATGAGCCAATTTATTGCTGATATCAATACCTTGGCCAATATCCAATCTATGCAGTTTATGGTGTCAGATGACCGAGCTGAACAAGTGAAAACCGACTTGCTCAAACAGGCGATCAGCAAATTTAGAGATAAAGCGAAACTTATCAGCAGCGAATTTGATCGCAGTGGTTATGAAATCGTGTCTATATCCATTGATGGTAATGCATTTAACCCAATGCCGATGATGGAACGCGCCAATATGATGTCCGCTGATATGCAAATGAAAGGCGCACCAGCCGCATTAGCCGGAGGTAGTAACGAAATTTCCGTCAACGTCCGTGGCAGTATCAAACTGAATCAATAAATCCTGTCATATCCGCGGTGATAGAAGGACATCACCGCGGATATCCCCTTATTTCAAAAACAGTGCATAAGCCGGGTTATCGGTTTCTTCCCAGTAGGTATATCCCAGCGTATCCAGAAACGTCTGAAACTCCTGCTTATAGTCTTCTCCAACCTGAATACCCACCAGCACGCGACCATAATCAGCACCATGGTTGCGATAATGGAAAAGACTGATATTCCAGCGCTGACCAATTCGAGTCAGAAACCGCAGTAAAGCGCCAGGTCGCTCAGGAAATTCAAATCGAATTAAGCGTTCATTCTCGATCTGAGGCGCATGCCCTCCCACCATGTAACGAACGTGTAGTTTCGCAGTTTCATTATCAGTGAAATCAACCCAGTCATAGCCAGCATTATCCAGCTGAGAAAATAACTGCTGTCGTTCTTCTTCCTGCCCATTCATCCGCACGCCGACAAATACCTGCGCTTTTTGCTCATCTGCGTAGCGATAGTTAAATTCGGTAATACCTCGTTCACCCAGTGTTTTACAGAATTTCTGGAAACTACCCGGCTGTTCATCGATTTTGGTGGCAAATAAGACTTCCCTGCGCTCACCAATCTCAGAACGCTCAGCAACATGACGAAGGCGATCAAAGTTAATATTGGCTCCGCTATTAATCGCAACGAGTTGCTGATTTTCCATCGGGTTCTGTGCTAGATATTTTTTCACACCGGCCACAGCGAGCGCGCCCGATGGCTCAGCAATAGAACGGGTGTCCTGGAATATATCCATAATAGCAGCGCATAGTTCGTCACTACTGACGGTGACGACTTCATCCACTGTTTCACGACAGATTCTGAAGGGTTCGACCCCCACTTGTCTGACCGCCGTGCCATCGGCAAACAAGCCTACCTGATCCAATTTGACCCGTTCATCAGCTTCCAGTGCGGCTTTCAAACTTGCCGCATCAGCCGGCTCGACAGCAATGATTTTGATTTCTGGCCAAAACGCTTTGATATAAGCCGATACACCGGAAATTAAACCGCCACCACCAACGGGAACAAAAACAGCGTGAATAGGTTCAGGATGCTGACGGATAATTTCCATCGCAATCGTGCCCTGCCCGGCAATGACTTGCGGATCATCATAAGGATGAATAAAGGTTCGGCCATCTTTCTCGGCAACAGCTAGGGCATAAGTGCTGGCATCATCATAACTATTGCCATGTAATTTAATTTCAGCACCATAAGCACGAACAGATTCGACCTTGATGGGTGGCGTCGTTTTCGGCATGACAATCAAAGCAGGAATATTCATTTTACTGGCTGCCAGCGCCACACCTTGCGCATGATTTCCCGCCGAAGCACAAACCACGCCGCGTTCGCGTTCATCAGCCGATAGCTGACTCATGCGGTTATACGCACCACGCAATTTAAATGAAAAAACCGGCTGAAGATCTTCCCGCTTGAGTAAAATCGTATTGTTAAGTCTTTTCGATAAACGAGGCATGACATCAAGAGGCGTTTCATTCGCCACATCATAAACACGAGCTTTAAGAATTTTTTCTACGTATCCAGTTAGCATTTCAGCCCAAATCAGTCAGTTATGTTTAAAAAAAGACTTAGTTATAGACAGCTAAATTCAGCCATCATTTTCTAAGCAATCGCTTACGTTACCATTGACCGTCATTTATCTCTATAATTGCCGGGATAATTTTTAAGTGATTTGAAACAAAGGAAGCTGCATATGAATGCTGATGAAATGAAAAAACAAGCTGCGTGGGCAGCGCTTGAGTATATTAAAGGCGATGGTATTGTCGGTGTGGGTACCGGTTCGACAGTTAATCACTTCATTGATGCACTGGCGACGATTAAAGATCGTATCGAAGGCGCAGTATCAAGTTCTGAAGCCTCTACACAAAAATTAGAAGCTAACGGCATTAAAGTCTTTGATCTAAATGACTGCAATGAAATTGAAGTCTATGTCGATGGCGCAGATGAATCGAATCACTTACTGGAACTGGTAAAAGGCGGTGGCGGCGCATTAACACGTGAAAAAATCATTGCTGCAGCCAGTAAACAATTTGTCTGTATTGCTGATGCTTCAAAATTAGTCGATGTCTTAGGTAAATTCCCTTTACCTGTTGAAGTGATTCCGATGGCACGCAGCTACGTTGCCCGTGAAATCGTTAAGCTAGGTGGTCAGCCTGTTTACCGTGAAGGTGTTATCACCGATAACGGCAATGTGATTCTAGATGTGCATGGCTTAGATATCATGGAACCGATTAAGTTAGAAAAAACCCTGAATGATATCGTCGGTGTGGTCACAAATGGTTTATTTGCGATGCGTCCAGCGGATGTTCTGTTACTGGGTTCGCCAGAGGGAACCAAAACCGTATTCGCGAAATCATAAAAGGCTAAATATGGACTGATCCTGCTCAGCGGGATCAGTTTTCTTTTTTCTCATCATTGGCGACATTATGTTCAGACCGCTCAGTCTCTATATCGGCATGCGTTATACACGCGCCAAACGTCGTAATCATTTCATTTCTTTTATTTCACTAACGTCCATGCTCGGTGTGGCTCTGGGTGTTGCGGCATTAATCACCGTACTTTCCGTGATGAACGGATTTGAAAAAGAACTGAAAGATCGCATCCTGGGTATGACTTCCCATGCTTTTATTACTGGCGAGGATGGCACATTAAAAGACTGGCAAGGCTTACAAACCCTGATCAAACATGATCCGGATGTGATTGCCTCAGCCCCTTTTGTCGAAGGTCAGGCCATGCTGAGTCAGGGAAGTCGCGTACGTGGCACCCTGGTTCGTGGAATTAACGCTGAATTGGAACAAAAAGTATCGACCATTGGCGATAAAATTATTCAGGGTAAATTAGCCGACTTAACAGATGGTAGCTTTGGTATTGTACTGGGTAAAGACTTAGCCTCAGCCATGGGCGTGACTACCGGCGACAAAATCACCATGATTACGCCTCATGTCAGCCCCACACCTGCTGGTGTGATACCACGTCTGAAACGTCTGACTGTTGTCGGTATTTTTGAAATCGGCATGTATGAATATGACAGCGGGCTGGCCGTGATGAATATTAACGATGCCGCCAAATTATTCAAAATACCCGGTCGCGTCACCGGCTTACGCTTAAAATTCGATGATGTGTTTAAAGCGCCGCAACTATTACGCAAGTTAATGCAGGATGTCCCTGTTAACTACCGTGCCGCTGACTGGACATTCCAACATGCGAATTTCTTCCGTGCATTAAAAACGGAAAAAACCGTGATGTTTGTGATCTTGATGCTTATCGTGGCCGTTGCCGCATTTAATATTGTGTCAACCTTAGTAATGATGGTCACAGATAAACAATCGGATATCGCTATATTACGGACCTTAGGTATGAATCCTGGCAGCGTGATGGGCATATTTATGGTGCAAGGGACTTTGATCGGTTTAATTGGTACCGCCATGGGTGTTGTCGGTGGTGTGCTGCTGGCCTGGAATATCGAGTCTTTAATCGCTAGTTTAGAGAAACTGATTGGCTATCAGTTCATGCCTGCTGATGTTTACTACATCAGTAGTTTGCCATCACAGCTGGAATGGAGTGATGTCAGCGTCATTGCTATTACCGCATTTGTATTATCTATTCTTTCCACGCTTTACCCTTCATGGCGTGCATCACAGATTAAACCGGCCGAGGCGCTTCGTTATGACTAATCAAGCAGTGTTATCTGCCAGCCAGTTATCAAAATCCTTTACTGATGGCCAGTTAAAAACCGATGTTCTTAATAACATTAATTTAACGGTTAACCGATCCGACCGTATTGCGATTGTCGGTAGTTCTGGCTCGGGTAAAAGTACACTTTTACATATCCTTGGCGGCCTTGATTCACCTACGGAAGGTCAGGTGCTGGTTCAGGGGAATGATATCCATGCTATGAAAAATAAAGCGGCCAGTCGCTTGCGAAATCAACAATTGGGCTTTGTGTATCAGTTTCACCATTTGCTGCCAGAGTTTACCGCTGTAGAAAATGTCGCCATGCCGTTAGTGATTGGTGGCATGTCACCCTCATCAGCACAACAACGTGCGACTGAACTGCTTGATAAAGTCGGACTTGGCCACCGCTTTCAGCATAAACCCAGCGAATTATCCGGTGGTGAACGTCAGCGTGCAGCCCTTGCCAGAGCCTTAATCACAGAACCGGCGTGTTTACTTGCTGATGAACCTACAGGTAATTTAGATCATCGTACCGCTCAAGCCATCTTTGATCTTATTTTGAAATTAAATGAGGATTTTGGCACTGCACTGGTGATTGTCACCCACGATACCGGGCTTGCAGCCAAAATGGATCAGCAACTCACCTTGATTGACGGCTGCTTAGCTGCCGGAGCCTGATTTATTTTTGTGTTGGCGCTGACGTTGTGTCCAGGTATGGATAACAACTAATCGCCAACCCAACCTTACAAAAATAATGCCCGCTATTGCCGCTATCACACCACAAATTGTGCATCCGAGCAGTAAGGGCTGCCAAATCGATAAAAACTCTTGTGAAAACCATTCCCAGGTCAGGCTAAAGGCAGGTGTGCCCATCGGTTCGTTCAAAACCCAGGCACCTAGTTTATAAGCATAGAAAAAGATGGGGGCCATGGTAAAAGGATTGGTAATCCAAACGCCCATCGCAGAAATCGGCAAATTAACTCTAAATAGTATGGCTAATGCCGCGGCAACAAACATCTGCCCCGGAATCGGCATAAATCCGACAAACAAACCTAATGCCACGCCACCAGCGATGGAACGACGGTTGGTATGCCATAAACGTGGTTCAGTTAATCTCTGACCAAACTTACGCAGATGTGGATGTTCGCGCATCGTGTTGTGATCTGGCATGATGCGTTTTAGGAATTTACGAGGCATGGCGTCTCAGTAACATGCTAAGTCGGGCGTCATTATAGGGATATATGAATAAAACTGCCATTGCATTTTTGCTCGGCACATTGCTTAGTCTGTACGTAAGCTATCCTTTAGTAACCGGAAGCTTGTTACTACTGTGTTTAGTGACATTTATCTGCTATCGAAAAATATGGATATTGGGTTTTATTGTCGGACTATTATGGTGTGCATATCAAGCACAATTCGCCATTGAAAATAAACTGGCCGCAGACGCACCTGTAAAAGTATCGCAGGTACAAGGTCTTATCGCCTCTATCCCTGAAACATATCCGGATCATATCAGCTTTGAATTTCTGCCAGAGGCCCCGTCACTACCCAGAAAAATAAAGTTAAGTTGGTATTTTCCTCCTGAACACACACCCAAAGCCGGAGAACGCTGGCAACTGACGGTCAAACTAAAACCGCCTTTTGGCATGATGAATCCTGGTGGCTTTGACTACGAAAAATGGTTATTCAGCCAAAGCATCGGCGCGACGGGGTATGTCAAAAAAACAGCAGATAACCAACGACTGGTTAAATCCAAATACTGGCAAATTAATGACTGGCGCTTTCAGCTTCAGCAACACATTCAATCCATTATTCCTACAGCAAGCCAATTGCCATTGATTCTCGGATTGGCAATTGGTCAACGTGACGATATCAGTCAGTCGCAATGGCAAGTTCTGCGGCAAACCGGCACTAGTCACCTGATGGCGATTTCCGGGCTACATATTGGTTTAGCCGCCGGCTTAGGCTTTTATCTGATAAGTGGCTTATGGCGCTATACACCGTTTAATACTCTTCGCATACCTGCACATCGGATTGGTGCGGTGGGAGGACTGACAGTGGCTATTTTTTATGCTTGTCTTGCTGGCTTGTCCATTCCAACACAACGAGCTTTAGTAATGATAAGCCTCGCCATGTTAGCCCTGTTTCTGAAAAGGTCGGTCTATCCTTCACATATTTTGTCACTGGCTTGTATTTTGGTGTTGCTAATTAATCCCTTTGCCTTGTTAAGTGCTGGATTTTGGTTATCATTTGCTGCTGTTGCCATTATCTTGCTTTGTTTTACCCAGCGTTTTCCCGCTATCAGACTTGCTTGGTTAAAGATTCACTTTTTAATGGCTTTGGGATTGATCCCATTACTGATTCTTTTCTTTAACGATGTGTCGTTGATATCCCCAATAGCGAATCTGATTGCTATACCACTAGTAAGTGTATTGGTTGTACCGCTGATTATTTTGGCGATGATCGTTTTACCTATGAGCTCATCATTAGCTGCAATATTGCTTTATGCAGCTGACTTTTTACTCAATATACTCTGGCATATTTTGTCATTTTTAAGTGATCTGTCTTTTGCCAGTTGGACTACGTCTGTTTATCCCTGGCCACTGTTATTCATGCTTTTATTGGCCATCTTATTCGTTTTACTACCCAGAGGGCATCCTGGAAAATATCTCGCGTTAGTATTCTTAATACCAGTACTTTTTTACGAATCCGAACGCCCGGATACGGGTGATTTTTATCTGACCGTTTTGGATGTAGGTCAAGGCTTAGCATCGGTCATAGAAACAAAACATCACACACTGATATTCGATACGGGTCCTCGATACAGCGAGAGTTTTAACACAGGAGAAGCTGTTGTTGTTCCCTTCTTACGCTACCACGCTATAGATCATATTGATACATTACTCATTAGTCACGGGGATAATGACCATATAGGAGGACTACAGGGGGTCATCAATAATATTGCTGTAGATAAGGTCATGGTTAGCCAAAGCATCACTAATATCGACACCCGTCTATGTAAAGCCGGTCAACACTGGCAGTGGGATGAGGTTGAATTCACCGTATTACAGCCATTTCCTACTCAAGCTGGCTCAGAAAATGAACGTTCTTGCGTACTACGAGTACACGGCAAGAATCTATCCGCATTGTTACCAGGCGATATTGAGAAACACGGAGAACAAGCATTAGTTCAGCACTATGGCGAAGCGCTGAAATCAGATATTTTACTTGTGCCTCATCATGGCAGCAGAACTTCCTCAAGCCAGCCTTTTATCGACGCCGTATCGCCAAAATACGCTGTCTTTTCTGTTGGCTTTCGTAATCGCTATGGTTTTCCGGTGAAAGACATTGTCCAACGCTACAGTACCGTAAAAAGTGAGATTCTCCGAACCGACTGGAATGGAGCGATCCTCTTCCGCAACAGCGACGCTCCCATTTTATGGCGTCAGCATGAAGAACAATTGTGGACGTCGAAAGCTACTGAGTAAGACAATTTTCACGTATCATGAGCGCTATTTTCATTTAAACAACTGAGACTGACATCATGCTGGAATTGTTTAAAGCAGGCGGTTGGTTGATGATCCCGCTATTTATCTGTTCGGTCATCGCCATTGCTATCATCGCAGAACGTTTTTGGAGTCTTCAAAAAAAACGCATTGCCCCTAAAGAATTAATCACACAAATCTGGCAATGGCTAAAGTTTAATCAAGTTGATGAACATCGCATCAAAGCTCTGCAAAGCAATTCTCCTCTGGGCCAGATTCTGGCTGCCGGACTGCTGAACCGTAATAGTTCACGGGAAATCACCAAAGAGAGTATTGAGGACATTGGTCGTCATGTCACTGTAGCTTTAGAACGAAATCTCAACACGTTAGGAACCATTGCAGCAATCTCCCCGCTACTTGGCTTATTGGGTACGGTACTTGGCATGATTAAAGTGTTTACCGTGATTACCACCGCAGGTGTAGGCAACCCTGAAGTGCTCGCTGGCGGTATATCAGAAGCATTAATCACCACGGCTACCGGCCTTGTGGTTGCCATTCCAAGCTTAATTTTTTACCGTTATTTCCGCGGTAAAATCAATATGCTCGTGGTTGGGATGGAAGAACAAGCCATGCAGTTAATCGAGATTCTGCATGGTGATCGTCAGTATGATCCAGATGAGGAAGCAAGACGTGAATCTATCACCAAAACGATCTGAGGAACCAGATGTCAATCTGACACCGATGATTGACGTCGTTTTCCTGCTTTTATTGTTTTTTATGGTTTCCACCAGTTTCATTCGTGAAAGCTCACTAAAAGTTGATTTGCCCGAAGCGACCGGTGAAGCAATGACGGAACAGGCTGAGCCTGTTGATATCGTGATCAAGGCAGATGGTAAAGTGCTGGTAAATGATCAGGAACTCGCTACAGTCACATCTGAAGCCTTGGCCGCTGTATTAAAACGCGTGGTGGGGGAACAAAAAGATCCTCATGTCATTATCAGTGCTGATGCCAAAGCTGAATATCAACTTATCGTCACAGCCATGGATACAGCACAACAATTAGGCTATACCAAACTGACCCTGGCAACACGTCAAACAACTGCGGAATAATCAATGAGTCAAACACCTGTCAGCCTGACAGCAGTCCAGTTATACAAACGTCTATTAAGTTACGTTAAGCCATACTGGCTGGCTTTTGTAATATCCATTATTGCTATGATTGCTTTCGCCGGCACAGAAACCGGGATGGCGGCGTTAATGAAACCTCTGCTCGATGGTAGTTTTGTAGAAAAAGATCCCACCACCATCAAGTATGTGCCACTGATGCTGATCGGCTTATTTTTAATCCGTGGCGTGGCTAACTTTCTGACCACCTATGGCCTTGGCTGGATTGCACGCAACGTTATCAAGACCTTGCGCGAAGAAATGTTTGAAAAACTCATTACCCTACCAGCCAGTTTCTACGATAGAAATAACTCTGGACAGTTAATGTCAAAGTTACTTTATGACGTTGAACAAGTTGCCGGAGCGGCCACCGATGCGATTTTGACGGTTATCCGCGATACCTTAACGATTATCGGTCTGATTGCCTGGATGATTTATCTGAATGGTTTTCTATCTCTGATCATTTTAGTGACCGTGCCCTTTGTTGCCATTCTTGTTTATTTTGTCAGTATCCGTTTTCGTCGGATCAGTAAAGAAATTCAGGGCTCGATGGGCAATGTCAGTCATGTCTGTGGCGAAATTATTGAAGCACACCGTGAAGTCAAAACATTTGGCAGTCAGGCTTATGAAACAGAACGTTTTGACCGTATAAACAGAAAAAATCGTGGCCAACAAATGAAAAAAATTGCCACCGATGCTTCCAGTGAACCTGTCATTCAACTGATTACCGTCTTAGGGCTTGCCGTGGTGATCTATCTGGCCACCTTACCAGAAGTCCTGAACTCGATTACTGTCGGTAGCTTTATTTCCTTTATCACGGCGATGTTTATGCTGCTTACACCACTTAAACGTCTGACAAAAGTGAACTCTAAATTACAGGCAGGTATTGCCGCTGCAGAAAGTATTTTCACCTTACTGGATGAAGAGCCAGAGCATGACACCGGTACACTGACCATGGATCGTGCCAAGGGAGAAATTGAATATCGTCATGTCAGCTTTAGCTATGATGAAGGCAAAGGCAGTGTGCTGAATGATATTTGTTTTATGGCTAAGCCGGGCCAAACTATCGCTTTTGTTGGTCATTCTGGCAGTGGTAAGACCACCTTGGTCAGTTTACTCGCTCGTTTCTACAATATTGAAAAAGGTCAAATTCTGATTGATGGCGTAGATATCAGTCAACTCACGCTAAAAGATTTACGTAAACAATTATCACTGGTCAATCAGCAGGTTGTATTATTCAATGACACCATAGCTAACAATATTAGTTATGGCCAAGCGGGTGAAGTGAGTGAAGAAGCCATTATAAAAGCTGCAAAATCGGCTCATGCCTGGGAATTCATTCAAAAATTACCGCAAGGCTTACAAACAGAAGTGGGCGAAAACGGTGTACTTCTGTCGGGGGGGCAGCGACAACGTCTGGCTATTGCCCGAGCACTGTTACGTAATTCACCCATCCTGATTCTTGATGAAGCCACGTCAGCACTTGATACCGAAGCAGAACGTCATATCCAGGCAGCCTTTGAAGAGCTGATGCGTGAACGTACTACCCTGGTCATCGCGCATCGTTTATCCACCATTGAAAAAGCCGACAAAATTATTGTTATGCATGACGGCGAAATTCTTGAAACCGGTACCCATCAGGAATTACTGGCAAACGGGAAACATTACGCAGAGTTATACCGTCTACAGTTTCAGGATGACTAAGCATAATGCGATGGTTAACTGACAGTTGGTATCAGTCATCAACTCAATATTGGTTCTTATTACCTCTGAGTTGGCTGTATCGGCTTGTTGTTATCATGCGGAAATGGGCCTACCGCTCAGGCATATTCACCACACACAAAATGCCCGTGCCGGTAATTGTAGTGGGAAATGTTACTGTGGGCGGCACTGGAAAGACGCCATTTGTTATCTGGCTGGCTGAGCAGCTTTTAGCCGCAGGCTATAAACCCGGCATTATCAGCCGTGGTTATGGCGGTAATAGTCGTAAATATCCACTCGATGTTGATAAAAACAGTGATGCAAAACATTGTGGAGATGAACCGCTACTGATGGCAAGACGCACAGCTTGTCCGGTGGTGGTTGATCCGGATCGGCCACAAGCGGCTATTCATCTATTGAGCCAAAACCATTGTGATGTGATTATTTCAGATGATGGTTTGCAACACTATGCTTTAGAACGTGATATAGAAATTATCATTGTTGATAGTGTCAGACGGTTCGGCAATAAACATTGTCTGCCTGCAGGGCCGCTGCGTGAACCGCTTTCCCGGCTTAATAGCGTTGATTTCATTATCTACAACGGCAAGAGTGACGAGCATAATACTATTTCAATGCAGTTAAGCGGCTCAGCGTGGACAAATCTGCTGGATCCCAGCCTCAAACAAGCATTGAACAGTTTCAGTCACAGTGAAGTCCATGCTGTCGCTGGAATTGGTCACCCCAAACGTTTTTTTGACTCATTAGCCGCAGCTGAGATTATTGTTCATCCTCATGCCTTTACTGATCATCATGACTATCTACCGACAGATCTGGAATTTTATGATGACTTGCCCATTCTAATGACCGAGAAAGATGCCGTAAAATGTCAGTCTTTTGCTCATAAAAACATGTGGTATCTACCCGTTGAAGCCACCATTGATAGCTCAGTATTCCCCGCTATTCACCAAACATTAAAGGAACTTTCTAATGGATAATGCACTTTTAGAGATACTTGCCTGCCCGGCCTGTAAAGGTAAATTGCACTATAAAAAAGAGGATCAGGAATTATTTTGTTCAGCCTGTCGCCTTGCTTATCCTGTGAAAGATGATATCCCTGTCATGCTGATAGAAGAAGCACGTCAGCTGCCCGCGGATGAAGAGGTATAAATGAGCTTTAGCATTGTTATTCCTGCACGATATGCGTCAACGCGTTTGCCTGGTAAACCTTTACTGGACATCGCCGGTAAACCCATGATTCAGCACGTGTATGAACGTGCCTTAGAAAGTGATGCAGATAACGTTATCATTGCCACCGATGATGAACGTATTGCTGAAGCAGCCACAGCTTTTGATGCCGATGTTTGTATGACTTCTGACAATCATCGTTCTGGCACAGACAGGCTAGCAGAGGTTATCAAGCTGAGACAGTTTAAGGATGATGAGATTGTCATTAATGTGCAAGGTGATGAACCCTGCTTGCCCGCTTTATTAATTAATCAGGTAGCGGCCGATCTTGCTCAACATGCCGATGCAGATATGGCATCACTGTTCAGTCGAATTCATCAGGAAAAACAGGTGTTTGATCCTAATGTGGTCAAAGTCGTCATGGACAGTAAGGGCTATGCTTTATATTTCAGCCGCGCGCCGATTCCTTGGATGCGTGATCATTTTCATACAACCCCGTTGCCTCCAGAACTCCCTCACTACCGCCATATTGGTTTATATGGGTATCGGGCTGCTTTTCTGAAAAACTACGCTGAAATGACTCCCTGTTTGCTTGAAACAGAAGAATCTTTAGAGCAATTGCGGGTATTGTTTCACGGTAAAAGAATACACATGTCAGAAGCTTTAATCAGTGCCGGACATGGGGTAGATACAGAAGCAGACTTACTTGAAGTCAGACGTTTACTGGCAGAGTAGCTTATCCAAGCCTGCCGCAATGAGTTCGGCATGTAAATTTCCCTCACCATCAAATACAGGCAAGGTATATGTCACGGGGACTGGCCTGTGGCCCTCGCCGTATTGATTCGGCTGGATATTATGGCCCGACTCTAATACTTGCAGGATTAACTCAGCCCCATCAAGCAGCTCAATAATCTCGCAACGATGTTGTTGATAAGAAACCTGCTGGCCAATTAAGGCCAGCAGTTCTTCGTGCAGAATATTACTCTTGCGTGGCATTCGTCTCACTCGCTTCAGATTTGGCCTTCGTTTTCTTTTCAGAGCCATTATCATCCGAAGTCGAACTTTTTTCTACCACTGCTTTTTTGTCTTCAGCGTGTTTTTCCGCTTGTTTTTCAACCGGCTTATCACTTGCTTCTGCTTTTTCTACCGGTTTAGCTGAATCACCCTCTTTTGCCGCATTAGCCGCTGCCGCTTCTGCTTTGTCCTTATCACTTGGACGACGACGTCTGTTTGTCGGTCCTGATGAGCGAGGTCGGCGAGGCTTGTTGGCTGGTACTTTATTGCCATCTATTTCCGGTTCTTTATCCGATTTGATGACGTTGCCATTCACTTCAGGCTCTGGCTCAGGAATAGCATTTCCATTCACCTCTGGTGGCGGTGGTGGCGCTATATTGCCTTTATCCACCTCAGCAGGATTGACTGCATTGTTGTCAGTTGAACCGTTTTCAGCGCGCGCTGGACGACGACGGCGACCACCGCGACGTGAACGACGACCATTACTATTACGAGGCTGTTTATCATCGTTATTGTCTGATGCCGACTCCTCTTTCACTGGTGGAGTAGGCATGTCAGCCTTTTTCTGTTCAGTGTTATCGACGTTTTTATCATTCCTGCGTCGCGGATTCTTACGTTCACCATTTTTTTCAGCAGACTCTTGATTATTCGCTGCATTATTTTTGGGACGGCTACGTCCACGACGATTCTGCGAACGTTGTTCCTGTGAGCTTTTTTCTTTTTTAGTATCCACTACGGACTTTTCTTCCTTTTCTGGCTCACTTTTTCCTGTCAACACATTCAACAGACGTTTAAGCAGGCTTGGTTTTTGTTCAGGCTCTTTCTCACGAACAATCACAGGAGCAGGTGCTGCAGGCGAAATGCCTTTCACCGCAGGTTGTTCCATGACAGGTTTGTCACGTAAAACAACTGGTACTTCCTGTTCTGGCGGAGAAATTAATTGATGGCTGACTTCATTACGCTCGCTGCCATCCTTAATGCGCTCGATATCATAATGAGGCGTATCCAGATGTGGGTTTGGAATTAGAACCAACTTCACACCGTGTCGCTTCTCAATGATATCGACCTGTGTGCGCTTATCATTAAGAATGAATGTCGCCACAGGAACAGGTAACTGAACGATTAATTGCGTGACTTTGTCTTTGGTGGCTTCTTCTTCAATGAGTCGTAATACCGCTAAGCCCAGTGATTCAACACCACGAACATGACCCAGACCCGCACAGCGAGGACAGATTTCCTGATGCGCATCACCTAAAGCTGGACGTAAACGCTGACGTGACATTTCTAACAAACCAAAGCGAGAGATGCGGCCAACCTGAACACGGGCACGATCTGCTTTCAAATGTTCACGTAAACGGTTTTCGACTTCACGCTGATTACGGCTTGGCCCCATATCAATGAAATCAATTACCACCAAACCGCCTAGATCACGCAACCTTAACTGACGGGCAATTTCTTCTGCCGCTTCAAGATTAGTGTTTAGAGCTGTTTCCTCAATATCACCGCCTTTGTTAGCGCGTGCTGAGTTCACATCGATAGAAATCAACGCTTCGGTCGGATCAATCACTAGTGCACCACCAGATGGCAGACGAACTTCATGACGGAAAGCACTCTCAATCTGGCTTTCAACCTGATAGCGGGTAAATAGCGGAACTTTGTCTTGATATAGCTTAAATTTACTCAGCTCATGCGGCATTACCATACGCATGAAGTCATAGCCTGTTTGGTAAACTTCAGGCGAATCAACCAGAATCTCACCGATATCTTTACGCAGATAATCACGTAGTGCGCGGATGATAATGTTGCTTTCCTGGTAAACAAGGAATGGCGCGCTGCGATCTTTTACAGCCACATCAATCGCCGTCCACAACTGGATAAGGTATTCAAGATCCCACTGTAGTTCTTCAGGTTGCTTACCCACACCGGCGGTACGCACAATCATACCCATACCATCTGGCACTTCAAGTGAGCGCAGGGCTTCTTGCAGCTCTGCACGGTCATCACCTTCGATACGACGAGAAATACCACCAGCACGAGGGCTGTTTGGCATTAAGACTAAATAGCGACCAGCCAGGCTGATGAAGGTAGTCAGCGCAGCACCTTTATTACCACGCTCTTCTTTTTCAATTTGGACAACCAGTTCCTGGCCAACAGAAAGCACGTCCTGAACATTCAGACGACCATTATTGTCGTCATTGTCATCACGCTTTTTGAAGTAGGTTTTTGAAATTTCTTTCAGTGGTAAGAAGCCTTGTCTTTCTGCACCATAGTCAACAAAGACAGCTTCTAAACTCGGTTCTACACGAGTGATTTTTCCCTTATAAATATTACCTTTCTTTTGTTCTCTGGAAGGTGTATCGATATCCAGATCAAACAGGCGTTGGCCATCGACCATTGCCACACGCAACTCTTCTTCGTGCGTTGCGTTAATTAAAATTCGTTTCATGCACTAACCTCAATGTTGAGGTCCGCATATCCTGACGCACACCACCGTAGCGGACGCGTTAGCCAATCGGGCTTTACAGAGCGACGATGTCTGTTATTCAGTAATTAATTGTAAATCGTATTGTTTCTTCATGTGCCCTCCCATCAAGGCATGCATGATCCATCTTTGTATCTTTTTCGTGTTGCAATAAGGTTCTGCAACTTTCATTGGTTTCTCAGCTTAAGTTAAGCTTTATGTATCTGAACCGTTCTTCTTATATTAATTACTTTAAATTGTCGTCCTGCCTGATGCGTCTTTCTACTCGTTTTGATGGCAATCAAGACATGGGAACCTGATATTCTTACAAGGACTCCCTATGAGTCCACCTGCTGAACCCCTGTTCAGCCAAGATATATTTGTTTACCGGGCGCCGCATCAACCTCATTTGTGGAGGGCGCGAAGCAAAAATCAGTCAACGTGGGCAAAAGTAGGTATACTGACCTCATTTTACGCACGGACCAACGATCGAATATAGCAGTCTATTGCCATCTCAGCAACTGAAAAATTAAACCTATTCTATGGCAGCTCACAAACCACAGTCACAAAAAGTGCAATTTATCGAAATAAGTGCTTCTCAAGCCGGGCAACGTATCGATAATTTTTTACTCACTCTTGAAAAAGGCGTGCCCAAAAGTCGCATTTATCGAGCTATCCGTAAAGGTGAAGTTCGGGTCAATAAAGGACGCATCAAACAAACCTATAAAATCGAAGCCGGTGACGTCATTCGTGTGCCACCACTGCAAGTTTCTGAAAAAACAGCACCGACCGAGATTAATGAATCACTGCAGCAGCAATTACTGGCCAGTATCATTTTTGAAGATGATGCCATGCTGGTGTTGAATAAACCCTCAGGACTTGCTGTACACGCCGGAACCCAAATTCAGGTTGGTGTCATTGAAGCTTTTCGGCTAATAAAACCCGAATTAGAATTTATCGAATTAGTTCACCGTCTGGATCGTGATACATCGGGCTGTTTACTAATAGCGAAAAGTCGTGAAAGCCTGCTCAATCTTCAGCAACAGATGCTTTCGGATCAAATCGATAAACGCTACCTGACATTGCTCAAAGGTGAAATGAATAGCGATGAAGTCTATATAGAGCAACCTTTACAAAAAAACACCGTGTCTTCGGGTGAACGTATGGTTAAAGTCGACCCGGAAGGTAAATCGGCAAAGACACTATTCATAAAAAGACAAAGTTATGGCATCGCTCAACTGAGCGAAGTCAAACTGTTTACTGGAAGAACACATCAAATTCGTGTTCACTCTGCCTGGTCTGGTCATCCGGTAGCAGGCGACGATAAATATGGCGATCGTGAATTTAATAAACAAATGAAAACGTTTGGACTTAAACGTTTATTTCTACATGCCTGGCGACTGGGTATTCACCACCCTATCACTAAGGAACCACTCTCACTTGAAGCACCACTTCCAGAAAAATTGCAGCAGGTCATAAAACAGCTGGAGCAAGCATGAGTCCATACCAACTCATTGTGTTCGACTGGGATGGGACCTTAATGGATTCAACAGGTCATATCACGGCTTGTATGCATCAAGCCATTGCCACATTATCACTTGAGCCCTTGAGCGACAGCCAGGTGAGTCATATTATCGGGCTGGGATTAAACGAAGCGGTTCAAACGCTCTACCCTGATGCGGATACCACGACTTGGAATGCATTAGCTGATTGTTATCGACAAACCTGGATCAGCACCCCAGAATCGACACCGCTGTTTGAACATGCGGAAAACCTGCTTAAGCAACTTAATGAGCAAGAGATATTTTTGGGTGTAGCCACAGGAAAAAGCCGTCGGGGTCTGGACAGAGCCCTAAAGGAAACGGGGCTGGGTGAGTTATTTATCTCAACCCGATGCGCGGATGAATGTCATTCCAAACCCCATCCTCAGATGTTAATGGAACTGATGGATTTTGTCGGTGTTGATGCCGAACAAACACTGATGATTGGTGATACTGAATTCGACTTAATAATGGCTCATAATGCCGGCGCGCATAGTTTAGGTATCACACATGGTGCCCACTCAGAAACAACACTAAAAGCAGCTAAGCCCAAAGCTATTGTCCATAATCTTTATCAAGTCGAGAAATGGTTAACTCGTCCTGACACAGAGTTTTGATATGATGGCATACTTATGTTTTTTTCAGGAATAGATCAATATGGCAACATTCGGCGATTTCCCATCTAATAATAATTCGGAAAATAAGGGCAACGACAAGGAAGATCATAGCTGGGAGCGTAATGTTCTGAGAGATTTAGCTTTTGCAGCCATCAGAGAACAACGTAATAAACGTCGCTGGGGTTATGTCTTTAAAGGTCTGCTTTTTCTCTACCTTATCGCTTTTTTAATACTGAGCTACTCTCCAAGTAAACTCTCTTCAGCCACTGGTCCTCATACCGCCATGGTCGAAATCAGTGGACCTATTGCCAGTGACTCAGAAGCCAATGCTGACAGTATTGTGACCGGTATTCGTAATGCCTTCGAAGACCAGTCAGCGAAAGGCTTGATCCTGCGAATGAATACCCCGGGCGGCAGCCCTGTCCAATCTGGCATTGTGAATGACGAAATTCAACGTCTGAAAAAAACACGTCCTGATTTTCCAGTTTATGCTGTGATCCAGGATGTCTGTGCTTCTGGTGGTTATTACATCGCTGTAGCGGCCGATAAAATTTATGCAGATAAAGCCAGTATTGTAGGTTCAATTGGCGTCAGAATGGATGGTTTTGGCTTCACCGGTTTGATTGATAAAGTGGGCGTTGAACGCCGTTCTTTAACGGCTGGAGAACATAAAGCCTTTTTAGATCCATTCCTGCCGATGAAAGAATCGGATCTCAAACATGCTCACCAAATGCTGGATACCATTCATCAACAATTTATTGACGTAGTAAAAGCAGGTCGTGGAGACAGACTGGCGAAGGATGATAATCTATTTTCAGGTTTGTTCTGGTCAGGTGAGCAAGCGGCCAATCTTGGTTTGATTGACGGTTTAGCCAATACCAGTACGGTTGCTCGTGATATGTTGGGTGCCGAAGATATTGTTGATTACACCCCACGTCCCAACTATCTTGACCAGTTTGCAGGAAAGCTCGGCGCATCAATTTCTCAATTTGTCAGTGAGAAGGCATCATGGAGTGTGAACTGATATGGCAGATACCATTGAATTAACCGAAGCCCAACGACAAGAACGTGATGAGCGTTTTCGTTATGTTGATCTGACGCATCCGCTAATGAAGGCGTTGTATGAAATGCAGCTAGACTTAGAGAACGAGCAGGAGGAGCAAATATGACGCTTTCCGCCGAATCCCTAGTCAATAAATCACTGGAACTGGTTTCTCCTCCCACTACCTACACTCAACTCAACGAGCTAATGGAAGATCCAGACAGTAGTATTGATGATATCAGTGCTGTCATTAATACCGATCCAGCCTTAGCCACACGTTTATTAAAAATTGTGAATAGCCCTTTTTACGGCTTTCCATCGCAAATCAATACCATTTCACGTGCCATCACCATCATTGGTACTCGTGAGTTGACCAACCTCATTCTGGCCACATCCGTACTCAATTCCTTCAAGGGAATTCCGACGTCACTCATTAATATGAATGAGTTCTGGCGTCATAGTTTTGCCAGTGCTATTGCCAGTAAAATGTTGGCGGAAGAATGTGGTCAACGTGCAAGCGAACGCTTTTTTATTGCTGGACTTCTGCATAATATTGGTAGCTTAGTGATATATCAAACGGTGCCTGAACTGGCACGCGAAGCCATTAATAGTGCCGAGTTTGGTCATGAAGTGATTTATGAAGCAGAACAACGTGCGATGGGCTTTGATCATACCCATGTGGGTGAAGCTCTCACCAAAGCATGGCGACTGCCAAAATCACTGCAGGAAGTAGCACGCTACCATCACTCACCGTCGCAAGCTGATGAGTATATGATTGATGCAGCAGTTGTACATATTGCTGACATCTTGGTATCTTCCGTGCCCTTCGGACACAGTGGTGATAGCCATGTTCCCCCATTAGACCCAGCAGCATGGGACTTACTGGGTTTAAATGAATATCAGATTCCGGATTTGCTCAGACAAGTTGCCAAGCAAATCGAACGTTTGGAATCGGTTATGATGACTGAACATTAAATTTCGAAATAAGACTAATCTATTCAAGAGGCTTACAATGAGAACGGTTCTTCTCGGTGCACCAGGCTCCGGTAAAGGTACACAAGGTGTTGTGTTATCAAAGAAATTCAATATCCCTCAAATCTCAACAGGTGACTTACTGCGTGCCGCAGTGAAAGCTGGCACAGAGTTAGGTAAACAAGCTAAAAGTGCGATGGATTCCGGTGCTCTGGTTTCTGATGATATCGTTATCGGCCTGATCCGCGAGCGTTTGTCAGAAGAAGATGCTTTAGATGGCTACATTCTTGATGGTTTCCCACGTAATATCGCTCAGGCTGAAGCGTTAGACAGTATGCTTGAGCAATTAGGCCAGCCATTACAAGGGGTTGTGTTACTGGACGTACCATTTGAAGAATTGATGCAACGTTTAACAGGTCGTCGCACCTGTAAAGACTGTGGTGCTATCTACAATATTCACTTGTCACCGCCTAAAAAAGAAGGCCAATGTGATAGCTGTGGTGGTGAATTATTTCAACGCGCTGACGATAATGAAGAAACCATTGGTAATCGTCTGAAAGTCTATGAAGAGCAAACAGCGCCATTGATTGGTTATTATCAGAGACAACACAAACTGCACGCTATCCCAGGCACAGGTGACATCGATGAAATCACCAATGCCGTTGGCGCTGTCTTCGACACTATCTAACTGCAAGCATCATATACCGGCCCACATTTGGGCCGGTTTTACTTTATGGCCAATATTTTAGCTGTTGGGATCGCCACCATTGATATTATCAATCGTGTGAGTCGCTATCCAAAAGAAGATGACGAAGTTCGGGCTGTCAGTCAGACCATTCGGCGCGGTGGTAATGCCACCAATACACTGGTTGTACTCAGTCAGTTAGGTCACCAATGTGCTTGGTCTGGTGTATTAATAGACGAGACCGATGCTGCCATTGTCAAAAATGAACTAGCTGAGCATCAGATTGACTTTAACTACTGCAAAGTCATTTCTCGGGGCAAATTACCAACCTCTTATATTAATGTCAGCGAAAGTACCGGAAGCAGAACGATTGTGCATTACCGGGACTGCCCGGAACTGGATTTTGCGTTTTTTTCGCAACTCAATTTAAACACATTTGACTGGGTGCATTTTGAAGGCCGAAATGTAGCTGAATTAAAGCAAATGCTGAGTTGGTTAAAAACACACTATCCTCATTTACCTTGCTCTTTGGAAATTGAGAAACCGCGTGAAGGAATAGAGCAGCTGTTTTCTTTAGCGGATGTACTCCTGTTCTCAAAACCTTATGCAATCAGTCAGGGGTTTAGCTCAGCACAATGTTTTCTTCAGAGTTTAACAAAGGAAAATATCATGACCTGCAGCTGGGGAGAGGCAGGCGCTTGGCTTAAGGCCAACGATAAAATCATCCACTGCCCCGCCTTCCCTCCACGGCAGGTAGTTGATACGCTGGCTGCTGGTGATACATTTAATGCAGGCATTATTTCAGGACTGGCTCAGCAGCTTTCTCACCAAGAGACACTTGAGTATGCATGTCGTCTGGCCGGACACAAATGCGGTCACGATGGACTTACTAATTTAACGATACCATGACAGAAATCTATCTATGCAATCAAAACGAGCTTGAGGAATATCAAACCCGCGGCTTCGATATTGAACTAGGCGGTGATAAAACACTGGATTTTTTCCTGCTAAAACAGGATGGCGAAGTTCGAGCTTATTTAAATTTTTGTCCTCATCTGGGTATTCCGCTTAATTGGCAACCTGATCAGTTTATGTCGCTGGAAGGCACCCATATTCAATGCTCAACACATGGCGCTTTGTTTCAACTGGAAGATGGTTACTGCTTTTCCGGGCCATGCCGAGGCGAAAGTTTGACCCCACTGAATATCAAGGTTTTACCATCAGGCGAGATTTACCTTATCTCTACCTCCTGATAGGGTAGGTTATATACCACTACTCGATAGAGGAGACTATTGTGCAAATATTGGAGAAATGGTCCGAAGCTGCGGTAACTAGTCTGAGCTTTTTCTGGATGGCGCTATGGGCATTTATTTTTGGCTATATCCTCAGCAGTATCATTCAGGTGATGGTCTCCAGAAAAGAAATGCGTGACCTAATGGGAGGTGATGATCTCAAATCCATATCAACAGGTACCTTGTTCGGTTTTATCTCCAGCTCATGTAGTTTTGCCGCATTATCGACCACCCGGGCCTTATTCCAGAAAGGGGCTACTTTTGCTGCCTCCATGGCCTATATGCTTGCTTCCACTAATCTTGTTATTGAACTCGGCTTTGTCATCGCCATCTTTCTCGGCTGGCAATTTGTTATTGGAGAATACATAGGTGCCGTTTTATTAATCCTGATTGCCTGGTTGTTTATCTATTTGACCAATCCTAAGTCCCTGATAAAACAGGCTCGCGAAAATAAACCTGATGATATGAATGCCAACGAATCAGACGGATATAAGTGGTCACGTTTATTCAGTAAAGAAATTTGGCAAAAAATCAGCCAAAAATATGTCATGGAATGGCAAATGGTATGGAAGGACGTGCTTATTGGCTTTACTGTGGCAGGCATTATCTCTGCGTTTGTCCCTGACGCTTTTTTTAAATGGCTATTTATCGGTGCAGGCACAGAAAATCCAGACTTTTGGTCAGTATTACAGCAAACATTAGTGGGTCCAATAGCCGCTTTTTTCACCTTTATCGGTTCTATGGGTAATATTCCACTTGCAGCTGTGTTGTATGGTCAAGGTGTAGCATTTGCCGGTGTGATGGCGTTCATCTTCTCAGATATGGTTGTTTTGCCTGTACTTCGAATCAATGCGAAATATTATGGTTGGAAGATGGCATTATTTATTTTAATGATGCTGTTCACCTGTTTAGTGATGACCTCTCTGTTACTGCATTATGGTTTCCAGGTATTCGATTTACTTCCCAATCCACAAGACTGGTCATCACCGGCGGAACAAGATCACTTTAAACTTAACTACAATTTCTTTTTGAATATTGGTTTCTTACTTATTTCAGCCTATCTTTTTTTGACATGGAGAAACGCGCAATCCAGTCATCATCATGACCATAACAAAACCATGTCATGGACTGACATTGTGATGAATTCACTAACGATACTGTCAGGGGTTTGGTTAGCAGGCGGCGTATTAGTGAAATTAGTGCTGAATTAATCTGTTTCAGCGCTAAGTATATGTCTCACTGCTTCTCTTAGCTCATTAACGATATGTTTACGTCCTGTCAGCTTGAGTTGTTCAGCAACAGCATCAAATGATCTGCCCTGCAAAATCAGCATAATCAATAGATGCTGTTGCTTTAATGGCAGTTGCTTAAAACATGGCTGAGAAAGCTGATCGCCAAGCCACTGCCACAATGCCCATTCCGAAGACTCATAAGGGCGTTGTTTAAAAGCAAAACTGTTTACTTGCTGCTGATAATCAAGCATCAACGTTTCATCATCAAAAGACTGACTGATTTGCATGACTGCTTCCACATCCAGTTCTTGCCACTGCCTTTCCAGTAAAAAAGTCCACTGCTGGGCCAGCGTTTGATGTGCCCTTTTGACCAGCTTTTCTCCATCAGCATTGATGGCTTTTAACATCATCACCGATAGACTGCCAGAGACCTCGTCCCGGTGTTGGCCGATACGCACAATTTTAAACCCGGCTTTTGACCAGAAACGGAGTAACTCGACCGACAGTGCAAAGCTGACACCCACCGTATCAACCCCATTAAGACTAGCAAGATAATGCTGTAATAAAAGCTGACCCCAGCCTCGTTGTTGGCAATCAGGATGCACAGCGATACGGCTTATTCGCTGATAAAGGTATTGCCCAGCATCTTCAATTCCGGCGTGCACTAGTAAGGATTGCGGTAATAAATGTCCTTGTAGACGACGCGTACCATCATAAACTTGTTGTGCTAACTCACCGTCCAGTGCTGACTCAGCAATCGTCCATAGTGTGGCAACGACATTCCCCTGGAAACGCAAAACACTGACCTGCATATCAGGATGATCCAATAACATCTGCACATCAGCTGGACGTGTTCGGTAATGGGCCAGTGCCATCAAACCAAATACCTGCCTGAGTAAACGTTCATCATTCAACAGTTGCTGTTGCTCAAGCGTTTCAAAAATCAGCTGGTTTTGCTCAGCAGCAGAGATTACTTGTCCATCAACCGGCTCAGCTTCTAACAGCAATGCGGCAAAACTAAATTGCTCAACCACATCATTCTCAGCCCAGCGAACGGGTTTCTCCAACACATATGCCCGCCAGCCTGGAGCTAATCTATCCAAGGTTTTATAAAAACGCATTACAAAGCCGCGTCCGGTCCCTTCATAACCATGGATAGTGGAGCTGAATACTAAGCGGGAATAGTTGATCAGATATTGCTCCAGCATACTGGCCGGAATGGCCGCGGCTTCATCAATGATCAACAAATCGGTGGCTGGTTGGCTCTGCAAAATAGCATCGGGTGCCATAAACTCAATGATGGCATCATGCCAGCGAACAGATGTTTTACCCAGTTTACTCTCTGCTAATTGCTGATGAGCATGTAGCAGTAAAGTTTGGATACTTGCCGGACTGGGAGCTGTCACCAGAATATGTTGCTTACCTGATTTCAGAAGTTCAGCAGCGGCCATGCCTAATAAAGCCGTTTTGCCCCGTCCCCGATCTGCCGTTAACACCAATGGACGGCGACGATGTCCGTTTACAACTTTCGTCACAGCAGCTATCGCAAGACCTTGTTCTTCCGTCGGTGTCGGGATAATGGGAGACGGAGGATTTGCTGCTTCCAAAGGAATTAAATCAGGCAAGGTTTGCTGCTGAGTAAAGCATTGAATCGCGGGGAAGGTAGTAGCAATAGCCAAAAATCGTGTCAACCAGCGCGTCGGTTTTAATGCCGTGTTGAGCAAGACCAACACTGTACCACCGGCTTTGACACAACCGATCAAAGCACCAAATGCATCCGCGTCAAACTGCGCTGTTACCTGAAAAATGAGCAGCTCACACTCTTGTCCTAAATGCTGATGCGCCTTTTTAACCGATACTGCTTCATCTGAAGCAGTATTGTCAGTTAGCCAAAAGCAAGTAGACGGGGGTACTGATTGATAAAAAATCTGTGCCTGTTTATTAAGCCAATCAAAATCGCCTTGTAATATCCAACAGTGACGCTGTGGCAAAGACATCATTTATCATTTAAAGCTTAATAGTGCGGTGGCGGTGGCTCATCGCTCGGCCGCATGAGTTGCATCTGTTGCATGCTTTCCATTTGCGCTTTGAAAGCAGCCATACGTTGTTCCAATCGATCAATCTGTTTTTGTTGATTGATGACTACCTGATTTAACTCTTCCAGCAAACCGTCCTGAAAAGCTAAACGGGTTTGAAGATCAATAATGTCATTATTCATTAATCATCTCCGTCATAAGATAAGGCAGGCCCCAACCAACGCTCTGCTGTTTGCTTATCCCAGCCTTTACGCTGAGCATAGTCTTCCACCTGATCCTGATCGATTTTGCCCAGACCAAAATAACGTGATTCAGGATGTGCAAAATAGAAACCACTGACAGCGGCTGTCGGCAACATGGCATAGCTTTCCGTAATGGTCATGCCGGCATGTGTGACAGGATCAATCAGATCCCATAACAAGCCTTTCTCAGTGTGGTCCGGGCAGGCCGGATAACCTGGCGCAGGACGAATGCCTTGGTACTTCTCGTCAATCAGCGCTTCATTATCTAATTGCTCTTGTTTGGCATACCCCCAGAACTCTTTACGCACCCGTTCATGCATACGTTCAGCAAAGGCTTCTGCCAGACGATCCGCCAGCGCTTTCAGCATAATGCTGTGGTAATCATCATGATCTTCTTCAAAACGGGCGACGTGTTCATCAATGCCAATACCCGCAGTGACCGCAAAAGCGCCGATATAATCATTCACGCCGGTTTCTTTTGGTGCGATAAAATCAGCTAAAGCAGCATTAGGGCGACCAGGTGGACGTTCGGTTTGTTGACGTAAGCTATGCAGCATCATCAACACCTCATCACGATTATCATCACGATAGACTTCAATATCATCGTCATTAATGCTGTTGGCTGCGAACAGACCTATCACCGCTTTCGCTGTCAGCCATTTTTCATCGACAATTTGCTGCAGCATTTTTTTCGCATCTTCAAATAAGTGCGTGGCATGTTCACCCACCACTTCATCAGTCAAGATACGTGGGAATTTACCCGCCAGTTCCCATGATTGGAAAAATGGCGTCCAGTCAATACGATCAACCAGTTCAGCCAATGGATAATCATCAAACACTTCCAAACCTAATTTAGCGGGTTTGGTAGGTTGATAAGCGGCCCAGTCAATCTTGGTTTTATTCGCTCGTGCTTCAGCAATACTTAATTGACGGCGACTGCTCTTACGTCCTTTATGTCTTGAACGCTTCTCTTCATAATCTTTTTTCAGATCCGCAATAAAGGCATCACGAGTGTCTTTGGTGACTAAACGCTGGGCCACACCCACCGCACGTGACGCATCTTTTACATAAATACTGCAGCCATGATAGTTCGGTTCGATTTTCACAGCCGTATGGATTAATGAGGTCGTTGCACCGCCAATCATTAACGGCGTCTCCATACCCAGTCGCTCCATTTCTTTAGCGACGTGCACCATTTCATCCAGTGATGGCGTAATCAGGCCAGACAAGCCAATAATGTCGACATTTTCTTCTCGTGCTGTATCCAGAATTTTCTGTGCTGGCACCATGACACCGAGATCAATGACTTCGAAGTTATTACATTGCAGCACCACGCCAACGATATTTTTACCAATATCATGTACGTCACCTTTGACCGTGGCCATCAGGATCTTGCCGTTATTTTTGCTGGTGTCACCCTCTTCTTTCGCCGCTTCGATAAAGGGCATCAAATAGGCGACGGCTTTTTTCATCACGCGGGCAGACTTGACCACCTGAGGTAAAAACATCTTACCTTCACCAAATAAGTCACCAACCACATTCATGCCATCCATTAATGGCCCTTCAATCACTTCCAGTGGTTTGGCATATTGCTGACGCGCTTCTTCCGTATCGTCTTCAACGTAATCGGCAATGCCTTTAACCAAAGCATGTTCCAGACGTTTTATCACCGGCAGTTCACGCCAGGCCAGGTCTTCCTGCTTAGCGACACTGCCGCCTTCACCTTTGTATTTTTCTGCCAGTTCCAGCAGGCGGTCAGTGGAATCGTCACGACGGTTTTGCACGACGTCTTCTACGGCTTCACGCAATTCTTCTGGCAAATCATCATAAATCGCCAACTGGCCGGCATTAACAATACCCATATCCATACCGGCTTTAATGGCGTGGTAAAGGAAAACCGCATGAATCGCTTCACGAACCGGATTATTACCACGGAATGAAAACGAGACATTCGACACACCACCACTGATCAGCGCATGTGGCAGACTCTGTTTAATATCATGCACCGCCTCGATAAAATCGACGGCATAGTTATTGTGTTCTTCAATACCTGTAGCCACGGCAAAAATATTCGGATCGAAAATGATGTCTTCTGGTGGGAAATGCACTTTTTCAGTTAACACTTCATAAGAGCGTCTGCAGATTTCCAGCTTACGTTGGCGGGTATCAGCCTGACCAACTTCGTCAAACGCCATTACAATCACTGCCGCACCATAGCGACGAACCAGCTTGGCCTGTTCGATGAATTTTTCTTCGCCTTCTTTCAGGCTGATGGAGTTAACAATGCCTTTACCCTGAATGCATTTCAGACCGGCCTCGATAACTTCCCATTTGGATGAGTCAATCATCACCGGAACGCGACTGATATCTGGCTCAGCAGCCAGTAAATTGAGGAAGGTAACCATGGCCTCTTTCGAGTCCAACATGCCTTCATCCATGTTGATATCGATGATTTGAGCACCATTCTCCACTTGCTGACGAGCGACTTCTAAAGCAGTGTCGTAGTCACCTTCTTTAATCAACTTGGCAAAGCGGGCAGAACCCGTGACGTTAGTTCGTTCACCGACGTTCACAAACAGGCTGTCAGGGGTGATATTCAGTGGTTCTAAACCACTTAAACGGCAATGATGTAAATTAGCTTTTGGCTGACGTGGCTTAATGCCTGCCACTGCATCGGCAATGGCTTTAATATGTGCAGGTGCTGTACCACAGCAGCCACCAACAATATTTAAGAAACCAGATTGTGCCCATTCTTTAATTTGCGCCGCCATGACTTCTGGTGACTCATCATATTCACCAAACTCATTTGGCAAACCCGCATTAGGGTGAGCACTGACGTGGCAAGTCACCACATTGGATAATTCTTCTACGTATTGACGTAATTGCTCCGCACCCAGCGCACAGTTCAGACCAATACTCAACGGCTGGATATGTGCCAGTGAGTTCCAGAACGCTTCGGCGGTTTGGCCAGAAAGCGTGCGGCCACTGGCATCGGTGATGGTGCCGGAAATCATGACCGGGATATGCACATTGTTTTGCTCGCAGAACTGATCAATCGCAAACAGAGCAGCTTTGGCATTTAATGTGTCAAAAACGGTTTCAACCAGCAATAAATCCGCACCGCCATCAACCAAACCACGAATGGCTTCCAGATACGCTTCAACCAGTTCATCAAAACTGACATTACGAAAGCCAGGGTTATTTACGTCAGGAGAAATACTGGCCGTGCGGTTAGTTGGGCCTAACACCCCAGTGACAAAACGCGGTTTATCCGGATTTTTCGCTGTAAACTCAGCAGCCACTTCTTTGGCAAGTTCAGCGGAGACTTTGTTTAACTCATACACCAGATCTTCCATCTGGTAATCAGCCATAGCAATAGAGGTGCCGTTAAAGGTATTGGTTTCGACAATATCCGCACCCGCTTCAAAATAAGCGCGGTGGATATCGCGAATAATCTGCGGTTGGGTCAGAGACAAAAGATCATTATTGCCTTTAACATCACAAGGATGATCAGCAAACCGTGCTCCACGGAAATCTTTCTCTTCCAACTTGTAGCTTTGAATCAACGTGCCCATGCCACCATCAAGAATCAGGATACGTTGTTCGAGTAAGGATTTAATTTGTTGAAGCACAGTCATTTAAAGCAGATTTCCCATCTGGTAAAGCGATTATAAAAATCGCACGATTATACCAGATACTCACCATGACTTTTTAACTCTGATCGATGTAGTTCAGCCAGCATTGCTGCTGGCTGATTAACGATTTACACCTTGAATGACGATAAGCCGGTTTGCAACTCATTGGCTGTGGCATCCAAATCGCTACCGACCTGACTCAATTGTTTTGCGCCTTCCGCCGTTTGCTGAACCAGATCAGAAATACGGGTTAAGTTCTCACTGACGTTTTCACAGACATTACTCTGCTCTTCAGTGGCTGAAGCAATCTGTAAAGTCATTTCAGAGACTTCATCAATGGCGGTTTTAATTTTCATTAAGGCACTGGCAGCTGAATGCGCTAATTCCACGCTATGCTCTACCTGCTGACCGCTTTTCTTCATCGCTTCAGAGGCTTCTTTATTACCCTGATTCAATAATGAAAGACGATTCTGAATTTCTACGGTCGCTGACTGCGAGCGGTTAGCCAATGCACGTACTTCATCTGCCACTACAGCAAAACCACGTCCTTTTTCACCTGCTCTGGCAGCTTCAATCGCGGCATTCAATGCTAATAAATTGGTTTGTTCGGCGATGCCCTGAATTTCAACCAAAATCTCGGCAATAGCGCCGCTGTTTTTGACCAGTTGATCCAACGCTGCTTCAGAAAGTTGAACACTGTTTTTCACATCACTGATTGACTGTGCATTCTGACTGACAAGATCGGCACCGGCTTCGGTTGATTGATGTGCATCACTGACAAGTGTCGCTGTACGCTCAGCATTACCGGCAATTTGCTGAGCTGAGGCCGACATTTCAGTAACTGCAGACACCATCTGATCTAATAAACTGCTTTGTTCATTCATCTGCTCACTGGTTTGCTGACTAATTTGCTTACCTTGTGCGGACAATTCACTTATGCGGTTACCGATAGGCAGCATCTTTTTAATGAGCGTCTGTAACTTCTCAATAAATGTATTCAACAAACCAGCCAATTTGCTGGTTTCATCCTGGCGAGTGATATTAATGCGTTGTGTGAGATCACCTTCTCCACCGGCCAATTTACCCACAATCCCCGTCATATCATGTAAGGGTTTCACACTACTTTTCGCGACGAACCAGACAATAACCATTCCGATGATCGCGAATAAGATGCCGAGTAACGTTGTCTGGGTGATAAATCGTGACTGCTGTTTATCCATGAATGACTGCTGCTTCTCAATATCAGCATAGATAACCGCTTCAGGCACTGAAATATAGACAATCCATGGCTTATCAGCTTGAGCTAGAGTGAACGGTTTTAAAACTCTCAATGCAGAGTCGTCAGCAAATATTTTGCCCTCACCCGAAGCAGATACGGCTTTAATTTTTTCGACCAGATCAGCATCGATAGACTTCAGGTTTTTGCCCACTAATTCAGGATGCTCGCTATCAGCAACGATGACCCCCTTGGGGCTTAATAACAGCATCTGACCAGCGCCATCATAAAGCCGTTTATCAACATCTATGACTTTGGATTGCAGGAAGTCAGCACTGATATCCACACCGGTCATGCCAATAAACTGTCCGTTGTTGTTAATGGGGACGACCATACTGGTTAATAAAACATCCTTACCATTAATAGGATAAATATAAGGGTCAATGACACAACTTTTGTTGGAATCTTTCGGGCATAGGTAATATTCGCCAGCTCTGACACCATTTTCGTCACGGCTCTGGTCTTCAAGTCCAACCAGATTCTCAATAGTAAAACCCTCATCATTACCGTGAATGACATAAGGTAGGAAACGACCATTTTCATCACTACCCGTTGTTGAACGATATAAACCATCAGAAAAATCGAGTTGATTCGGTTCAAAAGCGACATAGGTCCCTAAGAAATTAGGGCTCAGATTTAAGGTCTTTTTCAGGATATCAAGTGCTAGTTGACGTTTATCAATGCTATTCGAGGCATCGGCGAGTGTCTGCATAGACATCGATGTGGTAGTGGCTACATTTAACGCTTTTTCAAGAGGCACAAGTAGGCTGGCACTGGTATCACTGGCCAGCAGATCGAGATAGTTTTCTGCCTGCTCTTTTGTTATTTCACTGCTGTAATCTGCTAGTGAATCGTTAATTTTGCCAAAGTTGTATACCACAACAAGTGCCGTTACCAACACAACAGACAGCAGACTCAGCCCAGCCCAAACGCTAAAGCGTTGCTGAATAGATAAATTCATTTTAACTCCGTAGAAATACAGCCACCCGTCAAAACTGTATCCTGTTTGTTAGCTGATGAATAAAGCTAAAGCGCCACTATAAAAATGTACACAAACAGACGACAAATTCAGGCTACTGTTCTCCATTAAACAGTGCTCAAACGTGTTCTATAAGTTATGACAAGTCACCAAAGAAATGATGATGTGCAAAATATGACAGAAAGCGAAATAGAAAACAATGTTTAATGAGAGGAAACATGGATTCAGTCACATATCTCTTTCTCAATACAGTCTCATGCCGACTTTTTTCACGGTATCGCCATCAACTTCATTCACCACCCAATGAATACCATGCCAGTCAATATCATCGCCCACTACAGGGTGTCCACCTACACGGCGGGCAATAAATTCCCCCAGACTGACGCCGACTTCCTGAGGACTGATGGTTAAGCCATAGGCCTTAGCCACATCCACTAACATTGCATCACCATTGAGTACAAAAGAACCAAAAAAGGCTAACTGTTTCTGATTAAGTTGGTTATCGCCATTAAATAACTCATTTAAATTATCTAAATCTTCTTCGCGACTAATCACACATAAAATGTCGCCAAGCTTTAAGCGGGTACTGCCTTTGGGATGAATCATTTCCTCATTGCGGAATAAGGCAGAAATCATTGCTCCTGATGGAAAGCGTAATAACCGAATAGGTTGCTCATCAAGGCGATGATTTTCTACTTTATAGACAAACATTTCATAATCACGCTCGGGCAAAATCCCCAGAGATCCACGCTGTCTTGGGCTGGCTTTTTTAGGGATCTGTACCCGCATCCATTTTGCCATCGGCAATAATGTTCCCCCCTGAATCAATAGCGATAGCAAGACCACAGCAAACGCCACATTGAAATACATTGACGAATTATCTACTCCGCCGATAACAGGGAAAATCGCTAACACAATCGGTACAGCACCACGCAATCCAACCCAGGAAATAAAGCCGATTTCCCGCCAGCGGAACTTAAAGAACGGTTTTACTGAGAGCACGACAGCCAGCGGTCTGGCAACAAAAATAAGGGCTAAGGCAATAACCAGTGACGGTAAAGCATATTTCATCAATTCAGTTGGCGTGACCAACATACCCAGCACCAGGAATAAGCCAATTTGACTTAACCAGGCCAGGCCGTCATACACAGGTAAAATGTGTTGTAACTGACGCGTGTTTTCACTGCCTATCATTAAGCCGCAAAGATAGATCGCCAGAAAACCACTGCCCCCCACCCAGGAAGCCAACCCAAAAATAGTAAACCCCAGTGCTAAAGCCAGCAGAGAATACAGGCCTGGTACCAACTCTAATTTGTTCAATAAACGTTTGACTAACCAACCTCCTAAAAGACCAATACCAATGCCAAAACCAAATTGTTGTAGGAAAAATAAGACATTGCCTAAAACCGTATTTTCATCACTGATCAATAACTGAATAAACATCAAGGTGAGGAAAATAGCCATCGGGTCGTTAGTACCGGATTCAATTTCCAGGGTAGCACCAACCCGCTCGTTGATATTAATCCCTTGGCCACGCAACATGGAAAATACGGCGGCCGCATCGGTTGACCCGACAATAGCACCAATCAACAGCCCTTCAACCAATGTCAGATCAAAAATCCACATTGCGATTAAACCAACGACGCCACTGGTAATAAATACGCCAACGGTTGCCATAGATAAGGCGGGTTTAAAACCAACACGGAATGTTTTGAGGCGAGTACGCATACCACCATCAAGCAAAATCATCGCTAATGCCAGATGACCGATGACAAAGGCCACAGAATAATTATCAAACTGAATACCTAAAACACCGTCTTCCCCAGCCAACATACCTAAAGCCAGGAAGATAATCAGCAGAGGCAGACCAAATAATGACGATAAGCGGCTGGCCAGAATGCTGAGAGCAATCAGGGAACCACTTAACAGAAACAACATACTTATCGAATTCATAGGGGCGCTTTTAAATATGAGCTATGTCATAAACATAGCAACAAATGCTCGGAAGAGCACGAAATGACAGTGAATTTATCGGGGTGATGAGGGATTTTTTAAACTAAATGTCCCGGCCTCTTCAATATCAATAAAAGGTAAAAGGCTGCCGACATCCAGACGTGCCTTAAATCGATAATCAAATGAATCTTTGTTATTACTCATCAATTGACTGATTAACTTCGCACCGTCAATCAAGTCTGGCACAGCCCTGATTGTAAACTCCTCCGTGCCGTAGCCTGCGACCCGAGGCAAGTCAGGTTCAGCACCACTTAAAATACGATAGCCATCAACTTCAACGGAATAGCTCATACCTTTCAATGGCAGTGCACTCCAGTTGGGATTAATAACTTTTAAGCCAACAAGAAATGTCGGTGTTGAAGCTGTTGATTGAGGCGCCAGAGTAAAGGAGGTGATATTGACCTGTGGCTGTTCGAACTGAGGAGACAATGTAGCGCATGCTGATAAGGTATAAGTCATGATAAAAAGAATGACCCAACGAAAGTGTCGCATTGAATGCTCCTGTGATGATTTAGAATCGAGTAACCCACAACAAATGATGCCCTCAGAGGCTTAATTCAAGCTTATCAGACAGATTAAATTGAAAGGTCACAAAAAAAGCGCCGCACTTTCTTTCAAAAGCACGGCGCCTGTTAAAGCTTATGGACGCAGTGTCCATTCAGAAACTCAGATTATTGACCGCGTTCCTGAACTTCTTCATTTTCATCCATCTCATATGCCGGATGCGGTGAGTTAGCAGAATCCTCTGCTTCCTCCATATTTTCTTTATATTCTTCGCTGTGTTTTTTATCTTTGATGGTATCCAGCTCTTCACCCATTTCATGAGCCGGGTGTTTTGCACCCTCATGGGACGACTCATGTTCATTTGCAAAGGCTGCACCTGAACTAAATAAAACCAGCATTACAACCGATAATAAAGTTGTTAGTTGTGTTTTTAACATGATTTTCTCCTTTGTTTGATTCCGTCAAACATCGGTGAGAAGAACCTGAACAGATATCTATATATTCAGGACTGTTTCCTACCCTAACGAATTATTGAGTAGAATTCAAATCACGAAAAAATATTTTTCCTTTAATAATCAATAACTAAAAATCATCACACTAGATCAGGCACAATCCCGAGCATCATGTCAGATAATCCTTAACACTTACTCGGGAAATGACTGATTATCCTGCCGCCACGTTCTCAACTATCTCAGGGTTAGTACCGTTAATAAAACGATTCACGCCATTTAATAAGGCTTTTATCGCCGAGGTGGTGATATTTTGATCCTGACCAACACCAAACACGGTGGCATGTTCACCGACCTTAACCTCAACATAACTGACAGCCGTCGCATCAGACCCAGCGCTCATTCCATGCTCGTGATAATCAGCAACGGTCACCGTTTCACCAATATGCTCAGATATCGCTTTTGCCACCGCATCCAAAGGACCATTTCCCTGACCTTTTAATTCAATACGTTGTTGCTGATATTTCACCACCACATGGCTCAACACCTGATGACTCTCTTCATCGACAATATGGCTACCCATGTATTGATATGGACTATTCACCTGAACATATTCTTTATCAAACAAGGTCGCGATATTGTCAGCATTGATTTCACGCCCGCTGCTATCACTGACTTTCTGTACCACTTTGCTGAATTCAATCTGCAAACGTCGTGGTAATTCAAATCCAGCATGCTGCTGTAACAAGAAACTCACACCACCTTTACCCGACTGACTGTTTACCCGAACCACGTCATCATAACTACGATTTACATCGGCCGGATCGATCGGCAAATAAGGTACTTGCCAGTAATCATCGGCTTTTTGCACGGCCAAACCTTTTTTAATCGCATCCTGGTGTGAACCTGAAAATGCGGTAAACACCAACTCTCCTGCATACGGGTGGCGAGGATGTACAGGCAATTGTGTAGTTTCTTCAAACAACTGACGGATCTGATCCATCTGGGTGAAATCAACACCAGGATGGAGCCCTTGTGAGTACAAGTTCATTGCCAAAGTGATCAAGTCCACATTACCGGTACGCTCACCGTTACCAAATAAACAGCCTTCCACACGATCTGCACCTGCCATTACCGCTAATTCAGCTGCTGCCACCGCTGTACCGCGATCATTGTGCGGATGCACACTCAAAATAATACTGTCGCGATTGTTTAAATGGCGATGCATCCATTCAACCTGATCGGCATAAGTATTCGGCGTAGCCATTTCCACGGTTGCCGGCAAGTTAATAATCATTTTATGGTCTGGAGTCGGCTGCCAGATCGCCGTCACTGCATCACAGACTTCTTTAGCAAACTCAATTTCAGCACTGGAAAATGTCTCCGGTGAATATTGATAAATCCACTCAGTTTCGGGTTGCTTTGCCGTCATTTCTTTGACCCAGCGAGTGCCACGTTCAGCAATCTCTTTGACCCCTGCCTTGTCTGTACGGTAAACAATCTCACGAAATGCCGGTGCAATCGGATTGTACATATGCAAAATGGCACGCTTCGCGCCTTTTAAGGATTCCACTGTTCGGGCAATTAAGTCTTCTCTGGCCTGAGTTAACACTTCAATGGTGACATCATCAGGAATACGATTTTCTTCAATCAGCCGGCGTACGAAATTAAAGTCCGTCTCCGAAGCTGATGGAAAGCCAACTTCAATTTCTTTGAAACCCATATCCACAAGGGCCAGAAAAAACCGCATTTTAGTGTCGACAGACATCGGATCAATCAAAGCCTGATTACCGTCACGTAAATCGGTGCTCATCCAAATGGGGGCTTTATCCAGTACCACATTGGGCCATTGCCGATCCGGCAATTGGATAGCATCAAAGCGGCGATACTTCTGAGCGGGCTGACTAATCATGTCTGACTCCTGACAATACACATTAATGACACAAAAGATGCTGAAACAAATTTGCCTGACTCACCATATCAATCGGGTTAATTGATACTTTTCCGATGTGCCGTTCATGACTTTTGATCATGTCCGTGCATCGTGCCAGCCGCGCTTTTGGCGCATGGGCTATCAGTTCCAGCCATGTGAAATAGTATAAAGAAGTGCTAATAGAATTAAATTGCTAAGTTTGCACAAAATCAAACGATAAAAGAATAATATTGCTTATATTTATGAAATATTGAAATATATAACCACAATATAAATCAACAGGAATATTTCATGTCTGAGCAACTTAATAAATACGATGTCATGATCTTGCAAAAATTACAGACTGACGGACGTATCACCAACCAGGAATTAGCCGAAGCCATCAAACTTTCACCCTCGCCCTGTCTGCGCCGGGTTAAACAAATGGAAGAAAAAGGCTTAATTGATGGTTATGTTGCTTTACTCAACGCCAAAAAATTAGGCCTGACCTTAATGGCGTTTATTGGCATTAGCATGGATAAACATACACCGGAACGATTCGAAGCACTTGAATCGACCCTGGCCAGCTACCCTGAAGTCCTCGAATGTCATCTGATCACCGGCCAATCGGCAGATTATTTATTAAAAGTCATTGTGAAAGATATGGATGCCTATCAACAATTTCTGCTCAATAAATTAACTCGGATTGAAGGTGTAACCGGTGTTCACACTTCCTTTGTGATGAAGTCGCCAATTAAAACCACGGCTTTGCCTGTTGGCTGATGCAATTAGTGCATCAGCTGAAGTTAAATCATACAGCAGGTCGTTTCTGCTTTTGCAGCTGCCACATCCCAGCCATAAACAGCAGCATCGCTAACCAAACAATAATAAACGTCACTAATCTGGCTTGAGGAAAGTGCTCATCCAATACAAACACACCAATCAGAAATTGTATGGTTGGATTGATATACATAATAAAACCGACAATCGATAAATTGATACGTCGGGTTGCCATAGCAAATAAAACCAAAGGTAATGCCGTCAAAAAGCCTGAGCTAATCAACAACACAGTTGTCGTTGTATCCTCGCCAAATTGTAATATTGACGGCTCAGCTTTGGCCTGCCAGCCAATCCACAGCATAACAAAAGGCATTAACCACAAAGCTTCTATGGTGAGTCCGTTAATACCATCAATCGGATGAACTTTACGGATAAGTCCGTAGAAGGCAAAAGCAAATGACAAAATTACGCCCACCCATGGCAAGCTGCCAAATGACCACAGTTCCCAAAGCACTGCCAGAAACGCAATCCCCCCTGCGATGGCTTGCAACGGATGCAAAGACTCTTTTAGTAAGAGTCGCCCCATCAGCAAGCTGACCAAAGGCATGATGAAATAGCCTAAACTGGCCTCAAGCACCCGATGTTGACCAACGGCCCAGATATACACCAACCAGTTAATGGCAATAAATACCGCTGATGCGCCCAGCCACAATAAGGTCGTTTTATTATGCAATGCTTCCCATAGGTGCTTACCGCGCTTTAGCAACAAGCCCACTGTTAAAGTCGCCACCAGTGACCAGATAATCCGATGCGCGGTCACTTCGATTGGTGACACGTGGCTCAGGTAACTGAAAAAGAGTGGAAAAGTACCCCAGATGGTATAAGCCAGAATGGCTAAGATTAGACCTTGCATGGTGTTCTCAGAAATTTAAATACATATGGTATCAGTGACACAAACGGCTATAAACTTTTATCAGCTAGCTTCCCTTATCAGAGAGTTACGGTGCATATTAATGGTGCTGGTAAACCGATAATTGTATTTTCCCGTTATGAATGACAATGCCTTCTGCGCGAAGGCACTGTATCTGCATAGCGTATTTATCGCTGCCTTCAGGAAAAGATGAACGCCCCTGGGCATTAATGACTCTATGCCAGGGCAATAACGTATTTGCCGGTAAATTTTTCAGTACCGTCCCGACATAACGAGCATATCCTGGATAGCCACAACGCTTAGCAATTTGTCCGTATGTCATCACTTTTCCGAAAGGTATATCGGCAACGGTTTGCCATATCATGGTATCAAGTTCGTTCATTGTCCTGAGTATAGACGTTGATTGATTTATTTTGTCGATAAACAAGGGACTTTTTTGTGTTATTCAGCCAAGCGATAAGGCTAAAAAATGTGATAAATTTCACATTAGCTAGAACGCTACTTTATCAACTCAAGACAAGGATGACTTTAGTGAAAACATTCACAGCCTTACTCTGTTTATTTTTCTTATCAACAGCCAATGCTTACACCCTATCTTCCGGCCCAATACAGAAATGGGGAGATCCCACGCTCGGCACGGGGGCAACGATCAGTTACAGCTTTATGATGGGTGGAGAACAATGCGATACATCTACTTGCTCTGCGTTAGATAGCTTTATGCCATTGGGGTTTCAGCAAGAAATCAAAAAAGCATTTAATACCTGGAGCAGTGTCGCCAACCTCAATTTTATTGAAGTTGCAGACGATGGCGCTAACTTTAATACATTAACCACCTCAGGCGATATTCGCATTGGTGGTGAAACGATTGATGGGCCGAGCGGCGTATTAGCTCATGCATTTTATCCCGATACCCATTGGTATTTTTCTGCTGGAGGTGACCTGCATTTTGATACATCAGAAACATGGAGTATTGATAATCTGGTTGATGGCATCAGCATCTTCTGGGTAGCCTTACACGAAATTGGCCACTCCCTGGGCTTGGGTCATTCAAACGAATCTAACGCTATCATGGGGCCTTATTACAACCCTGTTCTGACAGGTCTTCAAGCTGATGATATCGCTGGTATTCAATATCTCTATGGTGCCAATATTTCAGCCGTCCCAGTTCCGGCAGCATTCTGGTTATTAAGTTCAGCCTTGGTAGGCTTGTGTGGATTAAGAAGAAAAACATCTTCTAAAAATTAATATGAATCAGCCTCTCACTCTATGTGAGTGAGAGGCTCAACATCTTTATTTGCCAATACCACAGTATCTCGAACGGCCATCAAGCTAAGCTCTGCTTTGAATTATTCAAGTATTTCTCAAACTCATCTGCTGGCATCGGTTTATTAAAATAAAATCCCTGAAGTTGCGGGCATTGATATTTTCTTAAAAACTCAAGTTGCTCAATGGTTTCAACGCCTTCTGCAATCACATTAAGCCCTAATCTATCAGCCATGTTAATGATCGCCTCCGTGATGGCACTATTGCTCTGATTTTCCGGCAGTCCATGGATAAATGATCGATCAATCTTGACGCTATCGACAGGGAAAATTTCTAAGCTACTGAATGATGAATAGCCGACACCTAGATCATCAATAGCCAATCCGACTCCAAGCTCTTTCAAGGCTCTGAGAACTTTATTGGCTTTTACAGCATCCTCCACCACTACACGTTCAGTAATTTCAATCACTAAAAACTGTGCAGGCATTTCTGTTTCAGAGAGAATCCTTAGAATATCTTCCAATAAATGTTCATCATTAAATTGTTTTGGCGATAAGTTAACGGCTATGGGTAATAATGTATTACCATTTTCCTGCCATTGCATATTTTGGCGGCATGCGGTTTCAAGCACCCATTTACCGATAGGAATAATCAGCCCGGTATCTTCTGCAATACTGATAAAGTCAGCAGGTTCTACCAAGCCTAAATTAGGATGATGCCAGCGGATGAGTGCCTCCATACCTATAATTTCAATGCTCTGTGAATCCAGCTTGGCCTGGTAAAACATCTCGAACTCATGGTTATGTAGGGCGTTCTTTAAGTCGGCTTCCAATGCCCTGCGCTCAAAAGATTGCTTGTGAAGCTCTGCTGAATAACGCTGAATTCCATTTTTACCTGACTCTTTTGCAGCATACATAGCGGCATCGGCATGTTTAGTCAGCTCATCTTCATTATCACCATGCTCCGGATAACAGCTGATACCAATACTTGCGGTGATGTGAATGACTTGGTCCTTAAGCATAAATGGGTCAGCAATAGCATTCAGAATTCGGCCAGCAACCACATCTACATGTTTATGTTCTTCCTCACCAGATACTTCGGGTAGTAGAACAATAAATTCATCACCACCAATACGACTGGCTACGTCACTGTCACGAATACTCAAGTTTAATCGTTCAGCCACTTGTCTGAGTAATTCATCGCCAGCATCATGACCCAAATTATCATTCACCGCCTTGAAGCCATCTAAATCCATGAATAACAGCGAGAACTGACGATCATAGCGCTTAGCTTCATTAATCTGATGTTGTACCATTTTGCAGAACATCGCACGATTGGGAAGTTGAGTAAGCTCGTCATGCAAAGCCATAAACTCAATCTGGCGCGTGCGTTCGTCCAGCGCCTCTTCCATAGCTTTAAAAGCACGTTTAATGGCGATGCTAAACAATATGATAGTGAGCAAAATAATAAGCAGTGCCCCGACGACATTGATCCACAGCTCGTTTATTGCACTTTTATAAAGGCGAGTGATGTTCTCAACCGACACTAGTACGCCGGATATCTGCCCAGTAATATCTTCAAACGGGCTTACACCGATACCATATTTCTCCTCTTTATCAGTAATGAAATTATTTGCTGTAGAGATAAATCCAGCATCTAGGTCGACTTTGGGCAAAAGAGTCTCCATCAGCGATGAATCAGTTGAATAAATCAGCTGGTAATGACTAAACGCCTGACCTTGGATATCAGCCTCACTGAAAGTAATAAAGTCATCCACTAATAAAATGGCAAGATCATTACCCGTGGCCTCTTTTAATTCGTGAAAGATATGGTCGATTTCTTCGGCTAACTCAATATAACCTATGAATTCCTGTGACTCTCCTAGATAAACCGGCTGAACACAACGGAGAGAATAAAAATTCATGCCCATTTCAATGCCACAGGCAAGTTTCTGTGTTCTGGCAGATTTAAGATAGGTAGTGCGAGATAAACGGTCACCAAACTGGTCGGGCTTGTGAGCTCTCAAAATAACATCGCCATTGGGACCGATAAAATAGGCGTGGGTGATTTTTGTTTGATTTTTTAAGCGCTCAAAATCATCTTCAAATTCAGTATAGATCGCATCGCGCTGCCCTGATTGCATTTTTTCGAGTAATGTTTGATTACCGGAAAGTGCAGTAATTGCTCTGGCCAGACCTACCGCATCTGCTTCAAGAAATTGCCTAAACAGTTTAACTGTCGTTTTGTGCGTATCGGATACTTCAGTATTGACGTGTTCTATATGGTGTTTAAAAAAAATCAGACTGCTAGCAATACCAACAGAGATCATCAGAGTAAACAAAAATAATTCCAAACGTGTTCTTGTGGTTAATGCTTTGACCCGTCTGCTTAATTTAAATGGCCTTACAAACATCGTTGTTTACTCCATCAACAAACAAATTAGTTTCCTTGAACTGATTTGTATAATCACATGTTTATATTAGCGCTTTGCTTCATTTGAGTAGTAAATTAATTGTGCAGTGATGTGAGTGTGAAAGTAGTACTGTCGTTATAAAAAGCTTCGTCATTATTCGCCTGGAACCACTGTCTGGAGCCGATTAGAAATAAAAAAAGGGGCGAACCCTCGCCCCTTTTTGCTGATTGAAAATGACGACCACAATGTCAGCGAAGGAAACGCCGACGATGAATCATTGAAATTATAAAAAAGGCCAGCCTGAATCAGGCTGACCTTCCTCGATTATTGACAACTGACTTGATAGCCATCTTTGACGCGCTTAAAGCTGTAAGTGTTGTCATTACCTTTCTGTTCATAGTTCAACTCGTCATTAACTAATTCCAGATTCTCATAATGAATTTGCTTACCAATCTGATCAGAAGAATTTCCATTCATATCCTGAAAAGCCGCAATGACCGTATGTAACTCTTTGCCCTCCATCTTCCACTGACCTCGCTCTTTTTGCACCCAGGAAAGATTTTCACCGTCACAGACCAGAAACAATGCGGCGTAACTCTGATCCGCTTCACGTTTGACCAACCATTTCATAGTTTCACCGTCATGATCGGTTTCGGCATACCAGGTGCCAATTAAATCATCGAATCTTACTTCCGCAACAGCCATGCTTGATATAGATAGACCAGCCAGTACTGCCAACATTGTTTTTAATTTCATGGGGAATCACCCTCCTTAGATGTCTACATAGATATAGGAGGATTCATTACTTCATCAATATTCATAACACCCGCCTAACTCGTTCGATAACACTAATCTTGCTGGTAAGACAGAACAAGATGTCCTAGTGATAATTGTGACTGACTCCTAATGCGGTGATGTAGAGATATCGCAAAAGCCTCTGTTTTTGATATCAGCTTGCTGGGAAAACAGAAAAATTTTGCCGTTATTTAGGGAGGAGAAAACCGCCTTTAAGTCAGAGCAACGCGGTCAATCATTATGGGTTCAGCAATTCAGTCATATCGGATAAAAACAATATCGATTGCTTATGAATCAACGAGATAATGCGATCAAGCCAAAAGGAATACCGACCCAGAAAAGCAGAATAATGGCGAAACGTTCGAAGATAAATCATTTGGGGAAGGCTTTTCATATTAACACTAAATAAGCAGTTGTGAAGTGGCTTGCGGTTGATATGAATAGCATTGGGAAAATAATCGTTGCTCACTCTTTGCAGTAATGATTTCTTGCACCATAATCAACCTCAGGTCTCCAACTAACCAAAGAGGATCTCGAACCAATGATCAAACGTCCCGCCGAAGGTAAACGTCTGTTTATTCTGGACACCAATGTGTTAATGCATGACCCAACGGCTCTATTCCGTTTTGATGAGCATGATATCTATTTACCGATGGTGGTATTAGAAGAACTTGACCGCGGTAAAAAAGGCTTATCTGAAGTGTCCCGCAATGTCCGTCAAGTTAGTCGGTTCCTCGATGATTTATTGTTACAGGCTGAAGATAATGAAGCCATTAGCAAAGGCATACCTCTGCCCAGCGTGAATAGCGGTGATATGCCTAATGCTAGTGGTCGCTTGTTTTTCCAGACCACTCAAATGGAGCAGGAATTACCTAAAGAGTTGCCGAGTCATCAAGGTGACAATGCCATTTTAAGTGTGGCAATTGCATTACAGGCAGCGATTAAAGATCACACGATTATTCTCGTTTCAAAAGACATTAACTTACGCATCAAAGCCACCGTTTTAGGTATCTGTGCCGAAGACTATTACAACGATAAAGTCCTGGATGATGTCGATCTGCTTTATCGCGGTGCAAGCGAACTGAATGCGGACTTTTGGGATGACTTAAATCGTCTGGAATCGTGGACGGCTGATGGTCAGACCTTTTATGAAGTTGAAGGCGATGTGGTTAAAGACTGGTATCCCAATCAGCTCATTTACTCGCCCGGTGAAGATCACAATATTGAAGCGGTAGTGCGCTCGGTCACTGAAACCAGTGCTGATATCCAGCTTATCAACGATTACCGTAAAGATAATCATGCCATCTGGGGAATTACAGCGCGCAATCGCGAACAAAATTTCGCACTGAATTTATTAATGGATCCTGACGTTGATTTCGTCAGCTTACTGGGTCAGGCTGGTACCGGTAAAACGTTGCTGACATTGGCAGCAGCATTAACACAAACTGTCGAACATAAACGTTACAGTGAAATCATCATGACACGGGTTACCGTGCCTGTCGGTGAAGACATTGGTTTCTTACCGGGTACCGAAGAAGAAAAAATGACGCCTTGGATGGGCGCATTAATGGATAACCTTGAGGTATTAAATAAAACAGAAGGTGGTGAATGGGGTCGTCAGGCGACCAACGATCTATTACAGCGCTGGATCAAAATCCGTTCATTAAACTTTATGCGCGGGCGCACCTTCCTGAACCGCTTTTTAATTATTGATGAAGCGCAAAACTTAACCTCAAAACAGATGAAGACCTTGATTACCCGCGCAGGCCCAGGCACTAAAATTGTCTGCCTAGGTAACATCGCTCAAATTGACACGCCGTACTTGAGTGAGACGACTTCAGGTCTGACTTATGTGGTTGATCACTTTAAATATTGGCAGCACAGTGGTCACATTACGCTGCTTCGCGGTGAGCGTTCAAGACTGGCTGATTATGCCTCTGAAAACCTTTAATGCTGGCAACTTAATCGGAACATGATATAAAGAATCCTATATTCAAGCCGATTAAGTGGCATTAGGTTTTCAAGGATAACGGTAGAGAGTGATGCAACATTCAGGTTCAGACAGACGTGAATTTTTTCGAATCAATGACTCGGTAGTAATTGAGTTCAAACCAGTAGAAAAAACACACGTTGGTGAAGTCGCAAAACGTATTTCACAATCATCAGATAATGATGGTGATTCTGAACGGGCACAGTTACGCACAATGCAAAACGTGTTTTCACATTTACTGGACCAAATCAGCCAGCATGATCGTGAAATGGCACGTGCCTTACGATTATTAGATGACAAAGTAAATCTGATAGCGCAGCGAATCGAACGTCATAACAATCCGATCAATCCTGACAAACTGACAGACGTTAACTTAAGTGGGGGTGGCGTTGCTTTATTAGTGGCCAACCCTATTCCACCAAGAGATTATGTTGAACTTTTTATGCAGTTAGTGCCATCAGCCAGCACCATTCATACTCTGGCGACGGTGATTGGCTGTGACAAAATCGAACAAGCACCGGCTGAAACACCTTATTTATTACGTATGGCCTTCACTCATATGGATGAAATGGATCGCAATGTCCTTATTCGCCACACCTTAAAACGTCAGGCCGAACGTTTACGCGAAGGTGAGCTCACAGGCGCTATGACCCTTATCGAGTCTTGATATAGCTGTAATACAGCAACGGAATGACCAATAAGGTTAATAAGGTCGACACCAGAATTCCGAATAACAAGGCAATAGCCAAGCCATTAAATATGGGGTCATCGAGAATAAATACCGCCCCTACCACCGCAGCCAGCGCAGTCAGAATAATGGGCTTGGCACGGGTTGCAGCAGCGGCAATCACTGCCTTCTCAGCCGTCATGCCTTCAGCCATCGCATGACGAATAAAGTCGACTAACAAAATAGAGTTACGCACGATAATCCCCGCCATCGCAATCATGCCAATCATCGATGTTGCTGTAAAAGGTGCGCCTAATAAAGCATGCCCAGGCATGACGCCAATCACGGTCAGCGGAATCGGCACCATAATAATCAACGGTAATAAATAAGATCGAAACTGCGCCACAATCAGCAGATAAATCAGAATAATGCCCACGGCATAAGCTAAGCCCATATCACGGAACGTCTCATAGGTAATTTGCCATTCCCCATCCCATTTCAGTGAATCTTGTAGCGCCAGACTTGGCACTGAAACCAAATATTGCTGAATCGGCATATTCTCTAATTGCTGATACACCGAAAACATTCCATATAATGGACTATCGACCTTGCCAGCCATATCCGCTGTGACGTAAGTCACGGCTTGTAAGTCCTTGTGGTAAAGCGTTTGCTGATGTTCACCATCCACCACATTGACGACGTCAGATAAACGAATCAGCTCACCTTGTTGATTGATGAGCTTCATATTCAATACGGCATCAAGATTCGCTTTATCCTCGATTGACCATTGCAACCGTAATGGTATGGCATATTTCACATTATCATCGTGCAGATACCCCACATCCTCGCCAGTCAGCGCTAACTGAATCGCTTCAACAATCTGTTGCTGACTCAGGCCAAATAAGCTCGCTTTATTTCTATCCACATTAATGATCTGTCTGTCGGCTTTCGCCTCAATGCTGCTATCAATATCGACAATGCCATCGGTTTGCTCAAACACCTTAACAAGTTGTGATGCCTGATTTTGTCGCTGTTGTTCATTCAAGCCATACAACTCCGCCACAATGGGTGATAACACAGGTGGCCCCGCCGGCACTTCAACGACCTTGATACGCGCATCCCATTTCTTAGCAATCGCTGTCAGTGGTTCTCTTAGCTTTAGTGCTAAGGCATGGCTATGTTCATCACGCTGATGTTTATCTCTGAGGTTGATTTGAATATCTGCCTGATGCCAGGCCTTACGCAAATAATACTGACGCACCAGACCATTAAAATTAATCGGCGAAGCTGTGCCGACATAGGCCTGATAATCGGTCACATCGGCAACGGTCGTCAGATAATCTGTCAACGCACGGGTGACTGCTGCTGTTTTTTCTAATGGCGAGCCTTCAGGCATATCAATCACAATCTGCACTTCAGACTTATTATCAAACGGCAGCATTTTCAGAATAACCAGTTTCATTGCTGCCAGACCTACAGACACAATGACCAGCAAAATAAGTCCGCCCCACAGTAATTTTCGGCGGCGGGCTGCATTTTCATGTAATAGAAAGGGGCTCAAAATACGCTGAAAAACGGCGTTATATTGGGACTCGGCGACTTGCTCATGATTGGCGGAACGAGAATGTGAAAGCATCTTCAACACCATCCATGGTGTCACGATATAGGCCACCATTAATGACAACAGCATGCCCATACTGGCATTAATCGGAATCGGGCTCATATACGGGCCCATCAAACCGCTGACAAAGGCCATGGGTAATAAGGCTGCGATCACGGCTAAAGTCGCCAATATTGTTGGCTGCCCCACCTCATCAACAGCGATGGGAATCGCTTGTTTTAAGGTTAATTTTCCTTGTTGAATATGACGATGAATATTCTCCACCACCACAATCGCATCATCCACCAAAATGCCAATAGAAAAAATTAAGGCGAATAACGACACCCGATTTAAAGTAAAACCCCATGCCCACGAGGCAAATAACATCAGTAATAAGGTAATCACCACCGCTACGCCAACGATAATGGCCTCTCGCCAGCCCAGTGCAAATAACACCAATAAAACCACAGCCACCGTGACAAAAATAAGTTTATGGATCAGCGTATCGGCTTTTTGATCCGCCGTTTCACCATAATTACGCGTGACGGTCACCTGCACATCATCCGCAATCATCACGCCTTTTAATGCTGTTACCTGCTGCAGAACGGCATCGGCAATATCGGCGGCATTGGTTCCGGGCTGTTTGGCAATGGCGATGGTGACGGCATCATATTCACCCTGAGCTTTAATCTGTTTGTCTGCAGCGGCAGGTCCGGTGCCAAACCACACATACTGACGGGGTTGTTCTGGACCAAGAGCAATATCAGCCACATCCGTCAAATACACCGGTTGGTCATTAAATACACCGACAATTAATGACTTCAGCGTGTCAGCGGAAACAATAAACTGACCCGCTTGAACGCTTGTCATTTGATTATTCTGTACTGTCGTCCCAGCTTCAGCAGATTGGTTAGCGGCTGACAATGCCTGACTCAAACGGTGACTATCAATGTGATAAGCCGCCATTGCCTCTGGATCTAAGGTGATATTCACTACGGTATCAGCGCCGCCAACAGTATAAATATCCCGTGTTCCATCAACCCGCTTCAGTTCCACTTCCAAGGACTGCGCCAACTGTTTTAACTGATTTGAATTCTGCTGGCCCTGACGCCATAACGTCAGCGTCAGAATAGGCACATCATCAATGCCTTTGGGTTTAATAATAGGTTGTGACACACCTAAGTTTTTAGGCAGCCAATCCAGATTGGAATATATTTTATTGTACAAACGTACAATCGCATCGGTACGATTCTCACCGACTTCAAACTGGGCAGTGATGATAGCCAACTCTGGCTTCGATACTGAGTACACATGTTTCAGACCAGAAATTTCACTGACCACCTGCTCCGCTGGTGTTGCTATCAAACTCTCCACTTCCTTGGCTGACGCACCAGGGTAAGCAATGAAAATATCTGCCATGGTGACATCAATCTGAGGCTCTTCTTCACGCGGCGTCACCATCAATGCAAACAACCCCAGCAATAAAGCCAGCAATGCCATCAACGGCGTCAGTGCATTGTCCTGAAATAACGCGGCAATACGGCCGGATATTCCCAGTGTTGGCTTAATATCAGTCATGTTGTTGCTGCAAATACAATAAAGCCATATCTGGCTGAGTAATCACTTGTTCTCCGGCATCGATACCGGATAAGACTTCAACCCAGTCATCATCGTATTCCGTCCCAACTCTGAGTTGTCGGAATACAACCCGTTGCTGCGCTAGCACATAAACCCCATCCACTTCAGCCCGTTTTACCAGCGCCTGTTTTGGAATCACCAGTGCCGGCTGTTCACTGCCATAAGCGGTGACTTTTGTCGTCATGCCAGGGAAAATATCATTGAGATTTTGTGGTAAATCCAAACGGATATGAAAACTGTGAGTCTGCGTATCTGCAGCTGGAATTAAGGTTTTATCAAGCTGTGTTAAGTGTTCGCCTGTAGGTAAAAGCACATCCAGCTTTGCCGCCATCACTTCAGTTAACTGTTTCTGTGGCACGGTAAACACCACGCGTAAATCATCCAGTGATAAACCAGACATCAATGCCTGTCCAGGTGTTGCCATCTCGCCAACTTCAATCCAGCGCTTGGTCATCACACCCGCATAAGGTGCTCGCACTTCGGTATAGGACAGCTCAACTTTAGCCTGCTCGACTTCCGCTTGCCGCGCTTTTATTTGGGCATTTAATACATTGACCCGAGCTGCCGTCGCCGCTTTATCCGCTTCCGCTTTATCTAAAGCGGAACGGGTCACTTGTTTACGTTGGTACAAATCATTAATACGTTTGGCTTCAGCAGCGGCTTCAGTATATCTGGCCTGAACTTCTTTTAACTGCGCCTGTTCGGCCAGCAGATTCGCTTCTGCCTGCCATAGACGGGTTTTAATTTCTTCATCATTAAACCGTAAAATCAGCGCACCTTTTTCCACCCGGTCATTTACGTCATAAAAGATCTCAGCCACTTGCGCTGAAACGCGAGAAGAGACAGTCGCCTGATTAACGGCTTCAATACTGCCATCAAAAGTCCATTGCTGAGCGTAGTTTTTGAACACCGCCTCGGCGTGGGGTGGCGCTTCCGCCTGAACAGTAAAGCTCACAGGAAAAAGCAGTATGAAAATGACGATCCATCTAGTAAATGAATGTTCCATGGTAATCTCAATATCAATATTAGCATTTGCTAATTTACATTTATCATCGCTGATTGTCTATACTGAGTTTTTGTTCAAGCTGGAAATAATCTGTTCATGAAGTATCCCACTTTATATAGCTTTCGCCGTTGTCCTTACGCCATGAGGGCCCGGCTTACACTAGCCGCCAGCGGAATAAAAACCGAACTTCGTGAAGTGGTATTAAAAGATAAACCCGCGGAATTAGTGGCTGTTTCACCCAAAGCGACCGTACCTGTTTTACAAACTGAAACTGGCAGAGTGATTGATGAAAGTATTGATATCATGCGTTGGGCACTGGATAAACGCGATCCATTAAACTGGTATCAAACGCTCGATCGGCGTCAACAAATCCAATGCGATGAACTGATTGCCAATAATGATGGTGACTTTAAGTACTACCTTGATCGCTATAAATATGCAGACCGTTACCCAGAACATCCAGAAAGCTATTACCGTGAGCAAGGTGAAAAAACCTTACAAAATCTGGAATCGTTATTAATAGAAAATGGTTGCCTGCTGAGTGAAAAATGGACGATGGCAGATATCGCGCTGCTGCCTTTCGTTCGTCAGTTTGCTTTAGTTGATAAAGACTGGTTTAACACAGCACCTTATCCTCTCGTCAGAGACTGGTTAAATCACTTCCTACAAAGTGAGTTGTTTGCCAGTGTGATGACAAAATACGATCAATGGCATGCCAATCAGCCACAAATACTGTTTCCATAATGTCGGGACATAGCATATAGAGTCAGCTTCATGCCTGGCTCTATATAGCGCAGATAAAGCATATTGAATCACAGAAACGTCGCATTCACCCCCTCGAAATGTCACCTCAGATAAACGCCTTATTTAACAAAGTGTTTATCCATCTTCGAATCAATGACAACAACAAACAAAGTATTGATTAAACTAAAAAAATCCGTTAAATATTCATTCACACACAAACACTGACTAAACTTGATTCAGTCTTTTTATCGCACAAAAAGGACGTTCTAACGCAACACCCAACTGACATTAATTATCTTTAGAGTTTTTTGAGGGGGAATCTCTAATGCATACAAGGAATTTGGTAGGTTTTGTTGTTCTCAGTTCATCTCTATTATTAAGCGCATGTGGCGATGGTCAGAAAAGCCAGATTGATGAAGCTTTAGCCGCTAAGTTCGATACCAATCTGTGTTTTAAAGAACTCAAACAGTTCCCTTATGTAGCACGACCTAAGCCACGCGATTGGCTCCAACCAATGGTAGATGATGGCCTTCTGGATATGGAGGAACGGAAATCAAAAACGAATTCGGGCTCAGAATACATCTACACCATGACCGAAAAAGCATTGAAATACTCCACTAATGAAGGTCATTTCTGTTATGGCACGCAACGCTATGAAGATGTTGAAGGTTTGCCTGATACCGACGATGGCTTCAAACCAGGCATGCAAATTCCAGTAAAAGTGATTGTTAACCGTGAAATTACCGCGGATTGGGCCGAAGCCGATGTGCTTAAAAACAAAGTCCAAACGGGAGAATTCATTTTGCCTGCGGTGTTGATATTCAAACAAGACGGCTCTATCAGCGTTTTTAAATAATCCATCAGACTCGTTATAGGTAGCTAGCTCATGAGTGAATTTATCGATAAGTTGATGAGTAAAGATCGCCCCCTCTGGCAACGTCTTTTGCTGTGGCTTGTGATCATTTTTCTTTTATTCAACACCGTTGGCGTCGCCCTCTTTTTTGTGTTTGAAATATTCGGCAGATATTTCGGCAAACTCTTTGTGTTAATACTGGCAGGCGTCACGCTCGCCATTCCAATCTGGCGCTGGCACTTAAAGAACGTTCTGCAAACCTGGGGCAATCCATCCGTATCCGTCTTTACCCGCCGAGAAGATCCAGCAACTGGTGGCTATCTGTTTGATGTTCAGCCTGCCAGAGCGACACGCACGCCAGCCATTTTTCTATTTGCTGTGGGTGTGTTTTTCCTGTTCAGCTTTATTCTGATTTCATCCGTATGGTTTTATATTCTGTCGCTTATCTTTATCGGCGTCGGCTGTAGCTTTGTTTTACCCGGAGCACGTTACCGAAAACCAGCACGGGTATCCGTTTCCAAACAAAGTATCGAAGGTAATGACTTTAGCCTGCCACTAGCCTCTATCGCTGAAATTAAGGTCGTTCATAACGGCTTGGTTGTAGCAGAAGATCCTATTATGCCTGGACCCAATGGCGTCCCCGTTTCTTCGATGTTAGGCCGACACTGGGGACATCGACAGGCAGAACGCGATTATTGTGTGGAAATAATAGCCGAGGGTAACAGTGAGCCTTATGTTCTTGCAGGCGGTCTGACTTTAGATTGCGCTACAGCATTGGTTGAGGACATGAATAAAGCCATACATGAAGTTAGCCAAAACTTATCCGTATAAGGGAGATAGTCATGCTAAAACTTAACATGCTCGTTTTTTTCATCACAGCATTGGTAATCCCTATCGCTCAGGCTAAAGCCCCCTGTCACAATAGCTCCGAATCGAGTTCAAATACCCTGATTCTTGGCTGGGCCCAAGAACAACATGGTCATAATGTCTATCAACCGATACAAATTTTTTATGGTGATTTTACTGGCGATGGCATGGATGACGCGCTCGCCTGGATTCTCTACCCCAGCGGCGGTAATAGTGACTTCCTTGATGTTGCCTTATTTCGTTATGAAAACGGTCAGCTCAGCTATTATCGGAGTGTTGATAATGTGTTTGGTGGTAATCCACGTAATGTCGTGATAACACCAGGACAGATTACACTCACCACCACCATGCATAAACCGGATGAACCACGTTGCTGTCCGACAGGTGAACGGCAATGGGTGATTAATACAGAAAAAGAGTAGGCTTTATTCATAACAATAAAAAAGTGGCTTACCCATAAGAATAAGCCACTAAACGCTCTAACGAGCTAGGGAAAGAAATAGAAACCCCTTATTTTGCTTCTACCTCAGGTGACACATCTGAATCCAGGCCCCAATGGACTTTATCCAGACCAATCGCCTGTTCTTCATCGGTAATACGCATACCTATCGTTCTTTCCAGAATAAATGACAGGATAAACGCGGTCACAATACCGGTACCCAAACACACAACAATTCCGACGACTTGCATCAGCACACCAATTTCACCGTGTTGGAAAGCATAGGCACCTTCAGTGATGCCGACATAACCACCACGTGGCGTACCGATATGCAGTAAGCCAGTCATAATTAGACCGTAGGAACCGACACCAGCAAATAATGGCAATAATTTATGCTCATCGATCTCCCGTTTTTGCAGGAATTCATAGATAACATAAGCCACCAGAGGTGAACCAAAAGCTACCAGGAACATCTGCCACGGAATATAGACATCAAAACCCGATGCGCCCGACACATAACCGGCAAATGGGCCTAACAGTAAATAACTGTATTTACGTTTTGAGTAAGCCAGGATAGCGCCCATCAATGTCCCACCAGCCCAGGCTGCCGCGTAGTTGTTAAACGCTAAACCAACACTGGTATCCGCCATAGTGACACTGACCGCATGAGCGCCCGGATCAAAGAAAAACAGGCAAGACAGGATAACCATCGGCAAGCTGCCAAACACACTAAATACACCCACCGTCACTAAAGCGAGACTGGGAACACGATACTCTTCTACTTTTGAATGCGCAGAGAACATACCGGGTCTGGCACCTAGTTTATTCACAAATACCATGGCCATACCGGCAGGGAAAAGATACACAAAGCCCACACCAAAGAAGTCATGAAATCCCATATTGGTGAGTGGGCCGACAGAGCCCCATGTCCACCAGCTCAATACAGAAGACACTAAAGTCGCGACACATGACGTAATGTAATACGCCGATGACTTCATTCTTTCAGACACCGCGAAGTGTAATAAGACATTGATAATCCCAGCAAAACACGCCAGGAAAAAAATAAAGATCTGGAAGTTATTCAGGCCCGGAAAAACTGCCGGATCCACATTTTGAGCAAGCTCATTAGCTAAAATGCCACCTGCCCACCAATCCTTAATACTATCGGTTAATGTGTAATCGACCATCACATAGTACTGGGCAGCCCAGAATGCAAAGCCGATTACAAAATAGGTGGTAAAGCCGATAAAAAAACCGACTAATTTTTCTATAGTTGCATTAAATGCATTACGCCTCCTAACACCGCCTGCATCAATTAAGAGCAGTCCTATTACGACAAAAATTGCCCCAACGGTGCCAGAGGCGTAAACAAGGTTTTGCACAAGAGATGCCAGCGACACCTGCTCTGCAAACTGTGTAGTTATATCAAACGACATGGTTTTCAGTCCTCATAGTAAATGTGCCTGTTAATTCAGTCACATACAGAGGAATCTATTCCCTGCCTTTTTATCCGTCTATTCTTCCTAGAAATTAACACTTAAGTGGTACATGCCTATAAATACGTGGTTTTTAGCTGTTTTGACCGCTAGATGACAACATTAATCAGCCCGTCCAGATACTCACTGATCTCATCTAGTCTATGTAATGGCTTAGACTTAAGGCCGTTACTCCGTAGCCATACACGCTAAATAATATTGCGTTGAAAAAAACCTGTATTTCTTCAAATGCTTGTTGCTTTACTATCTTAAAGCCAGTGTTTATCGCTTATTCACAGGACCTGTACTTCTTTTTGATTAAGCCTTCTTAATAATTGTTGCCGTGCAGTCATGTCGATTTAATAGCTTGTGTGTTTTTACACAAAACTATTTGGAGACAAGATATGAAATATATTCAACAAGCTGTAAAAGACCCACAACCATCAATGGGTGTTGACGGTGTCAACGCCACATTTGGGGATACAGTGATTTCAGACAGCAAAGATAAAACTATTTGTGCTGGCTTCTTTCATTTAAATAAAAGTGATAAACCACTGGTTTATACCTACGATTACGAAGAAATGAAGTATGTGGCTGAAGGTGAATTTATTATCAGCGACGAATCAGGCAAACAAGTCCACGCCAAAGTGGGTGACGTATTGTATTTTGGCAATGGCGAAACCATTACCTTTACCACACCGACCAGAGGTGTTGGTTTCTTTGTGGGTCAACGCAAACCACTCTAAACCAAAGCGTTTTAAAAGGCTCAAGAATCGGTAGGCTTATCGCCTACCGATTTTTTTATCTATTCTGATGACGCCAGACAGCCGCCTCAAGTCGACTCGTTAAATTGAGTTTGCGTAGGATATTTTTAATATGCACTTTCACGGTGGTGTCGCTTATCCCCAGCTTTCTGGCAATATTTTTATTGTTCATCCCCTCAGCCAGACAATCCAGAATTTCTGTTTCTCTGTCAGTCAGACTCACATCTGATGCGGTCGTTCTGGTATCCGGCTCGATCAGCGCTTTTTTGAGTACTTCTGTCAGGCTATCCTGTAATACCGTCACACCTAAAGCTGCCTTCACCAGATTGGAACGTAAATCTTCCGGCTCCATGTCCTTGAGCAGATAACCATCAGCCCCCGATTTTAAGGCTTCCAGTAAATCTTCTTCAGCATCTGACACAGTGAGCACCACATAACGTGATTTCAAATCCATTTGTTTCAGCCTTCTCAGTGTTTCCAGGCCATCAATGCCCTTCATATTTAAGTCCAGTAACACTAAGTCCGGGTTTAACTGTTGAGCCAGTTCAATACCCTCCAGCCCGGATGCCGCCTCACCCACCACCTCGAAGTTAGGTTCATCGGAAATAATCTGACCTACTCCCTTTCTGAATAAGGGGTGATCATCGATAATTAATATTCTTATTATAGTGTTCATTTCTCTCTCTTAATTTTATGACGAGTTATTCGGTCAGTTTGGGTACAAACTTCAGGCGTACCCGTGTCCCTCCGTAACGTCTGGCCATGACATCAATGTCTCCACCTAAAGTCTTAGCTCGTTCTTTCATGATTGCCTGCCCGTGATGATCATAGGTGGAAGATAGTTTGCTCATCCCCACCCCATCGTCATCGATGGTTAACTCTAATTCCCCCTTGTTATTCACTAACATCAAAATTGACACATGCTTGGCGCCAGAATGGCGGACAATATTCGATAAGGCTTCGCGCACAACATGCAGAATATGAAACTCTTCATTGACCGTTAGCCGGCAATTCACCAAGCGATTATCTAAAGTAATAGCGAGACTGGAACGCTGTGAAAATTCATCAATGGTCGCCTGAATGGCATACCCCAGTCCGCGTAAGTCCATGTGAACCCGGAACGTGGTTAACAACTCTCTTAGCTCACGATAAGCATTATCTAAGCCTTCCCTGAGTTCGGTGGTCACTTCTCGCTGCTTATCATCAATCACATTGGATTGCAGTCTGGCCATCTGTATTTTCATAAATGACAATGACTGAGCCAGTGAATCATGCAACTCACGGGCGATCGCCGCACGCTCTTCGAGGATCGCCAGACGTCGCCCTTCTTCATCATGACTCTGAAACTTGGTGACCATACTGAGTAATTTCGCCGTGATTTCCAGCACTTTAATTTCAGCATCTTCAAGAAAGCGACCTTTTTGCATTTCTACCACCAGCACACCGACCTCATTGCGACTCCCCGTAAAACTGAGTCCCAAGCACTCTACTTCTTCTGATTCGGCATTAAGCGACAGAAACGAGGCCGTGCCCGACATAATCAGTTCATCAAATACTTTGTCTGATATCGGGTTAGGTTCGTGATGTGAATAAATCACTTGTTCGGTAGAAATGACTGCGGCATCGTCAGTATAAATAAGAGCGGTGTTGGTAAAGCCCATGGTTCGCTCCAGTGAATACAGCATCTTAAGTAATGTTTTTTCACTCAATACATCTTCAGATACGGTTTCAATAAAGCGTAATAAAAAACTTTGGGCACGGGTTAATACACGAATGTGCTCACTGGTTCGGTGTGCCCAGGCGACTTCCGTCTCAAAGCTTTCCATTTTGGCGGATAACTCTGAAACCCGATGCTCCAGCAAAGCAAACTCATCATCCACATCCAGTTCACTGTTTTCACTATTTTTGGCGTAGATAAAGGCCAGAAGTCTATCCAGCCTTTCAACCAAGACCTTTCTGGTACTCAGCACCAACAGCAAAATACAGCTCAGCACAAACACCAGACTGACCGATTCCAGCAGCGTTAATACGGCTCGTTTAATTTCGATATCTTTATGCAGGGCCTGTTCAAGGTTTTTATAGGCAGAAGCTAAACGGTCAGCGCCGCGTAACTGCACCGCCGCGCGGAGGTTTAATGTTGCCAATTGAGAAAAGTTGGCTTGTTCTGACTCTATCAGCCTGACCGCTTCGGCGATGTCATCATTCTTCTGACGTAACATCCACACCACAGCAGGATCTTGGGTATCGAGAAAATGGGACTGCATATTATGGAACAATCGTTGTGACTGCTGACTGTCCTTCAAATCAATATGAACTAATTGATTTTCCCAGTAATATTTCTGTTCATTGACCTTGGCTAGAGCTATTTGCACAGAAGGCATATAATCCAAAAGGAAGAAAATCCCAGCCTGCATCAATGAGATAGTCGCAGCAATACATATCAGCAAAACCACCCACTTTGTATAAAGTGTGCGTCGGGAAAAAATGCAGAAAATTTCGCTAAGACGCTGTTTTAATTTCATCATGCTGCAAACTTTTCATCAAAAGCTGGGCAATAAAATAAGGATATAAACATGAATATCATCTTGTTCAGCCTGATCATGTTGAGCAGCATTTTTGTACTGGTATTAGGGTACTGGTGGGATAGCACCGCCCCATTTAAAGTACATATATCAACACTCGCTGCTGTGCTTGCCATGTTTTTATCCGCTACCTTAGCCATGACGCTTTACCCTCGGTTAAAACGTCGCCCTCAAACCCAACACTCGCCCATCGCCTTTGATGATGCTATCTGGGGCCAGGATCTCTCCAGCAAACTTTCCACACCTGCTGCCGTCATTGATGGTTATAACATTAAATTCGCCAACAATGCCTTTCTAAAAGAGCTGGGGATGAACGGCATGCGCGATATGATTATCGACTTGCCACTGACTAATTTGATCCACCCCAGCTCTCACCAACAAATGACGGACTTTATCAGCCGTCAGCATAATCAACGTTCCAACGAAACCATGATGTTACGAATGCTGTATGTGGACGGCACCAGTATTCCAGCTCAGATATCGCTGTCTCCCCTTAACTCTTTACAGCAACATGGTCAGTTCTTGTTACAGTTCACTACCACAACCTCCTCTGAACCGACGTCATCCAAGCTGGATACCGATCACACTTATCACTACTTGATCGATCGTCTTGAACAAATCGTGTTTCAAATGAACGTTGATCAAAAAATCATTTTTCTTAATCCCGCCTGGGAACGCATGCTCGACTACACGCCGCAAGAATGCATGCAAAAAACCTTATTCGAATTCATTCACCCGGAAGATCTGCCACTGGCCGAAGCCCGGATAAATGCCCTGACCGAAGGTAAACGTCACCACAGTCAGTTTGAGTTACGTCTTATTGCTAAAAATGGCCGCTCTCAATGGTTTGAAATGCGTGCCACCACTACCTCACGTCTAAAAAGTGAACGCAGCAGCGTGATAGGCACTCTGACCGATATCAGTCGTATCAAACAAACGTCTGCTGACCTTAAAGCCAGTGCCCGACTCGCTAACGATATGATCATGCCGAATGTGCCTTGCATGTTATATCGCTGTAAAAATGATCGTAACTGGACATTTGATTATGTCAGTGAAGGCTGCCTGGAAGTGACCGAATACCAGCCTTATGAAATTACCAACTCCCTCCATTTCAATTATATGCAGCTGATTTATCCTGCTGATCAGCAACGTGTCTGGGAATATGTCCAACAACAAGTTAATCAACAGCGCAGCTTTCAAATCATTTACCGCATCCAGACGCGTAGCAATAAAATCAAATGGGTCATGGAACGGGGTAAAGGCGTCTTTTCAGGAACAGATGAGTTATTAACTCTGGAAGGCATCATCATTGATATCAGTAGTGAAAATTATCAAGCAATGATGGATGGGCTGGAACAGATGACTTCAGAGCAATAACAGAGAGTCATCCTTGACCCTCTGCTGCCGCTTATGAAACGCTTAAAACGATCGTGATATATAGCCGATAAACTGATTATCGCCACGGTTATCACCATCTACACCTGTCCACCAGTCTTTATCCGCATCAGTATCGGTGTAGTTAATCCCCACCGTCCAACCTTCTGACTGACCGATGGTCAGGTCTTTACTCAAACCAATCATATAGTCGGTGTAATTGAAATCACTGTAGTTTTTCACATCCAGGTGACCTACATGCAAATTCAGATTCACTTCCCACGGTAATTGGTAGGCGAAGTTCAACTCGATATATTCAGTGCCTTTGGTATCACCATTAGCATAACCATCAATACCGGCTGATTTGTTATTCACACCACCCCAGTCGGTTAATGTCCGACTGTATTTTGCAGTAAACCATTTCCAGGTCGCTGCAAGGTAGGCTTCGGTGGTATCAATATTTTCACCGTTATACTTTTTGTGATCAGGGTAATAAAACTGCAGCAACCCGACATCAATCCCAATATCGTCTGTTAATTGGTGGTAATAACCACCATAAAAATCCACTTCCAGACTGTTACCGGAGTTGTCATCCTCTTCTAACGTCGAGCCCCATATTCCCGCATAGAGCCCATTATCATGAGCATAGTCAAAACCACCTTGTAATGCAGGTCTTTCATCACTGTAAGTAATGCCACGAAATACATATTGGCTAAAAATTCCGACGTTGGAACTAAAACTATGTGGTGATGTTTCTTCTGCCAGGGTGTTAGTTGCTGAGAACGTTGATGCTGCCGCCATTGCCACCATCAAAACTGTTTTTTTCATCTTCCCTTCCTTTAACTAAATGATTACCCCTAATCTAGTGTTATTCCGGATGTGTTCCTTTTTCCAAAAAGGCGCCATCATCCAATGGTTCTAGCCAATCCAGTACCGGTTGTTTAAAGCTATTCAAGCCTTTGTATTCCGCCAGATCCGGATGCAGGCTGCGTAATACGCGGTTTAAACGTTTCGCCCAACGTGGGTAAGTCGCCAAGTCTGCCAGACTCACCATATAAGTACGGATGCTGAAGGCAATCGCATTACTGCGTGGCAGTCTGAACAAGGCTTGCAGTTCTACCCGTAAAAAGACTTTTTCACCGGCATTTTCTTTGGTGGCCGACACGTTATCCGTGCCCCAGACATCATAGGTTTCTGATGACGTATCGAGTCGTGGGTTAACACACATACGCCAGTTAGTCCGACGAACCGGGCTACCGTATTGCAGGTGTAAAAGGTATTTTAGGGCACGATCAAAAATCCCCATTTCAGGTGCATGAGGCACCGGTGCGTGCCATTCTTTAAATGACATGCCGGCATCAAATGCGACCGACCAATCCGCCTGTCCGGTCACCATACCGAGGTCGGCATAGAGATCATTATCACGTTGATCCATGATGACCCAGTCACCCTGAACCTGACGCATTACGTATTCGAACGGCTCCATCGGTAAAGTAGACACGTCACCAAATACAAAGCGATCTTCAATACCCAGTGGTTTATTGACCCAATGCCAGTTATCATCATCAATGGTTAACTGAAACTCAGACGGATAACTTTCAGAAAGTGATGTCATCACTAATTCCAGCGTATCCCATTGAGCATCCATCATATGAGGCAAAGCAACGCAGCGAGTATGATCTTCACTCAGAACAATGGCTCGCTCTTTACACTCCGCTACATAGTGTTCATCAACATCAATAGGATGCTCAAATACAGAACCGGGCTCACCCGAGGTGTGCTGCTCAATGTTAACGCTGTACATATACTCGTCTTCTTCAAACGGGTAAGGAAAACGTCTTACTGATTCAGGCGAGTTTCTAAACGTGAAATCACCACGAAATGTTTCTTCATTAAATGCCATATTCATCGTTTATTCCTCACAAATTGATGACCATGCGTGTACAGTTGGCACGCGAGACACAAGGTAAAATTTTCTTAGCAGCGACACGCTCAGCGTCGGACAGGTATTCATCGTGATGAACTAAGTCACCGTCACATTCGACGACTTCCACCTCACAACGACCACAGGCACCGCCACGGCACATATAAGGCGCATCGATACCCGCTTCCTCCAGCGCTTCCAGCATGCTGAGGTCACTAGGCACAACGACCTCGGTATTGGATTGCAATAAGCTGACAGTGAATGGCGCACCACTAGCTGGTGCCAAGAACTTCTCACTATGTACAGACGTTTCTGGCCAGCCCAGCTCGGAAGCGATCAGTTCCAAACCGTTTACCATTGGATCCGGACCGCACACATACACATGTGAACCCAAAGGCTGTTTGCTCAATAATTCAGTGATATTGAGTCGGCCGGTTTCATTTTCAGGATAGAAAAATGCTTTATCACCGCATAAGGCTTCAATTTCTTTGCGGAAAGCCGCATGTTCAGCACTGCGATAAGCATAATGTAATTCGTAGTCATGACCGAGACGATTTAAATCGGTAATCTGTGACAAGAAAGGCGTAATACCAATACCACCGGCCACCAGAATGTGTTTTTTCGCCAGACGATGAATCGAGAATAAATTGGTAGGCATCGATATTTCTAATAAGGTGCCTGGTTCCACTTTCTCATGCATAAACACTGAACCACCACGTGATTTTTCCTGCTTACGCACCGCAATCTGGTAGGCACTGTTATCGTTGGTAGGGCCCATTAAGGAATAGGCATTACGATGGGTCCGGCCATCGATATCCATCGATACAACCACATGGCTGCCGCCAGAGAAATAAGGCAGTGGGCTGCCATCTTCGGCTACCATCGTAAAATGTTTGATTTGTTCAGCCACTTGCTCAACGGAAGTGACTTTGACTTTTAAAGCACTCATGGGTAAACCTCCTGTGCTGGTGGAATCTCGCCGGGTGTTTCACCATCGACCATAAAGCCCATATAGGCACCCCAATGACGGGAGAAATGATCACGAACGAATAAATTCAGGCCACAGTTCACACATTGATGAATGTTGTGGTGAACGTCCTCATTAATCGTTTCGCAATGCACGCAGAACACGCGTCTAGCTAAAGACCCTGTCTGTTCTTTAAAAATATTCCGGTCATCGACGCCATATTCAGTCAGCAACTTGGCGACTGGCCAAATCAGTTTTTCTTCACCAGCAACGTAGAACTGTGTGCCCATATAGCAATTGTCCAGCTCAGTCTTCATCGCCGCGGTTAAGGTTTCCTGTGAGTCGCAGACAGTAATTGACTCACCTGACATCTCTTCAACGATGCTCACATACTTGTTACTTGCTGCATCATCAGCCAGATAAAACACTGATAAAGGTTGTTTTGGCACCATTTGCTGGAATAACTTCAGCAAGGCTTTACCACCACCTTCACCGCCAACGATCACCACATGATGTGTCGCTTTTTTTTGCCAGACCAAGGTGCCGTAAATAGGTTTGGTTGTAATTGAGTAACCTTTTTCCATCATCTATTCCTCAATTTACTCAGGGTGAGTGCGAACACGCATAGGATCATAAAAAGGCATCTTGACGATGGTCGCTTTGACCTCATCACCGTCAGCCACGGTTACTGTGGTGCCAAGTTGGCTGTATTCCGGTTTGATATGGGCCATTGCCAGTGACTTCATCAGATATTGGCTGTAGCTGGAGCTGGTCACCACACCGACTTCTTTGCCATCAATGAATAATTTAGAACCGACCTCTACCGCTTGCTTTGAGCGACATTCCAGACCGATTTGTTTGAAGCGTTCTCTGCCTTTTAACTTCAGCACCGCTTCTTTACCGATGTAATCACCGGGTTTGTCTTCATCGACACACCAGTCCATATTGACTTCCCACGGTGTGGTATCGCCTTCAGGCATATCAAATGGGAAGAAAAGTAAGGCCGCTTCAACGCGTGTCAGATCCAGTGAGTCCCATGATGCCGGGATGCAGCCATAGGGCTGACCTTTTTCCAGAATCATGTCCCACAGGTACACAGCATCAGCCGCGGAACAATAAACTTCGTAGCCGCGCTCACCGGAATAACCACCGCGAGCGAGGATCACTTCACGACCGAATAAGGTCGTCTTGATATGTTTGAAATAAGGTAATCCGGCGAGGTCGAAATCCAGTTCCGGATCCAGAATATCGATAGAACGAGGGCCCTGCAGCGACAGGATATGTACATCATAATCCTGTTCAACTGTGACATCCTCACCTTTAGCGAGTTCGGCTAAGGTTTGTTGTGTGGCGCCACTGCCATGAGATAAACGGTAATGTTCTTTATCATCACAAATGACCATGATGTCATCGACCAGCGCACCTTCTTCATTAACTTCACCGGCAAGTCGGGAAGTACCTGGTTCGAGCTTAGTGACATCAATCGTCACCAACTTGTCGATAATTTTTAATGCGGCTGGTCCCGATACATTAACAATGTTGAGACCAGACACATCATAAAGACCTGCCCGGGTACGGACCGCAACAACCTCATCATTCACATCCGAATGGTAGCTCCATGGAATGGGCATGCCATTCCATGTTTCGCCATCCAGTGTTGACCCAAGTTCTTTATGGCGAACATTGAGTACTGAGTTCCGTGTGGTAGTTTCTTTGGGCAGTGGATTATTCATGGTCTAACTCCGGTTACATAGAACGAATTCAATGTAAAAAACTTACCGAAATCAGCCGCATATAAAAATTCTCATGATGGAGTACTCCTTAATGGGTAAAAACCATCTGATTTTTTATGCTCTACCTTTTATAATCCATTGATAATAAATAAAATAATTAAGAAAAATTTACTCTGCGTGCAAAGACTTTAGTGTCTGAATCATTTCAATAATCACTAATGCCGCTTCACGGCCTTTGATAATCATGCGATCTTTTGCTTGTTGCTCATCTTCTGTGGTCAAAATCGCATTGGCCAGCGGAATTCCTGTGCCAATCTGAATATCGGTACAGGCACGTGCTGACTCATTGGCCACAATCTCAAAATGATAGGTTTCACCACGAATGATGCAGCCTAATGCGACCAGACCATCACAATTACCTTTTAATGCCAGTTCATGTAAAACCATCGGAATTTCCAATGCACCCGGCACAGACAATACCTGAATGTCCTGTTCCTGAACGTTGCTGGCTTTTAACTGGTCAACACAGGCATTTAACAGTGCCGTGCAAATCTCAGAGTTAAACCGCGAGACAACGATACCTACTCGAAAGCCATTGCCGTCAATATCGTCGCGAACACCTGCCCCATGTATATCTGCCAAATCTGTTTCCTCATATAAATAAATAGCATCGGGTAAGTCAGAGTCTTACCCGATGCCGAATAAAATAACGTTATTCAAAGTGTGTGCGCAATTCTTCTTCAATATCGAAGATATCCGCCACAATGCCGTACTTGGCAATATTAAATATCGATGCGCCCGGATCGGTGTTCACCGCCACGATACTGGGCACATGTTTCATCCCTGCCATATGTTGAATTGAGCCGGAAATTCCCATCGCCACATACAGCTTGCAAGCACCGACTACCTTGCCAGATTGCCCTACCTGACGTGACTTTGGCAACCAGCCTGAGTCAGCAATCGGACGCGAGCAGCATAATGTTGCTCCCGCCAGCTCAGATAATTCACGGAAGGTATCCACATTATTTTCTTCTGCGATACCGCGGCCGATAGACATAATAAAGTCCACACCCGTAATATCAATATCATCTGCGCCTTCCGGTTCAACATAACGCAAATTTTGACTACGACTGGTCAGCGAAGTCATATCCAGAGATGAAATCGCCGGTGACCCTGCGTCTTCCGCTTGTTTAAACACACTTGGACGAATCGTTAGCAGCACACAATCTTTGCCGGGAAAATCCACTTCCACATTCACTTTTTGATTGTAGGCGGCACGGGTTGCGACTAGATCGTTACCATCATAAGCCAGCCCGAATACATCACTGGCAAAACCATAATTGCCTTTACGAGCCAGCGTTGGTGCGTAACCCAGGCTATCTACAGAATGCGGCATCAATACTACAGATGGCGCGTATTGTTCCATCAGTTCAGAGACAACGGCTTCCTGAATATCGGCATCAAAATCTTCTGTTGCCGTTTTCACCGCCACGACTTCATCAACCCCTGCGAGCGATAATGCACTGGTGTAGTTGTCGGCGTTTTGCCCTGTTACCGCCACAATGACCTTGTCATCCGCCTGACGTAATTCCTGGGCAGCAGAGATCACTTCCAGAGAATTCGGGCGTAATTCATTCTGACGGGTTTCCGCCATCACCAAAATCGTTTTCATTAGAGTTCTCCTCTGTATTCTTTAATTATCTCAGCCAGTTTTGCAGCCTGTTCTGCGGGCGTACCCTCAATCATGGTTGCCATGCCTTTTTCAGGAATATACATACGACGTACCCGTGCAAAACTGGCATTGGCGCCCACATCCTCGGCACTTAATCCCAAATCACTCAGGCTGATTTCTTCGATAGGTTTGGCAGCGGCTTGTTTGATACCGCGTAAAGAGGCATAACGCGGTGTATTAATCCCCAGTTGAATAGTCAGCACCGCAGGGCAGCTGATCTCTACTTCCTGTGCCATCCCACCTTCCAGCTCACGACTGACCACGGCTTTATTGCTGCCGGGTGTGTAGTCCAATCCAGCCACCACGGCGGCATGAGGCCAGTTCAGATAAGACGATAAAGAAATACCAGTCGAGGCATTCGCATCATCAGACGACTGCACACCGGCAAAAATCATGTCCGGTTTTTCTTGTTCGGCGACCGCGGCCAGAATGCGGCCCACGGTAATCGAGTCCGATCCTTCCATCTCATCCGACCACACACGAATTGCCCGGTCTGCACCTTTAGCCAGGCATTTACGCAAACTTTCCTCAACACGATCGGGACCAACAGACACCACCACCACTTCCACTTCTGAATCCGAGGCCTCTTTAATGTTCATGGCCTCTTCCAGGGAAAAATCGTCCCATTCATTCAGGTCATAAAGCAGAAAGTCCTCATCGACGTCCAATTGGTCGTCACGAATTTCAAAGTCATCGTCAAGTGAAGCGACTTCTTTGACTGCAACTAAAATTTTCATGCTATTTCTCCTAAATTGCTGTCTACATCAGCTTTATTTGCAGTGAGTTACTGCTGGTATTGCCTGGAAAACCAGGTAAAAAGGCTGAACCGAACCGCCGGGTCCGGATCGTCATATAAGGTCCATTTGTCATCAGCACTAAGTGCTCTGCTTTGGATAAGCATCATGCGATTCAGGTAATACGGATCATCCAGCAGAGGCAGTAAGGTCTGGCGAATCGCCATATTGTTGAGAATGACCGCCCGCCTGACATCAGCACTGATGGAATAGCTCAAGCGCTGCAGTACTTTCTGCGGGGTTTTTGGGTTAGAGGCGACACCACCCAGCACGTCGATATCGTCCATCTCGGCAAGGATGATCAAGGTGCTGGCCGGCGTATTAGGCTGATTTGCTACCGCAGCACGTACCCAGACTTCTTGATCATTAGCGAGTTGGCTCAGTAATGCCGAATTGGTTTTCGGATTTCTGGCCACAGCTCGGCGAACCTCTTTATGCTCATCCTGAGCTAAGCTGTACAACTGTGATTCTGTGAGTTTTGGGTTGAGTGCCAACCATTGTCTGACCCAGTGCTCCGTATCTGCCAGCAAACAATTCATCATCTCTGGCGTCAGGTCTTCTCTGGCGGCTACCACGCGTCTGACATATTCCGACTGATCTTCAACCAGCTCTTCTAAAACCCATACCGGCAGATTTTTATGACTCGCTGCGGCTCGCCTGACGGAATAATCCTTATCCAAAGCCAGACGGGCGCTGAGTCGTTTATCGATATGTGGATTGGTCGCTAAATGACGCAGGATCAGACTGCTTTCCAGTTTCGCGGCAATAGTAAAAATAGCGGTCGGACACGCTTTATGAGCCACAACAGCGGCCTGAACAAACTCATTACCACGCGCATATAACGTCATTAATAAATCACCCAATGTCGCTGGATGACTGGCAAGTTCAGCATCAAATTGATCAGCAAACTTTTCTGCAACCAAGGCTAAAGTCTTGCTATCCGCATTCGGATTTTTCACCACAGCTCTCACCAAATCTGTTGCCGTAGTGGTATGTAAAATCTGCCACAACACATCCGCACTGGTGTGAGCATGTTTGGCAATCAGAGTAATAAAGCTGATGTCCACTTCATCACGGTATAAATTGCTTAAGGTCTGGGTTTGAGTCGCCGGGTTTTTATCCAGGCGTAAACGCACGGCATCATCTTCAAGGCCAGCCAGCAAAGCCAGTACATCGGCAGGAGTATGCTGCCAGCGTGCCAGTTTAAGTACATCACGACGCTGTGCCGTTATCAGCTCTGCCAGCAATTTTTTGTCATGAAAATCTGCCAGACCATACACTGCAGCCGCGCTGTAAATATCGCCACTGTCGAGCGCGACTGAGATTAACTCAGCCGCAGAGCCCGGCATCGAATCATTAAGCTGCGTCTGCATCTTCATCAACAGACTCATCGTCAAATTCCACGCACTCAGTGATCAGCTCGATCAGCTCTTTCACCTCAAACTTGCCTTCATAACCGGCGGTTTTACGTGCGTCTTCAAACATGGTGAGATCTTTCGGGCACGACACGATAAACACATCCAGATCCTCAATCTCACCAGCTTCATGTATCCGATTTTCAGATGGTTTTTGGATGCCGACAGGATCAGGAATCCAGATACGCCCACCACCGGCACCACAGCAGAATGAGTTATCACGATTACGTGCCATTTCCACCAGGTCACAACCAAGCATTTTGATAATATCACGAGGTGCGTCATAACCTTTGTTGTAACGGCCTAAGTGGCATGGATCATGGAAAGTCACCGTCAGATCCAGCTGTTTTTTCAGCTTCAATTTGCCTTGTTCTAACAACTGTTTAATCACTGTGGTGTAGTGGTTAATTTCAAACTCGCCACCAAAGTCCGGGTATTCATTACGGATGGTGTTAAATGAATGTGGATCGGTGGTCACAATCGATTTGAAATCACATTGTTCTAATGTGCTGATATTCGAGGTTGCCAAAAACTCATACAGTCCTTCTTCACCGACACGGCGAATATCATTACCGGCGTTCATTTCGGCTTCATATAACAAACCAAAATCCACACCTGCCTGACGCATTAATCTGGCAAAGGATTTTGTGACCACCTGATTACGTGGGTCGAAAGACGCGTAGTCGCCGACAAACCACATCACATCCACCGGCTCTTTACGGGCATCTTTGATAGCGAAAGGTAAATCCTTGGTCCATTTCGCCCGTTTACGTTTGGACTCGCCCATCGAGTTACCGTTTTTATGCACGGATTGCAGCGTTTTTTGCAGAATCGGCTCCATATTGCCTTCATCCACTAATTTACGACGCATTTGCACAATAATCGGCACATGCTCCACCGCCACCGGGCAGATTTCCACGCAGGCCAGACAGGTACGACATGACCACAGCGTTTCCATAAACACCTGACCGATATCTTTACCATGCACATCCAGCTCGGCTTCGTCCGGTAACTCTTTTTTCTGTAAGGTGTTATTGGCAAACTCACGCAATGACAGAATCACATCACGTGGTGATAATGGCGCTCCTACCGCATTGGCCGGACAGGCTTCATGGCAGCGTCCACATTTAGTACAGGCATCCAGGTTCAGTAAGTTTTTCCAGGTCAGATCGGTAATGGTTTTAACCCCAATCTCTTCCTGCTCTTCTGGCACCATCGGTAAGCGACGACCGGTCATCGGGTCACGAAACATCAACGACGCAGATGCCGTAAAGATATGTTTCACTTTGGTAAATGGAATCAGCGCCACAAAGGTCAAAGCAATAAAACCATGGAACCACCAGAGTCCGGTACGGAAATGCCCTGCCGCTTCTAGTCCCATGCCCAGACCATGTAAGGCATTGGCAATCAGGGCGCCCATCGGTGACCACCAGCGGTAGTCCCAGACGGTGGGATCATTCATCAGCCAAATCAGACGCGAGGCTTCAAGCAAAAAGCCCGTGATCAGAATGATGATAAATCCCCATAAAAATGCCCAGTCTTCACGACGATAAGCACTGCGGTCGTAGTCAGGATCGGTAGGTTCACGATCGGGACGTTTGTAATCCAGTTTAGGTAATTTCAGCCATTTTCGGCGATACATCATGTATAAAACGCCAGCGATAACGGCTGTTCCGGCAATGTCGAGTACCAGTGAGAACCACAGATAAAAGTCGCCATACCAGAATTTAAAGCCAAATAATGGCTCTAAAATATCGTATTCAAGTGTGATGGTGGCTGTCCCGAGAAACAGCAGAACAAAGCCAAAAAATATTCCTGCATGCGCTTTGCCAGCCGCCCTGTCACGACGTTTAATCGTACGGTGCGTCAGCATGGTTTTCAGCATGTCACCGAATCTCGCCAGAAACTCGCCCCAGGCTGCATCAGGTTTACCACGACGGTATTTTCTTACCTGCACGTAACAACCATAAATAAATACGGCGATTGCGGAATAACCAAACGCATAAAAAAGGTAAATGGATGAGGTCTGAAAACCTTGAAATAAAATCCGAGTAATCTCTTGTGCTTCGTTCATGACACACCTGCAAGCTTTTTTGGAATAGGAATAAGTGATTGCTGAGGTTGGAAAAGCGTGCTGCCGTTATCGACAGCACACTTCTTTTCCGGTCTAGATCTTGTATTCGATCTCGTGGTTACCACCCGGCATATGTGGTGTGCCCCATGAAATCGTTTCGCGTTTGTACGGCAATGGATACTGAGGATTGTCTTCCTCGATTTCCCTTGCGATACGCTGACCAGTAAATGTGGCATCAGCAATCAGACGCGGTGCTTCAGCATCACCAATCAGGTAAATACCTTTGATGCCGTTTTCATCCCATTCTGCTTGACGCTCTTTGAGTTCTTTGTACAAGGCATTGTCAGAAGAACGCCCTGTAACCAGTACTAAAGAATCAAATTCCAACCAACGGTGAGTCTTGTTTTCTTCACGTGGGAAAACACCAGGACCACGATAGCTACGTTTGGAACCATCACCCCACAGGTTGTAGATTTCCAGGCGATTCTTCTCGATACGTGTGCAGAAATGATCACCAATTTCTTCAATACCCAGCTCATGCAGACGACGCATCATGTTGGGGTATTCCAAAGTGAAGTGCATGTAGTTACCCAGATGAACACCTGAAACAACGGTAACGTCATGGCCTTCTGTGGCGAGTTTCTCAGCCAGACTTGGTGCCATGAAATAGCTGTCTGCATTTAAAATAACCACACGTTTGCCAATTTTCTTCTCACCCGATAACACTTGTTCTGGTGTGAGTTGCTCAGGTTGAGACGCATCCGCACCTGGAATCGGTGCATGTGTCAGACAGTTAGTGCCATCCGTATTCCAATGTGAACCGGTGGCGATAACCACTTTATCTGCACCGTATTCCAATACATCATCAGCGGTCAGTGGTTTCTGACCCAGTGCAATCACATTGTGTTTGTTTTTCTTAACCAGCTTATCCAGTTGCGTTTCACGGTAATCACGGTGATAACTCCACTCACCCAATCCAGGCAATGTGGCAACCTGATTGACATGACCACCCACTTTTTCAGCCTTATCGTATAAGTGAACGGTGTAACCACGTTCCATCAATACACGAGCCGCTTCTGAACCAGAAGGACCTGCCCCCACCACCAGCACCGAGTCTTCAGAACCCGCTTTGGCAAATTTCTCAGGATGCCAGCCACGACGATACTCTTCACCAGCCGTCGCATTCTGAGTACAAATCATTGGAGGACCACCGATTTCCCAACGCGAAATACAGACGTTACAACCGATACAGACACGGATATCGTCATAACGACCTTCTTCCACTTTCTTCGGTAAGAATGGATCAGCAATAGAAGGACGAGCACAACCGATAATATCCACCACACCTTTAGTGACGATTTCCGTCATTTTTTCAGGGTCGGTATAACGTCCCACACCCAGAACAGGTTTCTTGGAAACACGTTTAACATGCTCAACCCAAGGTACAGTGTGACCTTGCTGATAGAAGCGTGATGGGCCAGCGTCTTCACCCCATTCAGCAATATCACCTACCGTGATATCCCACAGGTCAACAAAGTCATCGGCCATTTCAATGAACTTAACGCCGTCTTCTTCTACTTCAATCTGGTCAGGGCCATAAATCGTATCGATAGCAAACCGCGTCGCAATCGCACAATCATCACCCACGGCTTTACGCACTTTTTCCAGGGTTTCCACCCAGAAACGAGCACGATTTTCTAATGAACCGCCGTAGCCGTCAGTGCGTTTGTTGTAATACGGGTTAAGGAATTGCAGAGGCAAATAAGAGTGAGCACCATACACATAAACGATATCAAAGCCAGCATCGCGAGCACGGTAAGCGGCATCCACGTAGTACTGCTGAACCATCTTGATATCATCAAGATCCATCTCTTTACAGTAGCTTAAAGTTTCAAATTCTGAGGCAAACTGGCTGGGGCCACGTGGCGTTGCCCGGGTTTCCATATTCGGTGCATGAGCGGCGCCGTACCACATTTCTATACCAGCTAAAGCGCCGTATTTATGAACTTCATCCGTCATCGCACGTAAATTACGTACGTCACCTTCGTCCCAGATACGTGCTGAGAGACGATGGGTATCATCTGATTCTGGATGGATTGAACAGTATTCGGTATTCATCGCTGCCCAACCACCTTCCGCTTTCATCGAACGATGTGCTGCCTGGAAGCCTGGTCGATCTGAACCGGCACCAATGCAATGGGGAACCTGATAAAACCGATTACGCAATGTTTTTGGACCAATCTGAATTGGCTCAAAAAGTATGTCGTGCTTAGGATCGCGTGCCATTATATTTCTCCCTATTTTATGAGTATTGGCAACGCTATTTTCAGTTCCACAGCCCCTCTCAACAATTACTAAGAGGACTTACTTCCTAGGTAGTACGAATCTCAGAGGGAGCTGCTTTTTAGTGAGTATAGCCAAGGAGAAGTTAGGCCTTGATACTTTGGGAAACTGTTTGTGCTGGTCAGTTAATCACACCAAAGCATATGCACTTTAGTTATTTAAACAATTGATTAAATTGAGAAAGCTTGTAATGATTAATGACAAAAAGTGATAGTCAGGTTTAATTTTGTCAAAAAGCCAAGAGAGGGGACGACATAATAATCAAACACCTTGGCTCTATTGATTCCGAATGTTGTTGATTTGCACTGAGCCAATTCTGCATGAATTGAGGACAGAGTTTTCATGTTTATTTTGTAACTTTTAAGCTACACTTGTGACGCCGACATACATCGGCTGGATATTCTAAACGTAAATACTGAACGGTACACAATCAATGCCAAGAGCTGCTGCAACGACAAAATATATGGGTTTGACCACTACTAAGCCTGATGAGATTGGCTCGTTGCTAGAATTAGTTCGTAAGACTGCGGAAGATAATGGGGGCATGTCGGCTATCGCCAAAAAAGCGGGATTATCTCGAGAGGCATTATACAGGGCATTGTCTTCAAACGGTAACCCAACAATAAAAACGCTAACGTCTGTGTTGAGTGCTATTGGAATGAGTCTCACCGTCGCTCCGATTAGACAAGAATCAGTGGGTGACGAAACAACATGAAATATGCCTATGAAGATTTGAGCGACGATCAATTTGAGCAACTGGTCGTTTTTTTATGTCAGGAGCTGCTTGGGATTTCTACTCAGGGCTTTGCAAAAGGACCCGATGGCGGTAGAGATGCTAAGTTCGTAGGCACTGCTGATTTATATCCTAGTAAATCCAGTCCATGGACTGGCATTACGATAATCCAGGCGAAACACACAAATGGCTATAACAAGCACTTTTCGGAAGCCGACTTTTACAGTGTAGATGGCGATTCTAGCGTGTTAAGCAAGGAAATATTAAAAATTAAGAAACTGCGCGAAGAGGAGCAACTTGATCACTACATGTTGTTTGCGAATAGGCGCCTTGCTGCAAATGCAGAAAGTGAAATTCGCTATTACATATCCACACAATGCAATTTGCCTGAGTCATCTATATGCCTTTGTGGGGTTGAGCAGTTAGAGATGTGGTTAAAGACCTTCCCTAAAGTTGCAGAAAGGGCAAATCTAGATATGGTTGATTCACCTCTGGTTGTTAGCCCAGATGATTTGTCAGAAGTGGTTTACGCCTTAGCAGATCATAAGAAAACAGGATTAATAACTGAGGATGATCCGCCTGCACCTCGGATTCCATATGCAGACAAAAACGAAATAAACAACATGTCCGCAGAGTACGCAGATACTCTACGCAAAAGATATTTGAAAGAAACTGCGCAAGTTCAATACTTTTTATCTGCGCCTGAAAATCATGAGCTAATGCAAATTTACGAAAACATAGTTGATGAGTTTCAGCTAAAAATCATAGCAAAAAGAAAAGACCACCAGAACTTCGACAGCGTTATGAATCACTTAGTGGATTTGCTATTTGCTCGTGATCCTGTTCTCAGGAAACACAAAAGATTAACTAGAGTAATGTTGTTTTATATGTATTGGAACTGTGATATTGGGAGTGAAGAATATGCTTCGTCCAACTAAGCATTCACATCCTGATCGCACTGTAATAAATGTTGCGATGGTTGTTTTGGTTAGATTGAAAGATCTAAGGATTGCCAACTATAGCGACCTCCTTTCTCATGCAAAGAAAAGTGTGATAGGTGGAGATGTACTTTTTCTTCCTGCGTTGAACTTTTTATTTCTTATGGGGTTGATAGAGTATCGACCAAAAACGGACTCAATAGAATATATAAACAACAATGAGACTATCTAAGCTTTATACAAATAGGTCTGATTTATTTGAGCCGGTATTTTTCAAAGCAGGGCTCAATGTCATATATGGCGAAATTCGTCTCCCTGAAAATAAAACTAGAGACACCCATAATTTGGGGAAAAGCACTCTTGGAAGGGTTATTGACTTCACTCTTTTATCAAAGCGCGATCCAAAATTTTTCCTGTTTAAACATGAAGATATTTTTAGTCCTTTTATCTTCTTCGTCGAAGTAAAGTTAAACGATAATAGCTATTTGACAATTCGGCGGAGTGTTTCACAGGCTTCTAAAATCAGTTTTAAAAAACACAATGAACAACATCAAGATTATGTTTCTCTTGCTGATGAGCGTTGGGATCATCTTGATGTTCCATTTGCTAGAGCAAAGGAACTTCTCGATAGCTTGCTAGACCTCTCGGCAATCAAGCCGTGGACGTATCGAAATGGGCTTGGATATCTTATTCGATCTCAGGATGACTACAATGATGTGTTCAAGTTACGCAAGTTCGGTTCTCGAGATGCCTACTGGAAACCCTACTTATCACATATCCTTGGGTTCGATGCCGATTTGTTAGTTAAGCATTATCAAAAGGAAGAAGAGCTAAGCAAGAAGGAAGATATAGAGAGCACCGTTAGAAAAGAGCTGGGTGGATCGGTTGAGGATGTTAGTAAAATCGAAGGCATATTGTTGATTAAGCAGCAGGATGCTGAAAAAAAGCAAAAGCTCCTCGATTCATTTGATTTTAGACAACAAGACAAAGAAAAGACCAAATATCTGGTCGACGAGCTTGACGAAAAAATAGCGGAGTTAAACCGGAGAAGATACTCGCTAAATCAAAATAGAAAAAAGATATTAAAGTCCCTTGAGGAAGATAAGATTATCTTCAACACTGAAGATGCACAGAAAATTTTTCAAGAAGCTGGAATTTTATTTTCCGGGCAGGTTAAAAAGGATTTTGATCAGCTGATAGAATTTAATAAGTCAATAACTGAAGAGCGTTTCAGTTACCTGATAACCGAAAAATCCGAGGTTGAGTCGGAAATATCAAAAATTAATGGCGAGCTTAATTCGCTTGGAAAAAAACGAGCAGATACGCTGTCTTTCTTAAGTGATACAGAGGTATTCAATAAATATAAAGGATTATCCAATGAGCTTGTTTTGCTTCGCGCAGATATCGAGGCCCTGGAGAGACAGAAGAAGCATATTCATCGATTGCAGGAATTAAGGGCCGAAATTAGAAGATTGTCGGAAGAGTGTAGTCATCTCCAGTCTGAAATTGAAAGTAATGTTGAGAAGCAAAATTCGGAAAAAACTAGCCTCTTTTCCCAGATACGGTTGTACTTTAGCGAGATTGTAGATGATGTGATTAACAGAAAAGCATTGTTAAGTGTTTCGCCTAACAGCGAGGGGCACTTGCAATTTAAGGCTGAAATTCTTGATGAGTCAGGAAACTCAACTAGTGCAGATATGGGGCATACATATAGAAAATTGTTATGCATAGCTTTTGATCTGTCTGTGCTTAGGGCCCACCTAGGCGAGAAATTTCCTCACTTTGCATTTCATGATGGTGTTTTTGAGTCACTTGATAATCGGAAAAAGGAAAATCTACTAGCTGTTATCCGCCAATATGCCGATATGGGTATTCAATCCATAATAACGCTGATTGACTCCGATCTTCCGCATAGAGAGAAAGAGGAGCCTTCCGTTTTTGATGAGTCAGAAATCGTGCATCAACTGCATGACGAAGGAGAAAAAGGACGTCTGTTTAAGATGAAAGCCTGGTAATGTCTAGGCAGTCCAAAATTAAGGGTCAGCCAACTTGGTTATAAGAAATCGGACTTACGGTAGAAGAAAATGGAACAGCTTGACTGACGAGAAATCAAAGGGTTGGCAAACTTGATAACTACAAAATCAAGGGGTCGGCAAACTTGATAATGACAAAACTTCAAACTGAGAATGTGCATTGACACCCAAGTAAAGCGTCAAACATTCCTCCCCTATTAATTCGTATCTATCAATAATGTGCGGTGTATCTTACTTATCCGTTAGCTAAGAACCGTCACTGTTTGGCTTCAATCATAAAATCGTCCTGAAGCTTGGCCCAATGCGTTCTAAGGCCTTCTTTGTGTACTTCGTCCATTGCTTGTGTTTTCAGCGCTTCAGGCCATAGCTCTCTAGCTTTTGCCATTGTGTCATCTAAGTGAGGTTTAATCGCTCGCCATGGAATGCCAGATTTCTCTGCCCATGACTGAAAATGCGCCATGGTGACGGTATACCACTCTTTGGTTTTACCGAGGTTGAGCGCATATTTGGTTTCATTTTCGATATACACACTCGTTGTGACGATATCGTATGCAGGAGAAAGTCGCGGCGTCAACTTATCAGGATACAAAAAGCTCCAGTTTTTTAGGTGGGCATCACCATTTGCCAAAAGAATATTCACCAGTAATCGTCTTGCGAACTGTTGCACGTCAGCAAGGCCGTCGCCAGAAAAGTCATAAATGACTTTGCCGATATTCTCATAATTGGCTGAAGTGTATTTTTCGTGTGGATACTTCACTAGAATTTGTGCAAAGTCTTCCATGTGAATACGCTGGTCATGATCACGATCAAATCGCTTAATGGCAAAAGCTTGCTTTTCATCCGGTAAGTTAATTTGTGGCAGATTATCGAGCTTATCTAGGTCAACAAGTTTGATCTCAGGAATATCAACACCGACCATCCCCGCCAGTGACATGGCAGTGTATTCATTCAGTGGCACAAACTTGTGCTTGGTTGAAGGCGTTTTGATGATCCAATCACCCAGGACATTGCCCTTCGATAAGTTATAGCGCCCATCCTTTTCCTTCATGGAAAACTTCATTTGCACGCCAGCCAAGGAAAACTTGTTTTCTTGGGTAACTTTATCGAACTTAACCGCCTTAGCCTTTCCGTGAGTGCTCAGGATGTAATCAGGCACATCTTCAGGCTCCATTGGCGTAGCTTCGATTGCCCCCGGCAAGTCTTCGCCAAGGTACGAGAGAATGTGAAATTCATTATCAACCTGCACCTTCAGGCCTTGCGCAATGAGTTCGCGCAACGAGCCTTCTGGCAGCAGGTTTGAAAGCACTGGATGTAGCCGTTGATTCCGAACCCATGGGTCGGCCATGAGCTCAGCCGCCTTAGGAAATGAAGGGTGAGTGATGAGGCTGAATGTCGGGCGCTCAGGATCATTTTTAAATGAGTCTGCAATGCTCAATACATTGCGGCCATTCTTAAAGCCAGCGAGATAGCCGACCAGTACGCCGTGGATGGAGAGCTGTAATACGTTTACTTCATCACTGCTGTCTGTGCTCATTCATTTTCTCCCAGCAATCCCTGCCATGGATCGTCAGCCAATGAGCTACTTTTTTCTTTGTCCGCCGTATTTGGCTTGCTTGGAGACCCAATCAGTGACGAGTTATCGTCAGCCAATACCGCCAGTACAGCATTTAATTTTTCCTGTGGTATCAGCAGTAATTCACTTTTAAGCCCCTTGGCAATAAGTTCAAGAGTATCAAGGCGTGGATTGCCTTTGGATTCCAATCTTTGATATTGCTGGCGCGATATACCAATGCGCAGCATCATATCGTGCTGCTTGAGTTCCAATTCGATACGGCGTTTTTTGATCTGGTCGAGTAGTGAATTCATAATGAAACATATAAGTTGCTATTTACCAATGAGAAACATATTAGTTTCTTTTTTACATATTGGCAACATATAAGTTGCTTTTAAGTATAAAAAGCAAACTCGTTTAAAAAAGAAACATATATATTGCTTTCATAGAAGTATTTAGAAATCAGGGAGATCAAGGGAATCGGCAAAATGGATAAATAATTTTTATGCCTTATATCTTTCAAGCCGATAGTTAACTAACTAAAAACTGAATCCCGCCCACCAGCAACACGCTGAACAGTAAAACCAGATAAGGCCATCGGCCTGCTTTACGGGAAGTTTCTGTGGTGTTGCCAGCCTGAATATCTTCTTGCATCGATGACGGTAGTTGGCCTTTATCGATTAAGTAATGCCGCCAGCAAAACAGTGGAATGCTTAGACTGGCCAGAATCAAACCACTCATCAATGTGCCACCGCCCCAGATATTAGCTCCCAGTGCCATAAAGGTAATATTCAAAAAGGCCATGGCGATACCGGCGATAAATAAGACTTTTGGGGTTCGATATGAGCGTTTCCAGTTGGGCCTGTCGATACGGTGAATCCAACCGGCATTGAGGGTCAGAAAGTTAAAAATGATGTAACTAACGCAAGATGCAGCAAGCAAAAACACATAATCAGACAGACTGAGTAACATCAGGTTAACAATAAGATTAGTCCACATCGCACTAGTGGGTGCACCGTGCTGATTTACCTGTGACAGGTATTTAGGCAATAGACCATCAATTGAGCCCTGGTATAAGGTGCGAGACGACCCGGACATCGTGGTCATAATCGATAACATCAGTGCCAGCACCAACATCACCACAAACATATCCACCATAATGCCGCTATTACCTACAATGCCATAAAGCGCATTGGCGATGCCCATGCCACTATAAATATCCGCGGCTAGCATGCCGTCATATTGAGCTGGTTGAATCACTTCACCGGCAGCATTAAAGTGCTGTGGCTCAATCATTTGCCCTAATCCCATGTGGCCCTGAAAAGTAAAAGGAATCAGCACAAAGGCAAATAAACATAATAAACCGGAATATAAAATAGCGCGGTAGGTATCACGGCTGGGATCTTTAAACTCACGGGTGTAACACACGGCCGTTTCAAAGCCATAGGTTGACCAGGCCGCAATAAACAAAGCGCCTGCCACTAAAGACCAGCCTTTAATATCCCAAACACCGGGTATTACATAACCATCACTGTCATAGGCAAGCGGCGCTAATGGGTAAAAGTTACTCATAACCATATCACCGGTAATCAATGGCACAATGGCAATCAGCATCAATGGGGCCAGCCCGGACAAGCCAATAATCATCATGGCTTTGGCGGAGCGTAAAATGCCGCCGTTTTGAATGGCAAATACCAACACCATCAATACCGCGCCAATAATAAACACAGCATTGATTCGCAGACAGAGTCCCGCTTTAAGGAAGCTCAGATCGAGTAAGGTTATCTGCCAGGTATTAATCACCGCATCCGGCGGATAGGTCACATTCAAAATATAGCCTGCTGCCAAAGCAGAGCCGATGGCTAATACCGGCCCCCATGCCACCCAGTTACACCAGATACATAAGGCCGCTATCCATTTACTGTAATTTGCCCAGGCAACCGAGCTATGCACCGAGATACCGCCGGTTTTATGAGGGAATAATCCGGCAATTTCGGCATAGGTAAAGGCTTGAACAAGCCCGATAGAAATAGACACAATCCAGATTAACCAGGCCGGTTTACCGACTGTGGCGGCAATCGCCCCCATCGAAAATAACACCAGTGCTGGCACACCACTGGCCAGCCAGAAAGCACCAGTCCAGTCGATACTGCGATGTAATGAAAAACGATTGTAAAGAGAAAGTGTTATCGGCTGCTGGGCTTTGTTTTCCACCGTCTCTAACCTCACCTAACTTATGCTGACACCATTGTCAGTCAAAACAAGCAGTAACATACCACGCCTCTTATTAACGGTATCGGTTAACAGTAACGGGTATAGAGAAACCACTCAGGTGAGCCCATAAACAAAAGCAGACTGCCGCCTGTTTAGTGAGAGATTTTCAGCCCGATGATACCCGATAGAATTAATAGGATACTGAACAGACGTGCAATGGTCGCTGGCTCAGATAAAAACACAATACCGAAAATCACCGTGCCAATCGCTCCGATGCCGACCCAGACACCGTAAGCGGTGCCTAATGGCAGGGTTTTCATTGCTACACCTAACAGCCACAAACTCAAGGCAACGGTGACCAGTGCCAACAGACTGGGCCCTAACTTAGTCAGACCTTCTGAATATTTCAGTCCTGCCGCCCAGACGACTTCCAGTAATCCCGCTACTACTAATGCTACCCAAGCCATATTAATCCTTTGTTATTACTTATTAATTGATACCTAACCAGCTAACAACAGCGTTTATATAACGGCTGATGCAGAAAGTTTTTCTGCTAAGTCATCTGGTAAGACATAGTTAGTGACACTCAAGCCAAAACCGCTCATTGATGGCAGTTTTCTCGGCCAGGTCATCAGCCGCATTTCGGTGACGCCCAGATCTCTTAATATCTGAGCCCCAATGCCATAGTGTTTGAGTACATACTCTTCGGCGTAATTTCGATCTGACTGAACGAGTCTCTGCCACTCCTCTTCATCCCCATGCAGCAGGACAAGCACACCCGAGCCTTGCTGCTGAATATATTGCATGGCTTCGGCCACACTCCAGGTATGTCCGTTTCGGTCGTAATCCAGCAAGTCCAGACTATTAAACGGTGCATGTACCCTGACCAGCGTTTCATCACCGGCAGCTGGCGTGCCGTAGACCAGTGCCAGATGTTTCATACCTGTCGTTTTATCTAAATAATCATGACGACGGAATGAACCCAGCATGGTTTGCATTTCACGTTCATTCAGGCGGATGACATTTTGCTCATGCTGGTGACGATAAGCGATAAGGTCGGCAATGGTGCCTACTTTTAAGTCATGCTGTTTAGCAAATTCAATAAGATCCGGTAGACGGGCCATGGTGCCGTCTTCATTCATGATTTCGCAGATAACAGCAGCAGGCTCCAGCCCTGCCAATGCCGCCAAGTCACAGCCAGCTTCTGTGTGTCCTGCACGGGTTAACACGCCCCCCGCTCTGGCCATGACCGGGAAAATATGACCAGGACTGACAATATCTTCCGGTGTGGCATTAGCCGCCACAGCAGCCTGAATCGTCAACGCACGATCCTGTGTGGAAATGCCAGTGGTGACGCCTTCAGCCGCTTCAATAGACAGCGTAAAGTTAGTTTCAAAACCGGCTTTATTTTGTTTTACCATTAATGGCAGGTTTAACTGCTGACAGCGTGCTTCAGTTAATGTCAGGCAAATGAGACCGCGTGCATGCATCGCCATAAAATTCACTGCTTCGGCAGTAACATGACTGGCCGCCATAACCAGATCACCTTCATTTTCACGGTTTTCATCATCCATTAAGATAACCATTTTGCCCTGTCGAATATCCTCAATAATCGCTTCTGCACTGGCTATTTGTGCGGGTTGAGAATAAGACGTCAACTTAGATTGTGGCATGAGGATATAGCTCCTTATAACTGGTCAATAATGGCGTAGGCAGAATGATTATGGATAGATTCAAAGTTCTCACATTCCACACGGAAACCAGACACGGTGTCCTGTTGAGCTAGTGCGACAGCAATATCTCTGACTAAATCCTCAACAAACTTAGGATTGTCATAAGCAAATTCGGTCACATACTTTTCATCCGGGCGTTTCAACAGCCCGTAAAGCTGACTGGAGGCTTGCTCTTCAATCAATTGAATCAAGGCATCCAGCGTCATCTCTTCACTGATGCGTGCTTCAACACTGACCAAAGAACGTTGATTATGTGCACCATAATCTGAAATCTTTTTAGAACATGGGCAAAGGCTGGTCACAGGGATCTCAGCTTTCACGGTCAGTTCCAGTTTGTCGGTGTAATCGGCTGTCAGCGTAATATCGTAATCCATAAAGCTTTTCACACCTGAAACCGGTGCGGTTTTGCTGATGAAATACGGAAAACGTAAGCTGACGTGGCCTTGTTTGGCACCTAATAATTCCAGCATATCGTTCATAAATGCGGGCATATTGCTCAGGCTGAATATCGCGTCAGGGCGTTCCAGTAATTCAATGAAACGTGACATATGGGTGCCTTTCACATCAGCCGCCAAATGCACATACATATTAAATTCGGCCACAACACGTATAGGTGTTTCGGTAGTTGATTGAAATAAAACCGGGTAACGCAGTGACTTTATACCGACTTTATCGATGATTAACTGGCGTTTGTCAGGCGTATTTTGAACATCTTCAAGTCGATGTGTTAAAGGCAGATTCATTATGTATCCTTGTTTTTTTGATTCACACATCGGTTGAATCAACTGAAAAAATGGTGTGAATGACTGAATCTCATCAGTCATTCACCCAAAGGTCTCAAATCGCAAAGAGTCCGAGGATAACCATGAAGAAACGGTTTCATCTAAAACCAACTTCAGGTTAAGTATTGCTTACTTTCAGGGGTAAAAAAATTCCAAAGAAGGATTACTACCTTGGGGTTATACCCTTACCTATTGAGAGAAATTGGCTTGCTCCCAACGAATTCTGGCCCACATATAGGCATCCATAATCGATAATGCATAAATAAAAATCCCGCCAGCAAACTGGCCTATCACCGAAATACCTGGTGCGGCCATTTGATAGGTCACCACACCTAACACCAGCATAAAAAACAACATGGTCAAACCGCGCATGGGATTTTGATTCACTACCTGCCCCACTCCGGGCAACACAATGGCAATCAATAGCACCAGATAGGGATGAACGGGTCCCTGCAATAGGCGACTAGGCTGCTTCATCTTGCACCTCATCCAGGTGAGTCACTAAGTTATCTAACTTGTGTAATAAACCGGCTATCAAGCTTGCCTCAATGGGTTTGTCATCAAAATTAATGGCCCGTAGTAATAAATAATGGCCGCGGTCTGATTGCTTAGCTAAGCAAGTGAGCCGAATCGCCATCGGGGTAATCAGTAACTCTTTGCAGCGAGAATCAGCAAACAAGTCTTTAATATCTTGATCTATCTCTGCTAATGGTGGCGGCTGGGTCTTTGTCATATAACGGGCATGTTGCGGCCAGCCAGCTAAAGGCATCACCGGTTTTATCCACTGCCATGACGGACTGAAACTCTCGGTATTTTGTGGTCTGACTAAAATATCGAGGGTCGCGCCACTGCTGTCTTTATGTGCTCGATACAAGGTTATATGCATCCACATCACTGGTAACTTTCTTGCCGTGAGGTTATCCACCTCCACTGAAAGCTTTACCCTGGCATTATTCCAATCGGCAAAAACAGAGGCGTATCCTTGTCCATCAAGCGTTGATGACGTCATCTGAACAACCTCATGGCAATCATCAAATACCTGCTGTCTTGATACCAACACATGGCGATGATGATGGCGATATAGAAGCAGCAAGCAAGTACTCCCTAACAACACAAAAATCATGGCGTATATAGCATCTACATTCATTCAATATTCCTCTTTTCCCTCAGAAAAAGAGTCCCGCAGCCATGACAGTACTGCGGGACTAAGGCTTATCTGACGATGGTCACCGGACAGTGGGATCGCTGCACAATATGCTGCGCTATCGATCCTAATAACACTTTTGCAATGCCACTGCGCCCAACCGATCCAGTCACCACATGGTCATGCTCATGTTTCTCAGCATAATCAACAATGGCTTTGGCAATATCGTGGCCAGCTGCCGTTATACAAAACACATTCTCTAGTCCCTGAGATGTGGCACGTACCATGGCTTCGCGTAATTCCTGTTGGATTTGCGCATCAGCGGCATCGAGAATGCTCGAATCCCAAAAATAGCTATGTGAAATATCGTCACTGGTCGGTCTGACCACATGGATAAAAGTCAGATTAGCATTGACCGATTTCGCCAGATCCACAGCAAAATCGACGGCCTTGATCGCACTATGAGATCCATCCGTTGCACATAAAATATGTTTCATGCTGCTTCCTCCTAATAACCTTTGGGCCGTGGCCAGGGCATGGTGAACTGATCACCCCGCTTCACGAACTGATAACGTCGTTTCACAAACCAGATCGAGGCCACAATGTAAAACGCCATAATCGACAGTAACGACGCACCGTACCCCAGAAAGGTCGCGAAATAGACCAGAGAACATAAACCCAGCAAGGTATATGCAGGAATAGGATGGAACGGATGGATATAGCCCCGTTTGATCACATCCAATGGCCACATTTTTCTGAACTTGACCATATTGATAGACATGAAGGTGTAACCCAGCAGACCGGACAGAATCGAAAAGGTAATGACCTGATCCAGTAAACCTGTGAATGCAAATGACACAGCAATGGGAATCAGGAAAATAATCGATCTGAACGGCGTGCGGTAACGCGGATGAATCGCTCCAAACCAGGTCGGCATATATCGGTCCCGCCCCATGGAAAACCAGGCACGAGCCGCATCATTGATACAACCATTAGCCGAAGCAATGGCCGCAAACATGGTGCCGATAAACAACACGACCTGTAATACCGGATTACCAATGATCGAAGCAGCGTCATATAACGGCGTGGTCGCCTGACCTAAATATTGCCATGGCATCAGCCCCGTCGAGATATACCAGGTCAGTGTCGCTGCCACTAATAAGGTCAAAATGCCACCAATCGTGCCCAGAGGAATCGCCCGACCTGCACTCCTCACCTCTTCGGCTGCCTGACACGTGCCTTCAATGCCGAGGTAATACCACATGCCAAACTGCAATGCAGCGACGACACCAATCCAGCCATACGGTAATTCTGTTAACAGATCACTGTGTTTCAGAATATGCCCGGGGTTAAGCGGATCAGCCCCAATGAATAAGGCCAAAATCGCCAGAAAGGCAAACAGAGTAATGACAAAATTCACCGTCAGCGTCATAAACACGCCACGGTAATTCAGCCAGGCCAGAAACGAAATGGTCAGCACCACAAAGGGTTGCGGACTCAGATCATGGAAGCCCGTTGCTGATGCCACAGCCGCCATCAAGTCGCCGACTATCAAAGCATCCGCTGCTTCCAGCATGGTATAGGCCATCACCAGATACAAGCCCACATTAAAGGCCATTAACGGACCAATAATGTGTTTTGCCTGCGTGTACTGACCACCAGCCGCCGCCACGGTCGACGTGACTTCCGAATCGATCATCGCGACACAGCTATAGAGTAAGCCAATGACCCAACAGGCAATCAAGGCACCATAAGCACCACCTTTGGCAACAGAGAAGTTCCAGCCCATAAATTCACCGACCAGAACAATACCCACACCCAGCGCCCAGATATGGAAAGGGTTCAACACCTTCAGCATTGAAATGCGTTGTTCCCCGGATTGAGAAGAAGATTGCTGACTCATGACTGCTCCTCCTCTCGCTCGAGCTCTGCCATCAGTTCATCAGCGCCTTCACGCGAACTCATGAGTAGCGATTCATCAAACTGACGAGACACACTGAGTGCATCCACCAGAATCCACAGCAATAGCATGGCTGAGATAATCCAGGCGGCGTAACTTAAGATTTCCCAATAGCTCATCGTTGTGCCTCCTGTTCAGAAAGCGAAGCCTTATCACCAAATTTTTCAGCAATCACTTCACGGTATTGAGACTCAGAGACACGCAGCATAAAGATGAAATAGCCAATAATGACTAAAGCCGTAATACCAAGCATCAACGGATCAATGGTGTAATCAAACTTATCGTTAATGATTTCAGCCGCTGAGGTTTCATCAAAACCCAGCTTCTGCCATTGTTCCTGCTCAACAGGTGAGACGTTTAGGGATTCCCAGGAGATAACCTGAGATGAGGTGGTGTCACTTGCTGATTTAGAATCAGATTCAAGAAACAAAGGAATATACAAACTGACATAGACAAGTATCAGAATAAAGAGACTATCAAACAACTGCCCCTTTTTAGACTGTACCTTTGGTACATAAGTAGACATAAGATTTCCTCATTAAAATCACTCGGCAATTAGCGCTTCGCTGCTCTATTTTCATCGAGATGTTTGATGTCCAATCCGTAGATAAACTCTTTATCTTCTGCGTAGTGCTTAGTCATCGCACCGACAGAAGCGGTATTGAAAAGAACGAGCAAAGCACTGGAAATAATCATTACCCATCGGATAACCGGATCTTCCAGAATGCTTAAGATACTAATGAGGACGAAACCCACAGCCAGCCAGATAAAAAGCACATCTGCCCAAGCCATGATGCAGTCTCGTAGATACATATTTTGAATACGATTTTTTATTTTATTATTCATGGTTATATTTCTCTCTTCTAATGGTTAAAAATGATTTACACACTGTCCTCCTGTTTTGCTGAGAAAAAGAAAAAAACCGATGTTACGCAGACAAGGCAACTTATATTGACGGGGTAAGGATCGCTATAAGCCACATTGTCTTTGTAACACCGGTTTTTAACTATCAATGGCACAACAACATTTTTTTAGAATGTGTGTGTGCCTGGAATCCAGCTTGTACCGGCTAATGGCACACGTGCCATCGCTGCTGATTCCACTGTTAATGCCACTAAGTCTTCTGGTTCCAGATGACGCAGATCATTCTTACCGCAAGCACGCGCTAATGTTTGTGCTTCCAGCGTCAGAACACGTATGTAGTTAGCCAGACGACGACCACCTTCAACCGGGTCAAAGCGTTTCATCAGTTCCGGATCCTGGGTAGAAATACCGGCTGGGTCACGGCCTTCGTGCCAGTCATCGTAGGAACCCGCTGTAGAACCCAGTTTTTGGTACTCTTCTTCCCATTTAGGATCGTTATCACCCAATGCCACCAATGCAGCAGTACCGATAGCCACCGCGTCAGCACCTAAAGCCATACATTTCGCGACGTCAGCACCATTACGGATACCACCAGACACAATCAGTTGAACCTTACGGTGCATACCCATTTCCTGTAACGCTTGAACCGCTTGAGGAATGGCCGCCATGGTTGGGATACCTACGTGTTCGATAAACACGTCTTGCGTTGCCGCTGTACCACCTTGCATACCGTCGACGACGATAACATCAGCACCCGCTTTCACCGCCAGCTTCACATCATAGTAAGTACGAGTTGCACCGACTTTGATGTAGATAGGCACTTGCCAGTCTGTGATTTCACGCAGTTCTTTGATCTTGATTTCCAGATCGTCAGGCCCCGTCCAGTCAGGATGACGACATGCTGAACGTTGGTCTACGCCCATTGGTAAGGTACGCATTTTGGCAACACGTTCAGTAATTTTCTGACCCAGTAACATACCGCCGCCGCCTGGTTTTGCACCTTGGCCCAATACCACTTCAATCGCATCTGCTTTTCGTAAGTCGTCTGGGTTCATGCCATAACGTGATGGCAGGTATTGGTAAACCAGTTTGCTTGACTGACCACGTTCTTCCGGTGTCATACCACCGTCACCTGTGGTGGTCGATGTACCCACTGCTGATGCACCACGTCCTAACGCTTCTTTAGCATAGGCAGACAGCGCGCCGAAGCTCATACCGGCAATCGTGACAGGCGTATCAATAGTGATAGGTTTTTTCGCAAAACGGGTACCTAAGGTCACCGAGGTATTACATTTTTCACGATAGCCTTCTAATGGGTAACGCGACATACTCGCCCCCAGGAACAGCAGATCGTCGAAATGGGGCAGTTTACGTTTGGCACCGGCACCGCGGATATCATAAATACCCGTATCAGCAGCGCGACGGATTTCAGCCATCGTCAATTTATCAAACGTCGCTGACTCGCGCGGTACAGTCGTGTATTTTTTCTTTTCAGTCATTTCTATTTCCTCGCAATATCAGCAATTAATACGCACTCGCGTTATCAACTTTGAAGTTGTACAACTGACGAGCAGAACCATAACGTTTGAAGGCTTTTGGATCTTCATCCACACCGGCTTTTTCTAATAAAGCCGACAGTTCATCCAGGTGTTCCTGACGCATTTCTTTTTCGATGCAGTCAGCACCCAGTGATTTCACTGCGCCTTTGACATAGATATGCACTTCGTACAGCGAGTCACCCAACGCATCACCGGCATCACCACAGACCACTAGTGAACCAGCTTGGCCCATAAAGCAGCTCATATGACCGACATTGCCTTTCACCACAATATCAATACCTTTCATCGAGATACCGCAACGTGAACCGGCATCACCTTCAATCACTAACAAACCGCCATGGGCTGTCGCGCCGGCTGCTGATGAAGCGTTACCTTTCACACGGACACTGCCTGACATCATGTTTTCAGCAATGCCTTGACCAGCATGACCGTGAACAGTGATGTCGGCTTCTTTGTTCATACCCGCACAGTAGTAACCGACTGGGCCATGAATATCGACTTTGAGCTTCTGATCAAGACCAACAGCCAGGTTATGCTCCCCTTTTGGGTTTAATACTTCCCATTCAGCAATGGTCAGTTCCTTGTTTTGATCATGCAGCGCCTGATTCAAATCACGAACTGTTTGTTGTGCCAAATCCACCGTTTGCTTGCCGCCGGATGTGGTCACTGATTCTGCTACAGATTTAGTACTCATTTATATTCTCCTCATACACCATTGCTTAGTGCGTGGTACGTTCCCAAACATAGACTTTTGAAGGCTCTGGTTCCCAAACTTTGGCGTTTTCAATGCCAGGTAATGTTGTTAAAGCCTGATACTCAGAGGCCATGGCCACATAATCATCTGTTTCTGCAATCACCGCAGGTTTGCAAGCAATCGGATCACGCACGACAGCGAAGCCATCTTTAGTACCGATAGTGAAGGTGAAGAAACCATCCAGATCGTCTAAAGCATGCTCTAACGCTTCTGTCAGGCTATCGCCTTGTTGTAAACGGTATGTCAGGTAACCCGCAGCCACTTCTGAATCGTTTTCAGTTTCAAAGTGAATGCCTTCACGTTTCAGTTCCTGACGCAGACGGTTGTGGTTAGACAGAGAACCGTTATGTACCAGACACAGATCCATACCTGTTGAGAAAGGATGGCTACCCGCCATGGTTACAGCTGATTCAGTTGCCATACGTGTATGACCGATGATGTGGCTGCCTTTCATGTTTTCCAGGTGGAACAGATTGACGATACGCTCTGGTAAACCGACTTCTTTCAGGATTTCGATAGATTTACCTGAGCTCATGATCAGCACGTCCTGATGATTTTCCATCAGATAGTTTTCAACGGTTTCAGCATCGATATCGACTTTGAATACCGCCACTTTGCTGTTTTGGAACCAGTCGACTTTTGTATTCAGTTTGGCTTCAATGTCTTTTGCCAATGCAGCCCAATCATAATTTTCATCTTCGTTGCGAAGCGTTAACTTCACACCTTGATCCACTTCATCACCATAGACAGCAAAGCCGGCACTGTCAGGGCCACGTTCTGTCATCGCAATTAACATTGGCGCAAACAGTTCACCCAGACGGTCTTGGTATTTATCGTTTTTCAAATACAGGCCAACGATTCCACACATAACTATTCTCCTAACATCATTCCCTGGGAAGGGACTCTTTTAATAAAATTCAACGTAACGATTGATTTCCCAATCAGATACATGACGCATGTATTCCACCCATTCCATGTGTTTAAGTTCTAAGAACTCTTTAACAAACTCATCGCCTAAAGCCCCTTTAATCACGTCATCTTTTTCTAACGCAGTCAAAGCTTCATGAAGATTTTGTGGCAGGATGCCAATGCCTTTTTCTTCCAGTTCTTCTGGGCTTAAGTCATATAAATTAATGTCATAACCTGGACCCGCTTCCAGTTGACGCTCCACACCATCCAGACCCGCTGCAATCGCTGCCGCCGCTGTCAGATAAGGGTTACAAGTACCATCTGGCAGGCGTAATTCGATACGACCGTAAGGAATACGAACCATGGTCGAACGGTTGTTATTACCATATGAGATATAGGCTGGCGCCCAAGTCGCACCGGATAATGAACGACCGACCACTAAACGTTTGTATGAGTTAACGGTAGGCGCTGCAATCGCTGATAACGCAGGTGCATGAGCCAAAATGCCCGCCATAAAGTGATAAGCCAGTTTGGATAAACCATGGCCGGTTTCATCACTGTCATCATGGAATAAGCTTTTCTCACCATCACCAATCGACATATGCATGTGCATGCCGTTACCAGGACGGTTGCTGAACGGTTTAGACATGAATGAACACACCATGCCCATTTCATTGGCAATTTCACTGGCTGCCATTTTGAACATGACATAGTCATCCGCACTCTTCAGTGCATCAGCATAGGTGTAATTGATTTCAAACTGACCATTCGCATCTTCATGATCGATTTGGTAAATATCCAAACCCACCTCAATTAATGACTCTGTCAGTTTTTCCAGGAAAGCGCTCTGACGTGTGATGCCTTTATAGTCATAACACGGTTTTTGCAGTGTATCGGTTGGATCAAATGGATGCAGATGACCGAACTCATCTTTTTTCAGTAAAGAGAATTCAGGCTCTAAACCGGTGTATAAAATCCAGCCTTTTTCAGTCAGACGGGAAATTTGTTTTTTCAGTACAACACGACTGTCATGGCTGTAGGGTTTGCCATTAACGTGACCATCACAGATCAGGCGTGCATAACCAGGTTGCCATGGCAATAAACTCAATGTGCTTAAGTCGCCCATTGCCATGTAATCTGGACCATTAGGTTTAATGCCCATTCCCCAAATAGCACCACCAGCAAAACCGGCACCAGTTTTAATGATGTCTTCCAGGTGATCTGCTGGCACAGATTTGACCTTAGCCACACCGTGGATATCAACAAACTGGGCCAACACATATTTCACATTGTTTTCAGCCAAAAACTTCTGCGCATAGGCTAATTGGTCAGCTGGCGAAGCCTTAGGGTCGAATTCATACTTCATAACATTTCCTCTGTTTGAATGATCAACACTTGGTCGTATCAATTGATCTCGTAATAAAAACTGAACCCTATAGCACCGCCACCATATTCTTCGGTGATGCCCAATAGTGTTTTCCACAGGTAGGGTCCAAACGTACCATCACACCAAATGCGATAAACAGATTGGCCATTCAGCATCTGTCTCAGCAACGTTACCGATACACCGGCGATGACAGTCATGACAAGACGATTCTCTTCAAGTGCATCTCCTGACAGGTCGATAGCACAGACTTCAGAAAATAACTTTGATGTCAGCTTGCCACTGACAATAAACGACGCATCATTGCGAATTACCTTGTGGACACCTGCTTTGTTCACAGGCAAGGCATTTAACTGAGCGACCAGATGAGAGTTCAGTGGCTCTTCAATCAGATACTCACTTCCCCCCAATCTTAAGACCAGCTCTCTTTTGCCTTGTAATGTCCAACTGTTTTTTGCTTCTGGCAGTGTCAAGTTGGCAGAGGCTAACCACTCCGCTGCATTAGGTCCTTTCACGCCAAAGCGATTTAATGCACTCACATCACAAATACTTAATAACTCGTAACGTGAAGATTCAATGGCCTTGTCCGCCATGGTTATTGCAGTCTCCATGCCATTCACAATGCCACTAATCGGCTTCAAAGGGGCTTGAGCAAAAGCGACCGGGCTTTTAAAAATGCCGTCTTGCATGCTTACTCTCCGTCTTTATCAAGTAGGTGAAAAAAAGGGGCTTCGACGACAGTCGCTTCAACCATTGCACCGCTATCGGTACGAATGGAAAACGTTGAGCCCACACTGCCCTGTTCTGGTGCAACAAAAGCAAAACCGATTACTCTGTCGAGATATCTGCTGTATGCAATACTGGTGACACGGCCTTTGATGTTGTTGCCGTTATCAATCACCAGATTGCATTCATTCGGCATTTCCCTGGCAAAGCCTTTCTCCAGTACAAAGTTCACTAACTTCTTGTTCAGCGTTTTCTTAGCGATGATTTTCAGGCTGCGTTGGCCGATAAAGAACGGCTTATCCATTTTGAGTAACGCTTCGGAATGCGCTTCAAATGGATTGGTCAGACCATCGGTATCGTGACTAATCAGGTGATGTCCCATTTCCAGACGTAGCAGACGCTGTGCATCTGTACCAAATGGACGAATACCATGATCTTGTCCGGCAGCCATGATTTGTTTCCAAACATGCAGTCCCGCTTTGTAAGGCACATGAATTTCAAAAGCCAGGTCAGCAACAAAACTCACTCGCATGACTTTGGCATTCACACCGGCAATCTCAGCTTCAATCATGTTTCCATCTGGTAACGAGGCTTCACTCAAATCGGCATTGGTCAGTGAACTTAAAATCTCACGTGACTTCGGTCCGGCCAGTGTCATCGCTGCAATGGCGCCGGTCAGATTCACCAAAGTGACTTGTAATCCCCATGCCTGAACATTACGTTGCATTTCACGGTAAACCGTCGCGGCATTGGATGAGTTCGTTGATACATAGAACTTTTCAGCTTCGACACGAACAGCCAGCCCGTCATCCAGCATGACACCTGCTTCATCCAGCAGCAGAGCAATGCGGCTTTCGCCGATTTTCTGTTTGCTGAACTTGCCTGTATAAAAGCGTTCCAGAAATTCAGTGGCATCGGCACCGTAGACTTCAATTTTTCCTAAGGTGCTGCCATCAATCATGCCAGCCTGTTTTCTGACGGCTAACGCTTCTTGCTGTACCGCTTCCATGGCCGTCATTGAACGACCCGAATATTGATAATAAGCAGGACGCATCCACATACCCGCATCCATCATCACACCACCATTCTCAACATGCCATTCATGCATCGCGGTATAACGATGAGGGTGGAATCCGCGTCCGCCCAGATGACCAATCGGTGTTGGGTGGAAGAATGGACGTGCGGTGGTGCTACCAATTTTCTCAACCGGTAACTGACGAATACGAGCCAGAATACGAATCGCATTCATATTGGAATGTTTACCCTGACTTGGCCCCATACCCACCGTGGTAAAGCGTTTCATCAACTCGATATTGTCAAAACCTTCTTTGGCGGCATTGATGAAATCTTTGACTTGAATATCTTCGTCAAAGTCGACAAAGTTTTTGCCTTTCGGATGCTCAACAATCGGATAAGGATGACTGGGTGATGCCATTTCAACTTTTGGCACAGTAACTACATCGACCGTTTTGCCCAGGAAAGCGGCTGCTTCTGCAGCTGCACGCTGACCATCAAGTTGGCGAGCTTTAAAATCAAATACGCCATTGACCTTACCTGCTGCAAATACCCCTTCCGGTAACTCATCAGGGACAAACTGCTCGACGCTATAGTCATAACGCATTTTTGTTCCAGCCTGATACAGCAACGCAGCTGCTGGTGCCCAACCGGCACTCATCGCTACACCATCACAACTCAAACGCACAGTGTGACCACTATCGGCGCCTGCACTAATATCGTCATAAGGGCTAACAGCAACAGCTTTAACGCCTAACTTGTCTGAGGTCGGGATCACTTCATAAATACAGCTTGAGATATGAACAGGAATACCTAGATCTCTGACTTTCTGAGCCAGTTCACGTGGTGCGCCGTTTCTACGCATATCAATAACAGCAACGACTTCAACGCCAATTGAGGCCAGATCCAGTGCGGTACGATAGCCATAGTCATTCGCTGTGACCACCACGCCTTTATTAAAAGGTTTAACCGCATAACGATGAATCAGACGTTGTGCTGCCGATCCCATCATCACGCCCGGTAGATCGTTGTAACGAAATACAGGTGGTTGCTCAAACGCACCAGCAGCCACGATCACCGTTTTCGCCCAGACTTTAGTGATACCGTCTTTACCGACTAATGGCACCAATTTATCGCCATAAAAACCGCCAGCATAAGCATCGGTAATTAAACGAATATTCGGGTTTGACTCCACTTTACCTAACAGGCTTGTCAGCGTATCAGTCGTCGTTTGGTCACCGGCATAGTCGTATGTCAGGCTGCCACCCGCCTGCTTGTTTTCATCAACAACAATCACATCCAGGCCTTGCTCAGCCGCTTTAACCGCAGCTGATAAACCAGACAAACCGGCACCGATGATTAACACATCACAGTGGGCAAACTTTTTCGGTTTAATAATACGTGGGTAGTTAAAGTTAACTTCGCCTAAACCAGCCGCCTTACGGATTTTGTCTTCCCAGAACGGAAACAGGCTTTTTGGTTTATAAAACGTTTTGTAATAAAAACCGACCGGCAGGAACGGTGATAAATAATCGATATATTTGTTTTTATCTTTTAATACACCACCAATCGTATTGACGGCTTTAATATCCATACCATCAGCAACAGGCCAGACATCAGCACGGATATTGGTATCCACGCCGTCTGTCATCATGGCGTTGACATCATGATTGGCAAAACTCAATACACCACGTGCACGGTGATATTTAAAACTACGGCCCAGCACATTAATACCAGCCGCCCACAGGGCACTGGAAATGGTATCGCCTTCGTAACCTTGCACTGTCTGACCTTCATATTGAAAAGTCAGTGGCTTGTCACGGTTAATCCACTCACCTCGTTTCTTAGCAATACGGCTGGTCATTTAGCTTCCTCCTGACCCAGAAGATAAGTACGGTTGACCTTATCAGTCATCGTGTTACGTTCAGCGATAAACCAGGTACCGCTGGGGGTGTGATACCACCATTCTTTTTTCAAACCAGGTGCTCCATTACGATAGTGCACATAGGCAGCCCACTCAGAATCTGAACATGTGTCAGGGTTGGGCATATTTCGATATTCTCCGCCGTAGGTGAATTCACTCATCGGCCTGATACCATTAACGGGACATTCAAGTAGTTTCATAGCCTTACTCTTAACTTAGTGACCAACTGAAGCTGCGCCTTTTTCACCGGTCAGCTCATAGTCTTCAAAACGTGATAAACGGAATGATTTAATAAGATCAGGAGCCATATCTTTGGCTATTGTCTCGGCCATGGTTTTGCCACTGATTGGCGTGGCTTTAAATCCCCATGTGCCCCATCCGGCATCCAGATAAAACCCTTCCAGTGGTGTTTTACCCATAATCGGTGCAAAGTCAGGCGTGATGTCAGCCATACCCGCCCATTGGCGTACCACTTTGACATTCGATAAAAACGGGAACATATCGGTGATATGTGTGGTGAGTCCTTCCACGAAATCCAGTGATGAACGTGTTGAATGGAATTCATAAGGATCCAGTGATGACCCCATGACCAGTTCACCACGAGACGATTGACTCACGTACACATGCAAACTACCGGAAACTAAAATAGTATCGAGCCAGGGCTTCATCGGTTCTGATACGCAAGCTTGCAGGGGATGAATCACAATCGGTGTTTTCAAATCCACCATCTCAGTGATACGTGGTGTAAACCCTGCCACAGCAGATAGAACACGATTTGTGCTGATATAGCCTTTAGATGTGTTTACACCAACGACTTTGCCGCCTTTGGTATCAATACCCGTGACTTCCGTCATTTGGAATATTTCAACACCCATGCGATCCGCTTCTTTGGCATAACCCCATGCCACGGCATCATGACGAGCTACAGAGCCTGGTGCATGGTACAAAGCGCCTAAAATAGGAGCTTGGCCACTGCAGGAGATATCCAGTTGCGGACACGCTTTGGATATCTCCTCAGGACCGACGACATAACTCTCAACCCCAACATGTTTATTCACTTCTGCACGCCAGCGCATGGTTCTCATTGCAGATTCGGTGTGGGCTAAAGTGAAGTGCCCACGAGTTGAATAAAACAGGTTCAGGTCTAATTCTTCTGATAAATCTTCGTACAGTTTGACGCTGGCATCGTAGAAGTTAACGCCTTCTGGTGTCAGGTAATTTGAACGTACGATGGTGGTATTACGGCCCGTGTTGCCGCCACCAATATAGCCTTTTTCTAATACAGCTACATTGGTAATGCCATAGTCTTTGGCTAAGTAATACGCCGCAGCCAAACCATGTCCGCCGCCACCGATAATAACGGCATCGTACGATTTCTTAGGCTCGGTACAGTCCCTAAAAAAACGTGGTGCCGGGTGTTCACTACTCAGACCATATTTTAATAGCCCTAATGGCATTCTTAACCTCCACTCATAATGCTCAATACTACTTAAGTAGTATGCGAATCTACCTCTAACTAGGTAAACAATATTTCATGTGATGAAACATGGTTCTATTTACTCATGTCGAAAAAAACATGTCAATAGCCTTGTAAACTTTTTTTCACAATAGGAAACATTTAGTGGGGATAAATAAAAAAACCTCAGGTATAATCAGGCAAAACAGCCTTAAAGAAGACGGAGTATTCTTGCCGTGAGCAAACAGCAAACGATCGTGACGACTGAAACTGCGACACATCAGTCGTTAGATAAACACCTGGGAAATACGCTGCGCCATATTCGTACTGAAAATGGATTAACCATTGCGGATGTCGCTATGCGAGCCAATGTCAGCCGTGGCATGCTGAGTAAGATCGAGAACGGACTGACGTCACCCAGCCTGGAGAAACTGGAACATCTTGCTAATGCTCTGGGTGTAAAGCTTTCGCGGTTATTTCACGACTACGACACGCCCATGGGTGGTGCTCAATATGTGAAGAATGGTGAGGGAATGGAAGTGGTTCGCCGTGGCACCAAAAGTGGTCATACTTACCATTTGCTGGCGTATGACACCGGTCCGAAAAAACTATTTGAACCGTTTTTGATTACCTTAAATGAAGAAAGTGAAGTGTTTGATCCGTTTGAACATGCCGGCACCGAATTCATTTATATGCTGGAAGGCAAACTGGAATACACCGTCGGAGACGAGCGTTTTATTCTTGAACCAGGCGACTCGTTAACGTTTCATGCAGAGCAACCGCATCGACCAGAAACAAAACTCAAAATGCCGATTCAGTATTTAGCTATCATCTACTACGATAGCCTCGATGACTTTGAAGATGATAGTTACAAAAACTAGCCTGTTTTTGTTGAATAATATTGAGGTGCAAAAAAACTAACGATAACGGTTTAAAAGTGTTTATTTCAATCGCCAGTAAACACTAAATTATTGTTTTATCTTCTTAGATTAGCTGTTGCTGATGAAGGCATTTCCGAGCAGATCTGTAATATTGAACATTTCATAGAACGCCGCGCTTTGCGGCAAATTTTGAACGCAGCGGAAAATTTGTCCGACAACAACATCTTGTTAAGCATTTTTCTTATGAATATCGAAAAGAAGACCTACTGGTGATTTCTTCACTTTTTTGTTTTCTTCTGCGAGATCTCTAATTGATTTTGGAATGTCTTTTAATTTCGGCACATCAAACATTTGATCTGCTGCTATTGTAGCCATACCCCAAACAGGAGCTCCAGTGACTGCAGCGGCCACTTCAAGTGAGCCAACAACTAACCACGAACCAATGTCTTTACCAGCAAACTTCCATTTTTTACTACTGAGATCATCTAGATTTTTTTGATGTTGGCTAAATGCTGAATTTATATTGTCGAAAATCTGATCTCGACTGCGATGAAAATTGTCAGGATTGACTTCAATTAAATCATTTACTCCTTTACCTAAAATCCCTCTAATCTCTTCCATAGCGCCTTCTTTTCGTATTTCTATTAGTGCTTCTGGCGGGATGTTTCCAATCCATTGCATCTCACCAGTCGAAAGATCACTAAGGCCTCTAACGACATGGAGGTCTTGAGATTTTAATTCTGACTCAGCTCTTTCAGCATCGTATTCCATCTTCCATACTAGGTACTGCCAAGATGTAGGAGCATCTATTATGGGAGTGCCATTTAAGCGCCTTGCTTTAACAAGCATTTCGTTGCTTACAGACATGCGGCCAAGAGCTTGACTCGCTAACGCTACTCCGGGAGTAATTTGACCTAAAGGCTGCATATGCTCACTTTTCATTGCCTTTTCTATTTGGTCTCCAATATTTTCATCCCAATCGGTGTCGAATAAGACTCTACTGCCGTCTGATATTTCAGCGACGGTTCTTTCAATTGAGTCCAATGAACCACAAAAGTCCATTAGCTCTTCGAAAGACTCAAAATCTCGACCAAACAATTTACCCGCGTGAACTAATGAATCCTCTCTTCCTAAACGATGGAAAAACTCTCGTTCGCCTTCTTGTAAAACGCCCATATCAGGCAATATAACAATAATCGGATATTCTACATCTGCACACGCCAGCTCCTTGTATTGCAGGATGTTCATTGCGTGCTTCATGAAGTAGTAGGCTTTGTCCGCGAGACTATAATGTTCGAAAATTATTTTAGATCTTAAGAAAGGATCTGGAAGAACAATCGTATCGGTATAAATACCGCACTTAGATGCGATATTTTCATCATGTGAAGGAAAAAGGTCACCGCCAAAAATACCCTTTACGTTGTGATGCATGTCTTCGACATGGATGTGTGCGATTTCGCCAACGCCTTCCCAAAACTGATCTATTACCTCAAGAAATTTATCGAGATTTTCTGTTATTTCTTTTATCGAACCTTCGCTATTTTGTGCTGCCATCCCTGCATCATGAGGAGTCATTCCTCTTTGATTCATGAGCTTAAAAAAATGTCCAAAATTGTCTTCAATGAATTTAAAATACATATTTTGTATTTCGCTCAATGAAGCTTCTTTTTTTAGCTCCCCACGATCATGAATGGCAGTGACTGCTAGAGCCATAGATCTTACAAGACCGTCTACAGTGTCTAGATCTACCTCACCATCTGGGCCGTTGCGAACGGCAAGAAGGCTCTTCTCCACATCAAGCCCTTCAGCAATTCTTATCTTCCCTTCTTTAAATTGCTCTTGAAGAATCTTCAAACGTCGGCGAAGCCTTTGTTCGTATTCAACTTCTTCGATTGACTTACCTTCGCTCATTTAGAACTCCAATTTCGATGAGATGCTTTAACAGACCCCATTGGTCTGCTCCATTGGTCTGCTATGAAGCTCATCACCTGACGCTAATCGGTGCAAAACATGCCTTGTGAGTTCGCGCATAGCATAGGCAAAGTTGTTTAATCTAAGTGGGTTTGGTGTCAAAAGGTTAACAAAAGCAGAGTCCAATAACACTTTATCAAAGCCATCAAGAAGGACACTGTTAATTCTTTCTTGGTATTGCTCTCTCAATCGATCCATCTACCCTCCTAACGTCGCGTGACCGACCTTGTTAGTGGTCGTATAGGTCAAAAGTCGGATCAAACCAAAGAACATAAAAAACATTTCGCACCCTGTAGCCCACCATGGGGGCTTTTCCATTGAAGCGAAGCGCGAGAAAACTTTCCTGTTCCTCGGTTATAAAACTTGGGATAGGCGCTTTGATCTGGTTCTTCGGAATTTTTTCTGTGCCAAGTCCATGACGATCTGCCTGCTTCATATCACGCCACAACATCTTCCTACGACGGTACATTGCATCTGCAAAGCTAGCCTTATGCTCTTGATCCAAGCTTGAGAGACAATACGTACCATTTTGGAGCCTTTCCAAAGAAAAAACTGGCGGCATATTATCGTAGTTAGGCGTTTCTGGGGCGGAGACTCTCGAACCTGAGTTTTTCGATGGTTCTTGGATGCGACGTCTTTTTTTTGCCATTTTATTTTAACCGCGTCTTGAAATACTCAAGCATTGTGTTTTTGGGAATTTGTGAGGCAAGCTCCTCATTTTCCAACCAAGGCCGTTCTTCATGCGTCATATTGCGTAGCTTCCAGGCACTAAACTGCCCAAATACCTCATGTACCTCAGCCAAGAATTCTAACTGCTCTTCGGAGAAAGCCTCACCTGGCTCATATTCAGCTGCTGGAATGGGAGAACTGCCATTACTCTTATACTTATGGTAGACACTCGGTGAAACCGGACCATGCGTCCAAGCTTCTAGCTCTTCATCAAATAATGGTTCATCAAAAATAGCCAAATGAAAGCCTTGGGCGTAATAAACCAATTTCTGAAGTTTCAGATTTGAAACTCCACCCTCTTCAGAATTCGCCCCATGGGCAATGAAGAATTGAGCGACGTCGAGTGCTGTAGCCATGTTACCCTCCCTATTTAGGTCATATTCTATCAGCGAAGCTATTTGCGTGCAGCTTTTGTCCATTGCCATACCCACTAACGTATACATAATGGGCGCGACGTAAGGAGCGTCCCAGTGAGCGATAGCGAACGAATTAATGTGCTTGTTATATTTTTTATTTCAAACATGAGTAATGATAACCGTCAACACTAAGGCATTTAACACTTTTAGAAGTATTTTTCTCAATGATTAAATTATCTATTATTGCCTGAAATTCCCATTTCATTTGCAATGGAACATCTAATCCAATTAATAAGTTTGCGATCTAGCATCATATATTTCGTAGCTAAGATGACCGTTTGAAACGGTGGCAGTGTTACCAGTTAAATCTTTCAGCATACTCATGTCATGTAACGCCCGCGTAATAGCGAGAGCTTGCGAGCGTCCTGATTAAGGCGATTTATTCTCCATGTTCTGGATCTGCGGCATATTTGGAAATAGCGAAATTTGCCATCTCACTCCATATAGCAGATTGAATTGCGAATGAAGTTGATATCAAGGCCACAAACCATACCCAACTAAAGCTATATGTATCGAACAATAGCTCCACATAGAGGAAACCCAATAAGCCGACAAAAAAGCTAATATATGTAGCTTTTATAGCTTTTTCTTTGTTTACATTTTCTACATCTTTTATTCTTAATTCCCTCTTACCATCTAGTGAAAGCTCTTTCGCCTCTTCAATTAATACTATCGTTTTGCGGATGGTCCAAGCTGAACCAAGGGATGAAAAGAAACATATTCCAAAAAATGCCTGCGTAATGGCTTTATCAAAACCACCATTAAAGAATGCTAGCATCCCAGCGGTTACGGATCCTGCAAATAGGATAATAGTTTTTACCCAAACGTCCTTTGTAAGTTTTGCATGAGCCCCTCTAATATTTTCAGGAAGTCTTTTATTTATTAGGTTTTGCACAAAGGGAATTGCAACAAATAAAAGCACCACAATAGATAAGGTGATTATTTTGATTGTTTTACTTCCGTAAAAATCTTCCACGAACTCTCCTTGAAACCTAACAGTCTGTTTTATGAAGCCAATTTTTTGAACTAGCAATGAAAAATAGTGACTGACATTACTTATTTTGGGAAGAAGGTTGTGTAAAGTAATTTAATGATTTTATTCAGGTAGTCGCAGGAAACTGGCCGCCGACTGATGGTTGTTAAGATGAGGCACCACTCCCAAGCAGGGGGCATCTATTCGGCTGGTTAAGGTCTCTATCATTTCAGTTGATTCTGATTGTTCAGCCACATGATTCGCTACCCAGCCAGCCAGTTTGAGACCTTGTTGCTCAATAGCGGCCACGGTCAATAAGGCATGATTAATACAACCGAGTTTAATCGCCACCACCAAAATCACCGGCAATTGAAGCTCAACAGCAAGATCGGCCATGGTGCTTTCTGAGTTTAGTGGTACATACCAGCCTCCGGCCCCCTCCACAATGACTGCGTCTGCTTGTTCAGCAATCAATTCATAGCTGTGTTTAATGTTGGCAAGAGAGAGTGTTACTCCTTCTCGCTCCGCCGCAATATGCGGGGCAATAGCTGGTTCAAAGGCATAAGGATTGATCAGTGAGTAAGCTAAATCTGTCTGGCTTTGTTTGATTAATGCGAGTGCATCCTCATTTTTCCACTGCCCATCTAACCACTCACAGCCGCTGGCAATCGGCTTCATGCCAACTGTTTTATAGCCTTGTTGTTGCAGTAAAGATACCAAACCCACACTGATGAAGGTCTTCCCTACTTCAGTATCTGTACCTGTTATAAAAAAATGGGTGCTGGTCATAATCGTTTGATCTCACTGATCGGAATATAAACACTATCGTCATCCGTTCGGCATTGGCCTGATTGAGCTAATTTCCATGCATGACCAAAAATGACTTCATAACTGGCAGGTAAACCGTCAGCTTGGCGAAATGTTTCATACGAGGAAATCACTTTTTGCATAAGTTTCTTACCTGTCAGACCACGACGGCGACCTTCATTCACATTACGTGCGCCTAGGATTTTTAGATCGCGCATCACACTCATCGCATCGTTGTAGCTCAAAGTGTAAGGCTCCATATCCAGCACACAGTCGGCTAAGCCGCTGGCTGTCATGGCATCACCGACATCATGCATGTCATAGAATAAATTCACATGTGGGTAGGTATCGACTTCAGCCCAAGCCTGACGTAGTTCAGTCAAGGTATCCGGCCCCAAGCTGGTAAACATTAATAGCCCCTGAGGTTTTAGCACTCGAAATATTTCACTAAAACAGCGTTTAGGATCACACCATTGCAACGACAGGTTGGCGTAAATAAGGTCGACGCTGTTATCTGCTAACGGGATAGCTTCGGCATCGCCCGCCAAGACCTGTAAACGTTTCTGTTTCGGTAACCAGCGTTTGATGCCTTGATCATGCCGATAACGCTTTTCAGCCTGCTTTAACATTTGTGGTGAGATATCGACAGCGACTAATTGGGCATGCGGATATCGCTTTTGCAATAATGCTAAGTTACGTCCCGTCCCTGCCCCTAAATCCACTATCGTTTGTGGTTCGATAGTGATGTACGACAAGCGCTCTAATAATTCATCGGCTGTTTGTCTTTGCAAGACAGCCACATCATCATAATGCTCAGCGGCAGCAGAAAATGACTGCGCTACCTTTTTTTTATCGGGACGATATTCACTCATGGATAAACTGTTCTATCACTAGTTGGCATTGCTGAGGCTGAGAAATAAAAGGGGCATGACCTAAGCCAGGCATCACATCAATGTGCAGTTTTGGCTGCAACTTCCGTACATATTCCGCTACTGAAACTGGAATAAGATGATCATTCTCCGCCAGAATCATTTGTGTGGGGCAATTTACGCTGGCAAGCGCATCGCGTAAATCCCACTCAGCCAGACACTTTAAGCCTGCCTGTAATGCCTCTGGTTTTGGTTCATGCTGTTGAGCCAGTTGTTCGCTTAATTGTTTAATCACTTGCCGGGGCTGATTCGCACCTTTCGCTTGCAGCATAATAAACCGCTGCAAGGTCTGCTGTTGATCAACAGCTAAACTGGCTGAAAAGGTATCAAACACCTCAGCAGCCATGCCACAAGGCCAATCTTCTGTTTGCACAAAGCGTGGATTACTTGCCAGCATAATCAGTTTTTTTACGTTATCAGGATAATGTTTAGCCATAGCTAATGACACCTGCCCACCTAATGACCAGCCCAGCCATACGGCTTTTTGCGGTAATGCCTTGGCTAAAGAGGCTAATAAAGTTGGTAATTCAAAGTCCCCTTGTTGCCAGTCACTTTGACCATGGCCGGGTAAATCAACCAGATGACAACGAAAATGTTCAGCCAATAAATCCACCAGTGGTTGCCAGACACCACTATGCATACTCCAACCATGTACCAGGACTAAATCAGGCCCCTGACCTATGCTGTTAATGTGCATACGCCTGCTCCAATGCAACAAGCAGCCGGTCTACATCCTGTTCTGTATGGGCAGCAGAAATAGTAATTCTTAGTCTTGCTGTATTTTTAGGCACGGTAGGTGGACGGATAACGCCTACCAGGATGCCTTGTTTTTCTAATTTTGCCCCGATTTCCAGCGCCTGTTTATCATCACCGATAATCACCGGCTGGATCGGTGTCATCGATGGCATCAGTTCTAAGCCGAGTTGTTCAGCGCCTTGTCTGAATTGCTGAATTAACTGCTGAAGTTGGTCACGTCGCCATTGTTCCTTTTCAACCAGATCCAGACTCACCAGCGTCGCAGCCGCAATCGCCGGTGGTTGTGCTGTGGTGTACACATAACTGCGTGCTTGCTGAATTAAGGTTTCGATGACCAGTTCATCTGCAGCGACAAAAGCGCCTCCTGTACCAATGGCTTTACCTAAGGTGCCCACCACAATGGGGGCTTTATCTGCTGCGATTTGGTAATGAGATACCGTGCCACGACCACCTTCACCTATCACACCAAAGCCATGCGCATCATCAATCAGAACGGCGGCACGGTGCTGTTCCGATAGCGCCATAATCTCAGGTAACGGCGCGATATCACCATCCATACTGAATACGCCATCACTCACTATCAGACGATGTTTTGCTGAGGCCGCGTTATGTAAGCGTTTATGCAATAGCTTCATATCGGCATGTGGGTAACGTAACTGGTCGGCATCGGTCAGACGGCCACCATCTAATAGAGAGGCATGATTCCATTTGTCCTGAATCACGGCATCGCCGCGAGTAAGCAGACCATCAATCACACCCAGATTCGCCATATAACCAGTGGAAAAGAGTAATACGCGCTGTTGACCCGTAAAGTCGGCCAGTTTTTCTTCCAGTGCCTGATGATAATAACTATGGCCGGTCAGTAAATGCGCGGCACCACTACCGACACCTTCTTTATCTACTGCTTGTTTGAATGCTTGTTTGATATCAGGGTGAGCAGCAAGACCAAGATAGTCATTGCTGCAAAACGACAAAATGGTTTTGTCACCAAGCTGAATATGCACACCCTGCTCGCCGACACGAAGCCGGTTTTGTCGGTAACGCCCCGCCGCTTTGCGTTCAGCTAAAGCGGCGGTCAGTTCATTATGCCAAGGGAGTTTGGCCACTCGAAAATGGAGACGTTAGGCTGCTGAAGAACAGCTATGTTCTTCGGTTTTTTCTTCACCCACCCAAGGTGTGATACCTAAACGTTTGAACAGTTGCTGATCATGGTTGGTATCAGGGTTGTCAGTGGTTAACAGTTTTTCACCGTAGAAAATCGAATTAGCACCAGCCAGGAAACACATCGCTTGTAACTCATCTGTCATGTGCTCACGACCGGCTGATAAACGCACAAATGATTTCGGCATCATGATACGAGCGACAGCAATAGTGCGGACAAACTCGATAGGATCCAGATTATCAACACCATCTAATGGTGTACCTTCAACTTGAACTAATAGATTGATAGGCACACTTTGTGGTTGGGTTGGCAGATTAGCCAGGCTGATTAATAAACCAGCACGATCATGACGACCTTCGCCCATGCCCACAATACCGCCACTACATACATTGATACCGGCATCACGAACGTGGCTTAAGGTATTCAGACGATCTTCATAAGTACGGGTAGTAATAATTTCACCGTAATATTCAGGTGAGGTATCCAGGTTATGGTTGTAATAATCCAGACCGGCTTCTTTTAAACGTTTCGCTTGGTGCTCTTCCAGCATGCCCAATGTGACACAGGTCTCCAGACCTAAACTTTTCACACCCTCGACCATTTCGGCGACACGTTCCAGATCACGGTCTTTCAGACTACGCCAGGCCGCGCCCATACAGAAACGGTTGGCACCGGCTTGTTTGGCTTCGTTGGCTGATTTCATCACTTCATCAAGCGGCATTAAAGGCTCAGCTTTTACGGCTGACTCGTGATGTGCACTCTGTGGGCAATAACCACAGTCTTCGGCACAACCACCGGTTTTAATGCTTAATAAGGTACTAATTTGCACCGCATTAGCATCAAAATTGGCACGATGAACAGTTTGTGCTTTAAACATCAGGTCGTTAAAGGGCATGGCAAATAAGGCTTCAACCTCTTGCTGGCTCCAGTCGTTGCGGATTGTTGCTTGGGTTTCTGCTACATTCTCAGGCATGATGACTCTTTACTGATTTAAAGGATTAAATTAGGTCATGTCATGGCAAATCTGCTCTCACTGACACAACAATTGCAACAATTATACAGGAAAGTATTTCCAATTCCGTGTTTACTCTGCGGCTTGGCAACAGAAGGGCAAGCGCTATGTGAGAGCTGTATCGCTGAATTACCTGTTATCCAACAGTGTTGTATTCACTGCGCGATACCTATAGAACAAGGACAGATTTGCGGACAATGTTTGAAAAAACCACCCATTCAGGATTCCAGCCTGAGTCTATATCGCTATGAACAGGCGGTTCCCAGAATGATGTCAGCGCTGAAATATCATCGGCAAATTCAGATTGCAGACATTTGTGCCAGGGAATTTATTGCGTATCACTCATTAGCTACGCCACCGGACCTTTTGCTTCCCATACCTCTGCACCCGAGCCGGCTCCGACAACGTGGTTATAATCAATCTCTGTTATTTGCCGATACGCTCGCTCAGTTATTGAAGATTCCCTGTCGACCAGAATTGCTGAAACGAGTCAAAAAAACAGCAACACAGACTCAGCTTAATGCCAAGCAACGGCATAAAAATATGCGACAAGCTTTTAAGTATGATTCTTCTTTTGTACCTGAGCATGTAGCGATTATCGATGACGTCATGACATCCGGTGCAACCACACATGAAGCGGCACGTGTATTAAAGCGAGCTGGCGTAGAGACAATAGAAGTGTGGACAATTGCACGTGCAATAAGCCATTATTAGTGTTAACTAAATCACACTTAGGCTCATAAGGCGTTTGGATGCAAGATATCGCCACCTTACAAGCTCGTTTGGATGAACTGCTTCGCATCGCTAAAAGCAATGAGCGAAAACAAACCAATTTCCAGGAATATGAACTGGCACTTCTTGCCAGTAACAATCTTCATGAGCTGTTAGGGATTGTACTTGAGGAACATAAAGAACGTTTCCAGCTGACTGATGTGACTTTGCTGTTACATGATCCGGAATATGAATTCCAGCGCTTGATCGAGGCGCAGCCCGTCAAATCCTCCTGGCTCGATAAACTGATATTTACTGAATCAGCCCATTTATTAAATCAGTATTTCAGCCCCTTACGTAAACCACGCCTGATTCGTTACTCTCCTCATCAACATGCTTTTTTATTTCCTGATCAAGCCGAGCTCGGTTCCATCGCCTTGCTGCCATTAATCAGACATAACGTATTAATTGGCAGTCTGAATTTAGGCAGTCGCAACCCGAATCGCTTTGAAAGTCATATCGGCACTCAATTTCTGGAACATCTGGCCGCAGTCATGTCAGCCTGTCTGGAAAATGCCCGTTTACACGAACATATTAAATTAGTCGGCCTGCGTGATCCTTTAACTGGCATTAATAATCGTCGTTTCTTTGATCAACGCATCAGCGAAGAAGTCAGTCGGGCCAAGCGGGTAAATAGTCCATTAACCTGCTTGTTTATTGATTTAGATTTTTTTAAACGTATTAATGATCACTACGGCCATCAAGCGGGTGATGCGGTACTCAAACAAGTGTCACAATTACTCAATGACCGTCTGCGTAATAGTGATGTGCTGGCTCGTTATGGTGGAGAAGAATTTGTCATTTTATTAGCGGATACCAGCGCCGAAGATGCCGCTTTGATAGCAGAGCAAATTCGCCATCGCGTCGAGAAAACTGAGTTTATTATTCCATCCGGTAAAGCCATACACGCCACTCTCTCTATCGGCTCGGCAACACTTGGGCAATATGGTCATATTCATGACACAAAATCACTGATAGCAGCGGCTGATCAGGCTGTTTATGCAGCCAAATTATCAGGTCGAAATCAAATCAAACAGGCACGTTAGATGTTACTTACGACGTTTGTCATCAATACTTTTGTTTTTGTCAGCACCATACTCATCCACTACGAAACACTTTACCAGCTAGCTAAGCGCCTCCCTGCCTTGCATATTATTCATCGTTATCGGGTTTTACTCGCGGTGATGGTGGTTATGGTGGCTCATATCGTTGAGATTTGGCTATTTGCTATCGCTTATTATCTGATGATACAGGCGGATGGTTTCGGCACGCTGATGGGCAATATTGATTCCAGCTTGCTTGATTGCAGTTATTTTTCTTTCACTACTTATACTACGCTGGGGTTTGGCGATATCGAACCGACCGGTTATGTCCGCTTTTTAACCGGACTCGAATCACTGACAGGATTAGTGATGATTACCTGGTCCGCCTCTTTTGTATTTCTGGAGATGCAGAAATACTGGCCAAAACGCTAATCATTATTGGCTTATAATCGCTGAAGGGTGTCTGATATTCATATAAAACTGTTTACCCTGTCGATGAATCCAACCGCGCACTTCCAGCGTTTGATTAAGGTAACGTTTTACATCTCCAAAATAGACGATATCTTTCTTTTTTATCGCTAATCTGAAATGCGTATTCGCTTCCAGAAAAACCGTCTTTTTGCCATATTTTATTGATTTGAGTTTTAACTTAATTCGCTGCCAGCCACGGTAGTTCTTTCCTGTTTTTAACTCGGAAAGACGTTTTACCCGATACTCAGACAAAGACCAGATGCCTGTTTTGTTTTGTTCGGCTTTGTTTTGTGCAGAAATAAGTTTGTCGCTGTATCGCAAATTAGGTGGAATCAATGTCAGTGAGGCAAGACCTTGTTCAATCAGCATGGCATTTAAATAACGGCCATCCGGCAAAAAACAATGAGCTAAAGCACGATCATATTTATCTCGCTGTTGCTGATCATATTCAATAAAAAGCTCTGGCTGACTTAACGTAGCCTTTAACCACTCTCTCGCCTGCTCACCACCGGCTTCGCCATCCCGATAACGGCTCTGGACCTCAGGGGTATTGATACCCAGCAAACGAATGATTTGTCCTGATTGTAATTCGAGGGTATCTCCGTCAATCACTCGTTTAAGACTGACGCGGTAACGGTAGGGTTTTGACTTGACTGATATTAAGGTCGCATTGTCAGAGGGCTGATCGGAAAAAACAGTCCGCCCTTGTTCATTCTGTGATTGATAAACCGATGTGGGATAACAGACGGTTGGTATGATGATGGTGATAAACACCAGAATCATTCGCATCGTTTTCCTCCATGAATAACGATAGTGATGACTAAACTTCTTCGAGCATATTTGTTATTAGTGTTTTTTGCTTAACAATCTCTTCTCTGAGATCTGTAATCAAGGATTTCAACATTTGTGCAACTGAATTAAATCGTGTCGCGTGGCTCTCTGCATGCGCCGCTTCCACAGAACAATAAATAGCTAAATAATCGCCTTTGGCCACTGCCGCTGGTAATTCTTCCAATGTTGACTTGATTTCAAATAAGAGTTTTTTCTTTTCAGCCTCTGACTGACTGTCAGCGAGTGCCAGCAATAGCTCTTTGGAATTATCAATTTCATGTTTGATTTCCAGCCCTAGCTCCTGAATACCTTGGGTTAGCACACGGAAGGCATCACCTTCGGAACCCGCCCTGGCAGCGGCACTGACTGCATTGGAAGCCAGTAAACGCATTTTCTTTAACATGGGATTAAGATCATCCATTGCCCTTGCCAGAGCATCCGCTTGCTGCTGCAAACTTGAAGAAGATATTTCTGATATCGCGTTCATTTTCCCACCGACACAATACTGTAATGAATGACCAGACTGATAAAAATAATCAATCCAACCCAGTTATTATTTAAAAATGCTTGTAAACAGCGTTGTGGCTGCCGGTCTTTTGCCAAAAACTGTTGATAGACAAACAGGGCACTAGCCAGACACAACCCCAAATAAAAAATAAAGCTCATCTCCAATTGCAGACCGACTAATACCATCACCACGATATAGGCGACTTGCATAATGCCTTGAATAATCAGGTCATCATCACCAAATAACACGGCTGTTGATTTGACCCCAGCCAACAGATCATCTTCCCTGTCTGCCATCGCATAAAATGTGTCGTACATGGTTGTCCAGATAATATTAGCCAGAAACAATAACCAGGCCATCACCGGAACCGTATTCGTCTGTGCTGCAAATGCCATGGGAATCGCCCAACCAAATGCCATGCCAAGATAAATCTGAGGGAAATAGGTGTAGCGTTTCATGAAAGGATAAGTCGCTGCCAGAAAGACACCGCCCAACGACAACCAGATGGTCAAGCTATTCAGCAAAGACACCAGAATAAAGGCCACCAAGGCCATGCCTATAAAAACATACACCGCTTGTCTGGCCGTTAACTCACCCGTCGCCAGAGGACGGTTTTGTGTTCGCCAGACGCTGCCATCTATTTCCCTGTCGGCAAAATCATTAATCGCACAGCCTGCTGAACGCATTAAAATCACACCTAAAATGAATACGATTAACACCGTGAGATCAGGCATGCCTTCAGCAGCAATCCACAATGCCGATAATGTCGGCCATAACAAAAGTAAAATGCCAATCGGTCTGTCCAGTCGCATCAACTGGATATAAGGCATGATACGTTGTTGAACCTTGCTCACACATGACTCCATTTTTCTGATGGCAAAAATATCTCACACACAAGTACTGGGTTACCTTTCAAGTAAAAACATGACCGTCTTGCCCATAAAATATCAGGACGTATGTCCAACCACTCGGTCGCTAATTGATACAACCAATGCTGCGACGTTAAACACGCGACCTCAATATCACTTCGGCTTAATGTTGGCTCATCAAATAACATCTGGCCTAATGGTTTTGTACCTAGGTTATCGAACCGAGACGGCAAGACTTGATAGGTGGATTGAGGAATAATCGTTCGGGCATAAATTTCCGGTCTGTCACCATCACACAATAAAACCTCACGCTCCAGTTGAATACGCCGTAATGGTTGCTGAAGAAACAGGCTTTCTTCAGGCAAAGCGGTATGCCAGTCATAATGTAATAACTCGACATTCACTGCTTGCTCACTGACCGATTGCAGTCGCTTGGTCAGTGATCCGCTATCCGTCAGCCACTCGCGTAAGTCATACGGTAATGATGGCTTACGAGCTGGCAGCCAGTTTGTCCAATGCTTCATTCAAAATCCAACTAATTAAACATGCCCAAAATCAAGTTTGTGGGCAAACCAACGTGTTACTAAGGCCTCGGCTTTGTCCGGCGCTAACTCCAGCATTTTATTGGCCGCCTGTTCCATCACCGTTAACAGTTCCTGATCTTCTAGTAAATTAGCGACGCGAAATTGCGGCAGACCAGTTTGACGAGTGCCGAGAACTTCACCGGGTCCACGGATTTCCAGATCACGCTGAGCAATCACAAAACCATCATTACTTTCACGCAGACATTTTAATCTGGCCTGACCGTTCTCAGACAGTGGCGCATGGTACATCAAAACACAATGACTCTCGATCTGGCCACGTCCGACCCGACCACGCAACTGATGTAACTGTGCCAGCCCTAGTCGCTCGGCATTCTCAATCACCATCAAGCTGGCATTGGGCACATCCACACCGACCTCAATCACCGTGGTCGCCACCAGCATATCCAGTTCTCCAGACTTGAACGCCGTCATCACCCGTTCTTTTTCTGCTGACTTCATCCGACCATGCACAAGACCTATCTTCAAATCCGGTAAGCTGTCCTGCAAGGTAGTCGCGGTATCTTCGGCCGCCTGACACTGCAAATGTTCAGACTCTTCAATTAAGGTACACACCCAATAGACTTGACGGTTCTGTTGGCAAGCGGCATGGACACGCTCAATCACATCCTGCCGTCGGCCATCTGAAACGACCACTGTTGTGACTGGTGTTCTTCCGGGCGGTAACTCATCAATCACCGAGACACTTAGGTCGGCATAAGCGGTCATCGCCAGTGTGCGGGGAATCGGGGTTGCTGTCATCACCAGTTGGTGTGGCATGGTATCCACATCACGGCCTTTATCTCGTAAGGCCAGACGCTGATGTACGCCAAAGCGATGTTGCTCATCAATAATGACTAAACCCAGCTGATTAAATACCACTTCATCCTGAAATAAGGCATGGGTCCCCACAGCCACTTTAATCTCACCGGACTTTAGCTGTTCTAATACCTGTCGGCGTTCTGCTGCGGTCTGTTTTCCAGCGCACCAGCCTACTTTCATACCCAATGGCGTCAGCCATTGTGTAAAGGTCTTGAAATGTTGTTCTGCCAGTAGCTCTGTTGGCGCCATCATCACTGCTTGTGCACCAGCACTGACAGCATCAATAGCGGCAAGTGCCGCGACAACGGTTTTGCCTGAGCCCACATCTCCCTGCACCAATCGCTGCATCGGAAACGACTTGCTCATATCGGCTTCAATTTCCGTTAGTACTCGTTGCTGCGCTTTGGTCAACGGAAATGGCAACTGATTTAATAAGGCTTCGCGCTGTGCCGGGTCTGGATTTAATGCTGGTGCCCGATGATGTTGTGTCTGCTGACGCAGCTTTTTCATGGTCAGTTGCTGAGCCAATAACTCTTCATAAGCCAGTCGTTTTTGTGCAGGATGTTGCCGGTCGATCAGTTGTTGCACAGGCGCATCTGGCGGCGGTTGATGCACAAACTTCAAGGCCTCCGTCAGAGAAAAATCAGCCACATTGTGACAACGAGCTTCAGGTATCACTAACTCTGGCATCAAGCCATTTTCAAGACTGGCAAGCGCCTGTGTGATCAGTTTACGCAGGGAAAGTTGATGAAGTCCTTCTGTAGTCGGATACACCGGTGTCAGTTCAGAATCGACCGGCACAATTTTACCGGCATCAATTAACTGGTATTCAGGATGTACCATCTCAAAACTGGAAGGCCCGTTACGTACTTCACCAAAACAGCGAATCTTCCGGCCTTTTTCCAACTGCAATTGTTGAGCTTTGGAAAAGTGAAAAAAACGCAGGATCAATGAGCCTGTTCCGTCAGAGATATGACATAACAATGAACGACGACGACCAAATTTGACTTGTGAAATTTGGATAGTGCCTTCCACCAGGACTTCCTGTTGCAATCTTAGTGCACCAAGCGGCATTAAGCGGGTACGGTCCTGATAGCGGAGAGGAAGATGAAACAGCAGGTCCTGGACCTGCTGTACACCAATTTTGACAAGACGTTCGGCGACTTTTCCACCCACGCCTTTTAATGAAGTCACGGGTTGTGATAATCCATTATCCGCCACCACAACCTTAACCTCCTAAAGGTTAATAATTACGCATTAAGATGCAGAATTGCATCCATTTCCACAGGCACATCTTTCGGTAAAGAAGCCACGCCGATCGCTGCACGTGCTGGATAAGGCTGCTCAAAATACTCCGCCATAATTTCATTAACAGCACCGAAATAGCTTAAGTCGGTCAGGTAAATATTCAACTTCACCACATCCTGCAAACTACCACCAGCCGCTTTGGCTACCGCAGACAAATTATCAAATACACGTTTAACCTGTGTATTAAAGTCACCTTCGATAACGGTCATTGTTTCGGGTACCAATGGAATCTGTCCTGACAGGTAAACCACATCACCCACTTTTACTGCTTGTGAGTATGTGCCAATAGCTTCAGGGGCATCCGCTGTATGAATAATTTCGCGAGACATTCATTTCTCCATCAAAGTCTGGTTTTAATTAATACGAGTAATTCTTTCTACCATGTCGAGGCGACGTAAGCGGCGGATAACACGCGCTAAATGCTGGCGATTAGCGACTTCGATTGTCAGACGTAAATCAGAGTAGCCACCATCACGCTCATCAACGACAACATTGTCGATATTGGAATCGGACTCAGATACCACGGCCGCAATCGTCGCGAGGACGCCACGTTGGTTTTTCACATGAATCATAATATCGACCGGGAAGTCACGTGATACGTCAGGCGACCAGGCCACATCCAGCCATTTTTCATTTTGCACGCGTAAATGCGAGGTATTTTTACAGCCACGTTGGTGAATAATGATGCCACGACCACTACTGACATAACCATGAATCGGATCGCCCGGAATCGGATGACAACAACGGGCAAAGCTCACCACCATACCCTCGGTTCCGGCAATCATCAGTGCCTGCGCTTCAGTATCCGGCGTTGATTCATGCACCAGTTTCTGGGCAATCAATAAAGCAGAATGGTTACCGAGACCGATATCCTCTAATAAGTCATCGAACTGTTTCAGTTCAAACTCATTAATCAGCTCGTTAAAGCGTTCAACCGGAATTTCATCCAGATTAGTCGAGAACGCGGTCAGGTGTTTGTTTAACAAACGACGTCCGAGTAACACCGCTTCTTCGGTCTGCAAATGACGTAAATAATTACGAATATTGGTTCGCGCTTTCGCCGTCACCACAAAATTGAGCCAGGCAGGATTTGGGTGTGAAGCGGGTGAAGTAATGATTTCAACAGACTCACCGGTTTCCAGCTGACTGCTCAGCGGTACCAGATGACGTCCAACACGGGCGGCGACACAGTTGTTACCCACATCACTATGTACAGCATAAGCAAAGTCGACCGCTGTAGCGCCACGTGGCAGGGTCAGAATTTCCCCTTTTGGCGTCGACACATAAATTTCGTCTGGGAATAAATCGATACGCAGATTTTCCAGAAACTCCATTGAGTCACCAGAGCCTTTCTGCATTTCCAGAATGCCTTGCAGCCATTGGCGTGCTTTACGGTGGGCTAAATTATTACCCACTGATTCACCGGTTTTGTATAACCAGTGAGCAGCAACACCCGCTTCTGCCATGTGATCCATATCACGGGAACGAATCTGCACTTCAATAGGCACACCATAAGGACCAAATAACACCGTATGTAATGACTGGTAACCATTGGCTTTAGGAATCGCAATATAATCTTTGAATTTACCTTGTACCGGTTTGTAGAGGTTATGCACCACCCCCAGCATCCGATAGCAGGCGTCCACATCATCGACAATAATGCGGAAAGCGTACACATCCATCACCTCAGAGAATGACAGTTGTTTGCTGACCATTTTTTTGTACAGGCTATACAGGTTTTTCTCACGACCCTGAATATCAGCACTCAACCCTTCCTGTTCCATTCGGTTCAGAATAGACGCCGTGATCTGTGTGACAATTTCTTTGCGGTTACCACGCGATTTTCTTACTGCATCCTGAAGCACACGGTAACGAATCGGATACAGAACATGGAATCCCAGATCTTCCAGCTCACAACGCATTAAATTCATGCCGAGGCGTTGGGCAATGGGTGCGTAAATATCCAATGTTTCGTTGGCTATGCGACGGCGTTTTTCAGGGCGTAAATGACCCAGCGTACGCATATTGTGGAGACGGTCTGCCAGCTTAACGATAATAACGCGGATATCACGAGACATCGCCAGCAGCATTTTTCTTAAGTTTTCAGCCTGAGCATGCTTTTGCGTTTCAAAAGCAGCTTTTGCTAATTTGGTAACACCTTCAACTAACTCACCGACTTCTTCACCAAATTCAGCGGCCAGGTCAGCTTTTGTCAGAGCAGTGTCTTCAATCACATCATGAAGCAATCCGGCCATGATGCATTCATAATCCATATGCATCATGGCCAGAACATGGGCGACGGCTAACGGATGAGTGATGTATCGCTCACCACTCCGGCGAGTTTGGCCTTCATGTGCGTTATCCGCGAAATGATAGGCTCTTCGTATCGCATCGACTTGGCCTGATTCCAGGTAATTTGCCGTCGCATAGCACAAGTCATCTATTGTCAGTTTGGGTTCTGACTCCTGGATAAAATCCAGTTCAGAAGCAACGGATGGCTTGGCACTCACTGTCGTTTATTCTTCCGTTTGTAATTCTTCGTCACTGACGATGCTTTCAGCAGCATGTTCACGGGCATTGGTCTTTTCGAGAATTTCACGACCAACTAAACCTGCAGCAATCTCACGTAACGCTAGAACAGTAGGTTTGTCATTATCAATGCTGACCATAGCGTCATCACCCATGGCGATTTCACGAGCACGTTTTGAAGCAACCAGGACTAATTGGAAACGGTTATCAACATTTTCTAAACAATCTTCAACAGTAGTACGAGCCATGGTTTTTCCCAGTTAAAATTTAAAGAATCAATTTTACGAAATATCTTAGCTTTGAGCCAGTAATTCAGCGATTAAGTCCGCTTGAATATTTTTTTGAATCGCTAAGGAATGACGCTGTGCAACGATGATAGATGACAAACTGGTCAGTGCCTGTTCAAAATCATCATTGACGATTATGTAGTCAAATTCGACATAGTGCGAGATTTCATTCTCTGCATCACGCATACGTCTGGAAATGACATCCTCATTATCCTGACCGCGATTGCGTAAGCGTTGTTCCAAAGTCGCTTTTGATGGCGGCAGAATGAATATGCCAATCGCTTGCTGGAAATTGTTTCTGACTTGTTGCGCGCCCTGCCAGTCAATTTCCAGAATGACGTCAAAGCCTTCACTTAATAAGGTTTCAACTGTTTCAGAAGATGTGCCGTAGCTGTTATCAAATACCGTGGCTGACTCTAGAAACTGGCCAGCATCTCGCATCGCTGAAAAGGTTTGCTGATCAACAAAATGGTAATCCTTGCCATCGATCTCACCCTCACGAGGAGCCCGAGTTGTGTGTGAGACTGATAGTTTAATTTCAGCATGCTGTGCAATAAGCGCATTGACCAAACTCGTTTTGCCCGCACCTGACGGTGCAGCCACAATAAAAAGATTACCCATCATATAATTCTGAACGCTGTTAGGAATAATTGGGCAATTATGACAAAAAGCCCTGTGTTTCACCATGAAGGATCTAATCCTGCGTCTATTTTTATAAATAAACCGATCTAAATGATGAACATAAGCAACTATTTTTATTAAGCCAATTCACATTGGCACAATTATCAATCATAATGATTGTGCGCAACCAATTATGTGCACTAGTACCAAGGTACAATATAAAAATAATTGTCCATGCATATAATTATCACAGCGTAACAAACTAGTGGAATTACCGACGATTCCTTCATAACTTCTTTGAAAGCAAACTAGTTCAGCGATTAACTACTTCCTCATTTGGAGGGGAAAATGAAAATATTAAAGACTTTAGCAGGTGTGGCTCTGTCACTCTTCATTGCAGGTTCAGCTTCCGCTGCTCACCTCAGCGACAAAGTTATTTATGCGACAAAAAATAAAAAAGAAAGCACAATTCAGCACTTTGCAGGCGCTTATCAGTACGTAAGTACAGATGGTAGCTTCACCGCTGGTACAGGCCCGGATTACGCATACCAACTCAATCCAGAGGCAACAACAAACTCGGTTAAACAAGACCAGTTAAACACCGCGTTTAATGCTGCTGAAGCTTCTGGTAATTATTCTGAACTGGTTGGCTACGATGTATTAGATTTTTACAGCACGGGTTCCTACCCTGCGGCTACAGAAAGCACCGACTTTTTCACCTCAGAGGTGTTTTCAACTGGCTATGTGAATACAACTTCACTCGGTCTGACATTTGAAGGCATCATGATCAAATCAGGTAACACTACCCTTGTCGCCTTATTCAGTGATGCGATTTCAGAGTTGTATTTCAAAACCTTTATTAAACAGGGCATTTCTCATATCGCCTTGTTCAACACAGCCCCTATCTCTGCAGTGCCAGTGCCTGCCGCTTTATGGCTGTTTGCTCCAGCATTACTTGGTTTAGTTGGTTTCCGTAGAAGGCAATCAGCGATTAAGTAAGATTGTCGTAAAAGCTCAAAAAAACGCGGCCAAAAGCCGCGTTTTTTTTATGTCTGATTGAAAAGATTTTCAATCACTCAATATTCTGAATTTGCTCACGCATCTGTTCGATTAATACTTTCAGATCAACCGAGTATCGTGTGGTATCAGTATCAATCGATTTAGAGCCTAATGTATTGGCTTCGCGGTTTAATTCCTGCATCAGAAAATCGAGTCGGCGACCGATAGGCTCATTCCGTTTCAATGTATGTTTCACTTCATTCACATGATTCTGTAAACGATCGATTTCTTCTGCCACATCCGCTTTTTGCGCCAATAGTACCATTTCCTGCTCAAGCCGTTCTGGTTCCAGACTCACCTCAAGCTCAGCAATCCGGTCTGATAATTTTTGTCGATGGCTGGCAAGAATGTCTGGCAGACGAATTTTAGTTTGTTCTGCAATATCGTTGATTTGCTCACAGCGTTGAATAATCATCTGTTCCAGTGCTGCACCTTCTCGCTCGCGGGTTGCCACTAAATCATCCAGCGCGTGTTTTAAAGAATTCAATACGGTTGCTTGTAAGGCATCCTGATCCAGACTTTCAGTCTGAATGACGCCAGGCCATTGCATCACCCGCAAGATATCAATCGGTGCCGCATTATCGGTAAATGAAGCCAGCTGTTGATAGTTTTCCATAACGGTTTTAGCCAGGCCGACATTCATTTGTAATGCATTCTGCGCTTGCTCAGGCACACGATAGCGTAATGCGACTTCCACCTTACCCCGACTCAGCGTGTCACTGATCAGTTTGCGCATCGCCATTTCAAACGGACGAAAACTTTCTTCTAAACGAAAAGACACTTCCAGATAACGATGATTTACTGAGCGAATTTCCCAACTCAAGCTGCCAAGCTCAGTTTGCTCCTCATGGCGGGCAAAGGCGGTCATACTTCGTGTCACAATCATGTCCTATTTCTGAATTAATCTGACATCTTACAGAAAACCATTGATAAAAAGCATCTGCGGCAGTGATTTAGGGCAGGTATAATAGGTTAAATTTGACTGAGGAAAAGCGAATATGCGTCCAAGTGGTCGTCAAGCCAATGAATTAAGACACGTCAATATCACCCGTAACTACACCAAACATGCCGAAGGCTCAGTACTGGTAGAGTTCGGTGACACCAAAGTACTTTGTACTGCAACCGTTGAAGAACGTATTCCACAATTCTTACGCGGTACAGGTGAAGGTTGGGTGACCGCTGAATATGGCATGCTTCCACGCTCTACCGGTAGCCGCATGCAACGTGAAGCGGCCAGAGGAAAACAAGGCGGCCGTACAATGGAAATTCAACGCCTTATCGGACGCTCATTACGCGCAGCCATTGATCTGAAATCATTAGGTGAGCGCAGTATTACCATTGACTGCGATGTGATTCAGGCCGATGGTGGTACTCGTACAGCCTCTATCACGGGTGCTTATGTTGCATTACACGATGCCATCAGCCATTTACTCAACACCAGAAAGCTGAAATCCAGTCCCCTACATGGTCAAGTTGCTTCAATTTCCGTCGGTATCTATAACGGCACACCGGTTTTGGATTTGGACTATGATGAAGATTCATCTGCAGAAACTGATATGAATGTGGTCATGAACGATGCAGGCGCTTATATCGAATTACAAGGCACCGCTGAAGGTCATGCCTTCCGAGCTGAAGAATTACAATCCATGTTGGATCTGGCTAGTCATGGCATCAGTCAGCTGATGGAAAAACAACGGGAAGTACTGGCAGTATCATGAAAAAAATCGTCTTAGCGACCGGCAATCAAGGCAAGCTTCGTGAGTTTGCAGAAATACTCGCCCCTCTCAAAATCGACATCGTCTCGCAAGCCGATCTCGGTGTCATTGAGGCTGAGGAAACCGGTTTAAGCTTTGTCGAAAATGCCATCATCAAGGCTCGCAATGCCTGTAAACAGACTGGCCTGGCAGCCATTGCTGATGACTCTGGTATTGAAGTAGATGCCCTGCGCGGTGCGCCGGGCATTTATTCTTCTCGCTATGCCGGTAAGTCTGCCACAGATAAAGACAATATTGCTGCTCTGTTAGACGCACTGAAAGATGTACCGGCTTCTGAGCGCAGCGCCCGTTTTCAATGCGTTATTGTCTTCATGCGTCATGCTGACGACCCGACTCCCCTGATATTTCACGGTAGTTGGCAAGGTCAAATAATGACGGAAGCCGTTGGCGAAGCAGGTTTTGGTTATGATCCGATCTTTTTTGTTCCCGAAACGGGCTGCAGTGCAGCAGAACTTAGCTCAGAACAAAAACATGCGATCAGCCACCGTGGCCAAGCAATGCATCGGTTTGTGGAAGAATTCCCATACAATCGCCATCAGTTTTGATCACATTTTTAGCTACTATTTAATGTGATGTTTCGATACCGGACTCCATTCATCACGCTATTTTTAGCTTTATCAGCTTGTTCATCCCCTTACGCTGAGCATCCTATAAAACCGATCCGTAGTAGTCAGAACCTGAATGATATATGGGACAATGATTATCGTTTTTTTATTGGTCAGCCCACTCCCGATCGTTTTTCAGTCTGTCACAGCATGAGCTGCTATAAAATCAGTGAAGCGAGTATTAATAAGCAGGATTGGCAGGACATTCTCACATTGTTTGCCAACACCGACAGTGCTGAAGATGAACGACAAGCAGTTCAACAAGCCATTGCCAATTTAGAACACCTGGTCGGAATACAGATTGGCAGCCAGCATGATTTAGCTCGTAACCAGATAGCGTCTAATCGTTATGGTCAGATGGACTGTGTTGATGAGGCCACCAATACCAGTGTCTATCTGCGTATGCTTGAAAATGCCGGTGTTTTAACATGGCATAGTACCGCTTCACGTATGTCACGAGGTATTTTTCAGGGTCAGGCGCCACACAACACGGCGACGATGATTGATACACAAACGCAGATCCGTTATGCCGTAGACTCTTGGTTTTATGAAAATGGAAAAGCCCCAGTCATTATCAATCTGGATGAATGGATGTCAGGCTGGGAACCGGAACAACAATAATGTTCAACTTTACAAGCTTACCGCCTCTTAGTCTTTATATTCATGTGCCCTGGTGTGTGCGTAAATGCCCCTACTGTGACTTTAACTCTCATGATAATCATCAATCATTGCCGGAACAGGCCTATATTGATGCATTGATACGTGACCTGGAACAAGAATTACCCCTGATTTGGGGACGCTCGATTAATACAGTCTTTATCGGTGGTGGCACACCCAGTTTATTTTCAGCAGAAGCGTATGATCGGCTTTTCTCTTCAGTCCGTGCCTTACTGCCCTTGCAACATGATGCTGAAATTACTTTAGAAGCCAATCCAGGTACTGTAGAAGCGGGTCGTTTTAGCGAATATCGTGATGTCGGTATCAATAGGCTGAGTATTGGTATCCAGAGTTTTGATCAGGATGCACTACAGGCTCTGGGCCGTATCCATGACAGCAAGCAAGCGATCAAAGCCGTGGAATATGCTCATCAGGCAGGGTTTGATAGTTTTAATCTGGATCTGATGTTTGGCTTGCCCGGACAGGATGAGAAAAAAGCCAGGCATGATGTTGAAACCGCCATCGCGCTAGCACCACCACATATCTCCTATTATCAATTAACGATAGAACCTAATACGCTGTTTTATGCTCAACCGCCGAGTCTTCCGGATGACGATCCAATTTATGACTGGCAGCTTGCCAATCAGGCAAGTCTGGCTGAAGCGGGTTATATGCAGTATGAAACCTCGGCCTACGCGCAAAAAGGCCATGAATGCCGCCATAATATTAACTACTGGCGCTATGGTGACTATATCGGCATTGGTGCCGGTGCTCATGGCAAAATCAGCAGTGCTTCTCCACAACAGATTCAACGGCGTGTTAAACAAAAACAGCCACAGAAATATATCGATACGGCAGGCACAGAAGCGGGATTGCTTGAGCAAACTTTCGTCAGCGAGGATGAGGTTGGATTTGAGTTTATGTTGAATGCGATGCGTTTGCTTGATGGCGTTCCCACACCGCTTTTCCAGCAACATACTGGCATGCCAATATCCGTTATAAAACAGGCTATGCAAAAAGCTGAACAGTTGGAATTATTGGAACATACTATCGAGAGAATTCGGCCAACAGAAAAAGGGCAACGTTATCTCAACAGTCTCATTGAGCTATTTTTACACGCATAGTATGCTTTTTTGCACAAAGACATAAGGAAACGTTTATGGCAAACCGTTCTCTGCTAATTATTGGCACCGCATTATTGTTTTTTACCAACCTCTGTCAGGCAGAAGTGATTTCCATTACGGATCCCAGTTATGAGGTAGCTAATGATCCCTCAGGCATTGTCCGGCCCACCCGAGGAATGACAATGGTTCAGGTAAAAGAACAGTTTGGGGAACCAGATACCATTCGTCCAGCCGTCGGACAGCCGCCAATTACGCGTTGGGAGTATGCAAAGTTTGAGGTGGTGTTTGAATACGACAAAGTAATTCATTCTGTTGTCGTCAAATAAATATCGAGACCACTAAATTAGATAGTCGCGTTAATCGTCCTGACTTGGTGCAGAATCAATATTCAAAAACCGTTTTAATGCCCATTTCGGCAGCGTTCCCATCCTTGCATGATGTAGGGAATCAGACTCAATAACAATCAACACCAACACACTGACCAGGGTTGGCAAAATTCCCAGACCACCGATCATGGCATAGACAGCTTCTTTCATCATGCCAAGATGCATATGACCAAGCACACCTAAGGTCGACACGCTGACAAGCAGTAGAAGAATCATCATAAAAAAACGACTCCAGCGACGAGCTACTTGCCAATGTGCCCAGACGAACTCACCCTCTTCACGTTTAACCCGACTGGATCGCCAGTAGGTATATCCCAGTGCCAAAAAAGAAATTAATGGCACTAGGAATAAATACTTCATATACGTTGGACCAAACGTAGATATCGCGGTAAACACCAGAATATGATTGCCAATCAGGTTGCTTAAAAAAATATCATGGGGCAACTTGGCACGTGCAATCTCTGTTTCGGTTGGTTCCGCGAAATGCGTCATATCGATTACGCCATATTGTTCAAAATGGCTTCACGCACGGCATCAAGCTCAGCATTTACGGTAACAACAGCAGATGTACTTTGTTTGATCGCTGTGTCAGGATCTTTTAAGCCGTGACCCGTTAAAGTACAAACAATAGTGCTGCCTTCAGGGATTTTGCCTGATTTAATATCACGCATAGCTCCCGCCAAAGATGTTGCTGAAGCAGGCTCACAGAACACACCTTCTTTTTCAGCTAATAACTTCTGCGCAGCCAGAATTTCTTCATCAGAGCATTCATCAAACCAACCGCCCGACTCTTCTTTCACCTGCCAAGCTTTATCCCAGCTTTGCGGGTGACCGATACGAATCGCTGTGGCGACTGTTTCAGGATCATCTACCATATGACCACGCATGAAAGGCGCACTGCCAGCCGCTTGATAACCAATCATCTTAGGACGATTTCCGACAATGGCACCACCTGCATATTTACATTTACCACCACAATAAGCACATGAATCGGTGACATGATCACCTGAATTACATGAATACTCACAGTAGCCAATCCAGTGAGCCGTAATATTACCGGCATTCCCTACAGGCAAGCAGTGATAGTCAGGCGCTCGACCCAGTTCTTCGACAATTTCAAAGGCCGCTGTTTTCTGTCCTTGTAAACGATATGGGTTTATCGAGTTCACAATGGTTACTGGTGCGTGTTCAGCGACTTCTTTGACTAACTGCATGCCCTGATCAAAGTTGCCTTTGATTTGAATAACGGTTGCACCGTGCATCATTGCCTGGGCCAGTTTACCTTGTGCGATTTTGCCGTCTGGGATAAGTACAAATGCAGCGATGCCTGCACGTGCAGCATAAGCCGCAGCCGCAGCCGATGTATTACCTGTTGAGGCACAGATAATCGCTTTACTTCCCTCTTCTACCGCTTTGGTCACAGCCATGGTCATACCACGGTCTTTAAATGAACCCGTTGGGTTCAGACCTTCGTACTTCACATAAATATCGACATCCTTACCCAGCTCTTTGGTAATGTGGTTGAGCTTAATAAGCGGGGTATTGCCTTCACCAAGACTGATCAGGCGGGTATCGTCATTGACTGGTAAACGGTCGCGATAGCGCTCAATGAGTCCAGTGTAACGTGGTCGAAATGACATAATAATTTCCTCTAAATGAATTCTTTATACAGGCTTAACCACCGAGAGATTCCATGCGAATACGCATAATAGAATCCGGCACCGTATCCAATGCCTCAATTTGTGCAATGGCCTGGTCCATATTTTTCTCTACCACAGCTTGGGTCAACATGATAATCGGTACCATGCCTTCATGTTCTTCAGGCTGCTTTTGCAAGATAGCTTCAATATTGATGCCCTCATTGCTCAAAATACGGGTTATATCGGCTAACACACCCGGCTTGTCTAAGGTATGAATACGTAAATAATACGATGTCACCACCTCTGACATAGGCAGAATCGGCGTGTCTTTTAATGCATCAGGCTGGAAGGCCAAATGGGGTACGCGATTTTCAGGATCAGTGGTCAAAGCACGAACGATATCCACGATATCTGCGACAACGGCTGAAGCCGTGGCTTCTGAACCTGCACCTGCACCGTAATAGAGTGTTGGGCCAACTGCATCACCTTTCACCACAACCGCGTTCATCACACCATTTACATTGGCTAATAAACGTCGCTGCGGAATCAAGGTCGGGTGGACTCTTAGTTCCACACCAGCTGTGGTTTTCTTCGCAATACCCAGGTGTTTAATGCGGTAACCCAATTCATTGGCGTTCAGCACATCTTCTTGCGCTATACGGCTGATACCTTCGGTGTAGCATTTATCAAACTGCAACGGTATACCAAATGCAATGGAAGCCATAATGGTGAGTTTATGCGCCGCATCAATACCTTCAATATCAAACGTAGGATCCGCTTCGGCATAACCCAGCGCCTGTGCTTCCGCTAAAACGTCAGCAAAATCACGACCTTTTTCCCGCATTTCAGTCAGGATAAAGTTACCTGTACCGTTGATAATGCCTGCCAGCCATTCAATGCGGTTACCAGCCAGACCTTCACGCATGGCTTTGATAATCGGAATACCACCAGCAACTGCCGCTTCGAAGGAGATTGTGACGCCTTTTTCCTGAGCAAGCTCAAATAGCTCATTACCATGTATGGCAATAAGCGCTTTGTTGGCTGTCACGACATGCTTGCCATTTTCGATGGCTTTAATCACCAACTCTTTAGCAACACCTGTACCGCCAATCAATTCAACAACAATCTGAATCTCAGGATCGTTGATGATGTCAAAAGCATCATCCGTTAAATTGATAGCAGAAGTGTCACAGCCTTTAGGTTTATCAAGGTCACGATCAGCAGCGCGATATATTTCAATATCACGGCCTGCACGACGACTGATTTCTCTCGAGTTCCGGGTTAATACGTTGACAGTACCACTACCAACCGTTCCTAAACCCAGAATTCCGATTTTTACTGATTGCACTCTGCCCCCTACGGTTTTCTCATCATGTCACGGATCCCACGGATCGCCTGACGTGTACGATGTTCATTTTCAATCAATCCAAAGCGTACATAATCATCCCCGTACTCACCAAAACCAATACCTGGTGATACAGCGACTTTCGCTTCTTTCAATAATTTTTTACTAAATTCTAATGAGCCAAGCTCACGATATTTCTCAGGAATCTTCGCCCAGACAAACATGGTGGCTTTGGGTTTTTCTACCTGCCAGCCAATGGCATTCAGTCCATCACATAAAACATCACGACGACTTCTGTAAGTTTCCACAATTTCATCAACACAGTCCTGTGGCCCTTCCAGAGCGGTAATGGCTGCTACCTGAATCGGCGTAAACATACCGTAGTCCAGATAAGACTTCATTCGTGCCAGTGCAGCGACTAATGTCGGATTACCAGACATAAAGCCCACACGCCAGCCAGGCATATTGTACGTTTTTGACAGGGTATAAAACTCAACAGCGACTTCTTTCGCGCCCGGCACTTGTAAAATGGACGGCGCTTTATAGCCATCAAATACAATTTCACCATAAGCCAGATCATGAATCACCCAGATTTTATGCTCGCGGGCAAAGTCGACTACCCGTTGGAAAAAGTCCAAATCAACACATTGTGTTGTCGGGTTGCCAGGGAAATTCAGCACCAGCATTTTGGGTTTAGGCCATGAATCCTTAACCGATTTTTCCAGCTCAGCAAAAAAGTCGACATCAGGCGTCAATGGCACATGGCGGATATCTGCGCCCGCGATAACAAAGCCATAAGGATGAATCGGATAAGCGGGGTTAGGCACTAATACCGCATCACCAGGACCGACAGTAGCTAGTGCTAGATGCGCTAAACCTTCTTTAGAGCCGATAGTAACAATGCATTCAGTTTCCGGATCAAGTTCGACATCAAACTTACGTTTGTACCAGCCCGCGCAAGCTTTACGTAACCTGGGAATACCACGAGAAACCGAATAACGGTGGGTATCTGGCCGCTGCGCCGCCTCGACCAGTTTTTCTACAATATGTGCGGGTGCAGGGCGATCGGGGTTACCCATACCAAAATCAATGATATCCTCACCACGCGCACGTGCTTTTGCTTTCAAATCATTTACAATGTTGAAAACGTAGGGCGGAAGGCGTTTAATTCTTGGAAATTCGTCGTTCAACTGAATACCTGCGATAAGCTAAAAACTGTCGGCAAACTAAGCAAAATAACTGAAATTAATAAACACTTCAAATTCATTTATCAGAAGCGATTACTATGAGCCAGCAAGACCTATTTTATAACAAAATCCTGAAAGATCTTGAGGACGGTAAACTTCTTCTACCGACATTGCCAGAAGTGGCCTTGAAGGTGAGAGAAGTTGTCGATGATCCAGATGCCACTGCAGTGCAATTGGCAGATATTATTGTAACCGATCCTGCCCTGTCAGCGCGCTTATTAAAAGTTGCCAATAGTCCGCTATACCGTGGCCGAGTCCCGATTGAAAGTATCCACATGGCCGTGCCAAGACTGGGACTTACAATGGTGCGTAATATCGTTACCAGTCTGATGATGGAACAAATGTTTAAAGCGACCAATAAACGTTTAGAAAAACGTTTAAAAACACTCTGGGAGCATAGCACTAAGGTTTCTGCGCAGAGTCAGGTGCTGGCCAGCAAACTTCCCAAAATGAATACAGATGAAGCGATGTTAGCGGGCTTAATTCACTCCATAGGCACACTCCCTATTCTAATGCAGGCCCAAGACGAACCCGGTTTATTAGAAAATCCGCAGCGTTTAGACCAGATTATCGATAATCTTTATCCGCGTATTGGCGCAGCAATCCTCCGCAAATGGGAATTTCCACAAAGTTTGGTTGAGGTCGCCGCTGAACATAAAAATCTCAATCGTAATAGTGGTCCTTCCGGTCCTGATTTAGTCGATGTGGTGCAAGTTGCCTACCTTCAAAGCTTATTTGATACTGAAAAAGCACTAGACCCGCTCACATTAAATAAAGTGATTTCTTTCGAGAAAGTGGGTGCAGATACAGGTCTGACTGTATATGAAATTGACGAAAATAGTGAAGAATATCTGGAAGCATTAGCTTTATTTAACATCAAACCTTAAAACTAAATTTATGCATAAGGGGCAGTCATACTGCCCTTTTTGTTTATTTGGAAGCAAAGAGACAGAACTGTGTGATATGCATATTCTCCACTTAGAGATTAATCGGTTAAACCGCTATTTATGGCGCTTCATAATTCTGTCCTTACTCAATCTGCTCGCTGCTTGTCAGACGAGTCCTCCCGACTATAGTTATAGCCCTCCACCACAAGCCATTGCTACGCCTGATCAGCAACAAACGCTTAGTCTGCTTTATCGTCAATATCAACAATGGGCAAGCACCCCTTACCGTTTAGGTGGTAATAGTCACTCTGGTATAGATTGCTCTGCTTTTGTACAGCAGACGTATCAAACACTATTTGGCATCCCTATGCCCAGAACAACGTCGCAACAAATCCTGCAGGGGCATCCGATAAAACGAAGCGAACTCAAATCTGGGGACTTGGTTTTTTTCCGTAAGGGCAGTCATGTCGGAATTTATCTAGAAGACGATAAATTTTTGCATGTGTCGACCAAAATCGGCGTTACTATTTCCAGTATGCACAACAGCTACTGGTCACGTTATTTTTGGCAAGCAGTGCGTGTCAAACCAGTTATCACTATTTCACCATAGACGCATTGCTATATTGAGAAACTCGCGGCAATATGTGCGAGATTCATTATTCAGTGATGAATAAAACTCTAGGAGAACGTCTCATGTTTCAACGCGCTTATATGTTACTGATCTGTTTTAGTCTGACCATTATCAGTTTCCCCGTTCTTGCTGAAACACCTAACCTCCACCCCGGCATTTGGGCTCATACCACAACCACAACCATCGAAGGCCCGATGTCACTGCAACCACAAACCAGCACCAATCAGGAATGTCTGACCCAGGCTCAGATTGATAAAGGTGTGAATATGTTGGAAATACCTCAGCAGTGTATTGTTCAAAAAGTAAAGGTATTACGGGATAGTGCTGACTTTGCTGTTGACTGTGATATTCAAGGTATAAAAAATCACTTTATCGGCCACACTAATTTCCACGGTGATCATATGGATGGTCAAATGAGCAGTGAAATGAATAGTCCGATGGGGGTGATGGTGATGAAGATGAATTTTACCGCAAAACGGATTGGTGCATGTCCGGCGGCTGAATAAAAACTTTTGGGGTTCGTGCCTCTTACAACCTCCCCCTGCAATAAAACAGAAACAAAAAAGGCGAGTCAAAACTCGCCTTTTTTATTAACTAATATATAACTATTCAGGACGCATATGCGGGAATAACAAGACGTCCCTTATAGAAGGTGAGTCTGTCAGTAACATCACCAGTCGATCAATACCGATACCCTCACCCGCGGTAGGTGGCATACCGTATTCAAGAGCACGAATGTAATCGGCATCATAATGCATCGCTTCATCGTCACCGGCGTCTTTTTCTTCCACCTGTGCTTTGAAACGTTCCGCCTGATCTTCGGCATCATTAAGCTCTGAGAAGCCATTAGCAATTTCACGACCACCGACAAAAAATTCAAAACGGTCGGTCACAAACGGATCATTATCATTACGACGCGCTAATGGTGAGACTTCGGTTGGATAAGCCGTGATGAAAGTCGGATCCATTAAACGGTGTTCAACGGTTTTTTCAAAAATCTCAATCTGGACTTTACCCAAACCATAACTGTCTTTCAGCGCGATATCTAATGATTTAGCGATTGCACGTGCAGACTCAATATCATCCAGTTGTTCAGCTTTTAATTCAGGATTGAAATGCAGAATCGACTCTTTCACGGTCATTCGGGTAAAGGGTTTGGCAAAATCAATGTCTAAACCTTGATAGTGCACTTGCGTTGTACCCAACACATCTTGCGTGATGGTACGCAGCATATCCTCAGTCAAATCCATTAATTCATGGTAGTCAGCATAGGCTTGGTAAAACTCCACCATGGTGAATTCTGGATTATGACGAGTCGATAAACCTTCGTTACGGAAGTTACGATTGATTTCAAATACGCGTTCGAAACCACCGACTACCAGACGCTTCAGATAAAGCTCTGGGGCAATACGCAAGTATAAGCCCATATCCAGCGCATTGTGATGTGTCGTAAATGGACGGGCTGTGGCACCACCTGGAATTGCCTGCATCATCGGTGTTTCCACTTCCAGATAATCCTTGCTCATCAGGTAACGACGAACACCATCAACAATTTTGGTACGAATACGGAACACATCACGACTGGCTTCGTTCATGATTAAATCAACATAGCGTTGACGATAGCGTGTTTCCTGATCCGATAATCCGTGGAATTTTTCTGGTAATGGTCTGAGCGATTTTGTTAAAAGCTGAATACTATCAACATGCACCGACAACTCGCCTTTCTGGGTACGAAATAGTGTGCCTTCAGCACCGATAATATCGCCTAAATCCCAACTTTTAAATTGCGCATAGACACCTTCCGGTAATTCATCGCGTGCGACATACAACTGAATATTGCCAGACATATCACGAATGGTGGCAAAACTTGCTTTACCCATGACACGCTTGGTCATCATACGGCCGGCAATCTTCACGCGTAATGGATTTGCCTTTAATTTTTCAGCATCCCACTCTGCGTATTCTGCCTGTAATTCAGCGTTCATTACATTACGACGGAAGTCGTTAGGAAAAGCATTGCCCTGCTCTCTTAAGTCGGCCAGTTTTTCACGGCGTTGGGCAATTAATCGGTTTTCGTCCAATTCTGTTTCATTTGTCATTCGGGTTTCCAGCTTATAATCCTGATTTGAGTGAGGCTTCAATAAATTGGTCCAGGTCACCATCTAAGACCGCTTGAGTATTGCCGGTTTCGACGCCTGTTCGCAGGTCCTTGATGCGGGACTGATCGAGCACATAAGAACGTATCTGACTGCCCCAGCCAATATCTGACTTCGACTCTTCAGCAGCCTGTTTCACTTCGTTTTGTTTCATCAACTCCAGTTCGTACAGTTTCGCACGTAACTGGTTCATTGCACGGTCTCTATTCTGATGCTGCGAGCGTTCGGTCTGACATTGCACCACCGTATTGGTAGGTACATGCGTAATACGAACAGCAGAATCCGTCGTATTAACATGCTGACCGCCGGCACCACTGGAACGATAAGTATCGGTTCTCAGATCTGCCGGGTTGATATCAATTTCAATGGTGTCATCCACTTCCGGATAAACGAATACCGATGCAAATGAGGTATGGCGACGCGCACCAGAATCAAACGGTGACTTACGAACCAGGCGGTGTACACCGGTTTCGGTCCGCAGCATACCAAAGGCATATTCGCCTTCAAACCGGACTGTGGCACTTTTAATACCCGCCACCTCACCAGCAGAGACTTCCATCAATTCGACTTTATAGTCTTGTGACTCACCCCAACGCAGATACATACGCAAAATCATATTTGCCCAGTCTTGCGCCTCAGTTCCACCAGAACCTGACTGAATGTCCAGATAGGCATTGTTTTTATCCAGCTTACCGGAGAACATGCGTTGAAATTCCAGCTTTTCCAGACCTTTTTCTAATTCATTCAGATCAGCCTGGATCGCATCAAACGTGGCCTGATCATTATCTTCAACGGCTAATTCGAGTAATTCTTTTGCATCATCCAGCATGTCACGATGGCCGGATAAGGTGGTGACAATTTTTTCTAAACTCGCACGTTCCTGCCCTAGTTTCTGAGCAGTTTCCGGATTTTCCCACACACTGGGCGACTCCAGTTCGCGCGTGACTTCAATTAATCGTTCAGCTTTCTCATCATAGTCAAAGATACCCCCTAAGATCGTCACTGCGATCCCGTAGGTCTTTGATTCGCTGCATCGTTGCGCCTAGTTCCAAAGGTAACCTCTAGTAAATTTGATTGAACTACCGGCGAATCCGGCAAGCCACATATTGTAGCTGATTTGTCATAAAAATGGCGTACCCAGCGTTTATTGTTTGGGTAGAAAACGTTGTGGATCGACAGGTTTACCATTACGACGAATTTCAAAATGCAGTTGGTATCGCTGAGTACCGGTCCGTCCTAATGTGGCAATCTTTTGCCCAGACTTCACAACCTCGCCCTCTTTCACTAACAAACGTTCGTTATGCGCATAGGCACTCAAGTAAACATCGTTATGTTTTATAATCAATAAGTTGCCATATCTCGGCAAACCATTACCACTGTAAACCACTTTTCCTGAAGCGGCGGCGACTACCGGTTGCCCGGCTTTGCCAGAAATATCAATACCCTTACCACCTGAACTGCTATTGGAATATGTCGCAATCACCAGTCCATCCGTCGGCCAGCGCCATTGCAAGTTCTGGCTACCCGTATAGCTGGAGTTTGTTGAGGCAGTTGCTGGCTGGGAAGTTGGCTTCGCTTGTGTTTTAGGTTTTGGTGCAGGCGTCGTCGGCTTGGTCACTACTTTTTGTTTGCTGGAACTGGACGGCGCCCTAGTACTTGACGTAGAACCTCTGAATTTTAACTTTTGTCCGACGTATATGGTGTAAGGAGACCGAATGCCATTAATACGCGCCAATTCCTTGTAATCCATTCCATAACGCCAACTTATGGAATACAGAGTATCGCCTTTTTTGACCGTATAAGAATAAGGCGTTTTGGCTATTTTCCGCTGATTGCTTTCATAACCATAGGAACCAACTGGCGCCAACGCCCGGCTTCCACCACCACAGGATGTTAAGGTAAAAACCAGTAGTAACGGCCAGATCCATTGCATAAATTTATATGAAGATAAAATAACCTATCACCAGTGCTAACACCGTAAACCAGCCAATACGATCAATCCATAAATGAAGTTTTGACTCTAACTCAGCACCGCCCCAACGCATTAAAGCCGCCACCAGAAAGAAACGCATTCCCCGCCCAACCAAAGAACCAAATATAAATGGTAATAGAGCCATGCTGGCTACGCCGGCCGCGATAGTAAAGATTTTAAAGGGAATCGGTGTAAATCCAGCAAGAAAAATGGCCCAGATTCCCCACTCATGGAACCACTCTGCAGCATGGTTATATGCATTCATATAACCTAAAGACACCAGCCAGGGTTCAACCATATTAAAAGCAAACAAGCCAATGAGATAACCCAACAGTCCGCCTAAAACTGATGTCACTGTGGTTAAAGTAGCCAGAAACCAGGCACGTTCTGGTCTGGCTAAGGTCATCGGTGCCAGCATTACATCCGGTGGCACAAGAAAACAGGAAGACTCGGTAAAACTGACTAAAGCTAACCAGTAGGTCGCGTACTTATGTCGGGCCCATATCATCACTTGTGCATACAAACCTGAAAATAAGCGCATTAAATCTGACCACTCAATAGAGGAACAAAACTGACAGGATCTAACTCCGTTTCTTCGTACCTGTCACCCTGACGATCAATCACACGTAGAGACTGACCCTGACTTGTACCAACCGGTATCACCAGACGTCCGCCCGGCGCTAACTGTTTTAATAATTCTAATGGGATGTGTTCAGGCGCACAGGTCACAATAATACCGTCATACGGTGCATACCATTCCCAACCCCAGTTACCATCACTGTGTTTGAGTTTTATATTATTGAGTTTAAGTTGATAAAAACGTTCACGAGCCTGATTTTGCAGCGGTGAAATTCGTTCAACACTGTAGACCCGTTCAACCAGTTTAGATAACACCGCTGTCTGATAACCGGAACCCGTTCCTACTTCCAGAATTTTCTGGCGTGGCCCATCTTCGAGCAGGATTTCAGTCATTTTTGCCACAATATATGGCTGTGAAATAGTCTGACCATGACCAATCGGCAAAGCCGTATCTTCATAAGCACGGCTGGCTAAAGCTTCATCGACAAATAAATGTCTTGGCATCTCACGAATGACAGAAAGCACTTCATTATTCTTGATTCCACGCTCCTGTAATCGAGTTACCAATCGATCGCGTGTGCGCTGTGAGGTCATGCCGATGCCTCGGTAGTCGGTTTTCATTTCAGATATCTTTCAACCAGTTGGCAACGCCATCAATAGCATCGTAGCGTGTTAAATCAATTTGCAAAGGAGTCACCGAAACAGCACCGCGCCGGATAGCATCAAAATCAGTTCCTGGACCCGCATCTTCCTCTTCACCAGCAGGCCCAATCCAGTACATCATACGACCACGTGGATCCACTTCTTTAATGACCGGCTCGGCTTTGTGACGATGGCCAAGTCTTGTACTTTCAATACCGGTAATTTCGTCAATAGGTAAATCCGGCACATTCACATTCAGAATCGTATCAGCGGGTAATGCAGATAACTTAAGCTGGGCAACAAGTTTCTTGGCTACCCAGGCTGCTGTCTCGTAGTGGGTGCCATTATGCGATGTGAGTGATATAGCGATTGCTGGCAAGCCAAGAAAACGTCCTTCCATGGCCGCCGCTACCGTACCAGAGTAAAGCACATCATCACCCAGATTGGCGCCAGCATTAATACCCGACACCACCATATCCGGTTCATCCTCCAGTAAGCCTGTAATCGCCAGATGCACACAGTCTGTCGGCGTGCCTTCAACGCGATAGACGCCATCTTCTTGTTGTTCAAGTCTTAGCGGATTTTCCAGTGTCAGTGAATTGCTGGCACCACTTCTGTTTCTATCAGGGGCGACAACGGTGATCTCCCCCAGTTCTGCCATCGCTTTTGCCAGAGTGCGAATGCCTTTCGACATATACCCGTCATCATTGCTTATCAGGATTTTCATTAGATTGTTTGGTCTTTAAGCTCTTGTTATTTAAGCGCTCATATCTTAACAAGATTGAGCAGCGATCGTTATAAAATCACGCAAAAACAGCCATGTGGCTGAAGAAAGAATACTTTGGCTGTTCTTCAACGCTATCAGCGTCATATGACATCGTTGTCACGGTAATGAAATTTATTCAGCGACTTCCATACCACTGACTTTCTGTAAGCCGCGTGGAAGCTTATGTCCTCTTTTACCACGACTGCCTTCATAATGGGCTAAATCAGCGGCTTTTAACGTTAAATGACGTCGGCCAGCATGTAAGGTGAGCCCCTGTTCATTAGGTACTATAACGACAGATTGCATCCATTCTTGACCCGAGGTGAATTTGGCCTGAGGAATATTGATCAGACGAACCCCTTTGCCCTTATTCATTTCCGGAATGTCATCAGCAGGAAACACCAGTAAACGACCATCGCCGGAGGCAACGGCAATCTGTGTCTCTTTACTGTCAATAAATAACGGTGGCAGCAAAGCAGCGCCTTTTGGAATATTAAAAATGGCCTTACCTGCTTTATTTTTAGCCAATAAATTATCAAGCGTGGTGATGAATCCGTAACCTGCCGTATTGGTCAGTAAGACGGACTGTTCAGGTTCAACTACCATCACAGCCACAAACCTGGCCTCGGCAGGTGATTGTAAACGCCCGCTTAAAGGTTCACCCTGACCTCTGGCAGAAGGGAGCGTGTGTGCTCCCAGCGAGTAACTACGTCCAGTATCATCCAGAAACACAATCTGTTGATTACTTCTGGCTTTTACTGAAGCAAAATAACGATCACCTGTACGGAAATTTAACGAAGCAGGATCAACATCATGACCTTTAGCAGCGCGTACCCAACCACTTTCAGATAACACGATGGTCAATGGTTCTGTCGGTAATAATTCCGTGGCATTTAATGCTTTTGCGGCCTTTCTTTCAATGATGTTTGAGCGTCTGTCATCACCAAATTTTTCTGCATCAGCCGTCAATTCTTTTCGAATAAGTGTTTTTAAGCGTGTGTCTGAGCCTAGTAATAATTCAAGCTGTTTGCGCTCTTTACTCAACTCATCCATTTCGCCACGGATTTTCATCTCTTCCAGCTTGGCTAAATGGCGTAAACGCAGTTCTAAAATGGCTTCGGCTTGTCTGTCAGTAATACCGAATCGTTCCATCATCACTGCTTTGGGTTCATCTTCAGTACGGATAATCGCAATGACTTCGTCGATATTCAGATAGGCAACGAGTAAACCTTCCAGGACGTGCATGCGATCCAGCACTTTATCCAGACGATATTGCAAACGACGACGAACCGTTTCTACACGATAGGCCAACCATTCCTGCAGCATATCCAACAGATTTTTCACCTGCGGACGACCATCCATGCCAATCATATTCATATTGACACGATGGCTGCGTTCTAAATCAGTCGTCGCAAATAAATGCGACATCAGACTGTCGATATCAACCCGGTTGGAACGAGGCATAATGACCAGACGAACTGGATTTTCATGATCCGACTCATCGCGCAAATCGGCTACCATCGGTAATTTTTTTGCCTGCATCTGAGCCGCAATTTGCTCCAGCACTTTTGCCCCGGACACCTGATAGGGCAATTCATAGATGATGATTTCACCTTCTTCTTTTTTATAACATGCCCGTTGTTTTATCGAGCCATGCCCGGTGGCATACATTTTATGAATTTCATCGCGACTGGAAACGATTTCAGCCCCAGTTGGGAAATCCGGCCCCTGAATATCTTCAAGCAAATCTTCCAGAGTACTTTTGGGTGTTTTTAATAGGCGTAAACAGGCATTAACCACTTCACGCAGATTATGAGGAGGCACATCAGTGGCCATCCCCACAGCAATCCCTGTCGTACCGTTTAGTAATAGGTTAGGCAACCGGGCTGGCAACAAGGACGGCTCATCCATGGTACCGTCAAAATTCGGCACCCAATCCGCTGTGCCCTGTCCCAACTCACTTAATAAAACCTGCGAATAAGCTGCCAGACGCGCTTCGGTATAACGCATTGCAGCAAAAGATTTAGGGTCATCGATTGAGCCCCAGTTTCCTTGTCCATCGACTAAGGGATAACGATAAGAGAACGGCTGCGCCATTAATACCATGGCTTCATAACAGGCAGAATCACCATGTGGATGGTATTTACCTAAGACGTCACCGACTGTTCTGGCTGATTTTTTATGCTTGGATAAGGCACTCAGACCCAGTTCAGACATTGCATAAATAATCCGCCGCTGAACAGGTTTCAGACCATCACCAATATGCGGTAATGCGCGGTCCAGAATGACATACATCGAATAATCCAGATACGCTTTTTCAGTGAAATCGCGTAGCGGCATATTCTCCAAATCATCGACGAAAGTAGTCATGGGTTATATCTCTTTATCATTTATAAAGCGGCCAGATCCGCCAAATCACCATGTTGCTCAAGCCAGGACTTACGATCAGCAGCACGTTTTTTAGCCAAAAGCTTATCCAGCGTCATCATCGTATCGTCTTCAGCATTAATGGTCAGTCTAATTAAACGTCGGGTATCAGGTGCCATCGTTGTTTCACGCAGTTGCATGGGATTCATTTCCCCCAGGCCTTTAAAGCGCTGTGTACTGACTTTACCTTTGATTTTGTCTTTTTCAATTCGGTCGAGAATAATCTTACGTTCTTCATCATCCAGTGCGTAGAACACTTGTTTACCCACATCGATACGATACAACGGTGGCATAGCAACGCAGATATGACCTGCTTCAACCAGGGGGCGAAAATGTCTGACAAATAACGCACATAATAAGGTGGCGATATGGGCACCATCTGAATCCGCATCGGCTAAAATACAAACTTTACCGTAACGTAAGCCCGACAAATCATCAGAACCGGGATCCACACCAATAGCGACGGCAATATCATGGACTTCCTGAGAGGCCAGCACCTGTCCTGGTTCCACTTCCCATGTATTCAGAATTTTGCCACGTAATGGCATGATGGCCTGAAACTCTCTATTTCGGCCTTGCTTGGCACTACCGCCAGCCGAATCCCCTTCCACTAAAAATAATTCCGTACGCGAAGGATCCTGAGAAGCGCAATCCGCTAACTTACCGGGCAGCGCCGGACCAGACTGTACGCGTTTGCGTACCACTTTTTTCGCCTGCTTTAATCTGGACTGCGCATTATTAATTGCCAGATCGGCAATTTTTTCACCATCTTCTACATGGTGGTTCAGCCATAAACTAAAGGCATCTTTCACCACACCAGACACAAAGCCAGCGCATTGACGAGAAGATAAACGCTCTTTGGTCTGACCTGAGAATTGGGGATCCTCTAACTTGACGGATAACACATAACAACAACGCTCCCAGACATCTTCCGGTGCTAACTTCACGCCTCTTGGCAATAAGTTACGAAACTCACAAAATTCCCGGAGTGCTTCCAGTACGCCACTACGTAAGCCATTAACATGGGTTCCACCCTGAGCTGTTGGAATCAGGTTGACATAACTTTCTGCCAACTCATCGCCAGGTTCCAGCTGCCACATAAGCGCCCAGTCCACTTCCTGTGACTCTTCACTCATATGACCAACAAAAGGCGTTGCAGGAACACAGGGTGCATCGGTCATCGCCGTAGAAAGATATGAATTTAAACCATCTTCGTAGCACCAGCGATCTTCCACTTTCTCCTTACCCGATAAATCGGTAAAGGTCACCACGAGACCGGGACATAAAACGGCTTTTGCTCGCAGTACATGTCTTAGTCTGGGGACAGAAAATTTAGGAGAATCAAAAAACGGTTCTTCAGGCCAGAATCTGACAGTGGTGCCAGTATTTCGTTTACCCACCGTACCGATTTCATTCAAGGCTTCAACCAAAGCACCACTTTCAAACGCAATTTGATACTCGGTAGCGTTTCGACGAATTTTGACTTCCAGACGCGAGGACAATGCATTAACAACGGAAACACCGACACCATGCAAACCGCCGGAAAAGCGGTAGTTTTTGTTGGAGAATTTCCCCCCCGCATGTAAGCGCGTGAGAATAACTTCAACACCTGGAACACCTTCTTCCGGATGAATATCAACCGGCATACCACGGCCATCATCGCTGACTTCCAGTGAATTATCCTTATGTAAGGTAACCTGAATTTGTTTCGCGTGGCCTGCTACCGCTTCGTCAACACTATTATCAATGACCTCTTGAGCAAGATGGTTGGGACGTGCTGTATCGGTGTACATGCCTGGTCGTTTACGGACAGGCTCAAGTCCCGTCAAAACCTCAATGGCAGATGCATTGTATGTATTCGTCATTATTGAGATATCTACCTAAAATTGTTCCCACCGAAGGTTAGCAGGATAAAAGCCTAACAGACAACACAGAAGCAACATATCTGTGAAAAAAAACCGGTTTAATCCGAATTCGTGTAAATATTCCCTCGCTTTTAAAGTGACAAGTTTGTAAAGTTTTGTAAATAAGGACCTCAAAATACTGGCTTTTAGACTAGCAGGCGTATTATTCGCACCTTAATTTAAAAAGCTTGCAACCTGATTTGACTAAAATTGACTAAGATCATGTTTTCTTAACTTCTGTTGTGGTGGAATAGTGGCGAAGAAATTATTCACTGATAGGAAATTAATAATTGAGCTTAGCATTATGTTGGTTTGCAAGCTGTTATTACTTTTTCTTATATGGCATTTATTTTTTAGTAGCGCCCCCGACGACATTGACCATGACGCCGTCGCTGACGTGATTATTAATCACTCTTCAGATGGAGATTCACCTTGATTTCTGAACACTTAGTCGACTTATCCCGTTTGCAGTTCGCTATCACGGCACTGTATCACTTTTTATTTGTGCCGCTCACGCTGGGGCTATCATGGATTCTGGTGATTATGGAATCGGTGTATGTCATGACAGGTAAGGAAATATACCGTGACATGACAAAGTTCTGGGGTAAGTTATTCGGGATTAACTTTGCCCTTGGGGTGACCACCGGACTGACTATGGAATTCCAGTTTGGCACCAACTGGGCATATTATTCGCATTACGTTGGCGACATTTTCGGCGCCCCACTTGCCATAGAAGGTTTGATGGCATTTATGCTTGAATCGACCTTTGTTGGTATGTTTTTCCTTGGCTGGGACAGACTCAGTAAACGACAACATCTCACCACCACTTTTCTGGTCGCACTAGGTTCAAATCTCTCAGCATTGTGGATTCTGGTGGCAAACGCCTGGATGCAAAATCCGGTCGGAGCGCACTTCAACTATGAAACAATGCGTATGGAGCTCACCAGCTTTGCCGAAGTATTTTTCAACCCTGTCGCACAGGTGAAATTTATTCACACCGTTGCAGCCGGTTATGTCACTGGCGCTATGTTTGTATTAAGTATCAGCGCTTATTACCTACTAAGAAACCGTGATGTCGGTTTTGCTCGCCGCAGCTTCGCTGTAGCTGCAGGTTTCGGCGTAGCGGCAATATGCTCAGTCATTTTGCTGGGTGATGAAAGCGGTTATGAAGTAGGTGATGTGCAAAAAACCAAATTAGCGGCAATTGAAGCCGAGTGGGAAACAGCAGAACCACCAGCCGCCTTTACCTTGTTCGGCTGGCCTAATGACGAAACAATGGAAACAGACTACGCCGTTAAAATCCCTTATTTGCTGGGCATAATTGCTACACGATCAGTGACTGAGCCCGTAGCTGGGATTAAAGACCTGAGAGCAGAGCATGAAGACCGTGTTCGTAATGGTATGAAAGCCTACGCGCTGTTAAAACAATTACGTGACGGCCCTGTAACAGAGGAAACCAAAGCCGAATTTGATAAAGTCAAAGATGACTTGGGTTATGGTTTGTTATTGAAAAAATATACCAATAACGTTACCGATGCGACGGATGAGCAAATAAAAGCAGCAGCGCATGATACCGTGCCACCTGTTGCACCGATGTTCTGGGCATTCAGGATCATGGTCGCATCTGGCTTTGCCATGCTGATTATCTTTTTCTTGTCTTTCTATCATTGCGCCAAGCGACAAGAATACAAAAAGAAATGGTTACTGCGTCTGGCGATGCTCGGTCTACCGCTACCCTGGATAGCGGCAGAAACAGGCTGGTTTGTTGCTGAATTTGGTCGTCAACCCTGGACCATCAGTGGCATTTTGCCAACACATATTTCGACATCAACCTTATCTGCCAGTGATGTTCAAAACAGTTTAATTGCCTTAGTGGTGTTCTATACCCTGCTGTTAATTGTTGAACTCTATCTGATGATTCGGTTCGTCAGGCAAGGGCCGAGCAGCTTGCATACCGGCCGTTACCACTATGAAGCATCAGCAGAGAGAGGCTAATCATGATTCTTGATTATGAAACACTAAAATTAATCTGGTGGCTGCTGATGGGCGTTCTTCTCATCGGATTCGCTCTCACCGATGGTTTTGATATGGGCGTCGGTATTTTATTACCGTTTATCGGTCATACAGACGAAGAACGCCGTATTATGATCAACACAGTAGGCCCTCACTGGGAAGGTAACCAAGTCTGGTTGGTTACTGCCGGTGGTGCTTTATTCGCTGCATGGCCCCTTGTTTATGCCATGGCATTTTCAGGCTTTTATTTAGCCATGATGTTAACGCTATTTGCACTTTTCTTACGACCTGTTGGCTTTGATTATCGCAGCAAACTGGATAACTCACGCTGGCGTTCAAGCTGGGATTGGGGTTTATTTGTGGGAAGTGTTGTCCCCCCGATTATCTTCGGTGTCGCCTTTGGTAATTTATTGTTGGGCGTCCCCTTTTACTTCGACGATATGATGCGTCCAAATTACACGGGTGGATTTTTACAACTGCTTAATCCCTTTGCCTTATTATCCGGCGTGGTCAGCTTGTTAATGATCGTTATGCATGGCTCTGTTTGGTTACAAATTCGTACACTGGATAGTCTGGAGTGGCGGGCAACTCAGGTGGCTAAAGCCAGTTCGGTTGCTTTATTGATCGCATTTGCTCTTGCAGGTTTGTGGGTTTCTTTTGGTATGGATGGCTATGTTGTGAGCGCTATGCCAGCCGCAAACTCAAGTTTCACTCCGGATATGAAAGAAGTCACCACCCAAGTGGGAGGTTGGTTGCTGAACTATCAGCAATATCCATGGATGATTTTAGCCCCAGCATTTGCTTTTCTGGGGATGATTGGTGTGTATCTATTCTCTCACTTGTCCCGTCCTGGTATGGCTTTTATAAGTAGTGCCGTAACACTGACAGGCATCATTCTGACAGCTGGTTTTTCTATGTTCCCATTTGTCATGCCATCAAGTGATGCTGTGAATCATAGTCTGACCATGTGGGATGCCACCTCCAGTCTGTTGACATTAAAAATCATGTTCTGGGTGGCCATCGTCATGGTGCCAATTATAATTTGTTACAGTTTCTGGACCTATCGTCGTATGTGGCGAAGACTCGACGTGAACTTTATTCGCGGTAACCAACATTCAACCTATTAGGAATCTATTATGTGGTATTTTGCTTGGATACTTGGCGTTTTATTAGCCGTCGCATTCGGTATCATTAATGTGATGTGGTTAGAAAACTGCCCGATGGATACATTGGATGACTAATTCGTGGATAGATAAGTCTGGTGTACGTTTAATTAGTTTATTAACTGCACTGGGCTTATCTGCTGCCATATTAATTTTCCCTAACCGGCTTTTGATGGAAAATGGTAAATCGGATCATGATTTATTAATGGCGTTATTAGTTGGTGTCTGTATCGGTTTTATTCATGGTGTCGGTTTCGCTCCTAAAAAGACGCTGTTGCATATTTTACTCAGCCCATACACCTGCTGGCCGATTATGTTCTATGGCGTATTCCATATGGCTCTGAACTAATGCCTATGCGAGGTTTTATCCCTTTCATTGTTGCTTTCGGTTTAGCCTTACCCGCTTTTGCTGAAAACCAAGAGCAAATCGCGTTTGAACGTGATGCTCAGGCAGCTATTAAGGATTTGTCTACCCATCTCAAAGAAGCGTTGATGTCCGCCTTGCAGGATGGTGGTCCTATAGAGGCTATCTCAGTCTGTAAGTTGGTGGCACCTACTCTTGCTGACGAAGTCTCAAAAAAATACAGTCTTGATATTCATCGAACCAGTTTACGCGTTCGAAATCCTGATAATGAGGCAGACAGTTGGGAAACTGGTGTATTACAAAGTTTTGAAACACGTCTAAAGACGGGTGAGGCTATTCAATCACTCAGCTTCGTAGAAAGAGTAGATTCAGAGCTGGAATATGAGTGGCGTTATATGAAAGCCATTGCAACTGATAAACTCTGCTTATCGTGTCATGGCAGTCAGATTGCATTACCCGTTCAGAAGTTGATAGATAAAAATTATCCCAGTGACATGGCCACCGGCTACAAAATGGGTGATATCCGTGGGGCGTTTTCTGTGAAACGCCGCTACTCAAAACTTAAAGCAGACTGATCAGTTCTGTTCGCCCCTGCTGTCTAAAGCCCAACTTATTTTCTTTTGCCAACCAGCCAATAGCACGCTGACACAGCTTAGGCTCAAGCATCGTATCCTTGCATATACGCGTGACTGACGCTTCGCCACGGGTATTTAAATATGTCCAGATAAGGCCTGCAGCTTCACCAATTTCATCATTCATCATGGGGCTAAACTCCATTTAACTCATGAAAGAGTGTTGATTAAACTGTTTTGAGACCAGCAATAGCATCCGCCATGTTTTCCAGAGCCTGCTGGACAACTTCAAGACGTGTTCCGATATTTAATCGCATAAACCCTGAGCCATTATCGCCAAACACATAACCCGGATTCATGCCCACCCTGGCCTCTTCAATAAAAAAGCGTCTGAGCGATTCGTTATCCATACCCAGTGCACGACAATCAAGCCACAATAAGTATGTACCTTCAGACTCGATTAACTGGATCTGAGGACAACGCTTTTGAAGAAAATCTTCTACCCATTTTTTATTTTTGTAAATATAAACATTCAGCTGTTTTAACCAGTCTTCACCATAGCGATAAGCCGCTTCAAATGCGGTGATACTAAAAGGGTTAGCGGGACTGATGTGCCATTGTTCAAATATGGCTTTAATAGCTTTTCGCTGTTGCACATTACTGACAATCAACGCTGAAAGCCCCATGCCGGCAATATTAAATGTCTTGCTGGGCGCCAACGTCGTAATCACATTATTACTGTGTGTTAAGGTTGCAAGGCTAATATGCTGTTGCTCGGGGAAGATAAGATCAGCATGAATCTCATCAGAAATAATCGTCATCTGATAACGTTCGGCCAGTTCCAGCAACTGCTGTAATTCTTCGCGAGTCCAGACTCGCCCCACAGGATTATGCGGTGAGCAGAAAAGTAATGTTTTTGCTCCTTGTTGGGCACAGTCCTCTAGATGTTCAAAATCGATAAAATAACGATTATTGTCTAACTTTAACGGGTTTAATACTAATTCTCGCCCCGTTTTTTCTACCGATGAGAAAAAAGGGAAATAAACCGGTGGCTGAACAATGACCTTATCACCGGGCTCCGTTATCGCTTCAATGACGGCATTGATTGAAGGTACAACGCCTGGACACATAATGATATCGCTTTGCTTTATCTGCCAGTCGTAGCGCTTTGCACTCCACTCAATCAATGCTTCATACATGGAATCAGGATGAAGCGTGTAACCATAGATGGGATGTTTAGCACGCTCTACCAGAGCCTTAGTCACAGCTTCAGGGGCAGCGAAGTCCATATCCGCCACCCACATTGGGATAACATCACTACGGCCAAAATAGGCCGTTCTGGCATCAAATTTCAGGCTTTGACTAAAACTTCGATCTATTTTCTGGTCAAAATCAACCGTCATTATTTACGTTTCCAGACCGTCACCTCAGATAAGGTATGCTGAAATTTACGGCTGGTTTCACGAATAACAAACGGAATATCTTCCGGCGCGCGAATAAGTTCAAAATGAGGTTCCAGAATCGCTTTCAGACCATCCAATGTGGTAAAGCTTTCACCATCTTTTTTGAACCCACCCAACCAATGTTCTTTTTCAGTGTGTTCATCCAGCCAGGTATAAGGTGAGGCCAACATCAGAATGCCATCCTGATTGAGTCGCTCGTGAACAGTAGCTAAAAACTGTGCAGGCTTATAAAGGCGATCAATCAAGTTAGCAGCCAGGATCAGATCATAACCTTCAAACATCGGCTTAAGATTACAGGCATCACCTTGTAAAAACTCAACTTTAGAGGCCGTATCTTCCAAACCCAGCTGTTCCAAACGGCGTTCTTTATAGTGAACCAGCTCACCTTCATCGGTAATGGTATAGCGCACCACACCCTGTTCAGCCATTTGCGTGCCGAGATTGATTAAGCGTGCTGAGAAATCAATACCAGTAACCTTGTCAAAATGTCTTGCTAGCTCAAAGCTGGCCCTGCCGACAGAACAGCCTAAATCCAGGGCTTTTTTCATTGGCCGGCCTGCCATCATCTCCACCGCCAATTCCGCTAATTTTTTAGGGAAATTAGCGACATTGAAATATTCATCACCGTAATGAAATTCAGCATACTGTGAAAGCATGATGTCAGTTTCGTAATTAGAACTGTATTCTTCCAGTTCAGCCTCTGACACGACATAACGAAAACCAGCGTGTTGGAAAAAGTGTTTACGAAACGCGTACCTTGATGCTTTACGACTCTCATTGCCTGACGAAATCCACGAACCACCTTTGATCAGATTATGACGGCCATCAAAGGTTGGCGTTGTAAAATCATCATAAATAGGATGAACTTTAAACTCATCAAAAGGATAAATCGGTGTTTCAGTCCATTGCCAGACATTGCCAATCACATCATATAAGTCACCATGTTTAAAGAAGTTAACAGGACAAGAGGATGCCGCATAATCCAGATGAATATTGGCGGGTGCCAAATCGCTGGTTAATTCATCCAGTCCGGCCACCTCATAGAGTCGGTACCATTCATCTTCTGTTGGCAAACGTACAGATTGGCCGGTCTGTTTCGCTTTCCAGTTACAAAACGCTTTTGCTTCATGGTAGTTAACATCCACTGGCCAGTCCCACGGCATATCAATGACTTCCGCCATCAAACGGCACTGCCAGCCTTTTTTTGTTTGATGCCAGAATGTGGGGTGTTGTGCTTTGGTAAACTGACGCCACTGTAAACCATCCTCAGACCAGAACTCATCTGTGTGGTACCCACCGTCTTCAACGAATTCGAGAAACTCCTGGTTACTGACCAAAAACTTGGCTGCCTGAAAGGCCTCAACATCGGCTTCATGCTCACCATATTCATTATCCCAACCATAGATAGAATCTGAGTAAGGCTTACCTAAACTAACATTGCCTGCGGGAATATCCACCAGACTATTTCTCGGTGCCTCATTCGTCTCTCTGAACGGTTGCCAGGCTGGATGCGGTTTGACCCACTCCAGACGTTGTTGACGAATCAGTACTGAAGAGGTTTCCAGATGAATCTGTTCATGCTCAATCCCCATCATGATCGACCACCATGGATTTTCCCAGTCAATAGGTAACTTGAGGGGAGCTTGACGAATGACTTTATTCACCATCGCCTGGACTTTTTTGCGGTAGGCTTTCACCTCTTCCACTGCTGGCCAGTCATAATGATCTTCATTGAGGTCATCCCAACTCATCTCATCTACACCGACAGCAAACATAGACTCAAATTTGGGATCAATGCGCTTATCGATAAGTCCGGCCAGCAACATTTTATTTACAAAAAAGGTGGCGGTATGACCAAAATAAAAAATCAGCGGGTGACGTAGAGGAATAGACTTCTGAAAATACGCCTGATCATCAATTAGCGTATCAAACAGCGATTCATAACGCTCAAAAGTGAAATTGAAGTAATCTGCAATTTCCTGTCGTTTATCTGCAGCATTACCGCCATCTAATAAAGGCGTTCTCAAATAAGAACTCTCCATCGAGGCATATTTTTTCAAGGCATTCTCAGCAGTCATATTGCTACTCCATCTCTGTATTTTTATTGTGTGTTATGACTAATGAACTGTGAATTTGTTGCGAAAATAAGTCACACACATCAGATTTGTTTGGCGATCCATGCTGTTTTTGCTGACAACTCCAGGGAACATGTCCATTTATAAGCCAAATTTATGCTATAAGCACAGGCATAGACACCATGCCCACTTACGACTGTTACTTTATAGTCCTGAAGGATCTGCGCAACTGCAGCAGGTGCCAGTTCGACATACTGCGCATAGTTGATATGAATAATTGGCACTTCTGGAAAATAATACTGGCCTTCGAAATCGATGGGGGTGAAGCTTTTTTCCTTCATCGTCATAGCGACCGTGTAAGGACCATGGCTATGAAAAAGCGCTCTAGCTTGTTCATTTTTTTGATACACCGCCACATGCAAAGGGGCATCAAGCGACGCGCCCTCACCACAATGACCATCAATGTGGCAAAGCACCAAATCATCAGTGGTTAAAGTATCAGCACAACAGCCTGTTGGCGTGACCCAGACATCATCATGCCAACGAAAAGACGCATTACCGCTATGAGAGTCATTACAACCATACTGACGCAGCCATTTATAGTGCTGAACTAAAGCCTGTTTCTGTTGCTGTAAATCAGGCAACCGGCTCATCATTTTTCTCTAACAGGCTATTAATATGTTGTAGCCATTGAGCCGCTTGTTTTTTCTGAGCCTCAAAGGAAGCCGCTTTCAGAAATTGTGCTTTGGCTTGTTCAAGGTTGTCCTGATGATAGTAAGCCGTGCCTAACATAGCGTATGTTTGGCCTAATTTTTTACCTTTCAGTAATTTTAATGCTGAAGATAAAGTATCAATGGCATTTCCCCATTGTTCCATACTGATATAGATTTGCCCCAGTTTTAACTGGGTATCACCACTACTATCCATAGGTAACATGACTTTTAAAGTATCTACGGCACGCTGGTTTTCTCTGGCAGCTAACCAACTGTCTGCCAACTTATTCAGGTTTTCAAAGTTACTGGAAATAATGTTTTGTTCCATTCCCTGCTCAAGTAACTGACCAGCTTTGTATGGTACTCGCAGATAACGATACATATCAGCCAGATTTACCAGCGTTTTAGGTTCGGTCAGATCCAGCCTTTTAGCTAACATACGCACGGCAAGAGAAGTAAATTCTTTATTCTCCTGCATATATAAAGCTGCCAGCTGATCCCAATACATTTTTTTGTCAGGGTAGCGGGTAATCAGTAATTCCAGCACCGATATAGCTGATTTGTAGTGTTTCAGTGATAAATGAGACGATAGCAATAAGCGGTACCAATCTTCTTTTGGTGCTTTATCATTTTTAATAGCAATTTGTATTCTGTCGGCCGCTTTAGAAAAATTATCTACACGATAATAAGCGCTGGCCAAAAGTACATAAACTGTATTATCTGGTTTGTTCTCAGCGGCTAACCAGCTCTCCATCAGTGGAATGCCCTTTTTATATTGCCCATCAGCAATGAGCAATTGAGCCAGGTTATAACGCAGGGTATGTGTGACATCTTCAGGTAATGCGTTTAAATCCAGCGCCTGCTGGAATGTCTCTGTCGCTTTTTTATACTGCTCTAATGATGAATATAAAAAGCCTAGAGTTTGTAGAACAACAGCCTGCTCATAACTGCCCTTTTCAACGGTACTCAATAAACTATCAAGCTGCTGTTTGGCCTGTTGATAGTTTTCTTTTTCCATCAACTCCTGTGCCTGATTCAAAGCTTTGTATGTTTTTTCACTGAGTAAAAATTGTTTCTCATCATCAGCCGCGGATACACTTCCCAGTACCAACAGAGACAGTGTAAGAAAAAGGATCGTTAATAATGGCTTTTTCATCGTGACAATTTAAACTCGATTTCCTGAGTGGCCTGACGCTCAACTGCCTGTCCATCCACTAATTTAGGTTTGAACTTCCACTTCAAAATAGCTTTCAGCGCCGCATCATTAAATACGCTGGCGGGTTCAGCTTTAATCACTTTTGGATCGCGTACCCTGCCATCTTTAGTGATAATAAATGTCACCGTCACCACGCCTTCAATACCACGCCGTGACGCAACACGCGGATATTTAGGTGGAATACGTACCAATGGCACCACTTCATTATCCAGCATCGGCGCGTCACTAGGTGCTGGAGCGGGTGCTGCTTTAGGGGCCGCGGAGAAATCCCCCAAATACGGTCCCCCGGTGATATTCATCGGTACATCGATCGCTGGAATATCCATTTCTGGTGTCGGTGCATCCGGCTTATTTGCCTGGGTTGGCGCAGGTTCAGGTGGCGGTGGCGGCTCATCCGGTGGAGGCGGTTTTTTGGGCAACTCACGCTTTTTGGTTTCCGGTTGCGCTTCTTCCTTTTTCAAACGCACAAAGTCCAGAATCTGAACTTCTTCAATATCGCGTTTATCCACACTCTTACTATTGGTCATATGTTCCATTAAATAGAACAAACCAAAGTTAACCAGTAGTGCGAGAACAATACCAACAACTAATCTCATCAAATCCGCCGTTAGTCGCGTTCAGCAGCAATAGACACATTGGCCACGCCCGCCAGTCGGGCTTGATCCATAACTTCAATTAACAGGCCGGTTTTCGCTTCTTCGTCGGCCAAAATAATAACTGAACCTTCCGGGTTTTCAGCATGCATACGTTCTACATTGGCTCTGACAGCACGACGATCAATCTGGCGTTTATCCATCCAGATTTCGCCATTGGGACGAATAGAAATCAGAATATTGGCCCGTTCTTTTTTCACCGCTGTTTTTGCCGAAGGACGGTTCACATCCACGCCGGTTTCTTTTACAAACGAACTGGTGACAATGAAAAAGATTAATAAGATAAACACCATATCAATCAGTGGTGTCATATTGATTTCAGCGATACCACCACTTTGGCGTCGGGAATGTCGGTTTCTCATTTTTATCCTTTACTCTCTACGCAAGGCATCAGCCACTTTATCGACTTCACGTTCTGCACGTTGGGTTAACTGAGTGCTGAAATACAAACCTGATAATGCAGTTAACAGACCGCCCATCGTGGTAATCAACGCAACAGAAATACCACCCGCCATACCGCGGGCATTACCGGTACCAAATACGGTCATCACATCAAATGTCTGAATCATTCCGCTCACCGTGCCCAGCAAACCCAACATAGGAAGCGCCATAGTAAGTGTACGAATCGTCATCAAATAACGTTGTAAGGAAATACGACTCTCTGTAATCATGCCTTGACGTATTTGATGGGCAAACCAGCTATTTCTGTCTTTACGTTGCTGCCACTCATTAATCAAACGTTTGACCTGTTTAGGATGCTCAAACACCACAAACAAATAACGTTCAATAATCAAACTCCACATTAACACCGAAGCAAACAGGATCAGCCACAGCACACTGCCGCCGCTTTCCATCAGCAATTCAATCTGAAAGAGTCCGTCAGACAGACTGGTCATGTTGTTTTTCCGCGTTACGAGCAACGATAGCAGCACTTTCTTCATCAAGAATTTGCACTAGACGGTTTGATTTGCTCGATAAACCACTATGAATCAATAACAAAGGAATGGCGACAGCCAGACCCAGTTCTGTGGTGACCAGTGCCTGGGATATGCCACCAGACATTAATTTCGGATCACCGGTACCAAACAAGGTAATCGACTGGAATGTCTCGATCATGCCTGAAACCGTGCCTAATAAGCCTAGCATTGGCGCAACCGCCGCCAGAATAGCCAGCGTGATTAAACCGCGTTCCAGTTTTGGCATTTCTCTGAGAATGGCTTCATCCAGTTTTAATGACAGGGTTTCAACATCATGTGCTAAGCGATCGTTGTACACAGACAAAATGCGTCCCAGCGGATTTTTCTGACTGACTTCTTTTTGTTTTTGCTGCTTGGCAATACCATGGCCATCTTTGGTCAAAGATAAGAACTGAATAAGAGCGATAATCAAACCAATCGCACCCAGCACCAGGATGATATAACCAATCCAGCCACCTTGCTCTATACGTTCTTTTAGGGTCGGTGTTTGCACTAACAGTGCCATAATCGCACCCCGGGTCGGATCAATCACCGTTGGTAGTAACTCACCTGGCTGGGCATCTTCAAACTCAGCGACCAGCTTTCTGAATCGATCCACAGGTTGCCTTGCCAGCTCAACTAAATTGCCTGTTTCTGGCAAATAACGCAGGAACAAGCCCTCAGTAAACGCGGTAAACACACCAATTCGGGTAACCTGTTTATCCTCAACATCCCCGGTAGTGGTGATTACGGGGGTAGTGAATTTTTCCACTTTTCCTGAAGCGGTCATTTCTTCTTGCAGGGTCAACCATAACTGGCGAAGTTCTTCGATGGTGGGTTGCTGTTTGCTGTCGCTTAATTGATTAAGGAAATCGACACGTTCAGGATGCTGAACATTGGTCATCGAGCTTTCCAGCACAGCACGGCTATCATTGGCGACTTGTCTGACGGTACCGAATAACTCACCTAATGAACCTGATTTGTCATCCAACAGACTTTGTTGCTCGGCTAGACGCTGCTCTTGTTCGTTAAAAATGGTGTTCAGTTGCTGGGTACGCTTTTCCTGATCCGCTAATTCTTGCTTGGCTTGGGCCAAAAGACTGGCTTGTTGATCATGCGCTTTCGCAAACTCAGCTTCACGTACCTGATTTTGTTGTTGCTCAAGCACACGTTCACGTTTGACCTGCTGCAATAACTCATCAAGATTCGCCGGTTTATCCGCAGCGAATACAGGCAAACTCAGCGTCAGTAAACAAAGAAGAGAAATCAGTTGTTTCATTGTTTCTCTCCTACAGTATTAACTGGTAACACCATCAGATCCGGTGGTAATTGTTTTTTCGCTACTTTCAAGCCATCGGTTATAGATTGAATATAATCATCAGACAATACGACCCACTGCTTTTTATCGTTATCCCACATACCCGCTTCTTTTCCATCCAGTGTGAGGTAATACAGGCTGACACGACCAATTCTTAAGAAGTCGACTGTTTTTTTCATTTCGCCATCTTCCAAATCAGCCTGATAGGCTTCGATGGTTCGACCATATTCAGTTTCGACCTGATAGGCTTCCATAATACGGCGATACTTTTCTGCTAATGACACATCAGCGCGTCCCATCATCGCAGTTAACGCCTCTAAACGCGTTTGACGTTCCTGTTTCAGAAAAGGCACGTCCAATGACACAAACTGTTGTAGGACATCGATCATTTTCAGCATGAGCGGCACAATGTCGTGCTGTGTTGTTTCGATATTATTTAATTGCTCAGCGATGGAGGCCATTTCTTCTTGTTGAGAATTGACCAGTGACTGGAGTTGGTCATTATAGGATTTGAGACTTTGCGTTTGTCTTAGAACATCACGGTATTCCGCCAGCATATCCGTGGTTTCATCGGATAAATTATCAATTTTCTCTTGAGACTTCTGAGCGGCAATATCGGTATTGACCTGAGTATCAATCGCCTCATCCAAGGCGCCTGCATTGGCTAAAAAAGGCAACGCAAGAAAAATACTCAACTGCCAACCACGTTTGATGGTTTGCTTGAGGTGCATAGATTTCAAATCCCATATTTGCCGTCATCACGGCAGTAAACGAAAGGAGTCATCTTAACAAGAGAATGGAAAGTGGGAAACGGTTTAGCGTAGAATTTAGACAAAAAAAAGCCAGATACAAATTGTATCTGGCGAAACCTTCATAGAAGGAGAGAGAAATATAAGACTATAGAAGCTGAAATTTCTATAAACTTGAGATACATAATACAAATCACTCCTGATTTTCAAATGAGCGACTTATCCTAATAACTCGGGAATTTATTCCTATTCCTCTTTCCTTCAATATCAATTATTTACGATGAAATACCATGGCTGATTGCAAAGCGCATCAGTTCGGCTGTTTTGCTGATATCCAGCTTACTTTTTATCTGGGTCAAATTGTTAGCCACCGTTTTATAACTGATTCCTAATACTTCAGAAATCTCAGTCATGCTCTTGCCTTCGCCCAAGAGTCGTAAAATCTCTAACTCACGGCGTGATAAGTCACTCAGAGCACTGGTGCCTGCATCAATATTCAGCATGGCCAATTGTTGAGCCATGTCCGGGCTTAAGTAAATTTTACCATCAAGCACTTTATTCACCGCTTCGACCAAGTGATCCGCCGCGTTGTTTTTAGTGATATAACCTCTGGCGCCTGACTGCATAGCACGTGATGCAAACACCGGATCTTCATGCATACTAAACATCAACACTTTGGCATCTTCACGGTTTGCTCTGATCCGTCTTAATACTTCCAGACCACCGACACCTGGCAGCGTAATGTCAAGCAACACCATATCTGGCTGCGACTCCTGAAAGAGACGATAACCCTCTTCGCCAGTTTCAGCTTCGAGAACTGTAGCCGAGGGAATTTGTTGAATCAGTTGACGGCAACCTGCTCTGACTATTGGATGATCGTCCACTACCAAAATTGTTAATGCCTGTTTCATTTTTTGCTTCACCCTTTAATGGAATCAACACCCGGACCTGTAAACCACGTCCTTCTTCCGTATCAAACGCTATACGACCACCGAGTGCTGACACCCTTTCTCGCATACCAATTAAACCAAAACCTTTGACCAGATTAGCATCCAGCCCCTTACCATCATCCGTTACAGCCACTTTGATGGTCTCTGTTTCCCGGCGTACTTCAACTTTGACATGACTGGCATGGGCATGGCGTACACAGTTGGTCGTACATTCCTGAACCAGACGGTAAATCGTTACCTGTAGTGTATCAGGCAGTGATTCAAATTCACCGACAAAGTCCCACTCCCAGTCAATTTCCGGCTGACGCTCACGCCAGTTGTGCAACATATCTCTTAATGCTTCTGTTAAACCTAAATCATCCAGCGTCATCGGACGCAGTCGGCTTAACATTTTCCTGACTAAAGATTGAATATGATTAGTAATCGTTTTTACAGAGCCTACTTTTTCTTCGATCTCGATCAGATGATTTTCGCCGGCAATTCGCTCAATTTCACCTAAATCAACACGAATACCAAACAAACACGGTGCTAACTCATCATGTAATTCCCGCGCCAAATCCCGCTGTTGGGATTCCTGTAAGCTGAGCATATTACCGGCAAGTGCATGATTTTCTGCCATGGTTTTTTCTAACACGCTGGCCATATGATTAAAGCGGATTTGAATGGGATTCAACTCTTTTACAGCAGAAGTATCCACCCGTGCTGTAAAGTCACCTTGTTCAAGATGCCCCAGCGCATCTGACAGTTGTGATAACGGCCTTAAACCTTGACGTAAAGCCAGATAAATTAAACTCAAAATCAGTAATAAGAAGAACACACCCAGCCAAAATAAGGTTTGGATATCCTGCCAGACTTCGGTGACTTCATCACTGGGATCAGCCTCTACTACCAGATAACCATAAGATTTACTGCCTTTGGTAATCAGTCGTCGGAAAGCGACGGCTTCAGGCTCCATCATTCGAATAAACCAGTCCGGTGCATCGGGTTTATTAAAAAAGCCGGTTTGATCTTCCTGTCCAATCAACGGTTCGCCATGCATATCTTCAAACCAGGCACGAATATGGCGGGTATGTCTGACACTATCGACAATCAGCGTCAATCGCTCACTCAGATCATTAGAAAAACGTAATGTCGGGAGCGCATTTACCAGCAAACCTTTAGCCAGCTGCGTACTGGAGGCCATTTCCTGGGCAAGCGCTAATCTGGCGTTTTGCACCATGAAATAACCGGCAGCAGCGAAGTTAATCAGCAAAATAATGCTGACTATTATTAGTAATCGTAGTTTTAAACTCATGATCATCAGTACAATAGATGAGATAAGTTTAGAATTATCGCACAGTTACAACGGAGACGATTAGGAAACAGCATGCAAAATAATCACGACTTGTTCCAACAGGCCCAAAAACATATTCCAGGTGGCGTCAACTCGCCCGTCCGCGCATTTAAAGGTGTGGGTGGGGATCCCGTATTTTTCCGCGAAGGAAAAGGCGCATGGCTGACAGATGCGACAGGAAAAAAATATGTGGACTATATTGGTTCATGGGGGCCGATGATTGTCGGTCATGCACACCAGGAAGTGATTGATGCTGTCAAAGAGGCGGTAAATCATGGTTTAGGTTTTGGTGCACCGACGGAAATTGAAACAACCATGGCCGACTTAGTCTGTGAACTTGTTCCATCAATGGAGTTAGTTCGTATGGTGAGCTCTGGGACTGAAGCCACGATGAGCGCCATTCGTTTAGCACGTGGTTACACCGGTCGTGACAAAATCGTCAAATTTGAAGGTTGTTATCACGGCCATGCCGATTCATTGTTAGTGAAAGCAGGCTCAGGGGCTTTAACCCTAGGTGTGCCCTCTTCTGCAGGTGTGCCAGCCTCATTAGCAGAACACACACTCACATTACGTTATAACGACTTAGAGTCCGTCAAAGCCTGTTTCAAAGAAGCCGGTGATCAGATTGCCTGCATTATTATTGAACCTGTTGCCGGTAATATGAACTGTATTCCACCTGTTCCCGGATTTCTGCAAGGGCTTAGAGAAATCTGCGATGAATATGGTGCAGTACTGATTTTTGATGAAGTGATGACCGGATTCCGTGTTGCACTGGGTGGTGCGCAAGCGCATTACAATATCACCCCGGACTTAACGACCTTTGGCAAGATCATTGGTGGTGGTCTGCCAGTAGGTGCATTTGGTGGCAAACGTGAAGTGATGGAGCATATCGCACCGCTTGGCCCCGTTTACCAGGCGGGCACTTTATCAGGTAACCCTATCGCCATGGCTGCCGGACTGACAACCTTAAAACTGATTCAGGCGTCTGGATTTCACGATGCATTAACAAAAACCACCGAAACATTAGTCTCAGGTTTACAGGAACTGGCTGATAAAGCGGGTATTCCGATGACAACGAACCAGGTTGGCGGTATGTTTGGTTTATTCTTTACTGAAGACAGCCAAGTGAACTACTACGAGCAAGTTGTGGCTTGCGATCAGGAGCGCTTCAAACACTTCTTCCACTTAATGCTAAATAATGACGTGTATCTGGCACCCTCAGCATTTGAAGCTGGTTTTGTCTCTGCTGCCCATGGCGAACAAGAAATCGAGCATACCTTATCAGCAGCAAAAGCCGCTTTCTCTGCTTTATAAATCACCATTACCGGTACAAAGCCATACATGCTCAGCAGATGTATGGCTTTGTACGTTAAAATGATATATATCCCATCTATACAAATCTAAGATATTGAATTAACTATGAATACGCTTTACTGGCATGACTATGAAACTTCTGGCACGGATCCCCGTTATGACAGACCTTTGCAGTTTGCCGGTATTCGTACAGACGAAGAGCTTAATATCATCGGCGAGCCGCTGATGATTTATTGCAAACCCGCCAATGACTTTTTGCCCCATCCTCAAGCCTCTTTAATCACCGGTATTACCCCACAAAAAGCTCAGCAGGAAGGTTTAACAGAAGCCGAGTTCATTGCACGTATTCATGCCGAACTCGCAGAACCCGGCACATGTGGCGTTGGTTATAACAGCTTGCGCTTTGATGATGAGTTCACACGCTTTAGTTTGTTCCGTAATTTTTATGATGCCTATGCCCGTGAATGGCAAAACGGTAATTCCCGTTGGGACATTATCGATATGGTCAGACTCACCCGGGCTTTACGACCAGAAGGTATCAACTGGCCGGATCATGATGATGGCAAACCCAGTTTCCGCCTGGAACATTTAACAGCCGCAAACAATATCGAACAAATCGGCGCTCATGATGCCTTAGTCGACGTTTATGCGACGATAGAAATTGCCAAGCTCATCAAAAATGCCCAACCCAAATTGTTTGATTACGTTTATCAGAATCGTCGTAAAAATAATATTGCCCCGCTGCTCAATATCCATGACAGAACTCCGGTCATTCATGTGTCGAGAATGTATCCAAGTGAATATTGTGGCACTGCACTGGTTGTGCCCTTAGCAAAAGATCCGACTAATCCTAATGGGGTTATTGTCTACGACTGCCGTTATGATCCCACCGATCTGATTGAGCTTGATGCAGAGACATTACAGCAACGTTTATTTACCCCCTCAGCGGATCTGGCTGAAGGTATTCAACGTCCGGCCCTTAAAACCATTCATATCAATAAATGCCCGGTGGTTGTGCCGGCAGCGACATTAAATGACGATGCAGCAAAACGCTTAGATATTGATCGTGCCCAACATCAACGTCACCTGGACATGTTGAATACGGCAGGTGATTTAAGCGAAAAGCTGTCACAGATTTTTACACCTAAACCATTTGATCCGGTCGCTGATCCTGATGCCAGTCTCTACAGCGGTGGTTTTTTCAGTGACAATGATAAACGCAAGATGGAGCTTATTCGTTCAGCTGAGCCGGATATGTTAAAAACATTATCTATCCCTTTTGAAGACTCGCGTCTGGCCGAGATGTTATTCCGTTATCGGGCTCGTAACTGGCCTGGGTCCTTAACTGAAGATGAACAAGATCAATGGTTGCAATACCGTCAACAACGACTGGCAGATGAGACACCAGACGCTATTCTTAACTTCTCACGGTTTTATTCAGCGCTTGCTGAAGCGAAACAACAAGGCTTGCCTGAACAAAAACAAAAAGTCCTGGCTGATCTCACTCACTACGCCAGCCAATTAGCGGCTGAACTTGGTTACCAAGCGAACTAATATGACTCAGCAAGTCGACATTCTACTTACTACCCTTAATGCGCGTTATATGCATTCAGCATTTGGGCTGCGCTATCTTCTCGCCAATATGGAAGAACTGGCGTCCAAAACTAAAATGATCGAGTTCACCATTCAGGAACAAACACTGAATATCGCCGAACAGCTATTGCAGCATCAACCTAAAATTATCGGATTTAGTGTCTATATCTGGAATATTCGTGAAATCAGCGACATTGTCACCGTCATTAAACAAATCTCACCCGACACCGTTATCGTGCTTGGTGGGCCGGAAGTCGGCCATTACCCGGATGTACCGGATATCTGTGCATTAGCTGATTTTGTGATCAGTGGTCCGGGTGAAAAAAGCTTTCGAGAGCTGTGCCGCCAAATTTTAGACAAGGCACGGCCTGAAACAAAATATATTGATGGTCTCGCTACTGATTTAGCTGAATTACAACTGCCCTACCACCTCTACAATGAAGAAGATATTCGTAACCGGCTGATTTATGTCGAAGCGTCTCGTGGTTGCCCGTTTAAGTGCGAATTCTGTTTATCGGCATTAGATAAAACAGCTACCGCCTTCCCGCTGGAATCATTCCTGGCTGAAATGGACGCATTATGGCAACGCGGCGTTCGTAACTTTAAATTTATTGATCGCACTTTCAACCTGAAGGTCTCCACCAGTATTCGTATTCTGGAATTTTTCCTTGAACGAATGACGGATGATTTATATCTCCACTTTGAAGTGGTGCCTGATAATCTGCCTGATAAATTGAAAGAGGCGCTGAAACGTTTCCCACCCAATAGTCTGCAATTTGAAATTGGTATTCAGACTTTTGACAGCGATATTCAAACTCTTATCAGCCGTAAACAAAACAATGATAAAACCCGAGAGAATATTCGCTGGTTGAGGGAACATACCGGTGCTCACTTACACACCGATCTGATTTTTGGTCTGCCCTCTGACTCGCTGGATAATTTTGCTGAGAGTTTTAATCAATTGGTCGCTCTGAACCCGCATGAAATTCAGCTAGGCATTCTGAAACGGCTGCGTGGTGCGCCACTTAATCGTCATAATGAAAACTTCGCTTTAAACTATAATCCACAAGCGCCGTATAATATTTTATCGACCAACAGCGTCGATTTTATGACGATGCAACGGGTAAATCGCTTTGCACGATTCTGGGATATGATTGGCAATTCCGGCCGCTTTATTAATACGCTGCCACTTATTCTGGGCGATGATGCATTTGCTCGTTTCATGCTGCTCTCTGATCGACTTTTTGACATTAGTGGCAGTACCTGGAAGATTGCACTTAAACGGTTATTTGAACTGCTGTTTGTTGTATTGACTGAAGATTTAGCCATTGATCAACAGACAGTCAAAGATCATCTAAAGCTTGATTACGCTCGAGCGGGTGTGAAAGGTATTCCAGACTACGAAAATTTACCCAGCTTGAATAAACCGGCAAAAGCAGGGGTAGCCAATAAACGTCAGCGTTATCATGGCTAAAACTAACTCAACCATGATGCTTGTAGAACGATCAATTAATTAATTCATGTACTCATGAGAGACAAGCTATGACCAGACAATCTAACTCATCTCAACAAGTCATTCCCAGCCCTTGTCTGCGAAAATGTTGTCTGGATGAAAAAGATGTCTGTTTAGGCTGCTATCGCCGGCTTGATGAAATCACTGGCTGGTCTGCAATGGATGACACGGCAAAATTACAAACCCTAGAACGTTGCCAGCAACGCAGGCAGCTACGTTTAGCTCAAAAAAGAAAAACTAAATAATCAGTTTTGAGATGGTTTTAAACTGAGGGTGACGGGCATCACCAAGACACTCAAATAATAATGATTCAATATTTGTGATTATGGCTCCGGCATCGCGAAGTCTGTTCAAAGCATTCTGATAGTGCTTGTTATCACGTGAGCATACTGCTTCTTCTATCACAAACACCTCAAACCCTTGCTTAAGCAGATCTAAGGCCGTCTGTAATATACAGATATGTGTTTCCATGCCGCATAGAAATACTTGCTGATATTCCGATTGCTTGAGCACAGCAGCAATATCATCAACCTGCCAGGCGGAAAACTGTATTTTCTCAAAAATGGGCGTATTAGCCGGTAAGATGTCCTTTAAGGCAGCCACTGTATGACCCAAGCCTTTCGGATATTGCTCTGTGACTAAGACTGGTAAAGCAAGAACATCGGCTGCAGCGAGTAAGGTCTGCACCGATGTTTGGATCATCTCTTGCTGCTGTTGCGGCATGGCTGACAGAAGTCGATCTTGTATATCGACCACTATCAGCACACCCTTTTCAGCATTCGCTATGGATAAAGCCTGACTCACTTAAGAAGTGCCTTTACCCAGCCAGTTATTAATATCAACCAAATCATTCACACTCAAAATACCGGCGGCTTGTTTCAAGCGCAATGTATCCAGAATGTAATCATAACGAGAACGTGCGTAGTCACGCTTTGCACTAAACAGATTACGGCGCGCATTCAGCACATCAACCGTTGTCCGTGTTCCTACATCGTAACCTGCTTCTGTCGACTCTAATGCTTTTTGATTTGAAACCACCGCTTGTTTAAGTGCTTTAACACGGCTGATGCCTGACATCACGCCGTTATATGACTCACGTGTTTGTCGAGTAACGGCACGACGTTGTTGTTCTTCAACCTGCATGGTTTCGTCTAGACGATGTCCCGCTTCGCGTGTTCTGGATGATACAGCGCCACCTGAATAGATTGGCAGATTGAACTCCAGACCCAGACTTTCATTGGTCGCATTACTTCGACCATATATACCGTCGCTGTCAGAGTTGTAATTCTTCTGAGCTACGATACCTAAAGATGGATAGTGGCCGCTGCGTTGTAATTCAATTGTCTGTTTTGCGGCTTCAACATTGATATTCGCCAGTAACAAAGACGGGTTCTGAGAAATAGCGGTTTCACTCCAGGCATCGATGCTGGCCGGTTCGGGTTTTACAAGCGGTGACTCACCATAAAGCCCGACCAGATCATCAATGTACTTGCCAGCCGTTTCACGCAATTGTTCCTGCGCATTAGCAAGGTCATTTTGAGCCTGTATCACTCTAGCATTAGCCAAATCATAAGCTGCTTGTGACTCAGTAATATCAGTAATTGTCGCCATACCAACGTCAAAACGTTGTTGCATTTGCTCTAGCTGCTTGGCAATAGCCTCTCGTTCTGCCAGAGCAAAGGTCAGATCATCCTGTGCTCCTAATACACCAAAATAACGCTCTGCAACCCGTAATGTCAGGGATTGTTCAGCGACGCTATAGCTGGCATCAGCCCCTTTCATGGCAATTTCAGCTTGGGTTTTCTGTACAAAGTTTTCCCGTTTATACACAGACTGGGTCAGACTCAATGTGTAGCCATGACTGGTGTAGTCCGTGTTACCGGTAAAATTACGTGATGATGAATCCAGCCAGGTTTTTGTTTCATTTGCTGATAGCCCAATCTGTGGCAGAAAATTCGCTATCGCCTGATCATCTAGTTCACCGACCGCCTGACGAGATGCGGCTTCAGCTAAAAGCTGTGGATCGCTGTTAAGAGATAATTTGTATACATCTAATAAATCTTCAGCCCAAATTGAGCTGGAAAATAATGCCGAAGCAATCAATGCGCCTAACGCAATTTTTTTCATTTTCCTTCCTTAGGAGTCATTCAGATGATGATATTCAGTACTAATATGTCGACATCGTGGTATCAACATCAATAGCCCAGCTATTCATACCACCCTCAAGGTTAATCACATCATTAAAGCCAACATGCTCAAGAAACTGGCCGACTTGGGCACTTCGTTTACCGCTACGACAAATAATCGCAACCGTTTTATTTTGGTAAGGACCTAGCTCTTCCAAACGAGCGGGAATTTCGTTCATAGGAATATGTATTGCCCCTTCAATCATGCCATGAATCAGTTCATGACTTTCCCGAACATCAATCATGACTGGTGGAGCTTCACTTAATAATAAAGTGCTAAATTCAGTGGCGGTCATTTCTTTCATGTTTTCTACTCTGGTTTAGAATTCAAATTGTTGGCTTGGTTCACCATGAATCATATAAGGAATAACAGTCTCAAATAAAAATTGTGGCTGCCATTCTCTTTCACTCACTCGTGTGATTAGTTGAACCGACATCGCAGGTGCTGTACCTGTTACTATCAATAATTTGCCACCCACTTTCAGACTTTGTAAATAGTCATCAAGAACCTGGGCACAGGCAGCAGTGATAACGATCGTGTCAATTCGTTCAACCAACGGCCATCCCTGACTGGCATCCCCCACCGTTAACGTGACATTTCTGATATCTGCTTCAGCTAAGCGTTTAGCTGCTAACTCAGATAAATCAGCATAATATTCAACGGAAATAACGTGATTCGAGAGTTTAGCCAATAACGCGGTGAAATAGCCTGAGCCGGTTCCGATTTCCAGCACATTTGTTTCTGGTGTTAAATCAAGTGCCTGTAAAAAGCGACCTTCCTGGATGGGCGTTAACATGGTTTGCCCATGAGCTATGGCTAGCATCGTATCGGCATACGCCATGCTCACTGAATCTTCATCGACAAAGTCTGCTCTGGCGATATCCGTCATCACGGCTAAAACAGTGTCATTCAGAACATCGCTTGGACGCACCTGTTGAATGACCATATTGGTATGAGCATGATTTAGCAAAGACACATGTTGCCCCTATTATTGAGCTATGGCAGTTAGGAGACTAAGGATAAGTGCTTTATTATATAGGTGCAACTGTAGAGAAAACAGGGGAATATTAACATATGCTAATTCAGCCTTTCACTGTCAGAGCTCAATAAGCTTAGACCTGTAAGCCACGGATTATGGCGCACTCAAGACTGCCTATTTCTTACCAGTAGCCCGATGAAATAAAGGTTCATGAACTGACTCACGAGAAAAACGCCAACAAGCAATGCTTATCGCAAGCACTGAAAAAACTACCAACACTGAAATATCCGTCATGATAGAAAAATCACTATTCGCCGTCGGCACAACATGTTTCATCAAATCAACGCCATAACTAAAGGGATTGATTAATACGACATATTTCAGCATCTCGGGTAATTGATTGACTGGATATAGCGCACCGCTCAAGAAAAACACCGGGAAGATGAAAAAGTTCATAATCACCGCAAAATTATCCAAGGTTTTAGACCAGGCAGCGATCAATCCGCCTATTGCCGCACAGCATACCGCCGTCGCTAAAGCCGGTAATAATAGCCATAATGCGACTTTCACTTCGATCAAACCAATCACGGTCAAAATCACTAATAGTAAAATGGCCTGGACCATAGCGGTAATGGCTGCAGCAATTAATTTAGCAATAACTATTAGATAATGAGGAATAGGAGCGATCAACATCATGCGCATCACACCAAACTCTTTGTCATAAACCAAAGTTAATGCTGACAATAAAGCAGCAAATAATAAGGTCATCGCCACAATACCAGGCACCAGAAAACTAAGGTAGCCGGCTTGTTGCTCTCCCTGCAACATACTACCAACGCCAGAACCAATGACTAATAACCAAATCATAGGTCTGACCATGGCACTGAGCAGTCTTGCGCGTTGACGGAAGACTTTCGTCAGCTCTCTTGCCACCACCGCCTTAACAGCAAGCATATGTGTCATGTCACTACCCCATAATCAGGTGGACATACCGTCCAGAGATACACATCATTAAGATTAGGTTTACGCCACTGCATCGCATTAACGGCATTACCCAGCGTTTTTTGTAACTGATAAAAATCGGTTTCTTTATCTTGAATACGATATGTCAGATGCTGATCTTCCCATAAAGGCTCGCCAAATTGCGGACGCATCTGCTGACTCACCACTTCGGTATCAGCACAATCAATTTCTAACATATAGGCCGCTAGATTTTTAATCAGCTTTTTAGGCGCACCACCTTTTTGTAATTGCCCTTTTTGAATAAAATCAACGTGATCACAGGCTTCCGCTTCTTCCAGATAATGTGTGGTCAGGAATACCGTCATGCCTTCATCTTTTCTTAGCTGTTCAATAAATCGCCATATTGACCGACGATTAGGCAAGTCTAGACCAATGGTAGGTTCATCTAAAAATAACACTTGTGGTTTATGTAAAACCCCACGGGCAATATCCACAGCGCGTCGTTGACCACCTGATAAGGCGACTAATTTTTGATGGCGTTTTTTTTCTAAGCCAAACACTGACAGTAGCTCAGCAATACGCTGTTCTGCTTGCTGTTTATTCAAGTTATACAAGGCGGCAGCAAACTGTAAGTTTTCATCCACCGTCATCATCCGATCAAGGGCTGAATCCTGGAAAACCAAGCCAACTAAAGCACGTGTTTGCACTGGATAACGTTTGACTTCACGACCAGCTATCCAAGCTTCGCCCGATGACGCTGAAGTCATCGTCGTCAATATATGAATAGTGGTACTTTTACCGGCACCATTTGGACCAAGCAAACCATAAAACTGTCCAGGCTCGATACTAAGATCCAGCCCATTAACAGCAAGGGCCTGACCATATTGCTTGGTCAGGCCCTTGGTTAAAATCGCATATTGATTTTTATAAGCCACAAATTTCTTTTGAATTTTTCGGGTTTCTAAACACAAGTGGTTTGGCAATATCAGCTGGTTTCTCAGCTTCCTGCCGACCTTTCTCAATGGCTTCCAAAATAAGGTGATGATCCGGTGATTTAGTACAAACTGGATCGGCCATCGCAGGATCGCCTGTCAGCATATAAGCCTGACAGCGGCACCCACCAAAATCTTTTTCTTTTTCATCACAACTACGGCAAGGCTCTTTCATCCAGTCAAAGCCACGGAAACGATTAAAGTCATTCGACCCTTCCCAGATTTCCTTCACACTTAATTCTTTGACATTGGGTAATTCCATGCCAGGCAATTCACGAGCTGCATGACATGGCAAAGCAGTACCATCTGGTGTCACGGTCAAAAATACATTACCCCAACCATTCATGCAGGCTTTGGGTCTATCTTCGTAATAATCAGGCACCACGTAGTAGATCTTCATATTACCTTTTTGCTTTTGCTGATATTCATGAGCAATCGCTTCAGCACGGACTAATTGCTCTTTCATCGGTAATAGTTGATCACGATTATGCATTGCCCAGCCGTAATATTGAGTAGTTGCAAGCTCAACATAATCAGCATCGAGGTTGATAGCCAGATCCAAAATTTCATCGATCTTATCGATATTCTGACGATGTGTAACAAAACACAACACCATAGGATAACCGGCGGCTTTGACCGCTTTTGCCATCTCAATCTTATGCTGAAAAGCATCGGTACCAGCAATCAGGTTATTTAAATCTTCTGAACTCGCCTGGAAACTGACCTGGATATGATCCAGACCAGCCTCTTTGAACTCTTTTGCTTTATCTGCATTTAATCCCACACCTGAGGTAATCAGGTTGGTGTAAAACCCTAAATTTCTGGCTTCGCGGATAAGTTCAATCAGATCGGGACGAGTTAGAGGCTCACCACCCGATAAACCCAGCTGAGTAGCTCCCATTTCACGTGCTTGACGGAAAACATTAATCCACTCTTCAGTTGTCAGCTCTTTTTTGACGCTAGCAAAATCCATAGGATTTGAGCAGTACGGGCATTGTAAAGGACAGGCATAAGTGAGCTCTGCCAATAACCATAGAGGCTGACGAATGCTATCACGGACATTCATTCCTACAGCACCGCCGGTACTGCCAGGCGCTTTATTCTGGTCTGATCCAGTCGTTGTCATGAGCTTCCTCCAAAAACTGATAGACATCATCGTCTAAGTCAGCGCCATTAAAGGCTTCTTTAAGTTCGGCGATAAGCTCGCCGACAGTTTGTTTTTTTTCACTTACCCGTTTCAGGATTTCACCCGCAGCAGGGTTTAATTTCACCATACCTTCCGGATAAAGCAGTACATAACAATCCTGAGCTGGCTCCCATTGGAAACGGTAACCCAGGGCCAGCACAGGAGTCGAGTCAGCATTAAAGATGCGATCGGTCATTTTTCAACTTCCATAAAGTAAGGAGGACGTCCTTCAATATACGCCATCCACATCGCATCTAACATGGTCCATAAGATATCAAGCTTGAATTGTAATAAGTCGACAGCACGTTGTTGCTTCTCACGTGTGTCACAGTAATCAAGCGTAATTTGTAGGCCGTGATCTACGTCACGACGCGCTTCACTTAAACGTTTACGGAAATAACGATATCCACGTTCGTCGATCCAGGGATACAAATCAGGCCAGTTATCTAGCCTCGCTTGATGGATCTTTGGTGCAAATAACTCTGTTAACGAAGAGCCTGCAGCTTCCTGCCAGTTAGCCCGACGCGCGAAATTGACATACGCATCTACCGCAAAGCGGACACCTGGCAATACATGTTGATGTGATTCCAGTTCGTCTCTTGTTAAACCAACAGCCTCACCCAGCTGCAACCAGGCTTCAATGCCACCTTCTTCTCCATCATAACCATCATGATCAAGAATGCGTTGCACCCAGTGTTTACGTACTGAAGCATCTTCACAATTTGCCATAATGGCTGCATCTTTTATTGGAATCGCCGTTTGATAATAAAAACGATTAGCGACCCAGCCTTGAACTTGTTTTTGATCCAGCTTGCCTGCGTGCATCAATTTATGAAAAGGATGGTTGATATGATACAGTGACTCTTTTTCGCGTAATTTTTGTTCAAACTCTTCGCGTGTCCATGGTGCTGGTTTTTCTGACATGTTTTGTTCCTCTAGAATCATCTTAGACTGTTAAAGCTCGATATCCATGCCGTCATACGACACTTCAATTCCAGCCGCTTCCAGCGTTTTTCGCTGGGGTGATTCCTCGTTGAGTATTGGATTAGTATTATTAATATGAATCAGGAATTTACGTGGTTTATCCATACCACTGAGGATCTCCATGATCCCGCCTTTACTCGACTGATCAAGATGGCCCATTTCCTGCGCACGTTTATTACTAATGCCTTCATGTGACATCTCATCATCGGTCCAAACGGTACCGTCAACGAGAACCATGTCGGCATTTGCCATATATTCCATAACATGAGGTTCTGCTACACCTAATCCTGGTGCATAGAATAAGTTTTTGCCGGTACGCGTATCTTCTATACGCATACCGATATTATCGCCAGGGACCGTATTATGACGATGCGGTGAATAAGGAGGTGCTTCACTCTTCAAAGGCACGGCAGTAAACACGAGTCCTTCTGCTGTAGGAATGGTGAAGCTTGATTCATCCGTTGCAATTTCATGATGGTTGATGCCGCGGAAATGACCAAGGATATTAAATACTGGGAATCCTGTGGTCAGATCCTCATAAACAGCCTTGGTTGTGTATACATCCCATGGCTTATTATGTTCTCTAAGGGTCAGCATACCGGTGACATGGTCGATCTGTGCATCTGTGATCACTATCGCCGAGATAGCGGTATCTCTGACTTGTCTGGCAGGTTGTAAAGCGGGAAAATCATCCAGTTGTTTTTTGATATCAGGTGAAGCATTAAACAGAATCCAGTCTGTTCCGTTTGCACTGATAGCAATGGATGATTGTGTGCGAGGACTGGCCTTGATTGTGCCCTCTCTTACACCTTTGCAGTTAGTGCAATTACAATTCCACTGAGGAAAGCCTCCACCGGCTCCAGAACCTAAAACATGTACAAACATAATTATCCTTAGAAACTTGCATTAGACCAGATAAGACTTTAACAAATTTTATCTGGTATAACGTTGCCCGGAGCAGAAAGCCCCGGGCATACATCAAAACCGTGATTAACGGTTGCAGATGTACATGGTTACTTCAAAACCAAAACGCATATCTGAGTATTCAGGTTTAGTCCACATAACTATATCCTCTCTAAAATTGTTTTATTTAATGTCATCCAACCTATTTGAATGACGATTAGATAGTACACAGCAGATTGAGATGTTTCGTCAGGATTCCCCGCCTTGCCATTCAGGATTTTCCTGATTCACCGAAAAGCTGTAGAGGCTCTATCTGCTTAGTTTTAGCTAAAGCAGTAGTTTTAAAATTTGATGAAAATGACTAAATGTGCGGGAAGATCTTCTTAGCCTGGTCAGGCAAAAAACACCTAAATTTAAATGCATTTATGCTCACGACATGATTAACCATGGAAGATAGACTATTCACCAAGTTAGAGAATTTCAGCTTCTTTAATCTTTTTGTGGTTTACCACATTATTGCATTACCTATATTTCATTTAACCAGGCCCTGTGCCTGGTTTTTTTTTGATCAAAAAAAAGCCCGGCATCAAACGATGTCGGGCCTTTTATTCAGACTAAGATTACAGAGTAATCTATATCATCTGGGTCTTACAGGCTGAATACGCTCAGAATACCACCCAGGTTAGTCCAGCTAGACAGTGATTTATATGCACCGACTGCGCCCAGACCATCTGTTTCGTTTTCTAAGCTTGGAATCGCCATACCGATACCAGCCCAACCACCGACACCTGACAGTACAGAAATATACTGTTTACCGTCATGTTTGTAGGTGTTGACGTTACCGATAACGCCTGACGCTGTTTTGAATCTCCACAGCTCACGACCTGTTTGTGCATCAACGGCTTTCAGGTAACCTTCTAATGTACCGTAGAACACGACATCAGTCGCTGTTGCTAAGGCACCAGACCAGACTGAGAAACGTTCTGGGTTTGACCATACGATCTTACCTTCACGGGCATCCCAAGCGATGAAGTTACCTAAGTGTGTACCACCTGGTGCGGGATACATGCTTAATGTTGCACCAACGTATGGTTGACCTGCGACGTATTCCACTTCAAATG